>JBEEMW010000024.1:0-15976 GCA_041192445.1 Pseudomonadota bacterium | reverse complement strand
GGGCGCGGCCCCAGCTTGCGTTTGAACCATTGGGCCAAATCGTCCATAAAACAATAGGTCACGGGCACCACCACCAGCGTCAGCAAAGACGAGGTAATGACGCCGCCAATCACGGCCTGCCCCATGGGGGCGCGTTGCTCTGAGCCTTCTGTCAATGCAAAAGCCAGAGGAATCATGCCGAAAATCATCGCCAGCGTGGTCATCAAAATCGGGCGCAGCCGTACTTTGGCGGCCAGCAGCAACGCCTCAGACCTTTCCATGCCGTCTTCTCGGGCACGGATGGCAAAGTCCACCAACAAAATGGCATTCTTGGTGACCAACCCCATCAACATCACCACCCCGATGACAGAGAACATGGACAGGGTGGAGCCAAACATCAACAGGGCCAGCACCACGCCAATCAAGGTCAGTGGCAGGGAGGTCATGAGCGCCAGCGGCTGCACAAAGCTCTTGAACTGGCTGGCCAGAATCATGTAGATGAACACAATCGCCAGCGCCAGTGCGGAAATGGCGTAACCAAATGACTCCGCCATGTTTTTGGTTGACCCCCCAAACTGATAACGATAACCGGGCGGGAAGTTGACGCTTTGCAGGGCCGCCTTGATGTCATTGGACACTTCTCCAGCAGAGCGGTTGTACACATTGGCATTGATGGACACTTCGCGTGTGAGGTCACGCCGATTGATCTGGTTGGGCCCGGTTGATTCCTTGACCGTGGCAATCTGGTTCAACCGCACGATGCGGGGGCCGCCATCGGTATTGGTGCCCATTGCGAAAGGCAGACGCTGCAAGTCGTCGGGGGTATTGCGTGCTTCTGGCGCGAGGCGCACGTTGACGTCGTAAGTCTGGTCATCCGGCGCACGCCACGTGCCCACCGTTTGACCGGCCACCAGGGTACGCAAGGCGCTGCCAATTTGTGCCACACCCAAGCCCAGATCGGAGGCCGCATCGCGGCGAACCTCGATGTCCAGGGTGGGTTTATTGGGCTTCACGCTGGAGTCCAGATCGACCAGGCCTGCAATGGGCCGGACCTTGTCGAGTACCACCTTGGTCAGGCGCTCCAGCTCCTGAATGTCGGGGCCTTGCAGGGAAAATTCCACCTGTTTGTTGCCACCCACCGAGTCCAGCAGGCCCAGGTGTGTGACGGTAATGCCCGGAACCTGCTTGAGTCGGTCCCGCAACACTGCCGACAACTCGTCCACGCTGCGCTGGCGGTTTTTTCTGTCCACCAGCCGCACATACACGCTGGCGTACATTTTCCCCTGGGCGTTACCGGTGTTGATGGTGGCCAGTGTGTAGCGCACTTCCGGATAAGCACGAATGATGCCTTCTACCTGTCTTGCCTTGCCTTCGGTCACCTCCAGAGAAGAGCCGACGGGTGTATAGAAATTGAGCGAGGTTTCAGAAAAATCGGCCTTGGGTACGAATTCGGTTCCCAGCAAGGGAACCATGAAGACGCTGACGACAAAAATGGCCAGCGCCACCCCCAGGGTCTTGAGCTTGTGAACCAGCGCCCAGCGCAGAATGCTTTGGTAGGCTTGCGCCAGCAGGTCAGTTGCATGGTCAAACCAGCCAGTAACACGACCCATGGTCTTGTCATACAGCGTTACGGGCGCAGCGTGACGTCCCTGGGTCTCAATACTGGGGTCGTGCCAGATTGAAGACAGCATGGGGTCCAGCGTGAAGCTCACAAACATGGAGATCAGCACGGCGGCCACAATGGTGATGCCAAACTCGTGGAAGAACTTGCCAATAATGCCGCCCATGAAACCAATCGGCATGAACACGGCCACGATAGACAGGGTGGTGGCCAGCACGGCAAGGCCTATTTCTTCCGTACCATCCAGTGAAGCCTGAAACGACGTCTTTCCCATGCGAACGTGCCGAACGATGTTTTCTCGTACCACGATGGCATCGTCAATCAGCAAGCCGACACACAGGGACAGCGCCATCAATGTAATCATGTTGATGGTGAAACCAAACATGTTCATGAACAGGAAGGTGCCAATCAGTGCAATCGGCAGTGTCAGCCCGGTGATGACGGTTGAACGCCACGAGTTCAGAAACAAAAACACGATCAGAATTGTCAGCAAGGCGCCTTCAATCAGGGTGCGTCGCACGTTTTCAACGGCGACGCGGATCTGCCGTGACCCGTCAGTGATCTGTTCCAGCCGCACGCCAGGTGGCAACTGTTGTTGCATGTCCGCCATGGCCTTTTGCAGGCCATCGACCACGCCAATGGTGTTCTCGTCCTGGGACTTTTGTACCGTGAGCAACAAGGTGCGTTGGCCGTTGTACAGGGCCAGACTCTCAGCTTCCTGAGCGCCATCGACGACACGCGCGACCTGATCTACCCGAACCGGTGCGCCGTTCTTGCGGGTAACAATGATTTTCCCAAAATCCTCCGGCCGTTTCATGCGTGCTTCAATTTGCACCACACGCTCCTGTTCACGGGACCGGATGGCGCCTACGGGCAAATCCTGATTCTCATTGCGTACAGCCGCCACCACCTGGTCGGGTGTGATGCCAAATGCCTCCAGCGCCAGTGGATTGAGGTACACATTGATCTCGCGTTTGGTCCCGCCCACCAAGGTAACGGAGCCGACACCACGTACATTTTCCAGACGTTTTTTGAGGGTTTGATCCGCCCAGTTGGTCAGCTCTACTGCGGTCATGGGACGGGCAGCGCCAGGTAGCGCTGATTGAGCATCGGGCAAAACTGCGACCGACCACACCGCCCGACTTGAAGGATCGAACCGCAACACACGCGGCTCCTTGACCTCGGCGCGCAAACTGGCACGTATCGTCGCTACTTTTTCCCGCACGTCGTCCGCCGCTTTTCGCCCATCAACATGCAACTGAAATTCGATGATGACGACAGCCTGACCTTCGTAGCTTCGCGACGTCAAGGCACTGATGCCGGCAATGGCATTGACGCCTTCTTCCAGTTTTTTGGTAACTTCGCTCTCAACAATTTCGGGTGATGCGCCGGGATACTCGGCCGTGATGACGACCACCGGAAAGTCGATATTGGGAAATTGGTCAACCTGCAAACGCTGATAGGAAAACACACCCAACACCACCAGAGCCAACATCACCATGGTGGCAAAAACCGGGTTTTTCAGACTGACACGGGTGAACCACATGGCTTACTTTGTCTCTTGTGTCAGCTTGATGGATGTACCGGCACGCAATACGCCGACCGAACCCGCCACGAGCGCGGCATTTTCGGGAATCCCTTTGACGGCGACCATGACCTGCCCATCCGATTCACCCCGCGCACCCAAATCCACTGGCTGGTGAACCACCTGGTTGTTGCTCACCCACTGCACATAGGGCAGCGGCTTATCGGTGCGCACCGCACTCAGGGGCACTGACAACAGGGGTACCCGGCCGGTGCCCAGAATTCCCTGTCCAAAAAGGCCCTGACGCAGGCCCGGCATAGACTCCAGGGCAAGATAAACCAGCACCGCGCGGCTGCCTGCCGTGGTGGTGGGGTTGACCCGCGTCACTTTGGCGACCACTGGCTTGTCGGCACCTTCAATCTGCAAAGATGCCAGTTGGCCCACACGGACTTGCATGGCATCCGTTGCGCTCAGGCTGGCTTCCAGTTCAAGCTGGCTCAAGTCAACAATTTCCAGAACCCGGGCGTCTACACCCACGCGTTCGCCGGGTTGGGCCACGCGCTGCGACACAATGCCCGCGATGGGGGCACGCAGCACGGTGTCTTCGAGCGCCTTGACGGCAACATCGGAGCCGGCCTGCGCAGCCTGGTAATTGGCCTGGGCGGCGGCCAGACTCGCGCTGGAGGTGTCAAGTGCGGTGGTGGAAATAAAACCCTGGTTGACCAGTGAGCGGTTGTTCTCGAAGCTGCGTTTGGCGATATCGACCTGTGCCCTGGCTGACTCGGCTTGCTGTTGCGCCTGACGAACCCGCGCCTGGTATTCGGTTGACTCAATCCGGGCCAACACTTGCCCTGCCTTCACCGTGTCGCCTTCGCGGACGGTCAAGCCCTGCAACTCGCCCGCCACCCGCACCTTCACAAAAGCCGAGTTGACGCTTTTGAGCGTGCCAGACACAGCCAGACCTTGCGACAGATCACGTACTCTGGCTTGCACCAGGTCGCCCGGCCGTAAATCGATGACCACTTCAGTTTTTTGGGCTGCTTGCCTCGCCACGGCTTCTTGCTGTGCTTTGCGCAAGGAAAGGGCGCGGGCCACGCCCACTGCGACCACGACCACGACGAGGGCAAACACGCCCCATTTCATCCAGCGTTTCATGACTAAAGGGGCCTTGTGAGATGCGTGTTGTCGGTTTGACGTTTGTTCAAACCATGAAGAAGGGTTTCAACCTGTGCCACCAGAAATTCTTCGGGAACCAGTTGTGTGCCCCCATCGGCAAAAGCGCCATAGGAATGCTTCCACATCACCAGAAAGAGCAGAGGCGCCATCACCATGTGAACGCCATATTTCATGTCTATCGACCGGAATTCACCGCGATCGACCCCCCGCTGCAAAATATGGCGGATCAGGGCATGTCCTGGCTCGATCACTTCTTGTTGGTAAAAAATGGCCAGTTCGGGGAAGTTGCTCGCCTCACTCATCATGAGTTTGGAGATGCCGGAGGCCTGGGTTGCCCCGACGCTGGTCCACCATACAGACATGGCATGGCGCAACATGTCAGCCGTGCTGCCTTCAAAGGCTTCAAGTTCGGCCGACCAATCAGGGAAGCGCCCGGAAATGTTGTCACGCACAACGGCCTTGAACAACTCTTCCTTGCTTGAAAAATAAAGAAATAACGTGCCTTTGGATACGCCGGCACGTTTGGCCACCTCTTCGGCCCGGGTCGCGGCGTAGCCTTTTTCGACAAACAGTTCCAGCGCTGCGGCCAGCAACTCACCGGGGCGTGCCTCTTTGCGACGCTCCCTTTTGGTTGGGAGGCATCTTGCGGTTTCGCAGAATAGTTTGGAGAAAGACATCAAATTAATGACTGATTGGTTATTAGTGTAGCCATGCTTGTCAAAATCGTCAATGGGCAGGTTAGTTGGTTTTCATGCTGAACCCGGGTCGTGTGGGTAAATTTGGGTAAAGACCGGGCTTGAGCGGTCAGCCACGTAAGATGGGATCACGTGCGGCGACAAAACTTTTTCAATGGAGACCTCATGTCTGATTCCCTGCAAACCATCACCTTGGGTGGTGGCTGTTTTTGGTGCACCGAGGCGGTGTTTGTGAATGTGCTCGGCGTGACGGACGTGGAGAGCGGTTATTGCAATGGCCATGTGCCGAATGTGACCTACGAGCAAGTCTGCACCGGGACGACGGGCCACAACGAGGTCGTCAAACTGGTGTTTGATCCGGCGCAAATCACTTTGCGCGACATTCTGGAAATCTTCTTCGTGATTCACGATCCCACCAGCCTGAACCGCCAGGGCGGGGACGCGGGTACCCAATACCGCAGTGGTATTTATGTATCCGATGCCGGGCAAGCCCGGGCTGTCAATGACTTCATGGGTGAGTTGGTGCAGCACGGCACCTTCGAGCGGCCCATCGTGACGGAAGTCAAACCGCTGCAAAACTACGTCATGGCCGAGAGTTACCACCAGGACTATTTCGCCAATAACCCCAATCAAGGGTATTGCGTGGCGGTGGCAGGGCCGAAGGTCGCCAAGTTTCGCAAAACCTTTGCGCGTTTGGCCAAGGCCTGACCCGCCAGGCGGGTCACTCGCCTGCCAACATCTCCGCAAACGGCGCTTTGAGCGATTCAGCCTGTCGTTTTTCCTTCCAAAAATATGGAAAATCATTGGCAAAATCAAAATACAGCGGTTGTTCCTGTCTATTTTTGCTTGTGTCTGCGGACTTAATGACGAAAATGCTGGAGAGATTATTTGTCCATCCGTAGATCCACTTAAGGCCAGTTCATGCCGTCTGACCCGATAGACTCGCACGCCGTTTCCGCAGGGCCACATCCCAGAACCGTTGGCTGGTTTGGCACCACCGCCGTTGCCATGGGGGGCATTAACCAAAGTCTTTTTTTACTTAGCGCGCTGTTTATCGGCCAGGCCGACATTCCCGGCCAGGGCAGTGCAGCGGTGGTATTGCTGGGCATTGGTCTTTTGCTGAGTTGGGCGGCCACGCCCGGCTGGACCGAGCTGGTCCTGATGTACCCGAACCGCGTGGGCGGCATTGCCGCCACCTGTGCCGAGGCATTTCGGCCTTACAGCCCGGTGCTGGCCAACCTGACCGGCGTCTGTTACTGGTGGGGATGGGTGCCGACCTGTGGTTTCACGGCTTTGCTGGCATCGTCCGCCATCGTGCAATGGTATTTGCCGATGCTGTCAGTGCCGCTGCTGGCGTCATTCATTGTGGTGTTCTTCACGGTCATCAACCTGTGCGGCGTGAAATGGGTCATGCGTCTGGCGATGCCCATTGCCACACTGGCCGCCACACTGGCTTTCCTGTCGGCTGTCGTCCCGATTTTCAGTGGCAGCGTGGACTGGAAGCAGGCCTTCACCTTTTCACTGGTGGTGCCATTTGATGGCTGGTTTGGCCAGGTCACGAGTGTGATGGCCGGCCTGTATTTGATCGGATTTGCCGCGCCCGCGTTCGAGCAGGCGGCCTGCCACGTGGGTGAAACCATCGATCCCAACAAAAACGTGCCACGTGCCATATTTGCCAGTGCGGGGCTGGCCTCGCTTTATTTCATTGTTTTACCCATCATCTGGCTGGGCACACTGGGCCCAGAACCTCTGGGTAAAGAGCTGGCGCTGGAGTTGGGGCCTACCTTTGCGCCACTGTTCGCGGGTTCAGCCAAGGCTGTTGCCATCTGGTTCATGATTTTCAACATGCTGCACGGAACGATTGCGCCGCTTGCCGGTGCCGCCCGTACACTGGCTCAACTGGCCGAAGACGGCCTGTTGCCGCAATCATTGGCCAAACGCTCGGCCACCGATGCGCCATGGGTAGCAACACTGCTGACCGCGGGAATGGCCATCGTGTTTTTGCTGATGGGTGACCCGCTCTGGTTGATTGCGGCAGCCAATTTGACTTACCTGATCGGAATCGCCCTGCCCAGCGTCGCCGTCTGGCTGCTGCGCCGCAATGAGCCCAGCATGATTCGTCCTTACCGTGCACCGCGCGGCACCATCATGCTGGGGCTGGCGGCTGCAGCAGTTTGGGGTTTGACCGTGGTGCTTGGGTTTCAGCAGTTTGGGCTGCCTACGGTGTTGGTTGGCCTGTTGTTTGCCTACTCTGGTTCAGTGCTTTACGCCTGGCGAAAATATGTAGACAGGCGCAAAGCCGGCCTGCCGGGTATCGGGCAAACCCTGCACCTGAAATTGACGGGTGCCATGTTGCTGGTTCTGGCCCTGGATGCCGCGGGTTACCTGCTTGCGGTAAGCCAGGTCCAGAAGGAAAATGCCGTGCTGATCGCTGCGCTGGAAGACATCTTCGTGGTGGTGGCCCTGCTGACGTTTTCTGTCGGTCTAATTCTGCCAGGCATGATCGCCCATTCGGCGGTGGAAGTCTCCAAAGCGGTGGACCGCCTGGTTCACGGCACCATGGCAGATTTCACCCGTGCCATGCGTGCATTGGCAGCTGGCGACCTGGCGCATGCCAAGGCCAAGGCTGATCTGGCACCGGTAACGGTGTTCTCCCATGACGAAGTCGGCCAGATGGCACTGAATTTCAACCGTCTGCAGGCGGAAATCGGACGCGCAGCCGTGGCGCTTGATGGCGCTCGGGAGGGGCTGTCCAAAGCACGGGCTGAATTGTTGGACCGCAATGACCAGCTTCGGGTTGCGGCCATCGCTTTCGAATCCCTTGAGGGCCGTTTCGTGACAGATGCCAATTTCGTCATTCTCCGGGTCAATCAGGCCTTGATCGAGCTGACCGGCTACTCTGAATTCGATGCCGTCAACCGGACGCCGGCCTTTTTGTGGTCCAACCGCCGCGACGCCCTTGGGTACGACGAAATCTGGCACGCCGGCAAGTCTCGGGGCTTCTGGCACGGCGAAACCTGGGCCCGACGGCAGAATGGCGAAGACTTTCCGGTACGGCTGACGGTTACGGCTGTCAAGGATGCCTGGGATGAGGCGACCCATTACGTTGCCACCTTGAGTGACATCACGGTCAGCAAGGCGGCGGTCGAGGAAATCCAGCGGCTCGGGTTCCATGATGCCCTGACCGGTTTACCCAACCGCCGTCTGTTGCTGGACCGGTTGCAGCAGGCGCTGACTTTCGCCCAACGCAACGGGCGCTGTGGTGCGTTGATGTTCCTTGACTTGGATGACTTCAAGACACTGAACGACAACCTCGGCCACGATGTAGGTGATTTGCTGCTGCAGCAGGTGACCCGCCGATTGAAAGATTCGATGCGTGAGGGCGATACCGTTGCCCGCCTGGGCGGTGACGAATTTGTGGTGATTTTGCAAGACTTGAGCGGTTCCCGCGACGAGGCTATCGCCCAGACAGAGCTCATTGGCGAAAAAATCAGGAACAAGCTGAGCCAGCGTTATGCGCTGGACAAGCTGGAATGGAGCAGCACGCCCAGCATTGGCGCGACCGTGTTCAAAGGCACCGACCAGTCGACAGACCAGCTTTTGAAGCAGGCCGACATTGCCATGTACCAGGCCAAGGCCGCTGGCCGCAACACCCTGCGTTTCTTTGACCCGCAGATGCAGGCCGTGGTGACGGCCCGCGCGGCGCTGGAGATGGGTTTGCGTCAGGCGCTGGAGCATGGTCAATTTGCCCTTTATTACCAGGCGCAGTTCAGGGGTGACCGTCAACTCACAGGTGTTGAAGCCCTGGTGCGCTGGATCCACCCCGAACGTGGCATGGTGTCGCCTGCTGACTTCATTCCCCTTGCGGAAGACACTGCGCTGATTCTGCCCTTGGGTAAGTGGGTGCTGGAAACCGCCTGCGGCCAGCTCGCCAGTTGGGCCAGTCGGCCAGAGATGACCCATCTGACTGTCGCGGTGAACGTCAGCGCCAGGCAGTTCCGTCAGGACGATTTTGTGGATCAAACCCTGTCCGTGATTGCGCGTACCGGTGCCAATCCGAAACGGCTGAAGCTGGAATTGACCGAGAGCTTGCTGGTGACCAATGTGGAGGACGTCATCACCAAGATGGAACTGCTGAAGTCGCACGGAATCGGTTTCTCTCTGGATGACTTCGGCACCGGGTATTCGTCGCTTTCCCACTTGAAGCGATTGCCTCTGGAGCAACTGAAAATCGACCAGGGTTTCGTTCGGGACATTTTGACCGACCCCAATGATGCGGCCATTGCCCAAATGGTCATCGCCCTGGGCGACAGCATGGGGCTGACGGTCATGGCCGAGGGTGTTGAAACCACCGCACAGCGAGACTTCCTGGCCGCACAGGGTTGTTATGCCTACCAGGGGTATTTATTCAGCCGTCCACTGCCGATTGACGATTTTGAGGCGTTTGTTCAGCAGATCGATGAGACGTTTGTTTGATGCAAATAGGCCTCCAGCCCCCGTTGAATATGCGTAAGAAGCTATTAAAATAATAGCAATCTGGTATCAATTCTGCCGCATTCCCCGTACCAGCTGCGTCACGTTGTGTCGCATCATCTGCAGATAGGTGGCCCCGGGCTTATCCACAGCAGACAACGCGTCGGCATACAAAGCGGCACCGGCCATAACACCCGCGTCCTGGCTCAATTGCGCCAGCAGTTTTGGGTTGGTCATGTTCTCCACAAAAACAGCCTTGATTTTTTCGCGCTGAATCTGGCGGATGAGTTGGGCGACCTGTCTGGCGCTGGGCTCGGCTTCGGTGGACACGCCTTGGGGGGCCAGAAATTGAATCTGGTAGTGGGCGGCAAAGTAGCCAAATGCATCGTGTGACGTGATGACCTTGCGCTTGTTTGCGTGAATGGCTGCAAACTGTTCTTTGGCCCAGATGTCCATTGCCTGCAGTTCTTTCAAATAGGCCTCGCTGTTACTTTGGTAGGTGGCCGCGCCCGCAGGGTCCAGTTTGGTGAGTGCCACAGCGATGTTGCGCACGTAGATCATCACGTTGGTGGGGTCTTGCCAGGCGTGGGGGTCAGACTCGCGGGCACCATTGCCGGCTTCCGAGGGCATGGTGCGGCCCCTCACGCCTTGCGAGGCGACGAGTGTGGTGCCCTGGTAACCGGCAGATTTGGCCAGTTTTTGCATCCAGTGTTCAAACCCGAGGCCGTTGGTAACCAGCAGTTTCGACTTCAGGATTTGTTTGGCATCGGCAGGTTTGGGCTCGAACACATGGGCGTCCTCGTCTGGCCCGACCAGGGTGGTGACAGCGACGCGATTGCCACCCACCCTCTGCACCAGGTCGCCCAGAATGCTGAAACTGGCCGTCACCGGCAGCGGTTCTGCAGCCAGACTGATGGCGGGCAAGCCTGTGCAGGCCATTGCGAATACGAGAAACAGTTTTTCGAGCAGGAATTTCCGGAACTGGATTGTCATGAGATGACCCTGGAAGTGAAAGTGAAAGTGAAAGTGAAGGGAGGGGGAGGGGGAGGGGAGACGTGAATAGGCCAAGCGGACGGAAATACTCAGGCCACACGATGCGCGCCGGGCCAGACCCGCGGCAGCCAGCCACCGGGCGCAAGCGACAACGAGCCCAGGTACAAAGCCCCCGCGCAGCCAATGATGGTGGGGCCGGAGGGTGTGTCCAGGTGGTACGAGAGCAGCAGACCCGCGTAGCCCGCCAGCGCGGCCTGCACGCTGGCGTTCACCAGTTGGGCGGGCAGGGTGTCGTGCCACAGGCGGGCCGACACGGCGGGCAGCATCATTAGCCCCACAGCCATCAGTGTGCCCAGCGTCTGAAACCCGGCCACCAGATTCACCACCACCAGCATCAAAAAGCCTTGCTGCCACACCCAGCTGCCCCGGCCCCTGCGGGTGGTGGCAGCGCTCAAAAAGACCGGGTCAAAACTCTCCAGCACCAGCCCGCGGTACAGCGCTGCCAGCGCCACCAGGCTGACGCTGGACACGGCGGCAACCAGCAGCAAACCCGCGGCATCCACCCCCAGCGCGCTGCCAAACAGGATGTGCAACAGGTCCAGCTGCGTGCCGTGCCCGGAGATGAGCGTCACGCCCAGCGCCAGCGCCACCAGATAAATGGCGGCCAGGCTGGCGTCTTCCTTCAGCGCGGTGGACCGGCTCACCACCCCGGCGATGGCCGCGACCAGCATGCCCGCCACCACGCCGCCCACAGCCATGGCCGTGAGCGACAGGCCAAACAGCATGAAGCCGATGGCCACGCCGGGCAGCAGGGCGTGGCTCAGTGCATCACCCAGCAGGCTCATGCGCCGCAGCGTCAAAAAAACACCCAGCGGCGCAGCGCTGAGCGCCAGTGCCAGCGTGGCCACGAGCGCGCGGCGCATGAAGGCGAATTCGATAAAGGGGGAGAACAGGGCATCCCACAGCGCGGGCATGGCGTTCATGGCAGCGCTACTTCCTGAAGTTCCGCGGAACACCGTGGAGCCGGCTTTGCCGGGCCGCTGGTGTTGCCACCTGCAAGGGGGAAAGTGGCCACACGAAGTGGGCAAGCCGGGGGGTGTTCCTCACCCTCCCATGACTCGGCCATGGCGCGGGCGCGGTGCAAATGGGGCTCGGTCATCACCCGCGCGGTGTGCCCCCAGGCCACCACCTCGCGGGCCAACAACAGGGTTTGCGGGAAGTGCTGGCGCACCTGTGCGTCGTCGTGCAACACGGCCACCACGGTGCGCTGCTGCCGGTGCCACTGGTGGATCAGCGCCAATAGGGCCTGCGTGGTTTTGCTGTCCATCGCGTTGAAGGGTTCGTCCAGCAAAATCAGTTGCGCGTCCTGCACCAGCATGCGGGCAAACAGCACCCGCTGCAGTTGCCCGCTGGAGAGCGCCCCCACGCTGCGCCGCTCAAAACCCTGCAACCCCACGGTGTGCAGGGCGGCGGCCACACGCGCGAGCTGCGCTGGCCGCACGTTACCCCAGGCACCAGCAACGGCCCAGCAGCCCAGCAGCACGCAGTCGCGCACATCCATCGGAAATTCACGGTCAATCCCGGCGAGTTGCGGCAGGTAGGCCACGCGCACGCGCGGCGCCGACACCACCACCTGCCCACCCACCGTGGGCAGCAGCCCCATGATGGCTTTAAGCAGTGTGCTTTTGCCCGAACCGTTGGGACCCACCACAGCAGTCAGTGAGCCCGGCGCAAACTGGCCGCTGATATGGTGCAGCGCGGGGTGCTGGCGGTAGCTCACGGTCAGATTGTCCAGGTTCACCATGGCACTGCGTCCAATTGAGCCCAGGCGACACCCAGCCACAGCAGTACCACGGCGGGCAACACCACCAGCACCCGTAGCCACGCGGGCCAGGCCAGCACGCTGAAAGAGGGGCGGTTCAAACGGGGAAACTGGAGTGGCATGAAGAAAATCTATCTTTACAAAGTGGAGATGCTTGAAAACCGGGTTGACTACCCAGTTTTTCGGCAATAATGCAACTGAATGGCGGTATAGTTTAATGCAACTTAATTGCAATAATTAATATTTGCAACCAAATTGCGTTTAATTTTTCCAGTCAATGCTGACAAAGCCAACCCCAACTTCTCATGTACCAAGCCGATGGTCCCTTCAATTTCCCTGTCTGACCCGATTGATGTGCTGCTGTGCGCACATGGTTTGCGCCGGACCAGCGCCGCACGTGTGGTTCTGGGTTGGCTGCTGGCCCATCCGGACACCAGCTACACCCACGCGCAGCTACAGGGAGCCTTGGTGAATGACGGCGCAGGGGCGTTGGACCGCGTCACGCTGTATCGGCTGATTGACCGGCTCACCCAGGTCGGCTTGCTGTTGTGTCGGGTGGACGCCAACCGTGTGCGCCGTTACCAGGCCATGCCTGACAGCGTGCACACCATTCCGCACTTTGAGTGCCAGAGCTGCCACCGCGACAGTCCCTTGGCCGATGCACTCAGGGCCAGTGCGGATGACTTGGAGCGCGCGGCGCAAACGGCTTTGGCGGCACTCAAGTCTTTGGGCTACCAGGGCATGAGCATGGATTTTGCTGTGCGGGGCGTGTGTGCCGACTGTGCAACCGGTTTATCGGGAGCGCCGGCATGATCCAGACCGCGAAGCTGGCTTACCGTTACGCCCAAAGCGCAGAGCTGCACTTTCCCGACGTCGACGTGCCCCAAGGCGGTGTATTGCTGCTCAAAGGGCCGTCCGGCTCCGGTAAATCGACCTGGCTGGCACTGGCAGCAGGCTTGTTGCGCGCCAGCAGCGGGCAGATGACGGTGGCTGGCCAAGACCTGGGCGCTATAAAAAAAATAGCTACTGACGCATGGCGGGCGAGGGCTATCGGGTTTTTACCTCAAAAATTGCACCTGAGCGACGCCCTGACGGTGTCCGGCAATCTCGCGCTGGCGCAGTGGGCCGCCGGTGCGCCTGATAACCCGCAAACCATTGCGCAGGTGCTGGACACGCTGGACCTGACCGACCTGGGTGAACGCAAACCCGGCCAGCTCTCGGGTGGGCAAGCGCAGCGGGTGGCGCTGGCGCGTGCCGTGCTGCTGAACCCGCAGGTCATTCTGGCCGACGAGCCCACTGCCAGCCTGGACGACGATGCCGCGCAGGCGGCACTGCAACTGCTGCAGATGAGCGCCCAGCGTTGCAACGCCACCTTGGTGATTGCCACGCACGACGCGCGTGTGGCCGCGGCACTGCCACAGGCCTTGCAATGCCGCCTTGTTCATAACCAATTTGGCCATCAGCCCTCGTCCACCCTGCGTGAGCAGCTATGAAAATAATAGCGATTGCCTGGCGCTACCTGACGTCGCGGCCACTGGCGGCAGGGCTTAACCTGCTGCTGCTGACGCTGGGTCTGGCGTCCATCACGTTTGTGCTGTTGGTGAGTAACCAGCTGGACCGCGCTTTTGAGCGTGACCTGGCCGGCATTGACGTGGTGGTGGGGGCCAAAGGCAGCCCGATGCAGCTCATCCTGGCGGGCGTTTTCCATATTGACGTACCGACCGGCAACATCCCGCTGGAGGCGGTGCAGGAACTGGAGAAGAACCCGCAGGTCGCCAAACTCATTCCCATCAGTCTGGGTGACACGTTTCGCGGGTTCCGCATCGTCGGCACCACGCCGGCCTATGCCGACCACTATGGCGCTAACCTCGCGCAGGGCACGATGTGGACCCGACCCATGCAGGCCGTGGTGGGCGCACAGGTGGCCAGCAACACCGGGCTGGCGGTCGGCAACAGCTTCATCGGCTCGCACGGCCTGGGCGGCAAGGGCCATGAGCATGGTGACAACCCGTATCGGGTGACCGGGGTGCTGGTACGCTGTGGCTGCGTGCTGGACCGGTTGGTGCTCACGCCCACAGAATCGGTCTGGCAGGTGCATGAAAAAGCCACCGCGCTGGACGCCGAAGACCAGAAGATCATGGAAGCCGAGCGGGAGGTGACGCTGGCGCTGATCACCTACAAAAGCCCGCTGGCAGCGGTGAGTTTCCCCAGGTTCGTCAACACCACCACCGAGATGCAGGCTGCCGCGCCCGCCGTGGAGGTGACCCGCCTGCTGCGCATGGTGGGTGTGGGCACCGACGTGTTGCGCGGCTTTGGTGCGGTGCTGTTGCTCACGGCGGGTTTGAGTGTGTTCATTGCACTGTGGAACGCCGTGCGCGAGCGCCGGGCCGATCTGGCCATGCTGCGCATGCTGGGTGCCTCGCCCGCCAAAGTGGCGGGGCTGGTGCTGTGTGAGGCTTTGCTTCTCGCACTGGTCGCGATTGTGCTGGGCTTGTCACTGGGGCATGTGCTGGCCCAGGTAGCGGGTTACTGGATGCAGGCCGAGCGCTCATTGCCCCTCACCGGCTGGATCTGGTTGTCTTCCGAGGCATGGATAGTGGCCATGGGTGTGGGTGTGGCCTTGCTGGCGGCCCTGCTGCCCGCGTTGGGTGCCTACCGGCTGGATGTGACGACCCTGCTCAATTCGCGAGGTTAAGCGCGAGGCGGAGTTTTTTTTACCCTGTTCATTTTGGAGAGTTCTGATGAAAAACTGTCGTACTACATGGCTGTCTGCCTGTGCCCTGTCATTGTTCGTGGCCACCGCCATGGCCGCTTCTGTGCACAGCGACCAGGATACCAAGGAAGATGTTGCGCGCCACCGCGCCATTTCTGCTGCCCATGAGGCTGCCGCAAAATGCCTTGAATCGGGCAAAAAGGAGGAGGTTTGCCATATAGACCTGCAGGCCGCTTGCAAGGGGCTGGCAATTGGCAAATACTGTGGCATGAAGCACGAGCACTGAGGCCGACCATGGAATCCGTATTGAATATCGCCGAATGGAGCGCTGAATGAAGCTGAAATTACTGATCTGTTCGTTGCCCTTGTGGATGGCCGCGATATTGGGTACATCTGGCGCCATGGCCCAGCTCGACTCGCCCCTGCCTGCCGGAACCGGGGCGGGCGTGCACGGTGCCAACAGCCCGTTCGCGCCTTTGGCCGAACGGGGTGACGTGGTGCCCTGGTCGTTGTTGACCGATGTCAAAACCCGCCAGGACAAAAATCGTGTTTTGCCCGTTTTTGCCATGCGCCAGATGGCGCTCAACCAGAAGACGCAACGTATTCAGGGTTTCATGATGCCGCTGGAGCCGGGGGAAAGGCAGAAGCACTTTTTGCTCAGCTCGGTGCCCCTGACCTGTGCCTTTTGTCTGCCCGGCGGGCCGGAGAGCATGGTGGAGGTCAAGACCAAAACGCCCGTGAAATACTCGATGGAGCCGGTGGTGGTGGAGGGGCAGTTCCTGGTGCTGCTGGACGACCCCTATGGTCTGTATTACCGGGTTACGGATGCGGTAAGTGTGAAGTAGGTTGCCCGCTCCGTTCATGAACAATCCCGTCCTGTTGTCCCTGATTCCTGTCGTGCTGTTGATTGCTATTGGTTTGATAGCTGGCCGCGCAGGCTTTATGAGGGCTGAGGCCACAAAAGACCTCTCAAACCTGG
>JBEEMW010000023.1:0-18059 GCA_041192445.1 Pseudomonadota bacterium | reverse complement strand
CACGCGTTACCAACCGGCGCCCGACTTGTTAACTACTGTTGACGATGAGGACACGGTATCTGAAGTGTTGGTCAGCAATCTGCTGAAAAGCAATTGCCTGGTGACCGGTCAGCCCGATTGGGGCACCGTGCAAATTCGTTACACGGGTGCCGCCATAGAGCAGGAAGGGCTGTTGCAATACCTGGTGAGTTTCCGCAACCACAACGAGTTTCATGAGCAATGCGTGGAGCGCATCTTCATGGACATCTGGACGCGTTGTAAACCCTTGAAGCTGACCGTTTATGCCCGCTATACCCGTCGGGGCGGGCTGGACATCAACCCGTTTCGCACCAGCCATCCGCAAGCCCTGCCGGCCAACACCCGCATGGCGCGACAGTAGTTGCTATAAAAATAATAGCTTGTTACGCATATCAGACGTGGGCTGAGGCGCTATTTCATCAGAAAACTCACTTTCCGCCATGAAACCATCACATGGTGATGCTCCCTAAAAATCAGTTAGCCCACGCAGTCCAGCCAGTCGCACCGCAGTCGCTGCGTTTCATGCGCCTGCTGGCGCCAGTACACATAGAGGCGGGGCGAGAGCATGGCCAACACACACAGTGGTGTGGCCCACCACGCACCCAGCGCATACGCAGGTAACCAGCCGATCCAGCCCATGATCCACACCGTGAGCACGGCGTCCCAGAGCTGATATTCCAGCGGATGGTCTGACCGGTGCGCGACATGCCATTTTTTGATGCGTTGAAGCTCCGTTAACGAAATTGCATGCGTCAGTTTTTGGTCCATGGCACCTCCCACAGGGTGACTTAACTGTAAGTTGCGTGTAAGCATATGTCAACTGGCGGATTCGGTCTGCCGCTGATTGGTTTGGTGATGGTTATCATCAGTTGCATGAACCGCCGACATTTCATCCTGACCCAATTCGGGTTGTTTACCGGAGTTGCCATGGCTGACACACCCAAAGTCCAGTCGCTGGACGACGCACTTCGCTGGCTTGACAGGCTTGAAAAAGCGACCCATGTGAAAAGCACCACGGCCTGGAAAATGGAGGCGGTGTTTGAGCATCTGGCCCAGAGCATCGAGATGAGCCTGGACGGTTTCCCCCAGCCCAAAAGTGCCTTGTTTCAAAATACGGTGGGTGCTGCCGCATTTGCCATGTTCAAGTGGCGTGGCAAGATGAGTCATGGCTTGACCGATCCGATTCCCGGCGCGCCTGAGCTGGTGCAAAGTGACAACTGGAAGCCGGGCGCTCAGCGGCTGCGCGACGCCATCACCCGGTTCAACGGCCATACCGGGCCTGTCAAGCCGCACTTTGCCTACGGCGTGGTGAGTCGCCGGGATTTTGCACTGGCCCATGCGCTGCACATTGCCAATCACCAGGACGAAATCCTGGTTGGCTGATGCCAGCGCGTCGGACTGTTCAATTCAATAGTTTTTCAAACTCGGCAAGAGGCAGGGGTTTGGAAAACAGGTAGCCCTGGCAAAGCGGGCAGCCATGTTTTTCCAGAAATTCGCGCTGCAAGGTGGTCTCAACCCCTTCGGCAATCACCTCCAGGCCCAGGTTGCTGGCCATGCCGATGATGGTGTCAATGATCACGGAATCCGTCGCCTGGATGCCGATGTTGCGCACAAAGGACTGGTCAATCTTGAGCTGGTCCAGTGGCAGTTGCGTCAGATAGGCCAATGATGAATGGCCGGTACCAAAATCGTCCATGGAAAACCGGACGCCCATGGTCCGCAGGGCTTTCATCTTTTGAATCGTGTCCTGCACGTCATCCAGCACCAGGGTTTCCGTCAGTTCCAGCTTCAGGCGGGCCGGGTTCGCGCCTGCTTTGTACAAAACGTCACGGACCTGTTCCACAAAATCGATTTGCCGGAACTGGCGTGCGCTCACATTGACGGCCAACTGAAGCTCTCGGCGATTCGGTGTATTTTCCCAGCGCTTGAGCTGCTTGCACGCTGTATGCAGCACCCACAGGCCGATTGGCACGATCAGACCGGTGTCTTCGGCCAGCCCGATGAATTCTGCAGGCGACACCAGGCCCCGGTGGGGATGGTGCCAGCGAATGAGCGCCTCGGCGCCGACCGCATGACCGTCGTGCGCCACCTGAACCTGGTAATAGAGTTCAAACTGGTCAGCCAACAGGGCCTGTCGCAAGCCTTTTTCCAGGTCCGCACGGGCGTTGATGGCGGTCAGCATTTCAGGGTCAAAGAAACACAGGGCATTGCGCCCGGAGGTCTTGACCTGGTACATGGCAATATCGGCCTGGGTCAGCAAATCGGTTGCAGACTGGTACGCACCATCAAAAAAAGTAGCCCCCATACTGCAGGTGCAGGTGTACGAATGTTCAGCCAGCTGGTAGGGGTGATTCAGGCTGGCCAGGACGTTCTCGCCAACCATCTTGGTTTGTGTGGCCGCTTCTACCGCGTGCGCGCTGAGGCCTTGCAGCATCACAACAAATTCATCACCACCCAGTCGTGCAACCGTGTCACCTTCACGTACACAGGCCTTCAGGCGCTGGGTCACCTGAAGCAGCAGGCTGTCGCCGACCTCATGGCCCAAGGTGTCATTGATGGTTTTGAAATGATCCAGATCCAGAAACAGGAGTGATCCGCGGCGGCCACTGCGGGTGCTGGCGGTCATGGCTTGCTGCATGCGGTCCATCAGGAGCCGCCGGTTGGCCAGTCCGGTCAGCGGGTCATAGAACGCCAGCAGCTCGACCTCGGCCATGGCTTCGCGCAACTGTGTCACGTCCTCGTAGATGATGACAACGCCCCCTTCCGGCGTGTGGCGTTCCGTGATCTGGATGATCTGTCCACCGGAAAAATTCATCTCATGGGTGTCATGCGCTTTCAACACCCGTTCCAGGCGACGCTCAACCCAGGCTTGGCGGTCGGCTTCGCTTGCCCCCGGTAAGTAGTGTTCGGCCGTACCCTCAAGCAGCCGCCGAAATGGCACCATCGGTGCCACCCGGCCAGCCAGCCAGGGAAAGAGTTCCATGAAGCGCTGGTTCCAGGTGACCAGCTCATAGTCTGCATTCAGCAACACAAATCCGGTGACCATGGACCCCAGCGCCTGGTCCAGGGTTTCCTTGGACTGTGCCATGGCCAGGCGCATCTGGATCAGTCGATCCAGATACCAGACCGCGAAGATACCGGCGGCCAGAATCATCAAGGCAAACGTGAGCGCGACACCCAGAATGTTTCTGCGTTGTATATGCCACTCCCTCAACGCGGCATCAAGTGGAATGCTCGCAGAAATCAACACGTCACGGTACAAAATCGGACGGGTGACCACCAGCGCCGCTGCGCCATTGATCCGTGCCGGAAGGCGCAACACGTTCTCTGCGGCATACCGGTTGCCCAGAGCAGGTGAGAGTATTTTCCCTGAGAGTTTCTCCAGGGCGGGTGCACTGGCGAGCAATTGCCCATTGCCGCGCTCCAGTGTGACCTCCAGACCATTGATGTCCACACCCTGAATCAGGATGGCGGTGATGAGTGGCACCTGCACCTCGGCTATTGCCAGCACTTTCGAGCCGTCTGCCAGTCTGATGTAGCGCGCAAGAAACAGCACCAGCTCCGAGCTGGAAAAACTCACCGCGGGCGCACTGAACATCAGTGAGGAGACTGGCTGGGCCAGCACCTCGCTTACAAATCCGGGGGGCAGCGTGATGGCCAGGTCAGCCCCGCTGGGCTCGGATGACGCCAGTACCCGCCCTTGCAGATTGACGATCGCGATGTAGCTGACCAACTGGTTCTGCTGCAGGGCCCCGCGCATCAGTTTGCTTGCCGATTTCGGTTCGATCCAGTCCGCCATTCCGGCCGACAGATTCAGCAGGTCGTCCAGACTGGCCAGCAAAACATCCACGCCCACCAGGCTTCGGTTCAGCGCAGCTTCCGCACCACTCACAAAGCGCACCGCCTGTGCTTCACTGTCAGACAGGGCCGTCTCCTGGCCGCTGCGGATCAGGCTCGCGGTGGCCAGAATCAGGGTCAGCAAAAACAGTCCGATGACCCCCGCAACGAATGCGTTTACTCTGGACGGCTTGAGTTTGACCACCGGCTTACCTGGCTAGTGGCGCCATGATGCCGCGCACGGGGCCTATGGTCATGTTCCAGATGTCGCCACAGCGCCCATTGCACCGTTGAAGCCAGTTTGCCAACACGGTTGAAGCAAAAATTTCCTGGCGCCGGCGCTCATCCTGCCCGGTGACACGCACCTCCACCATCTTGCCGGTGCGTGCGCCAATGCAATTCGGGGCACCAATGTTGCACGCCAGGCCCTCGCTGGTTTCACGTTCACTCTCGGCCCAGATCTGGGCCTCCAGTTTGGGTAGTTCCCTGCGCAACAAAGCCTTCAAGTCAACCGGCAAGGCATCCCACGCCGCCAGGTTTGCACCAAATATGCCCATACCCCAGCTCAGGGGCATCGCATAAATATGGGTGGTCACCTCATGCAATCCGAGGGTATTACCCGACATCGTGCCCGTGATCGCACAATCGGTATTGCCAGAGGCCATATTGGGCATGATTTGCGCGAAAGTGGTGAGAACCGGTATGGCACCCAGCGCGCCCATGAAATCCGATTGCGTGACCGACGACACGCGGACACGCCGGCCGGCCAGATCGGTCAGGCCGGAGAGGGGTTTTTTGCAAAAAACCACTTGTGCCGGATAGGTGTAAAGCGCCAGCAGCTCCGTGTTGTAACGCTCACGAAGCATCTTTTCCATATAAGGCCTGAAGGCAGCCACCGTCTTTTTCAGGCTGGCCATATCGGGATTCAGGCCTGCCAGGTCGGCAGCGCCGAACTCCGGGTTTTGTGCAGACATGCCACTCAAAAGCGCCGTGCCAAATGGCACCACACCCAGCTGAATCAGGCGCAGTATGTCCTGCCCGGACACGCCGGCCCGGTCAAATGGCACGATATCGGCATCGTATTTGCCCCCACTGAGCCGCAGCAGCTCCTTCGTCCAAAAGGGCTCTTCATTACGGGTGTACTGGTTGACACCGGCCAGTCCCCCCCACGATGCGCAGTTTGAGGATGGGCGCAGGCTGCGACTGGGCGGGTATTGCGGCGAGTGCCAACAGGCTTCCCAGCGCACTCGTGACGCACAGGTGTTTGATCATCGACAAAATTGAACGGGGCATTGGTAACTCCACTCGCTGGGATGACAAGTACAGCCAGCATTCTGGCAGAACATCACAGCGGCATGAACCAGAAGTGGCCATGTAAGCCAGCCTTGTCAACTCAAAACAGTTGATGCGTCAATGCTTTCAGATTCATAGCGTCTTGTGCAGTCTGGACAGGGGTTGGAGTCGCTTTTTCCAGGTTTCCGACCCTTACCCCGAGCAACCGCAGGCGTTGCTCCAGGGGCACGCGCTTGAGGCACAGGCCTGCCGTGTGGCGGATGGTTTTGGCATCGGCGGTGTGCGCGTCCAGGGTCTGGTCACGCGTGACGCCCTTGAAGTTGTCATACCGCAGCTTGATGCCGATGGTTTTGCCGACATACCCTTTGCGTTGCAGATCGGCCGCGAGCTGCTCACACAGGCGCGTGAAAATAGCCCCCAGCTCGGCCTTGTCACGTACCGCATGCAGGTCACGGTCAAACGTGGTTTCACGGCTGATGGACACCGGCGCGCTCTCGGTGACCACCGCCCGGTCGTCGCGGCCCCACGCGGCGTGGTGCATCCAGTTGCCGGTGCTGTTGCCAAAATGATCAATCAACCACTGTTGCTCCCTGGCCGCCAGTTCACCAATGGTGTGAATGCCAAAAGATTGCAACTTTTCATCGGCTTTGGGGCCAATGCCATTGATTTTCCGACACGCCAGTGGCCAGATTTTTTCCTGCAGCTCACTTTCCATCACGGTGGAAATACCATTGGGTTTGTTGAATTCACTGGCCATTTTGGCCAGCAGCTTGTTGGGCGCCACGCCGACCGAACAGGTCAGTCCCGTGGCGTCAAAAATGCTTTTCTGGATCAGGCGTGCCAGCACCCTGCCACCTTCGCGCTGGCCACCCGGCACATCGGTGAAGTCGATATACACCTCGTCTACCCCCCGGTCTTCCATCAGCGGTGCGATATCCAGAATGGTGGCCTTGAACAGGCGCGAGTATTGGCGGTATTCGTCAAAGTCTACCGGCAGCAAAATGGCTTGCGGGCACAACCTGGCGGCCTTCATCAGGCCCATGGCCGAGCCCACGCCAAACTGTCGCGCGGCATAGGTGGCCGTGGTAATGACGCCGCGGCCGACGTAATTCTCAAGGCGGGCGAAGGCGTCGATGGGGATGTGCCGCAGGGCCGCGCGTTCACGGGCTTCATCCCAGTCAAGCCCGGGCTGTTCCAGCCGGAGTTTCTCGAGTGCCGCCTGGATGTTGCGCCGCCCGCCGCCAATCACGACCGGCAGCCCTTTGAGTTGCGGATAACGCAGCAACTCGACCGACGCGTAAAACGCGTCCATGTCGAGGTGGGCAATGCGGCGAAGGATGGGTTGTGGGGTGCTCAAGCCCCAAGGATAGCGCGCTTGCCGGACCGCCTTCAGACCGGGTAGGTGCCCGGCAGCAGGATGCCCTTGCCGACGTTGTTGAGGCTGGTGTGGCCACAAAATGCCATGGTCACGTCCAGCTCCTTGTGGATGATTTCCAGTGCCCGGGTGACACCTGCTTCACCCATCGCGCCCAGGCCGTACACCATGGCGCGGCCAATCAGCGTGCCTTTGGCACCCAGCGCCCAGGCCTTGAGCACGTCCTGACCCGAGCGGATGCCGCCGTCCATCCAGACCTCAATGTCCGGGCCAACCGCCGCCACGATGGCTGGCAAGGCCTCGATGCTGGACTGCGCACCGTCCAGCTGGCGCCCGCCATGGTTGCTGACGACGATGGCATCGGCGCCGCTTTGCACCGCCAGCCTGGCGTCTTCCACATCCTGAATGCCCTTGAGGATGAGTTTGCCGCCCCAGCGCTCCTTGACCCAGGCCACATCAGCCCACGACAGGCGCGGGTCGAACTGCTCGTTGGTCCAGGCCGACAGTGACTTCATGTCGCTGACCCCCTTCACGTGGCCCACCAGATTGCGGAATGTGTGGCGCTTCGTTCCCAGCATGCCCAGACACCAGCGTGGTTTGCTGGCCATATTAAACAGATTGCCCAGTGACGGCATGGCGGACGCGCGCATCTTGTTCTTCAAATCCTTGTGGCGCTGCCCAATGACCTGCAGGTCCAGTGTCAGAACCAGCGCGCTGCATTTGGCGACTTTGCAGCGATCAATCATGCGGGCCATGGCGTCGCGGTCCCGCATCATGTAGAGCTGAAACCAGAACGGCGCCGTCGTGTTGTCAGCCACGTCTTCGATGGAGCAAATGCTCATGGTGGACAGGATGAACGGAATGCCAAATTTCTCGGCCGCCCGGGCCGCCTTGATCTCGCCGTCGGCATGCTGCATGCCGGTCAGCCCGACCGGCGCAATGGCCACCGGCATCGTCACGTCCATGCCCACCATTTTGGTCGCCGTGCTGCGGTTTTCCATGTTCACTGCCACCCGCTGGCGCAGCTTGATTTTCTGAAAATCCTCCGAATTGGCGCGGTAGGTACCCTCGGTCCACGAGCCGGAGTCGGCATAGTCGTAAAACATGCGTGGCACGCGTTTCTTCGCCAGAACGCGCAGGTCTTCAATGTTGGTGATCACGGGCATAGTCGTCTCCTTGGATTGGCGACCATCCTAACTGGAGCCTGTAGGGTGTGTTTTGAATACTGGCCCTAAGGGATTGAAATTATTTTGACAGCCGGCGGCAGTCCCCAGCCCGAAAGCGCCAATCAAAGAACTTTCTGGATCAGCGTGCCTTTGAACAGCACCGGCCCGGTGGGCCCACCCGCGCTGGGCACGCCACCTTTGGGCTCCAGGCTGATGGCCAGCGTGGGCACTTCGCGCACATCACCTTCCAGAGCCGTCAGGCGCAGCACCTTGTCGCTGCCCAAAACACCCAGCGATCTGGGGCCGCCGCCGGGTGGCAGAGCCCATAGCTGCAACGACTGGTTGCCTGTCTCCCGGTAACCACCCACACGTTGCAAGGTGAGTTTGTTGTTTTTCGGATCAAACGTGACCAGCATGCTGGCTGCGGATTTGTCGTCGGCCAGCACCGCCACGTATTCAATCTGCGGCGTGGCTTGCAGTTGCGCGCGCAACGTGGCCACCTGGCTGCCCAACTGCTGGCTCACCTGATCGCGCAGGTTCACACCCACGACTACCGCGACCACCGTGGCTGCGACGCCTGCTGCGGTGGCGCCGCGCCAGAGCGCGAGGCTGTGCAGCCAGCCGCTCAGGCCTGAATCGGGCTGGTTGCTGGACGCCTCATTCAAGGCGGCCTGTCGTGTGGCCTGCATGGCCTGCGCCTGCTTTTCGCCTTGCAGCAGATTGTCAATGCGCGTCCAAACCACCGGGCTGGGGGTCGCCTGAGGCTGCAATTCGTTCATGCTGGCGAGGCGGCTTTGCCAGATCAGGGCCGCGGCCCGAACCGGTGCCTGTTCGCGCGCCATGGCCTCAAACCGGCGACGTGCACCGCCCCGCAAGCTACCCAGCGCATAACTGCTGGCCAGATGGTCCAGCAACTCGGGGTTTTTAATCAGGTTCATCGGTGGTCCTCACGCAAACTGCGCCATGCACTGGCGCAGTTGGTCCAGCCCGCGCCGAATCCAGGTTTTGACGGTGCCCAGCGGCAGCTTGAGCTGTTGGCTGAGCTCGCCGTGGCTCAGGTCGCGGATATAGGCCAGGCTGACCACTTCGCGCTGGCGATTGTCCAGCCGGCCCAGACATTGGTGCAGCGCCCAGGCCTGTTCGCTGGCCTGGGCGGTGTCCATCGGGTTGGGGGTGTTGCCCTCCAGGGTGTCGGCCAGTACCTCATCCAGTTCCTGTGTCAGGCCGGTGCGCTCGGCAGTACGGCGACGCAAAAAGTCCAGCCCCCGGCTGCGCACGATCAAACCCAGCCAGGCCATCGGCGGGCTCAGGGAGGCCCGGTAGTCGCCGCTTGAGCGCCAGATGGTGAGAAAGGCTTCCTGCAACACGTCTTCGGCCCACTCGCGGTTGCCAACCACGCGAACGGCCAGCCCGAATAGTTTGGACGAGCAGCGGTCATACAAAGCCTTCAGCGCGGCATGGTCGTGCCGGGCGACCCGTTCCAGCAACTGGATCAGCTCAAGATCAGAGGTATCGGAATTCATGGCCGGATTGTCTGCCATCCGCACCCGCATGTCAGGCCGTGCCCGCGTTCGGGCCATGCCTGCACGGAACCTGAACGCGTGGTGCCTGAAGACGGCGTGGCCGCTATAAAAGTTATAGCTGTTCGCGCAATGGATACGGGGGCTAAGGGGTAAAAACATCAGTATTTCGGTGAAAACACCCATGTGACTGGATGCCATGAGTACGCGGCTGGCCTGGTGGTGGATTCATCAAACCCAATACCCGACTTCGGCAGGGGGTCATGTTGAATCCAGATCCCGCCCTCGTTGCGTATTCAAGGCGTCGGACGAATTTTCCGATGCTGGCCGCAAGCCACCCACTCATGTCATCAACCAGAACCCAAGGAAACCACCATGAAATCTGTTGTTCAAACCCTCACCAATCCATCACTCACGGCCACACTCGCCTCATCGCGCCGGGCCTTCATGGGCCGCACCGGCACACTGTCCGCTGTGGCCGTGGCCATGCTGGCGGGCAAGGATGCACTGGCCCAAGGCATGGGGGGCGACATGTCCAAAGACGTCAGCATCCTGAACGTGGCGCTGGGTCTGGAGCACGAAGCCATCAACGCCTATCAGCTGGGTGCCGGCAGCGGATTGCTGCAAAAACCGGTGCTGGATGTCGCCGTGCGCTTTCAGGCCGACCACAAGGCCCACCGCGATGCCCTGATTGCCACCATCCAGAAAATGGGCGGCACGCCGGTGATGGAGAAAAAGCTTGACGACTATGCCAAGGCCCTCAAGGCCGACACGCTGCGCAACCAGGGTGATGTGCTGGACCTGGCGGCCCGCCTGGAGCTGGGTGCCATCAACGCCTACCTGGGTGTGATTCCTGCCTTTGGCAGCAAAGACCTGGCGAAAGTGGCAGGCCGACTGGCGGCTGACGAGACCATGCACTTCACGATTCTGACCAACGCCCTGGGTCGGCCTTTGCCGGTTGGTGCTTTGTCTTTCGGTGCCTGATGACAAACCCCATGGCCGGGGCCGCAACCCTGGCGCTGTCATTGCTGGCGCTCACACCGGCGCTGGCACAGGTTGGCGTTGCGGCCAAAGGGCAGATGATTTTCGAATCACGCTGCATCGCCTGCCACAGCGTGGACGCCAACCGGGTAGGGCCGGCTTTGGGCACGGTGTTTGGCCGCGTTGCGGGCAAAGCGCCGGACTTCAGCTACTCAAAAGCCCTGGGTGCAGCCAGACACGTGTGGGACCGCGACAAGCTGCTGGCCTGGCTCACCAACCCCGAATCCGTGGTGCCGGGCCAGGCCATGGGTTACCGCGTGGAGCTGCCCGAGGACAGGCTGGATGTAGTGGCCTATCTTGCGTCCATCTCGAAAAATCACATGGCGAAATAAGCCACACAACAGACCCATTTCAACCGTTATTCAAGGAGAACCTGATCATGCCAATCCGCCCCGCTTTATCCCTGCTTGCTGTTGCCAGCCTGGCTGCTTGCGCCAGCATGAGCGCGCCCAAGATGGTTCCGTTTTCACAGATGAGCCTGCCAGATGCCATCAAGGTGCCCGCTGGTCACACGGTCGCCATGGAAACCGCCGCTTCGGGTGACATCACCTACGAATGCCGGGTCAAGAAAGACATGGCAGGCCAGTTTGAGTGGGTGTTTGTCGGACCCGATGCGGGCCTGAAAAGCCGCAGTGGCAAGGTCATCGGCAAATACTACGGCCCACCCGCCACCTGGGAAAACAACGACGGCTCCAAAGTGAGCGGTGCCCAGGTGGCCGTGGCGCCTGCCGGTGCCGGTGCCATTCCCCTGCAACTGGTCAAGGCCAACCCCGCCATGGGCACCGGCGCCATGCAGGGTGTGACCTACATCCAGCGTGTGAATACGCAGGGTGGTGTGGCGCCTGCGTCGGCTTGTGATGCTGCCACCATGGGCCAGAAGCAGCTTGTGAGGTATCAGGCGGACTACATTTTCTGGCGCACCGTTTGACATTGACAACGCAGGCCAAAACGCAAACGGCACCCGAAGGTGCCGTTTGATGCTGACTGCCCGAAGGCAGTTTGGCAATTAAGCTGCTTTGGTCGCTTTCTTGACTGCATCGGCTGCCTGGGTGGCAGCTGCGGTGAAGTTCGACTGTGCGGTTTCAACAGCTTTTTTGGCTTGCGCCTGAGCGGACTCAAGTGCATTTTGACCGGCGGTCAAAGCGTTCTTGAATGCGGCAACAGCGGTTTCGCTGCCAGCTGGTGCGTTCTTGGTCAGGTTGTCCATCATGCCGCCGAATGCTTTCTGTGCTTCGGCAGTTTTGCCTTCTACGGCTTTGGTGAATTCTGCACCGCTACCGGTAACGATGGTCTGAACGTGCTGGGCATAGGCAGCCGATTTGTCAACCAGAGGCTTCAACAGGCCAGATTGCAAAGACAACAGTTCTTTCGGGTCTTTAGCGCCCAAGGCGGCTTGCACGTGGCTGAAGGTTTCGCCCAGGGCAGCTTTGGAGGCAGCCAGGTTCAGCTCGACCAGCTTTTCCACACCGGCAAAAGCCTGGGTGGTGAAGCCTTCCAGGGCTTGCAGATTGGCTTTGTTGGTAGCGATGAATTGTTCAGCGATGTTGTTCATTTGGGTTTCCTTGGTTAATGATGTGAATCAAGTGCCTGCACCGTGAATGCCCTGGCGGGTCATTTATGTTGCATTGCAGCATGGTTTGAATTATAGGGAAAACCCGAGGCTGCGTGTGATTTTTGTTGCGTTGCAGCAATTATTAGAGGTGTCGACCTAGCTTGGGGGTGGTGCGTCAGTCTGCCTTGACCCGACCCGATGTCATCACTGGCCGCCACCGGACAATCTCCTGCACGATTAACTGGCCAAAAACTTCGGGCGTATTGGGGGTTGCCACAGCCCCTTCACCACTCAGCCTGGTTTTAAGCTCTACAGAGCTGAGTGCCGCGTTGATCTGGCTGTTCAGCTTCAAAACAATGTCGCGCGGCGTTCCTGTTGGCGCCACAACCCCGTACCACTGATCAGCCTCGAAGCCTTTGTAGCCACTTTCTGCAACGGTCGGCAAATCAGGCAGTGCGTCAAGCCGTTTTGGGCTGGAAACCGCAAGTGCCCGGAGCTGGCCACTCTTGATTTGCCCAATGACAGCAGGCGCGCCGGTAAAAAGCACCTGAATCTGGCCCCCCACCAGGTCGGTGACTGCAGGTGCCGTTCCGCGATAGGGAATGTGCAGAAGCGATGTTTCGGTCTGCATTTTGAAATATTCGGTGGCCAGATTCGCGGCGCTGCCGTTCCCGCCGGAGCCATAGTTCAACTGGCCGGGTTTGGCTTTGGCGAGGGCAACCAGCTCTTTCAGGCTTTTGGCGGGCACGGATGGGTGCACCACCAGAACATTCGGGACTCGGGCCACCCAGGCCACTGGCGCAAAGTCCTTCACCGGGTCATAAGGCAGTTTGGGGTAAAGACTGGGGTTGACCGCCAGTGTGCCGATGTGACCCATCAGCAGCGTGTAGCCGTCCGCAGGCGCCTTGGCCACCTTGTCCGCCCCGATACTGCCGCCGGCGCCAGGCACGTTGTCCACAATCACGCTTTGTCCCCATGCCCTGGTCAACTCCAGACCAATTGCCCTGGCGAGGATATCGGTGCTGCCACCCGGTGTGAAGGGCACAACCAGGCGAATCGGTTTACTCGGGTAGGGCGGGGTCTGCGCCTGCACCATTCCGATAGAAAACAGGGTTGTAGCCCCCGTCAATATTGCGTGACACGCTATTGATTTAGTAGCGAATAGATTCATGATGGTGGTTACCCCAACCGTACCCGATGCCGCGCAATCTGCATCCGTACCTGATTCGGTGCCGTGCCCCCCAGAATGTCGCGCGCATTGAGCGAGCCGCGCAGGCTCAAGCATTCGTACACGTCTTTTTCAATATGGGGGTTGAACTGCTGCAACACCGCCAGCGGCAATTCTGATAAATCGACCTGATGCGAGATGGCTGCCTTCACGGCGTGGGCCACTGTCTCGTGCGCGTCGCGGAAAGGCAGGCCTTTTTTCACCAGGTAATCCGCCAGATCGGTGGCGGTGGCATAACCCTTGAGGGCCGCGCGCTCCATGGCTTCGGGCTTGACGGTGATGCCGCCTTCCTTCACACCGGTGGCGGCGTTGAGCTGGCCGCCGACCATTTCGGCAAAGATGCGCAGCGTGTCTTTCAAGGTGTCCACGGTGTCAAACAGCGGCTCCTTGTCTTCCTGGTTGTCCTTGTTGTAGGCCAGCGGCTGGCCCTTCATGAGGGTGATCAGGCCCATCAGGTGGCCGACAACACGGCCGGTTTTGCCCCGCGCCAGTTCGGGCACATCGGGGTTTTTCTTTTGCGGCATGATGGAGCTGCCGGTGGTGAAGCGATCCGCAATCACGATAAAACCAAAGTTCTGGCTCATCCACAAAATCAGCTCTTCACTGAAGCGGCTGATGTGCACCATGCACAGGGATGCCGCGGCGGTGAATTCGATGGCGAAATCACGGTCGCTCACCGCGTCCAGGCTGTTCTGGCAGACGCAGGGCAGGCCCTTGTCATCGACCATGCCCAAAGCAAGCGCCACGTGTTCACGGTCCAGCGGGTAACTGGTGCCCGCCAGTGCGGCAGCGCCCAGTGGCAGGCGGTTCACGCGGCGGCGCACGTCCTGCATGCGCTCCGCATCACGTGCAAACATCTCCACATAAGCCAGCATGTGGTGGCCAAAACTCACCGGTTGCGCCACCTGCAAATGTGTGAAACCGGGCAGGATGACCTCCACGTTCTTCTCGGCCACCTCGACCAGCGCACCTTGCAAGTCGACCAGCAAGCCGTCAATCAGGTCAATCTCGCCGCGCAGCCACAGGCGCACATCGGTGGCGACCTGGTCGTTGCGCGAGCGCCCGGTGTGCAGACGCTTGCCCGCAATACCCACCAGTTGCGTCAGGCGGGCCTCGATGTTGAGGTGAACATCCTCCAGATCAAGTTTCCACTCAAACGCGCCGGACTCAATCTCGGCAGTGATTTGCGCCATGCCGTTGTGAATGGCGGTGTGGTCGTCTGCAGAGATGATTTGCTGCTTGAACAACATGGCAGCGTGCGCCAGCGAGCCGGTAATGTCGGCTTGCCACAGGCGTTTGTCAAAAAAGACGCTGGCGGTGTAGCGCTTGACCAGATCGCTCATGGGCTCTGAAAACAGGGCCGACCAGGCTTGTGATTTTTTGTCGAATTGGTTGTGTGGCATGTGACGCTGTGCAGAAAATGGGGGCGCAAATAGACCCAGAACCCCGATTATTGAATGAATACAGGGATTCATCTACGATTGGCCCCATGCAAGACTCCAAAATTTTATCGGCATTCCAGGAGTTATCGCCTGCCTACGCTGCTGCGGTGAAAGCACCGGTACTGGTATTTGACGCCTGCCACGTGGGGGTGGTGTTGCGGGCCGTCTTGTTTGTGGAAGTCGTTGTGGCGGTGGGGGCGATGTTTGGCTCGGCAACGCCGGTGGAGTGGCTGACGCGCTTGTCCCTGTTCACTGGTGGCGCATTGCCTGGCACGCTGGTTTGGTTGATTGCGGCGTGCAGCCTCAAGCGGGTGCTGGGCCGGGTGCCAACTCTGGCGCAATATGCGGTCGGGGTGTTTTTGGGTGCCTTGTCGGGCGTTTACGGTTGCGGTTTGCTGGCCATGGTGGGGTTGCTGGGCAGTCCACCCTGGTTTGCCAGCGCATTTTTGGGTGCCTTGCTGTCGGCGGCGCTGGTGGCCGCACTGGTTTTGCGGGCCAAAGGCACCATTCCGGCCGCCACAACCGCACGGCTGACCGAATTGCAATCGCGCATTCGCCCCCACTTCTTGTTCAATACGCTCAACAGCGCGATTGCCCTGGTGCGTGATGAGCCGGCCAAGGCCGAGACGCTGCTGGAAGACCTGAGCGATCTGTTTCGGCATGCCTTGATGGAGCAGGGTGAGTCGGTTACGCTGGAAGACGAGATCACCCTGGCGCAGCGTTACCTGGCTATCGAGCAGGTGCGTTTTGGCGAGCGGCTCCAGGTGGAGTGGACGCTGGACCCCAGGGCCAACAAAGCCACGCTGCCCCCCCTGTTGCTGCAGCCCCTGGTAGAAAATGCTGTCAAACATGGTGTTGAGCCCAGCGCGGCCGGGGCCCTGATCAAGGTGACAACCCAGCGACGCAGCTCGACCGTGGTGATCAAGGTTACCAACACCGTTTCGCCTGATCTGGGAAAACGCATGAAACGGGGCAATGGTGTGGCGCTGAACAATGTGCGTGATCGCTTGAGCCTGCTGCACGACGTGCAGGGTCAATTTCAGAGTGGTTTGAAGGATGGCGTCTTCCAGGCGCGTATTGAGGTGCCGTTATGAGTTTGAGCGTTTTGATTGTGGACGACGAGGCGCTGGCCCGGTCGCGTCTGCGCACCCTGCTGGGGGACTGCAAAACACCCACAGTTCGGGTAGACGGTGAGGCCGGTAACGCCACCGAGGCGGTTGAGCTGCTGCGTCGGCAATCCCTCACCCAGCCATTTGACCTGGCCCTGCTGGACATCCACATGCCCGGTGCCGATGGCCTGGCGCTGGCGCAAACCCTTCGCCTGCTGCCCCACCCACCCGCCGTGGTGTTTGTCACAGCCCATGCCGAGCACGCGGTGCATGCCTTTGAACTGGAAGCCGTGGACTACCTGACCAAGCCGGTTCGCCTGGAGCGTCTGCAGGCGGCACTGCAAAAAGTGGCGCGCCTGATCGAATCCACCAAAGGCGCGCAGCCTGATACACCTGAAGAGGTGTTGATCATCCAGGAGCGGGGACGTACCGAACGGGTGCCTGTGAGCGAGGTGCTGTACCTCAAGGCCGAGCTGAAATACATCACGGTGCGCACCTCGGCCAAGACCTACATCCTTGATGGCTCCCTGAGCGAGCTGGAAGAAAAATACGCCACCGAGTTCATGCGCATTCACCGCAACGCGCTGGTTGCCCGGCGTGCGGTGCGGGCACTGGAAAAAAACTATGACCCGGAGGAGGGAGAGGGTTGGGCCGTGCGGTTGACGGGGCTTGACGAGTTGCTGACGGTGTCGCGTAGGCAGCTGGCAGCGGTGCGGGAAGTGGTGGCGGGGTAGGGGAATCCCCAGCCACTTATCTGTAAAACGCTTCGACTTTGCCCTTCAATTTGATCGTCAGCGGATGACCCTTGCGATCCACCGTCTTGCCTGAAGGCACCTTGACCCAGCCTTCGCTGACGCAGTATTCCTGGACATCAAAACGCTCCTTGTCATTGAACCGGATACCAATGTCATGCTCGAACACGGCAGCGACGTGATGGGGGCTGCGCGCGTCAATGGACAAATGGTCGGGCAGCGGGGGGCGTTGGGTGGTGTCGTTCATGGGGTGTGATTTTCCCTGATTTCGCCCGTGTATTAATCCACTCGCGTGAATCAGGTCTGAAGTCTATGTCAGACACCCTTTTTAATCATGGCCACGAGTTGATCCAGTGCCGTGCCCCATCCACCCTCAAACCCCATCTCGGCGTGCTGGTTGCAGCCGGCTTCGTCCGCATGGATGACCGTCGCGGTGTAACGTGTGCCCTGCCCCTGGTCTGCCAATTCGACCATGGCGGTGAACATGAAACTGGCGTCGTCGGAGCCACAGGTCCCGGTTAACAGGCTGGGTCGGTAGCCCGGCAGCAGGGCATTGGTCCACACCAGTTTTTCGTTGGGCACCACTTCCAGAAAGCAACCGGCATTGGGAAACTCGCGGCCTTCCGGTGACTGCATGGTGGTGCGGAAAATTCCGCCCGGACGCAGGTCAATTTCGCAGTCAATGGTTTTCCACGGCAAGGGACAGAACCAGGGCAAGAGCAGTTCCGGCTCGGTCCAGGCGCGCCAGACCATGGCTCGGGGCACATCGACGACACGGGTAAAACTCAGGTCCAATTTCGAATGGGGTTGATACCTTGGCTTCATGTTGTTTCTCCTGTGGTTGATGGTGGTTTGCGCTAGTATTACACCTTTCAATTCCTATTGGAGATCCCCATGACCGTCTCAGTTTGTCCCTTTGTATGGCATGACTTGATTACTACCGACACTGCTGCGGCGAAGGCTTTTTATGCCCAGGTTTTGGGCTGGAGCATGCAGGCTTTTCCCGGCGAGAACGAGTACACCGTCGTTTCGGCAGGTTCCACAGGCGTGGGCGGCATCATGCCGATGCCGGCGCAGGCTTGCGAGCAGGGCGCGCCGGCGTGCTGGCAAGGGTATATCGCTGTGCCTGATGTGGACGTTTGGGCTGCGCGTATCCAGGCCAAAGGCGGAGCAACGATACAAGCGCCACAAGATATTCCCAACGTTGGGCGCTTTGCCGTGGTCGCCGATTTGCATGGCGCCGCTTTCATCATCTTCAAGCCCAAGAGTGATGGGGCTGCGCCCAATCCGTCGCAAGGGGTGCCGGGAACGGTGGGCTGGAATGAACTTCATGCCGGGAACGGCCTTGCGGCTTTTGACTGGTACTCAGAGCTTTTCGGATGGAGCCAGGTAAGAGATATGGATATGGGGCCAATGGGCGTTTACCGATTGTTCTCCACCGGTGGCCCGGACGCGGCTGGCGGCATGATGACCAAAATGCCCGAAGCACCCGTCCCATCCTGGGCCTATTATTTCAACGTAGAGGCATTGGATGCCGCGATGGACAGGGTCAAGGTTGCCGGTGGCAAGGTGATGAATGGACCGATGGAGGTGCCGGGGCCGATGTTCGTTGCGAATTGCCAGGACCCGCAAGGTGCCTGGTTCTCCATGGTGGCATCCACGCGGTAATTTGCATCAGACACCTGACATGGGGTCAGTTGTCCTCCAGACATTGATAGCAACCCGA
>JBEEMW010000022.1:0-45888 GCA_041192445.1 Pseudomonadota bacterium | reverse complement strand
CGCATTTTTGTTGCCACTGGCCAATCTCTCTGATGATGAGCGCACGCGTTTTGCTGTCGGGAATTCCTTTTTTCGGCGCAACTGGGTTGAGGCGCCGTCGTCGACTCAGGCGCGTGATGGACTGGGCCCCCACTTTATTGCCCGATCGTGCGGGGGCTGTCATGTGCAGGGCGGGCGTGGTGCGCCACCCGATTTTCACAAGGGTTTGACCGAGCAGCCGGTTGCCCTGCTGATGCGTTTGTCTGTGCCCGGCACCGGCCTGCATGGTGACGTGATGCCGGAGCCTACCTATGGCGGCCAGTTCAACAATTCGGCGGTGCAGGGGGTCAAGCCCGAAGGCCGCGTGACCATTCGGCACCAGATCATCAGGGGTCAATTCACGGACGGGACGTCTTACACCTTGCAGCAGCCGCTTTACCGGCTGGAGGCGCTGGCGTATGGTCCCATGGCAAAAAACGTCATGATGAGCCCCAGGATTGCTCAGCAAATGCCCGGGGTGGGTTTGCTTGACGCCATTTCCGAGGCCGATATTTTGGGCAATGCCCGTGATCAGGCGGCGCTGGATGGGCCGGTCAAAGGCCTGGCCAACCGGGTATGGGATGTATTTGCAGGCGAGATGCGTGTTGGGCGTTTTGGCTGGAAGGCCAACGTGGCCACCCTGGCCCATCAGACTGCGGGCGCGTTCAATGGCGACATCGGTATCACATCAACCCATTTTCCGGATGAGTCTTGCACAGCTTCCCAGAAAGACTGTCTGTCTGCACCCCGTGGCGCCCAGGGCCATGGCCCGGAGATTGATGATGCGACCTTGGGCAATGTGGTGTTCTGGCAATCTGCTTTGGCACCAGCGGCCCGGCGTGAGCCCAACGCACCGCAGGTACTGCAGGGCCAAAAGCTGTTTGCGCAGGCCCAGTGCGCGGCCTGCCATCGGCCCAGTTACACCACGGCAGAAGGGCCTTTTCCGGCACTGACGAGCCGCAGCGTGGCGGGCCAGCGCATCTGGCCTTATACCGACTTGCTGTTGCATAAAATGGGCACTGCCCTGGCAGACCATCGACCTGATTTTCTGGCGGATGGGCAGCAATGGAAAACACCACCGCTGTGGGGTGTTGGCCTGATTCGTGACGTCAATGGCCATCAGCAACTCATGCACGACGGTCGGGCCCGAGGCACACTCGAAGCCGTGTTGTGGCATGGCGGTGAGGCAGAGTCATCCCGGCAGAAAGTGCTGCGCATGAATCGGTCCGAGCGGGATGCCCTGGTGAAATTCGTAGACTCACTCTGAATACACTCGTGGCCGCATGCACCTGCATCGATTGAACATGATCAAATCACATCTTCGCGCTCAACGGGCAGTGCTGGGTCGCTGGTTGCTCGCGGTCGGCGTTGCGTCGCTGGGAGGTCTGTCGCAGGCGCAAATAGTCGCACCCAATGTGGCCGTACCTTTCTACACGCCAGGCAGTTTCATGCAGGGTGCCTACCAGCACTGGTATGCACCGCAGGCCGCAGACTTTTCCCGCCAGGCTGCCACCTTGCCCGAAGCTGTGATGGCTGTGTGTGATGCCAGTATGGGCACCCGGGCTGTCAAGTTGCGACAGGCCCGAGCCCTCTGGCAAGCCACCGCCATTGCGTGGGACCGGCTCAACGGCGTCCCGATTGGGCCCATTGTGCAACGCCGGTCTGCGCGACAGATTGATTTCACACCCACACGGCCAGAACTGATTGAACGTGCCATTCAGACGGCACCAGCAGACCCCGCCGCCATGGAGCGCATTGGCTCACCCGCCAAAGGCTTGCCCGCATTGGAGTGGCTGCTTTGGAGCCGGCCCGTTGCACCGAATACACCCGCCTGCCGCTACGCGATGCAGGTCGCGGCAGATGTTGACCGCGAAGCGGCTGCGCTCTCGCAGGCGTTCAGCGACTTGGCGGCACTCGACCTCGGCGAAGAAGAGGCCACCAGTGTGCCAGCCATGAGTGAACTGGTTAACCAATGGGTGGGTGGTCTGGAGCGCCTGCACTGGGCCGACATGGAAAAGCCCGCCCTCAGCATCGCAAGTGGTGTGAGCCAGGGCAAGGGGGTCAGAAATGCCGGGTACCCGCGCAACGTCAGCGCACAAACGGCAGCCAGTTGGGCCGCGCATTGGCAAGCCCTGCGCACACTGGCCGTGTCTGCGGCCAGCGAAGCCCCGCGACCCGGTACGGCACTGGTCCCTCTGGAAACCTACTTGCGTGGCCGGGGCCTCAACCCCGTCGCCGGCACGCTGGTGCAACGTGTTGGCAACGCTGATCAAGCGATGAAAAATCTGTCGCCGGCGCACAGTGCCGGTTTGACCAGCGCCGTGCGTCAACTCACGGCGCTCAAAAAGCTGGTTGAGGCCGAGGTTGCGCCCGCGCTGGACGTGAACATCGGGTTCACCGATGCTGACGGTGATTGATTCGCTGCCGGTGCAGCGTCGCCAGTGGTTGACCTTCATGGCCTCATGGGTTGCCGTGTCGGCTCCCCGTGCCTGGGCTGGCTCTGCAGCAGACAAGCCCTACCTGGCAGCCGCATGGGAGAGTGCCCGTGGTTATCAGGTCGGTGTGCTGGCGCATCGTGGCCAGTCGATTCAGGTCAGTGCTGCACTGGTGGTGCCGACACGCGCCCATGGCCTGTGGCTCGAGCGCGCCGGGACACTGTTGGCGGTGGCCAGGCGTCCGGGTGACTGGTTGTTGCGCTGGCGACCCGATGGCAAGGCGCTGGCCTGGCTGTGGATAGAGCCTGACCGTGCGTTCAACGGCCACGTCATTGCCAGTGCAGACGGCGCAACGCTCTACACCACCGAAACCAACCTGGAAACCGGGCAGGGCCTGATTGGTGTACGCGATGCCGCCTCGCTGAACAAAATCGGTGAATGGCCTACCCACGGCATGGACCCGCATGAATTGCTGCTGGACGCCGACGGCAGCTTGCTGGTGGCGAATGGCGGGATCCCCGTGTTGCCGGAAACAGGTCGCCTCAAGGTTCACCTGGACCGCATGGATGCCTCGCTGGTGCGCCTGGACACCCACTTTGGCGAATTGCGGGGCCAGTGGCACCTGCCAGACCGCCGCCTCAGCCTGCGGCACATGGCATGGGGGGCGGCATCTACGGTCAACGCCACGGGCCAGCGGTTGTTGGGCATTGCGCTGCAGGCTGAACATGACGACGCTGCGGCGAAGGCGGCAGCGCCCGTTCTGGCCATATTTGACGGCAACCGGTTGCAAACCCAGGCAGCGGGCCCGGGGCAATCATTAGCCGGCTACGGAGGCGACATCGCCTGCGCGTTTGGCGGTTTTGCAGTGAGTTGCCCCCGCGCCAACGGTGTCGCTGTCTGGCGCGCGGATGGCCAATGGACCGGTTTTCTTGCGCTTGAGGAGGCCTGTGCGCTTACCACCTTTCCAGCCCCGAAAGCAGGGCCAGATTCGCGCCTGATGATGGGTGGCCGGGCAGCGACCCTGATGTGCGGCAGTGACAGAAGTACCGTATCGTCTTCGTTGCAGGATTTGCGGCTGGACAACCATTGGGTGCCTCTAGCCCGCATGAAATATGCGTGAATAGCTATTGAAAATATAGCAAACAGGGTGTAGCCGGTCAAAGAATGCCGAAAACACAGCGGTGTCTAGCCACCGTGCAGCAACTCCAGAAACTGTGTTGCAGCCAGGCTAAGCGGTCGGCATTGCTGCACGATACTGCCGTAGGCAGACAGCTTGTGGCGAATGTTGTAAGGCAATATATGCAGCAGGCCATGCTGTTCATACCGCGAAGCCACAGAATGTGGAATCACGGCGACCATCTGTGTTTTGGCAATCAGGTTGGTGGTCGTCAATATGGATGATGTTTCTATCAGCCCTTTGGGTAGTGGCACATGGTGTGACTTGAATTCCTGCTCCATCACCTCACGCATCGGGCTGCCGCCGGGCTGCAATATCCAGGGGTAGTCCAGCAGGTTGGTGAAGTGAAGTGCAGCGGTTTTACGTCTGGTCAGTGGATGCTCTTTGGCCACGATCACGGCAAGGGCCTCATCTTCAATCGGGCGGAACAGGTACTCCTGCGTGGACAGACTCAGCAGCCTGCCAATCACCACATCCAGTGAGCCTTCTCGCAACTTCTCCATCAGGTGATCGCTGGTACCCACGCTGATTTCAACCGACAGCAACGGGAATTTCTGCTTGAGTTGGATCAGGGCGTCGGTTAACAATGCGGGGGACGCTGCCATGATGCTGCCCACAAACAGCTTGCCTGCACTGCCCAGACGCAACTCGGTCAGCTCGCGTCCCAACGCTTCCATGCTGCCACGCAGACCCCTGAAGGTGGCCAATACAGCAGTTCCCGAGGCCGTGAGCTTCAGTCCCCGACCAACGCGGTCAAACAAGGCGTGACCCAGCGCATCTTCCAGCTCGCGAAGCATTTTTGTGGCAGCCGGTTGCGTCATTCCCAAAGCGCTGGCCGCGCCGCGCAGGGTACCCAGTTCTTCAATGGACAACAGCAAAGCGACCTGCCGCATGCGCAAGCGATTGAGTAGTTGCGGGGTAAACGGGCTGGAATTCATCGTTTTGTTTGAGTTGAAATTGATAACCATAAGCTATCAATTGGTACAAATAATTCAATATACAGCAATCAATGTGTGGCCTACGATCAGCACCCTTAAAGCTGCATTTTTGGAGACCAGCATGAAGTATTTGCATATGAAAAGCCTGTTTGTGGTGGGTACCCTGTGGCTCACGGCGCTTACACCGGCTGCGGCGCAAGAGTGGCCAACCAAGTCGGTGCGGATTCTGGTGGGCTCCGCCCCCGGTGGTGGTACCGACGCCATGGCCCGTGCTGTCGCGGATCGGCTGGGTCCGTTGCTCAAACAACCCGTGGTGGTTGAAAACCGTGCCGGCGCTTCCAACACGCTGGCAGCAGATGTAACAGCCAAATCGACGGATGGTCATACGTTGCTGATGGGCGTGTCCACCGCTCATGCGATTGCACCCCACCTGCTCAAGTTGAACTACGACAGCAACAAGGATCTGGTTCCGGTAGCCTTCGTCGGCGCTGTGCCCAATGTGCTGGTCGTCAACAACGCCTTGCCGGTGGACTCCGTGGAGTCGCTGGTCAAGCTGGCTAAAAGCCAGCCGGGCAAGCTCAACTACGCCACCAGCGGTGCTGGCAGCACCCAGCACATTGCCGCTGAACTGTTCAAGGACACGGCGGGTGTGTTCATCACCCACATCCCGTATCGCGGCAGCAGCCCGGCTTTGGTGGACTTGATTGGCGGTCAGGTGCAGGTGAGTTTCGACACCATGCCCTCGGTGCTGGGTCACATCAAGAACGGCAAGATCAAGGCACTGGCCGTAGCCAGTGCCAAACGAAACCCGCAGCTTCCCAACGTGCCCACCATGGCCGAGGCAGGTGTCAAAGGTGTGGAAATGAGCGCCTGGTATGGCATCTACATGCCTTCCAGTACACCCAAAGACGTGCAGGAACGCGTGCTGGTCGAGGTGAACAAGGTGCTGGCCATGCCAGAGACCAAGACCCGGCTGGATGGCATCGGCGCCGACATCACACCCATGACGCAAGCGCAGTTCCTGGAGTTTCACAACGCTGAGTACAAGCGCTTTGGTGATCTGATCCGCAAGAAAAACATCAAGCTGGACTGAACATGATTGCCTCAACCAAGCCCGTTGTAGCCCTGACTCTGGGTGACCCTGCCGGAATCGGCCCTGAACTGATCGCACGTCTGCTGGCCCAGCCGGACGTGGTGCGCAATGCGAATGTGGTGCTGGCAGGTGACCCCTGGTTGTGGGAAGACGGGCAAAAAATTGCGGGCGTGAAAGTCAAAACCCAGGTTATTTCAAGCTTTGCCAAGGTGCGAGATCGGGCTGATGCGTCCGTCCCGGCCTTCTTGTCGATGAGCACGGTGATGGCCGAACAGGTGCAGCGTGGCCTTGCCCAGCCGCCCGGTGGCACATCAGTGTTGAAGGTGCTCAACGCCTGCATGGACGCAGCCCTGCGCGCAGAGGTTGATGCCATCTGTTTTGCGCCGTTGAACAAGTTCGCCATGAAGCAGGGTGGCTTGAAACATGAAGACGAGTTGCACCACTTTGCCGAGTTTCTGGGTGTGAAAAGCTACTTCTGCGAGTTCAACACGCTGGGTGATTTGTGGACCTCGCGCGTGTCTTCGCACATTCCGCTCAAAGACGCGGCCAGTTACCTCAGCCGTGACCGCATCAAGGATGCGACGCGGTTGATCTACCGCTCGCTGCAAGCGGCGGGCATCGCCCAGCCCAGGGTGGCCGTGGCGGCCTTCAACCCACACGGCGGTGATGGCGGTACCTGTGGCCGCGAAGAGGTAGAGATCATCGAACCAGCGGTGCGTGAACTCCACGCAGAAGGTTTGCCGGTTAGCGGCCCCTTTCCCGCCGACACCATTTTTCTGAAAGCCCGTGATGGCGACGTGTCATCACGGTTTCAGGCCATCGTCACCATGTACCACGACCAGGGCCAGATCGCCATCAAGCTCATGGGGTTCGCCAAGGGTGTCACCGTGCAGGGCGGGCTGCCTGTGCCCATCACCACGCCAGCCCATGGCACGGCCTACGACATTGCGGGCCAGGGCAAGGCCGATGCCAACGCCATGAGCAACGCCTTCCAGATTGCCACCCGCATGGGGTTGGCGCAATTGCAAAAGCAATTTCAAAACCGTTAATTTCAAAGTCACCATGATGAAAATCAAATCCGTCCGCGCCCGTGTTTTTGAATGGAAGGGCAAGACCGTTCCACCGCAAGGCAACTTCTGCTCCAACGCCATGGACCTGCTCTACTCGAAAAGCGAGACCATGAGCACCTTCCGCTTCCATTCGTGGACGGTGGTTGAAATTGAAACCGACACCGGCATCGTCGGTTTGGGCAATGTGGCGCTGGCTCCCAAAATCGCCAAAGCCATCATTGACGAATACCTCACGCCGCTGGTCATTGGCCAGGACCCGTGGGACTATGAATACCTGTTCCAGCGCATGTACCGCGGCACCCACGCCTGGGGTCGCAAGGGCATCACCATGGCAGCGATTTCGGCGGTGGACCTGGCCATCTGGGACATTCTGGGCAAGAGCGTCAACAAGCCCGTGTTCAAGCTGCTGGGCGGGCGCACCAAGGAAAAAATCCCCTGCTACTACAGCAAGCTCTACCGCACTGACATCAAAGAGATGCAGCTTGAGGCACAAAAGTTCATGGACCAGGGTTTCACCATGTTCAAGTCGCGCTTTGGTTATGGCCCGGCGCATGGCACCCAGGGGGTGTCTGAAAACCTGAAGGCTGTGGAAGCCCTGCGTGAAGTCATCGGCTATGACAACGACTTGATGCTGGAATGCTACATGGGCTGGAACCTGGAGTACGCCAAGCGCATGCTGCCCAAGCTGGAGAAGTTTCAGCCGCGCTGGGTTGAAGAGCCGGTGATTGCCGATGACATTGATGGCTACGCTGAACTCAATGCGCTCACCAGCATCCCCATTTCAGGTGGTGAACATGAGTTTTCGCTGTATGGCTTCAAGCAGTTGCTGGAGCGCAAGGCCGTGAGCGTGGTGCAGTACGACACCAACCGCGTGGGTGGCATCACCGCCGCGCACAAGATCAACGCGCTGTGCGAGGCCTATAGCGTGCCGGTGATCCCCCATGCCGGGCAAATGCACAACTACCACCTCACCATGAGCACGCTGGCCAGCCCCATGAGCGAGTACTTCCCCATGCACGACGTGGAGGTGGGCAACGAGCTGTTCTATTACATTTTTGACGGGGAGCCTGTGGCCGAAAACGGCTTCCTGCAACTCGACGACGACAAACCCGGCCTGGGCTTGACGCTCAAAACCGAGTTCCTCGACCAGTTCAACATCACCGGGCAATAGGTAATGGCCATGGCTGCAACGCGACCCTACCGGGGTGTATTCCCGGTTGTGCCCACCCCGTTCACTGAAAGCGGTGAGCTGGACTTGCCCAGCCAGTTGCGCTGCGTTGATTTCATGATTGATGCAGGCTCCACCGGCCTGTGCATTCTGGCCAACTTCTCGGAACAGTTTGTGCTGTCAGACGACGAGCGCGAGAGGTTGACCCGCGCCATTCTGGAACACGTCAAGGGCCGCGTCCCCGTGATCGTCACCACCACCCACTTTGGCACCAAGGTCTGTGCCGAGCGCAGTTCGCGCGCCCAGCACATGGGTGCGGCCATGGTGATGGTGATGCCGCCCTACCACGGGGCCACCATCCGCGTATCTGAAGACCGCATTTACGAGTTCTATGCGGCGCTGTCGGATGCCATTGACATTCCCATCATGATTCAGGACGCACCGGTCAGCGGCACGCCGCTGTCAGCCGAATTTCTGGCGCGCATGGCCCGGGAAATCCGCAACGTCTGCTATTTCAAGATTGAAACCACCGGGGCAGCTTCCAAACTGCGCGAGCTGATTCGCCTGGGTGCCGATGCCATTGAAGGCCCCTGGGATGGCGAAGAAGCCATCACCCTGCTGCCCGACCTGGATGCCGGTGCAACCGGTGCGATGACGGGCGGCGCTTACCCCGACGGCATACGCCAGATCATGGATGCGTATGCGGCGGGCCGGCGCGAAGAGGCGCTGCGGGCCTATGGACGCTGGCTGCCACTCATCAACTTCGAGAACCGCCAGGGCGGCATTCTGACCGCAAAGGCGCTCATGAAAGAGGGCGGCATCATCGCCTGCGAAGCCGCGCGCCACCCCTTCCCGCCAATGAGTCCCGACGTGCGCCAGGGGTTGCTGGAAACTGCCCGCAGGCTGGACCCCATGGTCTTGCGCTGGGGCCAATAGGGCGCACACCTCCGGCGCGCTCGCCCGCCACCCGAAAAGACAGTTATCAGCCCTCACGCCGCTGCTGCAGTCGTTGACCGGCTGGCTCATCATTTATGGGTTTCAAAAGTAGCGCTGCACGATAGCGGACAGGTGCGTGGCGATGGGGCCTGCCGTTGCGTTTCACAAAGTGTTCACATCCCAAAAGTTACTAAGTACATACCCGTGGGAAAACGCAGTTTTGCGCAAATGTTCTTAAGTAAAAACACCGAGAGAAAAACCTTTCTATTTTTTCCATCGATAGACTATATTTATCATCACCATGACGGTTGTCAAGCACTGCGCAGACAAGGCACATGGAGTCACTTTTCTTCAACACCAATCTCTTATTGGAGACACCTATGAAAAACATACGGACTGCTTTGACGCTGTTCCTTGCGGCATTCAGCTTCTTGTTGGCGCCCAGCGCATATGCGAAGACGGACAACAACGATGTGGATGTGACGCTGATTACGCATTGCTGCCTGGGTAATCCGTTTTGGGAGCCCTTGCTACAAGGTGCACGTGATGCGGCCAAGGCCTTCAATGTCAAAGTTGACTTTCAAAATGCAGACTCGGACGCTGCCAAGAATGTGAACCTGATCGAGCAGGCCATTGCCAACAAGCAAAATGCCATTATTCCCATGCTGGTGCATCCGGATGCCATGGCGAAGCCCTTGAAGAAGGCCATGTCCATGGGCATCACCGTGATTGCGGCTAACGCGGACAGCCCCAAGGCGCAGGACGCTCGCGAAGCCTATGTGGGCGCGGGCTTTGTGGCCTCCGGCGAGATGATTGCCAAACGCATCGTGACGCAGCACGCCATCAAGGCCGGATCCAAGTGCGTGGTGGCTGGCGGCAAGACCGAAGAGGGCCACATTGCAGCACGCGGCGAGGGCGTCATGAAGGGCTTGAAAGCCGCAGGCGTCGAGGGTGAAATTATTCGTGGCGGCGACGGCGCAGAAGAAGCTCTCAACGTCATTACCCAATACCTGCTCAGTCATCCCAAGACCGCCTGCGTGATCAGCCTGGCCAGCGCGCCCACTGAAGTAGCACCCAAAGCCATTCAGGAAGCCGGTCTGAAGAACATCCCCAATGGCGGTTTCGATCTGACACCCCGCATTACCGAGAACATCAAGTCGGGCCGCACCACGGCATCGGTGGACCAACAACCCTACTGGCAAGGTTTCATGCCTGTCATGATGGCCGCAATGAAGGTCCGCTATGGACTGGCTCCTGCGGACTTCGATACCTCGGCTGCCTTGGTGGACAAGACCAATCTGGAATTCGTGACCAAGTTCACTGGCAAGTTCCGCTAAGCTGCAAGCGATTCCCCCTTGTGAATCGCCCCCTGTGAATGGCGGTGCCTCCCGGTTGGAGATGCCGCCTTTTCCCAGAGCCGCATGACTCCCTTTTTCCGCTGTGCCGGGAAACTTATCGAAAGCAAATGATGTCCCTTGCGCATGTGCCCACTCCAGCCAGTGCTGCGGCCACACGTTACCGTGCTGTCACGTGGCAAAGGTTGCTGATGAAGAGCAGTGTCGCCAACATCGGTATTCTGTCCATACTGGTGGGTATCAGCACCGTGATCGCCAGTCTGGTGTATGGATCCGATTTCAACTTCTATACCGCCGGTAATCTGGCGGTGCTCTCCCAGCAAATCCCCATCATGGGCATTGTTGCCATCGGGGCCGGGTTTCTGATGATCTCCGGAGAGTTTGATCTCTCTGTCGCCGGCGTCTACACGCTTGCCCCCTTTGTCATGGCCATCGCCCTGTCCCAATGGCATATGGCGCCTGCGCTTGCCATTGCCGCCGGATGTGTGTGTGCTGCCGTGGTGGGCCTGGTAAATGGCTGGGTCACCGTCGCATTGCGGGTGCCGTCTTTCATCGCCACGCTGGGCATGATGTTTTTCTTGCGTGGCCTGGTTCGCTGGGTATCCATTGATGCCGCCACCGGGCAACCGGGGCCTATTGCCTTCAACTTTGGCACAGGCTTCCAGCAGGCGGTGTCGGGCCAGGCTGCTGGTGGCCTGTTTGCGCAGTCGTGGTGGTTGCTGGGTGTGATGGTCGTGGCAGCGCTGGTACTGAACCGCCACAGCTTTGGCAACCACCTGTTTGCAACCGGTGGCGATGCGGACGCTGCCGAGAAGACCGGCATTCGCACGCGCTCGGTCAAGCTGGTGTGCTTTGTCATTTGCTCGCTGTGTGCGGCACTGGCCGGACTGATGCAGTCCACCCGCATCGGCGTGGTCTCCCCGGCCAGCACGCTCAACGGACTGGAGCTTTCATCCATTGCAGCCTGTGTGGTGGGTGGTGTCTTTCTGATGGGCGGTCGCGGCAACGTGCTGGGCATGGTGCTGGGGGCGGCCCTGCTGGTGATCGTCGAAAACCTGCTGGTACTGGTGCGTGCTCCAGGTGAGTACTCGCCGGCGTTTATCGGAACGATCGTAATTGTCTCGGTCATCTTCAATTCGAATTTTGGCAGCTCAAACCGCAAGAAATAATGAACACCTCGACAACGATTGATGCGGCGCGCGCATCCCGCTACGTCAGGCGTGGGCCACTGGACAGGTTGCGTTCGCATCCGGCCGGCAACGTCACCGCCGTGTTTCTACTGGTGCTGATGGCCTGCGTGATAGCAGGTTGGGCGGCGCCCGAGCAATTCCGCTTTCTCACGCCGGCCAATATGAACATCCTGATGCGCGCCATCCCTACCCTGGGCATCATGTCCCTGGGTGCCGGCCTCTTGATGATTGCCGGTGAGTACGACTTATCGATAGGGGCGGTCTTTGGGCTGAGCTCCTACGTCATGGTCATGACCTATGTGGCGGGTTATCCGATTGCCGTGGGCGTGCTCGCCGCCTTGCTGGTGGGTATTGCCATCGGCTGGCTTAATGGGTTCATCACCACCCGCTTTGGCATACCGTCTTTCATCACGACGTTAGGCACGCTGTTTATCTTTCGCTCGGGGGCACGTCTGGTGTCTGACAACCAGGCGCTGATCTTCACGCCCCCGGAGTGGTTCAGATGGCTGTTGACCGGCGACCTGATGGATGCCATCCCCATGCAATTCATTTGGTATCTGGCGCTGTCGCTGGTTGCCTATCTGATACTGAACCGACACACGCTGGGCAACCATTTATTCGCCGTCGGCGGTAACGGAACCGCATCGAACCAGGTGGGCATTAACGTGGCCCGCACCAAGACTGCCGCCTTTATTTTGTGTGCGCTGTTTGCCGTTGCCGCCAGCCTGATTGCGGTGACCCGTCTGGAAACCGCGACGACCGAGCCGCTGTTTTTCATGGAGCTGGAAGCGGTAGCGGCCTGCGTGATGGGCGGGCTGGCGCTGGCCGGCGGGCGTGGTTCCGTTCTCGGCATCATGGTGGGCGCCTGCATGTTCCATCTGGTGAAGGACGTGATTTTGCTGACCCGTCTGCCCGCCTATTACCTGGATCTCTTTGTCGGCATCGTCATCGTATTTGGCGTGACCCTCAACCAGGCCGCCAAACGCAAGTATTGATGACTCTTTCTGGATTCAAAACCGCTATGAACACCTCAACCCAAGCCACAAGCCCCACCGCAGAGCAGCCCTTGCTCGCCGTGCGTGGTATCAAAAAGTCTTACGGTCATGTGCAGGCACTGCAGGGCGTCGACATGGAGATTTACCGCAAGGAGGTAGTCGGCCTGCTTGGCGACAATGGTGCCGGCAAGTCCACGCTGATCAAGATACTGTCCGGCGTGATCGAGCCTACAGAAGGAAAGTTCATACGCGAAGGGCGCGAGATATCGGTGAAGTCCCGCAAGGACTCAGAGGAGCTGGCCGGCATTCAGACCATCTACCAGGACATTGCCCTGGTGAAGTCCATGTCCATCTTGCGCAACATCTTTGCCGGGCGCGAAGAGCGTGGCCCGCTGGGTTTTCTGAAGATGGCCAGCATGCGCAAGACGGCCATGCAAATTCTGAACGAGCATGTGAAGATAGCAGGTATCACCTCGCCGGACCTGCTGGTGGAAGAGTTGTCCGGCGGCCAGGCGCAGGCGGTTGCCATTGCCCGCGCCGTGCACTTCAAGCGCGACATTCTGTTGCTCGACGAGCCGACCAGTGCGCTGTCGGTGCGCGAGACCAACAAGGTGCTGGCCATCATGCGTGATATTGCCGATGGTGGCAGCAGCTGCGTGTTTGTTACCCACAACCTGTACCACGCCTTCAATGCCTGCGACCGCTTTGTCGTGGTGTCGCACGGCACGGTGGTCAAGACGGTGAAGAAGGCCGACACCAGCCTGGAAGAGCTGACCAACCTGATCATGATGCACTGAGCATGCGCTACCGCGAACTGGGCCGCACCGGCTGGAAGATCAGTGAAATCGGTTTTGGCGCCTGGCAGATTGGTGGCGACTGGGGCCCACTGGATGACGAACAGTCGATTGACACACTGCTCTATGCGTTTGAGAAGGGCATCAACTTCGTGGATACCGCCGAGCTGTATGGCAAGGGTCACAGCGAGGAAGTGATTGGGCGCGCACTCAAGCGGTGGCGTGGCGGCAAAATCTATGTGGCCACCAAGGCCCAACCCATACGCTGGCCTGACCCACAGGACGATGCGCCACAGATGCGGGGCCGCTTTCCGGCCTGGTATTTGCGCGAGAGTGTGGAGGGTTCCCTCAAGCGCCTGGGGGTGGAGCGCCTGGATCTGTTCCAGCTGCACAGCTGGATGCCCAGTGGCCTGCAGGAGCTGGACTGGCTGGAAACCCTCAATGACCTGCGCCAGCAGGGCAAGATCGACAAGATAGGCGTGTCCTTGCGCGACTTCCGGCCGGATGAAGGTGTGCTGCTCGCCCGGTACGGCCTGGTCGAGAGCTTGCAGGTGGTGCACAACCTGTTTGAGCAAACGCCGCGTCAGCGGCTTTTCCCGGCAGGCCAGTCCACCGGCACCGGCTTTATTGCCCGTGTGCCCCTGGACTCCGGCTCCCTGGTGGGCAACTGGACCCCGGATACCTATGCGGGCTGGGCCGAGGGCTCGGTTCCGCACCAGATGTTCCGCGGTGATCGCTTTGCCCAGACCTTGCAGCGTGTGGAGCAGCTCAAGCACATTTGCCAACCTTATTACCCCACGCTGGCAGAGGCCGCGATGCGCTACGTGTTGAGCTCGCCCCAGGTGTCCACGCTGATTCCGGGCATGAAGAACCGGCAGGAGGTGGACATGAATCTGGTGTATTCCGATGGGCAGGAGCTCCCCCGGGAGCTGCTCGCGCAACTGCCGGTTCACACCTGGGTTCGTGATTTTTACCATTGACCAGGAAGCTGCTGTGAACGAACACAACACAAGCCCTTTATGCCAACTCGAACGCCTGCGGCCCCACGAAATCAGGCAGCGGCTCAAGGAGCGCTCCCTGGTCTATGTGCCCCTGGGCACGATTGAATGGCATGCCGAGCATCTGCCTGTAGGGCTGGACGCGCTCACCGCACACGGTGTTTGCCTGCAGTCGGCGGCACACACCGGGGGGATTGTGTATCCGCCCCTGCACTTCGGCATTGGTGGTGGTCATGGCAACTATCCCTGGACCGTGATGCTGGGCGATGAGGCCATACTCCGCGCACTTCTTTCCTCCGTGCTCAACGCCATGCAGTCCTTTGGCGTGCAGCAGGTGGTCTTGTTCACCGGGCACTTTGCCGATGAGCAGATTCACCTCATCGGTGACGTGGCCGACAGGTGGAATGCATTGGGCCAGTCCTTGCGGGTGCTGGCGTGCAGCATGAACCAGATAGAGCCCAGCCCCATTGCGCCGGACCACGCTGGCATCTTTGAGACCACGCTGTTGCACGCCTTGTGGCCGGAAGGTGTGGACCTCTCGCAATTGCCGCCCAAAACCCCCAGGACGGGCAATATCGAAGAGGACGGGTGGGGGCCCCAGCGCCATATTGCGGGCCATCCCCTGTGGGGCGTAGTGGGACCGGACCCCAGGGACTTCAAGCCGGAGCAGGGCGCCGCGCTGCTGTCTGCCGCCACAAGCTGGCTGGTCGGGCAGGTCAATGCACGCCCTGGCTGAACCGGCAAGCTTCACGCGTTTTGCTGCACCGTGATGTCGATGGGAACGATGATCTGACGAAACACGTCCGTGGGGGCGGCCAGGCTGCTGGCCATAAATCCCACGAGTTCCAGACACATCAGCGGCAGGGGATGCGAGAGGATGGCATGGAAGTGCCCGCTCAGCAGACCTGAGCGTGTGACCTTGGTCAGCTCGTTACCCACACCCACAATGCGGTGGTCCGACTTGTGCAAGCGCATGGCCCGCAGTACCCCCTCAATACCACTGCCACCCATGTAGAAGCCGCACAGGTCGGGGTGGTGCTGCACCAGATCATGCGTGCGCTCTTCGCCGTATTCCTCGCTTTCCAGGGTAGAGATGGTTTCCAGCAACGTGAAGTCGGGCGCATGCTCGCGGATGTAGGAACGAAAGCTGATCTCGCTGAGCTCCTGGCACTGAAAGCGCGGGCTGCCCACATACATGGCGACCTTGCCGGGCGAGTGGGCCAGCTCGGTGACAAACCAGGCCGCCGTGCGCCCCAGCTGCCGGTTGTCCAGCCCCACATAGCCGGCTCGTTGCGGGCTGGACAGATCCGAGATCAGGGCAAAGGTGGGGATGCCGCGTTTGGCCAGCACCGCAATGGCTTCGCTCACCAGGGGGTGGTCGGCCACTACCACGGCCAGGGCATCAACGTGCTCCCCCATGTCCAGAATGTGCTGCGCTACCTGATCCGGCGCCTGCGACTTCACATACTCCACGCAGGGTTTGCCCTGAATGGCTGTGTTGCCCAGGGTTGCACGCTGCAACTCTTCGGCCAGGCCCACGTAAAACGGCGAGTCCGGTCTTTGCAACAAAAACCCCAAATTGCATTTAGAGCGCACCTCGCGCACCCGCTCGCGCAGTACTCCTGCTGCGAAATATCCCAGGCTTTGCGCTGCCGCCTGAATTTGCTGGGCCGTGTCGGAGCGCACGCTGGCGCGGCCATTAAGCACGCGGTCAACGGTGGAGCGGCTGTGGCCTGAGGCTTTTGCCACGTCACTCATGGTGGGTCGGGCTGATTTGATACGTGGCATTTTGTGTCAAGAGCTTGAGGTAATTGTGACGCATTGTGGGTCAAAGTAATTCCAAAAGCAACCAGAAATAGAAGCGAAATTCTAGAATCCCGACACATTGCAGGCAACCGGTTTGCACACAAGAACAGGAGACAGGATGAGCGATGTTTATGCGCGCTACGCACTGCGGGACGACAAGCTGCCCCTGGGTGACTTGCGCCGTGAAGAGTTTGAAGGCGAGGTCAACGCCGTCTGGTTCACGCCGCGGATCGACCGCAAGCAGCTGAAGGCGCTGATGAAGCGCAGCAACGGCACTGCTGCCTTCAACTACGGGCTGTGGCTGGCGCTGATGGCCTTGAGCGGATGGCTGGGCTACCTGAACTGGGGCAGCCTGGCTGCTGTACCCTGCTTTCTGGTTTACGGCATTCTGTACTCCACTTCCGACCACCGAGCGCACGAGCTTTCGCATGGAACGCCCTTCAAGACGCGCTGGGTCAACGAGGCCTTCTACCACCTGAACGCCTTTATGGGTTTGCATGAAGGCTTCTTTTGGCGCTGGAGCCACACAAGGCACCACACCCACACCATCATCGTTGGCAAGGATCCTGAAATTGCGGTACCCCGTCCGCCTCAGCGCCTGCACATCCTGTTGGACTTTTTCTTCCTGCGTTCGGGTGTCATCCAGATAGTCAACATCTGCCAGAACGCGACCGGCCGTATCGTCAAAGCCGGTGAGCACTTCATTCCTGCTTCGGACCGCAGCAAGGTGGTTTGGGCTTCCCGCGTTTACGTTCTGGTCTTTGCGCTGGTCATCGCCGCCTGCTGGCACTTCGAAACGATTCTGCCTGCCATGTATGTGGTGTTGCCACGCTTTTACGGTGGCGTGCTTGCACAACTGTTCAATGTCACCCAGCACGCCGGACTGGCCGAGGATGTATATGACCACCGCCAAAGCTGCCGCACCGTTCGCATGAACCCGGTGTTCCAGTGGCTGTACTGCAACATGAACTTCCACATGGAGCACCACATATTCCCCATGGTGCCCTATCACCGCCTGGCTGAGCTGCACGCAGCCATACGGGATCAAAGTCCACCGGTCTATTCCAGTGTCTGGGCCGCCTGGGGCGAGATCTGGACTGCACTGGACAAGCAAACCCGGGACGCGGCGTATTTTGTGTCACGCCCATTGCCCCAGGCATATTGACTTGCAGGAAGGCTTCCATGATCAAACATCATTTGCCCATTGATAACCCGTCGGAACAGGCGTCCCCGGATCCGGCGACGTACTCGCTCGCTCAGGACTTGCTGGCCAAATTTACAGACCAGGAGAAGTCCATTTACCTGCGTTTGCTGCAGGGCATGAAGCGCAAAAATATCGCCTTGCAACTGGCGATCAGCCCCAAAACCTATGACGCGCATCGGGCCAACATGTTGCGAAAGACTGGGTCATCCGTTGCGCAACTGGGGGCGTACGCCTGACGGTGACCGCTTGGGACCGTTATCAGCCCTGCGCCACAGGCCGCGCAGTGTCGCTGCACCACTCGCTCCAGCTCCCCGCATACAGCGCGGTGCGCCCCAACCCGGCCACTTCCATGGCAATGATGTTGGGCACGGCGCTCACGCCGCTGCCGCAGTGGTGTACCACCGTGGCGGGGTCGCGGCCCGCCAGCAGGGCGTCGAATTCCGAGCGCAGTTGCGCGGCGGGTTTGAACTTGCCATCCGCACCGATGTTCTGGTTAAACGGCCGGTTGAGTGCCCCCGGAATGTGGCCTGCCACGGGGTCCAGCGGCTCCACTTCTCCCCGGAAACGCGGTGCGCCGCGCGCGTCGATGATGCTCTGCCCGGGCCGCCCCAGGTTGTCCGCTACTGTTTTGGTAGCAACTAGCGAAGCATTGGCGGGGGCTAGAGGGTAATTTGCTGTTGAAACTGGCACCTTGCCGGGCCCTTCATGGGTGGCGCCGCCACCGGCCTGCCAGGCCTGCAAGCCGCCATCCAGCACGGCCACATTTTCATGCCCTACCCACTTGAGCATCCACCACAGGCGTCCGCAGTAGTTGGCACCCTGCCGGTCATACACCACGGCTTGCATGGTGTTGCCAAGGCCCACGCTACCCAGCCAGGCGGCGAAGGTTTCGCGTGAGGGCAGGGGGTGGCGGCCACCCGAAGCAGCATCCGGCTGCCCTTTGGCGCTGAGGACTGTGTCCAGATGCACATACACCGCGCCGGGTATGTGGGCCTGGTTGTATTGCTGCTGCCCCGCCTCGGGGTTCATCAAATCAAAGCTGCAATCAAACACCATGAGGTGTGGCCCCCAGGTTCTGCACTGCGTGTCCTCTCTGGCCCCCGAGGGGGTTAATTTCTTCTCGCATGAGCCCGATAAGGGCGATGCGACAGGGGGCGGCCCGGCAGGAAATTGCGCGCCTTGCTCTTGTAGCGCGGACAACTGTTCGGCTGAAATCAGGGTGGTGTACATCGACAGGACCTTTCAGTGCTCTTCGCCGGGTGTGTCGGGCATGGCGCGGGCGCGCAGGGCGGTGGCGGCCAGGCCGCTGCACACGATGACCACAATACCCAGCCAACCGATTGGGGCAATTTTGTCGCCAAACCACAGCAGGCTGTAGACCGACGCAAACACAATGCCCGAATATTGCAGGTTGGCCACCACCAGCGTCGCGCCGTGACTGTAGGCGCGGGTCATGCACCACTGCCCCAAAGAGGCCAGCACACCGATGGGCAGCAACCAGGCGGCGGCTTGCCAGCTTACTCCGGCCCAGGGTGTGAGGCCCGTGAAGACGATGCCCACACTACCCGCCACGGCGGAGCCCGTCGCAAAATAAAACACCGTGCGGGCTTCGGGCTCACCCACCCGGCCCAGCGCCGTCACCTGCAGGTAGGCCAGCGCCGCACACAGGCCCGAGAGCAGGCCAATGACCCCGGCAAACAGCTGGTTCTGGTCGATGGTGGGGCGCAGCGTCATCACCACGCCCGCAAAACCGGCCAGCACGGTGGCCAGCAACGGGCCCTGGCGCTCGGGTTTGCCATACAAAATGGCACCACCCACAATGAATGCGGCAATCCAGACGCCGCTCATGTAGTTCAGCGTCATGGCGGTGGCCAGCGGCAGGTGGGCAATGGCGTAAAACCAGGCACCCAGCGACATCACCCCGATCAGGCTGCGCCAGGCCTGCATCGCCACCACCGGCGTGCGAATGGGTGTGCCCTGGGTTCGCATGACGATGGCCATGAAAATCATGCTGATGATGCCGCGGTAACAAACCAGCTCGGCCGTGCTGAAGCTGCCCGACGCGATCTTGACGCCCACCCCCATCGTGGCGAAGAAGAACGAGGCCAGAACCATCCAGAGTGCTTGCATGGGCAAATATTTTAATTAAAACCGACTGTAGCCCTCGTCCAATGGGCGCAAGCAGCTATTAAATTGATAGTGAACCCATTTTGACCCGGTACCATTCATGGAAGTGTTGCATGCCGTCTTCCATCGGGCTTTGGTAGGGCCCGACCTCGTTGTCGCCGCGCTGCATCAGCGCTTTGCGCCCGGCGTCCATGCGCAGCGCGATTTCGTCGTCTTCGACACAGGTTTCCATGTAGGCGGCCTGCTGCGCTTCGACAAACTCGCGCTCAAACGCCGCAATTTCCTCGGGGTAATAAAACTCCACCATGTTCATGGTCTTGTTCGGGCCCATCGGGTGCAGTGTGGACACGGTCAACACATGCGGATACCACTCAACCATGATGTGCGGGTAGTAGGTGAGCCAGATCGCGCCGTACTTGGGCGGCACGCCGCCGCGGTAACTCAATAACGCGTTTTGCCAGCGTTCGTAGGCGGGTGATCCACCGGACGCATCGGCTTTGCCCAACCGGTTGGCCACGCCCACGGTCTGCACCGAATAATGGTCGCTGAATTCCCAGCGCAGGTCGTCACAGGTCACAAAACTGCCCAGTCCGGGGTGAAACGGCCCCACGTGGTAATCCTCCAGATAGACCTCAACAAAGGTCTTCCAGTTGTAATTGCACTCGTGCATTTCCACGCGGTCCAGCACATGGCCCGAGAAATCGAGGTCGGCCAGCGGGCCCATGCCGGCCAGATCGGCCCCGACCGGTCGGCTCTTGCCGTCAGCCGCAGCTTCAAACAGCAGGCCATTCCATTCCTGCAGCGGATAGTTGTTGAGGTTCAGACAGGGGTCCTGCGCAAAGTGCGGTGCACCCAGAAGCGAGCCAGCCGGTGAGGGTGAAGCGGCGGGGCCGCCTGCGCTGTAGGTCCAGCGGTGCAGCGGGCACACGATGTTGCCGCCAGCGCTGCCGGGCTGGGTGGTGTTGAGCGAGCCACGGCCCTTGAGCATGACTGCCTGCCGGTGGCGGCAGACGTTGGAGATCAGCTCGACACCGGTGGCGGTGCGCACCAGCGCGCGGCCTTCGCCCTCCTGGGGCAGGGCGTAATAGTCACCGATCCGGGGCACAGCCAACTGGTGCCCCACGTAACGGGGGCCATTCTGGAAAAGGGTACTTTGCTCGCGCCGGTACAGCGCCTCGTCAAAATAGCTGGTAACCGGGAGTTGGCTGAACGCCTGCTGCAGTTGAAGACTTAAATCAGACATGGGTGACCTGACCTAAAGATTCTCCACAGGGAGGGTCGGGGTTGGGCCGGGCAAGCCGGGAAGGGAGCCCGATTGTATCTGGGGCCTACCCGGGAGTCTAAAATGAGCGGTTTTCAACTTCTGTCCACTCTCCCCACCCATGCCCAAGGCACTCACCCTTCCCGCCGATACCGCCGTCACCGCCACGCCAGCGACTTACGAAGCCGCGCTGAAAGAACTCGAACAGTTGGTGGGCCAGCTCGAATCAGGCGACATGCCGCTGGATCAGCTGCTGACCGGCTACCAGCGTGGGGCAGAGCTGCTCAAATTTTGCAGGGACAAACTTGAGGCGGTTGAAAACCAGATCAAGGTGCTGGACGCGGGGATGCTCAAGCCATGGACACCCGAGTGACGCCGGTGCCGGTGTTCGATTTGCAGGCCTGGAGCGCTGGCTGCCTGGACCGCGTGGAACGCGCTCTGGAGCAATGGGTGACGGCCGACGTGCCCGCAGGCCTGCAGCATGGCGCGCCAGCCGAGCTGGTACAGGCCATGCGTTATGCGGTGCTGGATGGTGGCAAACGATTGCGCCCGCTGTTGGTGCTGGCGGCGTGTGAATCAGTGGGTGGCAATGGGCAGGGTGCCCTGCGCGCCGCCTGTGCCACCGAGCTGATTCATGCCTACTCGCTGGTGCACGACGACATGCCCTGTATGGACAACGATGTGTTGCGCCGGGGCAAGCCCACAGTACACGTCAAATTCGGTGAAGCGACGGCGCTGCTGGCGGGCGACGCCCTGCAGGCGCTGGCGTTTGAGCTGCTCACCCCCGAAGACCCGGCTGTGCCTGTGGTGATGCAGGCCGCGTTGTGTCGTTTGTTGGCCCGCGCGGCGGGCAGTGCCGGTATGGCGGGGGGGCAGGCGATTGACCTGGCCAGTGTGGGTTGTCAGCTCACCGAGCGTCAACTCCGCGACATGCATGAACTCAAGACCGGTGCCTTGCTGCAGGGCAGTGTGCTGATGGGCGCGGCCTGCGGCAATCCGTCGGATGCCGAAGTCCGGGCGCTGGAGGCCTATGGCGCGGCAATGGGCCTGGCGTTTCAGGTGGTGGACGACATTCTGGATGTCACGGCAGACTCCGCGACTCTGGGCAAGACGGCCGGCAAGGACGCCCTGCAGGACAAGCCAACCTACGTCTCCATTTTGGGCCTTGATCGCTCACGCGCTTATTCTCGGGAATTGTTAGCCCAGGCGCTGGCGGCATTGCACGCCAGCGGTCTGGCGCCGCTGAAGGTGCAGGCCTTGCGTGCGCTGGCCGAGATGGTGGTGAACCGCTCCCACTGAAATCATAAAGAACCCATGTCAAATACCCCGTACCCGCTGTTGCAAGCCATCCATGACCCCGCTGATCTGCGCAAGCTGCCTCGCGCGCAGCTGGGTGCATTGGCCAGCGAGCTGCGCGCGTATGTGCTGGACAGCGTGTCAAAAACAGGGGGGCACCTCAGCTCCAACCTGGGCACGGTCGAGCTGACGGTGGCACTGCACTATGTGTTCAATACGCCGCAAGACCGCGTGGTGTGGGATGTGGGGCATCAAACTTACCCACACAAAATCCTCACCGGGCGGCGCGAGCGCATGGCGTCCCTGCGCCAGATGGGCGGCTTGAGCGGTTTCCCGCAGCGCGCAGAAAGTGAATACGATGCCTTTGGCACGGCACATTCCAGCACGTCCATTTCTGCCGCACTGGGCATGGCGCTGGCGGCCAAAATCAAGGGTGAAGACCGGCGCGCCATTGCGGTCATTGGTGATGGTGCGCTCACCGCCGGCATGGCGTTTGAAGCCCTCAATAACGCCGGTGTGGCGGATTGCAACCTGCTGGTAATCCTGAACGACAACGACATGAGCATCAGCCCGCCGGTCGGGGCGCTCAACCGCTATCTGGCGCAACTGATGAGCGGGCAGTTTTATGCGGCTGCCAAAAACGTGGGAAAAACCGTGCTCAAAGGCGCACCCCCTTTGTTTGAGCTGGCCAAACGCTTTGAAGAACACGCCAAAGGCATGGTGGTACCCGCCACGCTGTTCGAGAAATTCGGTTTCAACTACGTGGGCCCAATCGATGGCCACGATCTGGATTCACTCATTCCCACGCTGGAAAACATCAAGCACCTCAAGGGGCCGCAGTTTTTGCATGTGGTCACCAAAAAAGGGCAGGGCTACAAACTGGCCGAGGCTGATCCCGTGGCCTATCACGGCCCCGGCAAGTTTGATCCGGCCATCGGACTGCAAAAACCCAGCACACCGGCTAAACAAACCTTCACCCAGGTGTTTGGCCAGTGGCTGTGCGACATGGCGGCCCAAGACCCCCGTCTGGTGGGCATAACCCCCGCCATGCGCGAGGGCTCCGGCATGGTGGAGTTCGAAAAGCGTTTTCCTGCGCGCTACTTTGATGTGGGCATTGCCGAGCAACACGCCGTCACCTTTGCGGCTGGCCTGGCTTGCGAAGGCATGAAACCTGTCGTGGCGATTTACTCCACCTTTTTGCAGCGTGCCTATGACCAGTTGATCCACGACGTGGCCATCCAGAACCTGCCGGTTGTGTTTGCGCTAGACCGCGCCGGTCTGGTGGGCGCGGATGGTGCCACCCACGCGGGTGCCTATGACATTCCTTATCTGCGCTGCATCCCCAACATGAGTGTGGCCTGCCCGGCAGACGAAAACGAATGCCGCCAGCTGTTGAGCACCGCTTTTGGACAAGACCACCCGGTCGCGGTGCGTTACCCCCGTGGTGCCGGTGCTGGTGTGACGGTGAAAGCTGGTTTGCAGGCCCTGCCTTTTGGCAAGGGCGAGGTCAAACGCCAGGGCGCGGGCATTGCCATTTTGGCGTTTGGCACGCTGCTGTACCCCGCACTGGAAGCCGCCGACAAACTCAATGCAACGGTGATCAATATGCGCTGGGCCAAGCCGCTTGACGTGGCGTTGTTGCTGCAGGTGGCGGCAGCGCATGAGGCCCTGGTGACGGTCGAAGAGGGTGCACTGTTTGGGGGCGCGGGCAGTGCGGTGCTGGAAGCCTTGCAAATCGCCGGCGTACAGAAGCCCACCTTGTGTCTGGGTCTGCCCGACATCTTCATTGAACATGGTGATCCGGGCAAGTTGCTGGCGCTGCAGGGCCTGGATGCCTCCGGCATTGAAGGTTCAATAAGAAAACGCTTCGCAGCCCTCGTGGATACTGCACGACCTGCTCTCAAAATAGTAGCGTGACAAGCCTGAAGGCAAGCTGACAGTAAGCTTTTCGCAAGGGAAAACCCGCCCTGAAACGCAGCCAAAGCCTTCCTACAATGCCCTTTGACCATCACAAGTCATCGTGTGCGCCAAAAGCCAGACGAATTGCTCAAATCAACCTCATGGAGAGAATTACATGGATCGTCGTTCCCTAATTAAAAACGCCGGTATCGCTGGCGTTCTGGCCGCAGGCGTTGCCCCGGCGGTACATGCCCAGGCTGCAGTCCGCTGGCGTCTGGCGTCAAGCTTTCCCAAGGCGCTGGATACCATTTACGGCGCAGCCGAAGTGTTTGCCAAACACGTGAAAGAAATGTCAGGAGGCAAGTTTGAGATTTCAACCCACGCCGCTGGTGAAATTTCGCCTGCGCTGGGTGTGGTGGATGCGGTGCAGCAAGGTTCCATCGAGTGCGCGCACACAGCGCCTTACTATTTCTTTGGCAAAAACGAGGCCTTTGCCCTGGGTTGCGCGATCCCGTTCGGCCTGAATAGCCGCCAGATGACCGCCTGGATGTACCAGGGCAACGGCCTGACGCTGATGCGTGAGTTTTACGCCAAGTACAGCATCATCAATTTCCCCATGGGAAACACCGGTGCGCAGATGGGTGGCTGGTTCCGCAAGGAGATCAAGTCTGTCAAAGACCTCAAGGGCCTGAAGTTTCGCACCGGCGGATTTCCCGGCAAGGCGATTGAGCGTTTGGGCGTGATCCCCCAAAACATTCCCGGCGGCGAGATCTACACCGCGCTGGAAAAAGGCACGATCGACGCCTGCGAATGGGTCGGCCCGTACGATGACCAGAAGCTGGGCTTCAACAAAGTGGCGCCCTACTATTACTACCCTGGCTGGTGGGAAGGTGGCCCTCAGCTGGATCTGTTCATCAATCAGAAGGCGTTTGAGGCGCTCTCGCCCGAGAACAAGGCCATTGTTGAAAACGCTGCCGCATACGCCCATACGGATATGCAGGCCAAGTACGATGCCAAAAATCCTACCGCGCTCAAACAACTGGTCGGCTCCGGCACCAAGCTGCGCGCCTTCCCGAAAGAGGTGATGGCTGCGGCGTTCAAGGAAGCCATGGCCCTGTACGGTGAATTGTCAGACAAGAACGAAGACTGGAAGAAAATTTACACGGACTATTCGAAGTTCCGCGCAGACTCCAACCTCTGGTTCCGCTTCACTGAAGCCACGTTTGACAAATTCATGCAAGAGCAAAAGCTGTAAGGGTTTCAGCCCATCAAAAAACCGCGCTACGGCGCGGTTTTTTGATGGGAGCCCAGTTCCTGCTCCAACCGGTGAAATTCGGCCAGCATAACCGGCGACGCAGCGTAAAACACAGCCAGCTTGTTTGAAAAAGTCTTGGTGTACAGGCGTGGCGCAATCAGCCACTCAAAACCCCGAACCCGAATCAGCTTGGCATAAGCCAGGTCGCGCAACTCGGTGCGTTTGGACCAGACCCAGGTTTGTTGAATGGCAACCCCGTCCAGCGTTGTCTTTCCCCGCAGGATATGCCATTGGGTGTAGGCCATCATGCACAGAGCAGCCACCAGCCAGCCGCTGGACTGCAGACTGGGCTCCAGAAGGCCACTGGCCCACATCCGCCATCCCCAGACCATTGCCAAAGTCACCAGCGTCACGGCCAGCGCTTTGAACGGCGCTGAAAACGCGCTGCATTCGATGCGTCCGGTGGCAGGCACGAACGCAAAAACAGGAGCATCGGTCACAGTTACAAGCACCTATTTCTTGAAGAGGTCGTCGATTTTCTTTTGCTCCTCGTCAGCGGCTTTTTCGGCCGCCTTTTCAGAAGCGGCATTCGCCGGCGCTCCCTCTTTTTCTGCAGGAGCGGGCAGTTCCCCCGGCTTGAGCACGGCAGCCGGGGCAAGCTCTTCTGCAGGCATTTCGATTTTGACCTTGTCAATGTCAACCACCACCTCCTTGTCGAGGAACATGGTGACCGATTCCGGCACAAAGATGACCACGACCACCAGAATCACCTGCATGATGACCCAGGGAATGGCACCCATGTAAATGTCACTGGATTTCACCGGCACGGGAATGCGCTTGTCCTTGAACAGGGTGTCGGCAATACCACGCAGATAGAACAGTGCAAACCCAAACGGCGGGTGCATGAAACTGGTCTGCAGGTTCACACACAGCAAGACGCCAAACCAGACCAGGTCAATCCCCAGCTTGGCAGCGACTGGTGCCAGCATGGGCACGATGATGAAAGCGATCTCAAAGAAATCCAGAAAAAACGCCAGGAAGAAAACAAAAACGTTCACCACGATCAAAAAACCGACCTGGCCACCCGGCAAACCCGTCAGCAGGTGTTCAACCCATTTGGCACCATCAACACCTTGAAACACCTGGCTGAACACCCGTGAGCCAATCAGGATGAACACCACCATGGCCGTCAAGCGCATGGTGCCGGTCATGGCGTCCCAGATCAAGGCCATGGTCAGGCGTCTGGACATGGCCGCCAGGATCAGAGCCCCAACCACACCCATGGCACCCGCTTCGGTGGGTGTCGCGATGGCGGTGTCCTGGAAGGGTAGTCCGCCCATGGAGCCCAGCACGGTGAAAATCAGGATGGCCGAGGGGACAATTCCCTTGAGGCATTTTCTCCACAGGGGCCAGCCGTTCAGGGTGCGCGCTTCTTTGGGTACACCGGGTACGTGATCGGGTTTGATCCGGCTCAGTGCAAAGGTGTACAACGCAAACATGGCGATTTGCAGCAACGATGGGCCCCAGGCACCCTTGTACATGTCGCCAACGGGTTTGCCCAGCTGATCCGCCAGCACCACCAGGACCAGTGACGGGGGGACCAGTTGGGTGATGGTGCCTGATGCAGCCAACACACCTGTGGTGTAACGCATGTTGTAGCCGTATCGCATCATCACGGGCAGGGAAATCAGGGCCATGGCAATCACCTGACCGGCAACGGTACCGGTGATGGCCCCCAGAATGAACCCGACCAGGATGACCGAATAGCCCAGGCCACCGCGGATCGGACCAAACAATTGACCCATCGAATCAAGCATGTCCTCGGCAAGGCCACATTTTTCAAGAATGGTGCCCATGAAGGTGAAAAAGGGAATGGCCAACAGCAACTCGTTGTTGAGAATCGAAAAGATGGATATGGGCAAATTGCCCATAAAGGCGGCCGGGAACCAGCCCATCTCGATGGCATAAAAGGCGCTGCCCAAACCCAGCGCAGCCAGTGAAAATGCGACCGGGAAGCCGATCAGCATGATGACGACCAGCCCCGCAAACATGACAGGGGCAAAATTGACCATTTCCATTTTTTTATTCCTGAATCAGTTAGCTGTATAGATGACAGAGGGAGAGTCCACTTACTGCAGAGGCTTCTCGTAGTGGGTCGCCATCTGGTACTTGCCTTGCAGGTAGGCCACGCGTTTGATGATTTCCGCCACGCCCTGAAACCAGATCAGGGCAAAGCCCAGTGGCAGGGTCAGCACGGCGGGCCAGCGAATCAGTCCACCGGCGTTTTGTGACATTTCACCGGAGACAAAGGTGTTGACAAAATAGGGCCAGGACAAATAGGCCAGCAAGCCAATCACCGGCAGCAGAAAGAACACAAGGCCAAACAGATCGACATAAACCGGGCCATTGCCCTTCAGGTTGCCATAAATGAGGTCAACCCGCACATGTTCGTTGAGTTTGAGCACCAGGGGTGCACCGACCATCACCATGTAGGCAAATAGGTACCACTGAATTTCGATGAAGGCGTTGGAACTCCAGTCAAAGCCATAACGGACGAACGCGTTGGCGGCACTGATCAGGGCCGCCAGCAGCACCGTCCAGGTGGCGAGTTTGCCGAACTTTTCACTGATCCAGTCCATGCCAAATGCAAGTTTGAGTAATCCTGACACCGTGTGCCTCCAAGCGTGAAATAAGTAGCGTCGATGGTGCCCTAAAGTCCTGTAGAAAACCTGACTGGCCGACCGGGGTTAACCCTAATGCGATCTGCATCAGGCTGATTTTCCCCATCACCGTGCGGGCATGGCTGCGTCAATAATGCGGGATGGCGCTTAACTCCCCGCTGTCTCCCACTTCTGCTGCGGTCTCCATCGATTCGCCGCTGGTTCGCAGTGCCGGGCGAGGGTTGTTGTCTCTGGCACTGATGGACGCCCGCAATCACACCCTGTATTTGCTGTCCCATTATGAAAAAGCCCTGGGTGCGGTGCAGTTTCAGGTACCGCTACTGGCCGAACTCAACCCGCCGCTCTGGGAGTTGGGCCATATTGGCTGGTTTCAGGAGTGGTGGATTGCCCGCAACATGCAGCGGCATCGGGGTGCTGGCTGTGACCCCGCGGCCACCCGGCTGGCGTCCATCGAATTGCGGGCCGATGGGTTGTGGGACGCTTCCCTCGTGCCGCATGACAACCGGTGGACGCTGGACTCGCCCGATCTCGGGGGCATCAAAACCTACCTGCTCAACACCCTGGAAACCAATCTGGAATTGCTGGAAAAAGCGCCCGATGAGGACGATGCGCTGTATTTTTACCGCCTTGCCCTGTTTCACGAGGACATGCACGGTGAGGCGCTGGTTCACATGGCACAAACACTGGGTTTGCCGCTGGGCATGAGCATGCCGGGCCCGGTGCCGGTGCGAGAGCCGTTGCAGGTTCCCGCGACGCGCTGGCAGCTCGGCCGCGCAATGGGTGGGGGATTTACTTTTGACAACGAGCGTCAGGCGCATGAGGTGCAGGTGCCTGAGTTTGAGATTGACGCGCAGGTTGTGACCTGGGCCCAGTTTGTTGAATTTGTGGCAGATGGGGGCTACGACCGCGCCGGGTTGTGGCACCCGCAAGGATGGCAATGGTTACAGCGCAAGGCGGCCAGGGAAGGCCGGCGCGGCCCCCGTTATGTGGACCAGATCAGCGTGGCCAGCGGCGCGGTCATGCAAACCCGCTTTGGAACCATCCGGCGCATGCTGGGTGGCCAGCCGGTTATGCACGTGAGCTGGTGGGAGGCGGATGCCTGGTGTCGTTGGGCCGGTCGGCGCTTGCCCGCAGAAGTGGAATGGGAGGTGGCTGCACACAGTGCCGGGCGTCGCGGCATGCGATGGGGCGATGTCTGGGAATGGACCGGTACCACCTTCAAGGGCTACCCCGGTTTTTCTGCAGATCCGTACCGTGATTATTCTGAGCCCTGGTTCGGCACCCACAAAGTGCTTCGCGGTGCCTCGTTTGCCACCCGCGCCCGGATGAAGGCGCCGACGTACCGCAACTTTTACCCGCCCGAGCGCGACGATATTTTTGTCGGGTTCAGGTCTTGCGCGCTTTAAAGGTCCTGCTGGTTGAGTTCGGCCAATTCGGCCTCGGTAAATACCCTTGAGCGCGTGTGGAACGCCTTGCCCTCCGGGCCTTCGAGCGAGAAGGTTCCGCCGTGGCCGTCGATGACATCGATGATGAGCTGGGTGTGCTTCCAGTATTCGTACTGGGACTTGCCAATGTAGAAGGTGCAGCCACCGATGTCACCAAGATAGACGTCACCCGCGCCCATGGTGATTTCTCCTGGCAGGTAGCAGTTGGCCGCGCTGTTGTCGCAGCAACCGCCAGACTGGTGAAACATGAGCGTGCCGTGTTTTTGCTTGAGGAATTCGACGAGTTCGAGTGCTGCGGGGGTCGCAATGACTTTTTCAACCATGTTGATCTCCATGTAAAAAAAGGGGGCGGTTGCCCGCCCCCTGAGTGTGAGTCGCTGAAAGCAGAATTCCGGATCAGAAGAAGCCGAGTTTTTGCTCGCTGTAGCTGACCAGCAGATTCTTGGTTTGTTGGTAGTGGTTCAACATCATCTTGTGGGTTTCGCGGCCGATGCCCGATTCCTTGTAGCCGCCAAACGCTGCGTGCGCGGGGTAGGCGTGGTAGCAGTTGGTCCACACGCGGCCTGCCTTGATGGCGCGGCCCATGCGGTAGGCAACATTGCCGTTGCGGCTCCACACACCGGCACCCAGACCGTAGAGCGTGTCGTTGGCAATGGCCAGTGCATCGGCTTCGTCTTTGAAGGTGGTCACGGCCAGCACCGGGCCAAAGATCTCTTCCTGGAAGATGCGCATCTTGTTGTGGCCCTTGAACAGCGTGGGTTGCACGTAGTAACCACCCGCCAGATCACCTTCCATGGTTGGTTTCCCGCCACCGATCAACAGTTCTGCACCTTCTTGCTTGCCCAGATCAAGGTAAGACATGATCTTGGTCATCTGCTCTTTGGAGGCTTGCGCACCCATCATGGTGTCGGTGTCCAGCGGGTTACCCTGCTTGATGGCGGCCACGCGTTTGAGCACACGCTCCATGAACTTGTCGTATATCGATTCCTGAATCAGGGCACGTGACGGGCAGGTACAGACTTCGCCCTGGTTGAATGCGAACAGCACCATGCCTTCAATGGCCTTGTCCAGAAAGCCGTCGTCCTTGTCCATGACATCGGCAAAGAAGATGTTGGGGGACTTGCCACCGAGTTCCAGTGTCGCGGGAATCAGGCTGTTGGCCGCAGCCTGCGCAATCACGCGGCCGGTGGTGGTGGAGCCGGTAAAGGCAATCTTGGCGATACGGCGGCTGGTGGCCAGGGGCATGCCGGCCTCACGTCCATAACCGTTGACGATGTTGAGCACGCCAGGTGGCAGCAAGTCGGCAATCAACTCGGCCATGATCAGCAGGCTGACGGGAGTTGATTCAGCGGGCTTGAGCACCACGCAGTTGCCAGCACCAATAGCTGGGGCCAGCTTCCACGCCGCCATCAGGATGGGGAAGTTCCACGGAATGATTTGACCCACCACGCCCAGCGGTTCCTGAAAATGGTAGGCCACCGTGTCACCGTCCAGATCGCTCAAGCCGCCTTCCTGCGCTCGCACACAGCCTGCAAAGTAGCGGAAATGATCGATCGCCAATGGAATGTCCGCGTTCAGTGTTTCACGGATTGGCTTGCCGTTGTCGATGGTTTCTGCGTAGGCCAGGAGTTCCAGGTTGGCCTCCATGCGGTCGGCTATTTTCAGCAAAATGCCGGCCCGGGCAGTGGGCGATGTGCGGCCCCATTGGTCGGCGGCGGCGTGGGCTGCATCCAGCGCCAGATCAATGTCCGCTGCGGTGGAGCGAGCTGCCTGGGTGTAGGGCTTGCCGGTGATCGGGGTAATGACCTCGAAGTATTCGCCCTTTACCGGTGGGACGAATTGGCCACCGATGAAGTTGTTGTAGTGGGTTTTGAATGCGATTTTTGCACCGGGGGTACCGGGAGCTGCGTAGATCATCGTGTGTCCTCGTTATGGCTGATTGCTAAAAGTTTGTCCCTCGCGGGCCAAGCTCTCTATCAAGTCCCGTGCCAACACCGATGTTTGATGTGAGACCGTTGATTTGAAACAACTTTCATGAATTTTCGGGAGCCGATTGGCTGGCCGTGATGCGCTCCAGAATGCAACACCTGTGACAGAGCGATACAGCTTGTCCGCGCCGGGCTAGGCATGTCATTTCATAGGTCTGGCATCACCCATTTGCCTCGCCAAAATCGGCAGCAAATCGTGGTTAGAGTTTGTTGGCCGGGTGTACTTTGGTCTGGCGGTAATCCCACCAGGGCAACACTTTTCGCATCGACAACACCTCCCCGCTTTGCAGGGCCTTGTGTCCGGGTATTGCGGCTACTGCGGCCTGCCATGCCGGTGTTTGCAACAGGCGCAGCAAGGCCTGGATGCCGGGTTGTAACAAGGCTGATTTGAGGCACACCAGGTGAAAGCGCTCATCGGCCAGCGGTACAAAATCGAGCCCTGCACGGTGCGCCGCTGCTGCAATGCCGATGCCTGCATCAACCTGTCCCGCAGCCACGGCACTTGCGACGGCCGCGTGCGAGGGCTCGGTGTGGTCATGGCCCTGAATGTCGGTTGCCACCAGTCCGGCCTGCGCCAGCAACTCGTCCAGCACCACCCGTGTACCGGTACCCAATGCCCGGTTGGCAAAGCGGGCGTTGTGGGTAGCTACATCCTGCAGCGACCGCAGGCCCAACGGATTGCCTTTTGCCACCATCAGGCCCTGTGTCCGCTGTGCAAAGCCGATGATCTTGTGCTGGCCCGGCTGCAGCAGGGGCTTGTAGGTGCGCTCAGTCAGGGTCCTGCTGCCGGTAGTCTGCAGCGTGTGAAAGCCCGCCATCACACAGCGGCCTTCGTTCAGGGCGCGGATGGCGTCCACGCTGCCGGCGAAGCGAATGTCCAGATGAAGCTGCCCTTGCCCCTGCTCCTGGCCGTGTATCAGCGCATGTTCGCGCAGGGTGGTCAGTGCCTCATCGTGGCTGGCGTACAGCGTCACCACATGGGCTGAATCGTCAAAGGCCACGGCAAAGGTGCGTTCCAGCTCGGCCCGCAGGGCTTCTATTTGTGGTGACAACCGCGCCTGCGCCTGGCGTTCGGCCCACATCAGCTTCGAGCCAAATTCAGTCAGACGGGCCGCCTGGCCTTTTTCCCACACTACCAGCTCATTGCCCAGCTCGTTTTCCCAGCGCTTGAGCTCGCCCCACACATGGCGGTAAGACAAACCCAGCGCGCGTGCACCCGCCGAAATGGACCCCTGGGTGGACACGGCTTGCAGCAGGTCAATCAAGGGGTTGCGGATCAGCGCGGGGCTGCTGTCGCGCGACAGGGTGTAGTGGAACTGGAGCCTATGCACGGCGCTTCATATCGCAGGTGATTGATGGAATGCCTACGATACCGCAACTTATGTCTACGTTCACACAAAGCGCGGCTACAGCGTTGCAACTGATCACGTCACTGGACTCCGGGCTGCTCGCTATCGTGGGGCGATCGATGGCCGTGAGTGCAACAGCTTGCGCCCTGGCGTGCGGGCTGGGTTTGCTGCTGGGTGCCTGGCTGGGGGTTGCCCGGTTTGCGGGGCGGGGTGGGGTGCTCACCGTGCTCAACACCTTGCTGGCGGTGCCTTCCGTGGTGGTGGGGTTGGTGATTTATTTGCTGCTGTCACGCTCAGGTCCCCTGGGGTTTCTGGGTTGGCTGTTCAGCTTCAAAGCCATGGTGATTGCCCAGGCCTGCCTGGTGTTGCCCGTTGTCACCGCACTGACTCGCCAAACCGTGGAAGATGTTGAGCGCACGCAGGGCGAACAACTGCGCTCTCTGGGTGCAGGCACGCTGATACGCAGCGTATTGCTGGCCTGGGATGAGCGCTACGCCCTGCTGACCGTGCTGATTGCCTCGTTTGGGCGAGCCATCTCCGAAGTGGGTGCGGTGATGATCGTGGGCGGCAATATTGATGGCTTCACCCGTGTCATGACCACGGCGATTGCGCTGGAAACCAGCAAAGGCGATTTGCCTGTGGCGCTGGCACTGGGCCTGATTTTGCTGGGTGTGGTGTTGCTGCTCAATGTGCTGATCGCGGTGGTTAGGCGCTGGCGCGAGCAAGCCGAAGGCCATGCGCCCACCGGGGTACGAGGGGTCATGGCGTGAGTGCACTGTTTAACCTGAGCGCGGTGAACATGCGCTTTGGCTCGGTCACGGCGTTGATGGGCGTGAACCTCACCATCCGGCGCGGCGAACGTGTTGCCCTGGTCGGCAGCAACGGCAGCGGTAAAAGTACGCTGCTGCGTGTGTTGCACGGCCTGCATGCGCCCAGCGCCGGTGTGGCAAACCGTGATTTGGCCGCACGCCAGGCCATGCTGTTTCAGCGCCCGTACATGTTGCGCACGTCGGCCCAGAACAACGTGGCGCTGGGCCTGTGGCTGGCTGGTGGCGGGTGGTCGAGTGCGCGCGCGCGTGCGGACCAGGCGCTGGAGCGTGTCGGCCTGGCCCACGTGGCCTTGCGCAGCGCGCGAACCCTCTCTGGCGGGCAGCAGCAACGGCTGGCCCTTGCGCGTGCCTGGGTGCTGCAGCCGGATGTGTTGCTGCTGGACGAACCCACCGCCAGCCTGGACCCGCATGCCAAGCGCGAGGTGGAAGCGCTGATGGACGAGTTTGCGAGAGGCTACAACGCCAAACCGATGACGATGGTGTTTGCCAGCCACAACCTGGGTCAGGTGAAGCGTCTGGCCAGCCGTGTGGTTTACCTGGAGCACGGACGGCTGATGGCCGACCTGCCGGTGCATGAGTTTTTTAACGGGCCGCTTTTGAAGCAGGTGTCCGAAGCTGCCCATTCGTTTGTCAAAGGAGAGCAGTCTTGAATAAATTTGAATCATTTAGGGCTTCAGCCCTCGTCAAATATGCGTCAGCAGCTACTATTTTTATAGCGGCCATGGTGACATGTGTTGCGGCATCGGGTCAATCCATCGTGGTGGCGTCGACCACGTCAACCGAGCAATCCGGCCTGTTTGGCTACCTGCTGCCTGAATTCAAAAAGGCCAGCGGCATTGACGTCAAGGTGGTGGCCCTGGGTACCGGGCAGGCGCTGGACATGGCCCGGCGTGGTGATGCCGACGTGGTGTTTGTGCACGACATGGAAGCCGAAGAAAAATTCATGCAGGAGGGTTTTGGGGTGAAGCGCCTGCCCGTGATGTACAACGACTTTGTATTGATCGGCCCCAGGGCGGATCCTGTGGGCGTCAGCGGCAAAGACATCGTGGCCGCCTTGAAAAAGCTCGCCGCAGCCAATGGCGACTTCATCTCCCGGGGCGACAAAAGCGGCACCCATTCGGCGGAGTTGCGCTTCTGGAGTCTGGCGGGTCTGGCCGACAAAAAAGGCAGCGGTTACCGGGCCTGCGGTTGTGGCATGGGCCCCGCGCTCAACATCGCGTCAAGCAGCGCCGCCTACGTGCTGGCTGACCGCGCTACCTGGTTGAACTTCAAAAACCGGGGCGATTTGGCGGTGCTGGTCGAAGGCGACAACAAGCTGTTTAACCCGTATGGCGTGATGCTGGTGAACCCGGCCAAACACCCTCAGGTCAAGGTGGCCGAAGGACAGAAGTTTGTGGACTGGGTGGTGTCCGCGCCGGGGCAAGCGGTGATTGCGGGCTACAAAATCGGTGGTGAGCAGCTGTTTTTCCCGAACGCCACCAAATAGCCGCGGCAGGCGGCCCGCCTGCCGCTCGTCAAACCCAGCCGGCTTTGCGAAACTTACGGTACAACAGGGCGCATGAGATGACGATGGTAGCCAGGGCCATGGGGTAGCCATACTCCCATTTCAGCTCGGGCATGTGCTCAAAGTTCATGCCCCAAAGGCCGGCAAAGGCGGTGCACACGGCAAAAATGCTGGCCCAGGCCGCCAGGCGTTTCGTGATTTCACTCTCTTCAATCGTGGCCATGGCCAGATTGACCTGAATGGCCGTTGCAATCGTGTCGCGGATGGTGTCGATCAGTGAATTGATGCGTGTGAGATGGTCCACCACGTCGCGAAAATAGTCCTGAACACCCTGGCACATGTGCGGAACCCGTCCGCCGTGCAGCTTGCCGGCACCTTCCAGCAGCGGGGCCACCGCATGTTTGAGCACCATCACCCGGCGTTTGAGCTCATAGAGCCGCTCGATGTTCGAACGCGCCGTTCCCTTGGTGAAAATATCTTCTTCAATGTCTTCCAGCTCGGATTCAAACTTGTCCAGGATGGGAAAGTAGCGGTCCACCACCGCATCCATCAGGGCGTAGAGCACAAACCCCGAGCCGTTTCTGAGCAGTTCCGGTTCACGTTCGCAGCGTTCCCGCACGCCCAAAAATCCTTGTTGGCTGCGGTTGCGCACCGACAAAACGTAGTTGCTCCCGGTGAACACATTCACCTCGCCAACATTGAGCTCCTTGAGGTTGCCCGGCACGGGCTCGACCAGATGCAGGACGGTGAACAGCGACGTCCCATACTCTTCGATTTTGGGGCGCTGGTGTCCGTGTTGGGCGTCTTCAACCGCCAGCTCATGCAGACCGAACTCATGCTGCATTTCCACCAGCTCGGCCGAAGTGGCGTCTTGCAGGGCCACCCAGACGAAGGTTCCGGTGCGTGAAATGTAGTCACTGATTTCAGCAACTTCGATATCTGCCAGTTTTTTGCCGTCTTGATAGACAACGCAGTTAATCAGCATCCGGGCCCCTTCAAAACGTGGTGACTAGCCCATGATGGCCAGCCGCTTGGACCGGGCACGAATATTCAGTGCCTCAACCCCCAATGAAAACAGCATTGCAGTGTAAACGTAGGCTTTGGGTACATGCACGTCAAACGCCTCGGCGATCAGCAAAGTCCCCACCATGGTCAAAAACGACAGTGCCAAAACCTTGATGGACGGGTGTTTGTCCACAAAATCGCCAATGGGCCTGGCGGCGAACATCATGACTGCGACGGAGGCAATCACGGCGGTGACCATCACCTTGATGTTGTCCACCATGCCCACGGCGGTGATCACCGAGTCCAGCGAAAACACAATATCGACAATGCCGATTTGAATGATGGTTCCCCAAAATAGCGAAGCCCCCGTCTTCACGGTATCGACCCCGGCGCTCACCTCTTTAGGCTGGTGGGCCTCAACCTCCAGAAAAATCTCGTGAGAAGCCTTGTAGAGCAAAAACAGGCCCCCGCCCAGAAGGATCAGGTCACGTCCGCTGATGTCATGGCCCAACACGGAGAAGAGGGTGCTGGTCAGCGTCATCACCCACGACAGGCTGAACAGCAGTGCGATGCGCGAAACCATGGCAAAGCCCAGGCCCAGACGGCGTGCCCGATCACGCTGGTCAGGTGCCAAACGTCCGACCAGAATGCTGATGAAAATGATGTTGTCAATGCCCAGCACGATCTCCAGCGCCGTGAGCATGAAGAACGCAATCCAGATGTTGGGGTCAAGTAAAAAGTCCATGGGTTGTCCAGAGCGGTTCAGGTGGGCGCAGTTTAAGGGGGTGACCGCGATCAGTGGCAACCTTCGCGCGTGAATCCACAGCCCCTGAAAGGCTTATGACCGGGCCGCTCAGGGCCCCAGAATCGCGACGCCCTTGACCTGGGCGTAAATGACCCGCCCCCCCGTGCCGCCCGCCACTAGCCCCAGTGCCTCCACCGATTTGCGTGTGATGCGGGCCAGCAGCGGCGTGCCACCGGCATCCAGCGCCACCATCACCTGGCCGGGGCTGTCGTCCGACAAACCGGTCACCGTCACGGGCAGGATGTTGAGAATGCTGGTGCCGGTCTGAGGCTGCAGTGTCAGGCTGACGTCGCGTGCCTGCACCCGGATGCGCAGACGCTGGCCTACCGCCAAGGCTTGCTGCGGCACGCTCAGGCGGCCGCCGGGAAACTCTGCCAGGGTCAGGTGGTAGGCGGGCTCGTGACCGCAGATGGTGGTGTGAACAATGGCCCCTGCTGCATCGCCATGGGCCAGCGACAGATCGAGTCGCGTTATCAAATCATGCGTGGCGCCGCTGGCAGTCACCTGGCCCGCGTCCAGCAGCACCAGGTGGTCGGCCAGTCGCGCCACCTCGTCAACAGCGTGGCTGACATAGATCACGGGCATGTGCAACTGGTCGCGCAGGCTTTCCAGGTAGGGCAGTATTTCGGCTTTGCGTTGGGCATCCAGCGAGGCCAGTGGCTCATCCATCAGCAACAGCCGCGGGCTGGTGGCCAGCGCACGGCCAATGGCCACGCGCTGGCGCTCGCCGCCGGACAATGTGCCGGGCATGCGATCCATCAGGCCCGCCAGCCCCAACAGATCGACCACCTGCGCCAGCGGCACCCGTTGATGCGCAGCCGGTACACGCTGGTTGCCGTAGGCCAGATTCCGGGCGACGTTCAGGTGGCTAAACAGCCCGGCGTCCTGAAACACATAACCCACGGCGCGCTGGCAGGTGGGTAAAAAGATACCCCGCGCATCGTCTTGCCAGACTTCACCATTCACTTCTACAAAGGCATTCGCAAGCCGCTCCAGCCCGGCGATTGCGCGCAGGCAGCTTGTTTTACCGGAACCCGAGTGGCCAAACAGGGCGCTGACCCGGTCCCCAGGCAGATCCAGGTTCACATTCAGCACGAAGCCGGTGCGCCCTGCTGTCTGGCGAACCACGTTCAGACGCGCCCTGATTTTGTCTGAAGAGGCGTCGGCGTTCATGATGGCAGCCGGTGTTTGCCGGTCGGGTTCAGCGTGTACAACGCCAGCAGCACCAGAAACGAGAAAGCCACCAAACCACCCGCCAGCCAGTGCGCACGGGTGTATTCCAGTGCCTCCACGTAGTCATAAATTTGCACCGACACAACCCGTGTCTGGCCGGGAATGTTGCCGCCCATCATCAACACCACACCAAATTCACCGACCGTGTGGGCAAACCCCATCACGGTGGCGGTGAGGTAGCCCGGCCTGGCCAGTGGCAACACCACGCTGAAAAACGTGTCCAGTGGCGAGGCTCGCAGGGTGGCCGCCGCCTCCAGCGGCTGTTCGCCAATCGCTTCAAAAGCGTTTTGCAAGGGTTGCACCACGAAGGGCAGCGAATACAGCACCGAGCCCACCACCAGCCCCGCGAAAGTGAAAGGCAGCAACCCGAGCCCCAAAACCTGCGTCAACTGACCTGCCGGCCCATTGGGGCCCAGTGTCACCAGCAGGTAAAAACCCAGTACCGTGGGGGGAAGCACCAACGGCAGCGCCACAACGGCACCGGCCACAGCTTTCCAGGCTGAGCGTGTGCGCGCCAGCCACCAGGCCAGCGGTGTGCCCAGCAACAGCAGGATGAGGGTGGTCAGCCCCGCCAGCTTCAAGGTGAGTGTGATGGCGGTCAAACCCGAACCCAAATCCGCACCTAAAGCTCGTATCCAAAGGCCCGGATGATCGCCCTGGCTTTTTCGGTTTTCAGGAACGCCATCAAGGCCTCGGCTGCCCGATTTTTCTTGCCATGTACCAGCACCACCGCGTCCTGGTGCAGGGGGCTGTACAGGCTGGCCGGTACCACCCATTTCGAACCACTGCTGCCCTGACCGTGCTCAATCACTTGTGACAGCGCCACAAAGCCCAGTTCGGCGTTGCCAGAGTAAACGAAATTGAAGGTCTGACCAATGCTCTCGCCTTGAACAATTTTCGCGCCCAGGGCGTTTTGCAAACCTAATTGTGTGAGTGTTTCCAGCGCTGCAGCGCCATAGGGCGCGAGTGTGGGGGCTGCGATGGCAAGCCTGTCAAACCGGCCGGTTTTGAGGACTTGCCCCTGCGCGTCCACAAAGTCAGGTCTGGCTGACCACAACACCAGCCGCCCTGTGGCATAGGTGAAGCTTGTGCTGGCTACCGCCAATCCCTCGTCGGCCAGCCGAAGCGGTGTTTTTTCATCGGCTGCCAGAAAGACATCAAAGGGGGCCCCGCTTTTGATCTGGGCGTAAAACTTGCCGGTTGCACCAAAGGACAGCAGCGCCTTGTGACCGGTATCTTTTTCAAAAACGGCGGTGATGGCCGTCATGGGGCCGGCAAAGTTGGCGGCCACTGCGACCTGCACGGCCTCGGCATGCAGGCCGGCACAGGCCGCCAGAAGCATGAAGGACAGGGGCCAGCGGCGCAGGAACGGGTGGCCAGGAAGTCGCAACGGTCTCATTTCTTGTTTCCAAGCTTGCGGTAAACCGTGGCCCGGCTGATGCCCAGAGCCAGCGCGGCCTTCATCACGTTGCCTTTGGCCTGGGCCACGGCCTGGCGAATCAGGGCGGTTTCGGTTTCCTTAAGAGGCAGGGGCGCACTGAAACCCAAACCCTTGCGCGTGAGCTCATGGGGGCTGTCGGTCCTGCTGGTGACCGCATGCAGGCGCAGGCCTGACCACAGCGGCACGTCCAGTGGCGAAGGCCCATCGGTGCGTCGGTGCTGCGCACCCGCAAACAGCAACTCATAACTCATGGCAAACAAATCGCTGGAATGGATACGGCCCGTGCCAGACACCATCAAATGGGGGATCATTTGCCGCGCGGCTGAGTTGGCCCCGGTCACCCAGCCGTCGGCATCAAGGCAGACCAGGCCGTCGGTATCCTCGTCCAGATTGTGGCCCGGCCAGGTGATGCGAACGGTCAGAAAATGTTTCTGATTGAGCGTCAGGGCGTTTTCAATGCTGCGCGCCGAGTGCATGACCAAATGCTTGAGCTCGGGCCGCTCGGTGGCTTCAATGCCGGTCAGGTCCAGCATGCCGACACAACGTCCATCGGGGCCAAGCAGCGGTGCCCCGGCGCAGCTGTAGGCCGAATTGGCGTCAAAAAAATGCTCCCCACGATGCAGCCACACCGGCTGCAATTCGGTCAGGGCTGCACCAATCGCGGTGGTGCCGACCTTGGCCTCTGACAAATCCACACCAATACGGCTGATGACATCGGCCCGCCGGTCCCGGCGATTGATGGGGCCATTGACGTCCACCACCACACCCTCCGCATTGGTGAGAATCGCAAAGTACCGCGTGTCAGCCACAGCCCGGCCCAGTTTGTCCAGTATCGGGCGTGCCGCAGTCAGCAGCGTGTGATTGGCCTCTTCGGTGCGGCGCAGCGCCTGTGCGGGTATCAGGTCAAAACTGACGGGCTGATCCGGCCTGATGCCGTTTTGCAGGCATCGCCGCCACGAGCGCTCAATCCATGACTCGGGCAGCAGTCCCGACAGGGGCCGGTTGTCCCGCAAGACGGCCTGGCGCGCCTGGTCAATTTGACGCAGGCGTTGCTCGGCGTTGGTCGCTAGAGGCTGCATGGGGGTGCTCAAGTGGTGGGTGTGATCGGTTGCTCGAATTAAACCTGATTCTGGACTGTTTCAATTTGAGAATTTCACACGCAGGCCTATTCCGACTGGGGTTTTCCCTAGGCCCATTTGAAGACCTCCCTCCAACAATAACTATGCATTCAATTTCATAGGCAAGGCATTTCATAGGTGCTGCCGCAAACGGTTTTACCCACAGGAGAGAAACATGCAGAAGGTGTTGCACATCAACCCGGACAAGTGCACTGGCTGTTTGCAGTGCGAGATGGCGTGTTCTTTCGAGAACTACGGCACTTTCGCCACGGCCAAGTCACGCATCAAGGTGTTTGACTTTCACCATACGGGCAAGAAAGTACCGTACACCTGCACCCAGTGTGACGAAGCCTGGTGCCTGCATGCCTGCCCGGTAGAAGCCATTACCCTGAACAAGGCAACCGGTGCCATGGAAGTCAATGAGTCCACCTGCGTCGGGTGCAAGGTTTGCACCATCGCCTGCCCGTTTGGCACCATCAACTACGTTGAAGAAACCGGCAAGGTGCAAAAGTGCGACCTGTGCGGCGGCGAGCCCGCCTGCGCTGATGCCTGCCCGACCGGCGCCATCACCTTCATTGATGCCAACTGGACCGGCCTGGGCAAGATGGCCCAGTGGGCTGACAAGCTCGGCAATCAAACTTCCGCTTCCTAAGGAGAACCATCATGTCATGGGCAGGAAAAATCCTTCGCGTTAACCTGACGGCGGGCACGGTCAAGTCAGAGCCGTTGAACATGGGCTGGGCACGGGCTTATCTGGGCTCGCGCGGCCTGGGCTCCAAATACCTGGTTGAAGAGGTGGACGCCAAAGTCGACCCGCTCTCGCCAGACAACAAGATCATCTGGTCCACCGGCCCGCTGACCGGCACCATGGCCTCTACCGGTGGGCGCTACACCGTCATCACCAAGAGCCCGCTGACCGGTGCCATCGCCTGCTCCAACTCGGGTGGCTACTGGGGTGCCGAATTCAAGATGGCCGGCTGGGACATGGTTATTTTTGAGGGCAAATCGGCCAAACCGGTCTATTTGTATATCAACGACGACGTGGCTGAAATCCGCGATGCAGCCCACCTGTGGGGCAAGAGTGTCTGGCAGACCGAAGAGATGCTCAAGAAGAGCCTGCAAGACCCGCTGACCCGCGTGTCCAGCATTGGCAAGGCCGGTGAAAATGGCGTTCTCTACGCCAGTGTGGTGAATGACCTGCACCGTGCTGCTGGCCGATCAGGCGTTGGCACCGTGATGGGCAGCAAAAACCTCAAGGCGATTGCGGTACGTGGCACCAAAGGCGTGGGCAATATCGTGAACCCCAAGGCGTTCATGAAGGCGATTGCCGAAAAGAAAAAAATACTGGTTGAAAACGCTGTCACAGGTCAGGGCCTGCCAACCTATGGCACCCAGGTGCTCATGAACGTCATCAACGAGGTGGGCGCTTTGCCTACCCGCAACCACCAGGACGTGCAGTTTGAGGGTGCCAAAGACATCTCGGCCGAAGCCATGGCGACACCACGCAAGACGGACGGCAAGAAGCAGCTGGTCACCAACCAGGCCTGCTTCGGCTGCACCATCGCGTGCGGGCGCATCAGCAAGATGGACGAAAAGCATTTCACCGTGGCCAACAAGCCGCAGTACTGGGGTGCATCGGGCGGGCTGGAATATGAAGCAGCCTGGGCACTGGGTGCAGCCAATGGGGTGAACGACCTGGAGACCTTGCAGTACGCCACCATGGTCTGCAACGAAGAAGGCATTGACCCCATCAGCTTTGGTGCCACCATCGGTGCCGTCATGGAACTCTATGAAATGGGTGTGCTGACCAAAGAACAAATCGGAATTGAAGCCTCGTTCGGCTCGGCTCAGGCGCTGGCGTTCCTGGTTGAAGAAACCGTGAACAGCCGCGGTTTTGGCAAGGAAATTGGTCAGGGTTCCAAACGCCTGACGGCCAAGTATGGGCACCCCGATTTGTCCATGAGTTCCAAGGGCCAGGAATTCCCGGCCTACGATGGTCGCGGTATTCAGGGCATTGGCCTGGCTTATGCCACGTCCAACCGGGGTGGCTGCCACCTGCGCGGCTACACCATTGCGTCAGAAGTGCTGGGTATCCCGATCAAGACTGATCCGCTGGAGCACGAAGGCAAACCCGAGCTGGTCAAAGCCTTCCAGGATGCCACTGCAGCGTTTGACTCATCGGGGCTGTGCATTTTCACCACCTTTGCCTGGGGCCTGGCTGATCTGGCACCGCAGATGGCGGCGGCTTGTGGCGAGGAGTTCACCACCGAAGAGCTGGAAAAAATCGGTGAGCGCATCTGGAACATGGAGCGTGATTTCAACAACCGCGCCGGCTTCACCAGCAAGGACGACAGCCTGCCCAAACGCCTGTTGACCGAAGCGGCCAAAACCGGCCCGGCCAAAGGCAAGGTCAGCATGCTGCCGCAGATGCTGCCGAAGTATTACGAAGCCCGTGGCTGGAATGCCGATGGCACGCTGAAAGCCGAAACCCGGGCACGCCTGGGCCTGTAAGTCATTTTTTCGGGTTCAACGGGAAAGCGGCTTGTTGAAGCCGCTTTCCATTTCTGGAGACTCACATGCACCATGTCATTCTTGGAGCCGGCCCTGCCGGTGTGATTGCCGCCGAGACCATTCGCAAACATGCGGCAAACGACGCCATCACGCTGATTGGTGAAGAAGCCGAGCCACCTTACTCGCGCATGGCCATTCCCTATTTGCTCATCGGCAACGTGGGTGAAGGCGGCACACACCTCAGAAAAAGCCCCACACACTTTGCAGATCAGGCCATCAGGCTTGTGCAGGCCCGCGCCAGGCAGGTCAACACCGCGGCCAAAACCTTGTTGATGGAAGACGGCAGCACGGTGGCGTTTGATACGCTGTTGATCGCGACCGGTTCACGTCCGATGCAGGCCCCCATTCCCGGCATGGACCTGCCCGGCATTCACCCCTGCTGGACGCTGGAAGACGCCCGCAAGATCATGGCACTGGCCACCCAGGGGGCGAGGGTGCTGCAAATGGGCGCAGGCTTTATTGGCTGCATCATCATGGAAGCGCTGGCCGCACGCGGTGTGAAGCTGACCGTGGTGGAAATGGGCGACCGCATGGTGCCGCGCATGATGGGCCCCACCGCGGGTGGCATGATCAAGGACTGGTGTGGCACCAAAGGTGTACAGGTGTTTACCGGCACCAAGGTCGAGGGCATTACCCGGGGGGCCGGTGCTGCGTTGACTGTCAAACTCTCCAACGGTCAAACCATGGATGTTGATCTGGTCATCAGCGCCACCGGCGTCAAGCCGGCCATTGCTTTCCTGGGCGGCTCAGGTGTGGCCTGCAAGCTGGGCGTGCTGACGGATGAACACATGCAGACCAATGTGCCCGGCATCTATGCGGCGGGTGATTGTGCCGAGGCGTTTGACCAGGTCAGTGGCAAAACGGTGGTCAGCGCCATTCAACCCAACGCCGCCGAGCAGGCGCGTGTGGCCGCCCTCAACATGGTGGCGCATGGGCTGGCGGCCCCGCGCGCGGCACTCAGGGGCGTGACGCAGATCAACGTGCTCGACACGCTGGGCCTGATCTCTACCAGCTTTGGTGAATGGGATGGTGTGCCGGGTGGTGAGCATGTTGAATTGACCGACAAGGCGGCAGGCCGCCACTTGAGCCTGCAATTCAAGGACGACGTGATGGTGGGTTGCAACAGCGTGGGTTGGACCGGCCACGTGGGCGTGATGCGTGGCCTGGTAGAAGGCCAGATCAAGCTGGGCGAGTGGAAGGATACCCTGAAGGCCGACCCCACAAAGCTGATGGAGGCGTATCTGGCCCGTGCCCAGGGGCAGGGCGGGTGGTCGGGCGCACAAGACGCACGGCGGCGGTAAAGTGCCAGGATGAAAATCACGTTCAAGCTGTTTGCGTCGCTCACCGACTATTTGCCTGCGGAAGCCCGCTACACCAACCTGTTGCACCTGGACATCGCGCCGGACGCCACCATCAGCCAGATCATCGAGCCCTACGGCATGCCGCCCAAGCTGGTGCATCTGGTGCTGATCAACGGCAAATACATAGAGCCTGAAAAACGCCTGAGCCAGACGCTGGTGGAAGGTGACGTGCTCGCCATCTGGCCGCCGATTGCGGGCGGTTAACCCCGCTGTCAAGCGGGCGTTAACCGGGTATCAAAGCCATGCAGTCGTTCTACCCCGAGCGGTTCGAGCGCGAGATGGGTTGCACCGAGGCCGAGTGGTTGATGTGGCTACCCAATGCGCTTGGCGACAACCACTGGAAGCTGCAAACCAATACCGCCGGTGTGCGCATTGGTGATGGTGCGCTGGGCCTGACCTGGCGCACCGGTGAGCCGCGTGTGATTGCGCTCATGCGGGTGCCGCGCCTGCATGTGAGTTTTAGATTCGCCGGTCTGGATGAGACGCAGCGCTACGCGTTCATGAAGCGGTTTGATTTGTACATGCAGCGGGGTGGCGGGTAGCATTCAACCCTCATTCGCCACCATCAAAAACGGGTTGACGATGCGCAGCGTGCCGCCCACGAGCTGGTTGTGCTGCAGGTCTTCCGTATAAAGAACATCGGCCCCGGCTTGCAGCGCGGCGGCCAGCACCAGGCTGTCATAAAAGCTGTAACGGGTGTCGTTTTGCAAATCCAGCGCCGCATTGAGCAGCTCGGGGCTGGAGGTGACGCGGTTGAGCGGTTGCATGGCCGCATCGATGAACTGTTTGCATTGCTCGTGGGTAAAGCGCTGGGCGAACTTTCTGAACTGCGAATTGGCATCGCTGCCAAGTGCCACATTGGCGAATTCCTGAATGACCTGGTAACTGGTGCAACCCAGGTGGCTGGCCAGAGCCTGTTCCACCAGTTGCAGCGCCCGCTGCTTTTTGAGTGGCTCGCTGGCCAGCAGGGCGTAGACGAAGATGTTGGTGTCGAGGAAAAAAACGGCGCCTGCTGTCATGGGTGCGGGTGAATCTGGCGGCAGGTTATCGGGCGATGCGTTCAGCGCGCGTTCATTTCATCACGCGTGAAGCTTCGGCCTGCGTCCACCGTGCCCAGTTGTTTCATCACGTCCCGAAAACGGGCCACTGCGGCATCGTCTTGTGTGGCGGCATACGCAGTCAGCCATTTGCGAAATTCGACATTGAGCGTGCTCTGCGCAGCCCCGGCTTTCTCGCGGGCACGGGCGATAAGTTGTTCGTCGGCAGACAGGGTGATGTTGCGCAGCATGATTTAAGCAGTGCACACTGCTTATTAATAGTGTGCACTAAATCGCCTTGGGTTGTACGGTATTTTCTTTGTGGATTCACTGATCTGGATTACTTAAATCAGATCATATAAAGGGTAAAAATGCCACCAGCCCTCGTCCACTATGCGCGAGCAGCTATTAAAAGCGTAGCGGACCAGATGCCTGCGATGGTCAGCAGCAAGGAGCCGAACAGGTGCACGGCGGCCGTGCCAAAAGCCAGCCCATAACGCTGCTG
>JBEEMW010000021.1:0-10503 GCA_041192445.1 Pseudomonadota bacterium | reverse complement strand
ATCCAGTCAATAAAACCAAGGGAAGCAGAAAAACAATGGCAAAAGGAATGATTCTGGCGGCGGGACAAGGCACCCGCGTTCGCCCACTCACACGCGACCTGCCCAAACCGATGGTGCCCATCCTGGGCAAACCGGTGATGGAATACCTGATCGAGCATCTGGCACGCCACGGCATCACCGAAATCATGGTGAACGTGGCTTTTCACCACCAGAAGATTGAAGAATATTTTGGTGACGGCAGCCGCTGGGGTGTCGAAATTGGCTATGCCTATGAGGGCGTGCGCGACCACGGCGACATCCTGCCCCGCCCCATGGGTTCGGCCGGCGGCATGCGCCGCATCCAGGATTTCAGCGGCTTTTTTGATGAAACCACCCTTGTGCTGTGTGGCGATGCCCTGATTGATCTGGACATCACCGCCGCCCTGGCCGAACACAAGGCCAAGGGCGCCATCGCCAGTGTTGTGGCGCTGGATGTGCCCCTGGTAGACGTGCAAAGCTACGGCATTGTGGTGGCCGGTGAAGACGGCCACATCCAGTCTTTTCAGGAAAAACCCGCCCCCGAAGAGGCCAAATCCACTCTGGCCAGCACCGGCATCTACATCTTTGAGCCCGAAGTGCTGCAAAAAGTACCGTCCGGCAAGATTTTTGACATCGGCTCACAGCTATTTCCCCAGTTGGTGGCCGAGAAACTGCCGTTTTTTGTGCAAAACCGCCCCTTCAACTGGATTGATATTGGCCGGGTCAGCGACTACTGGTCGGTGCTGCAACGGGTGCTCAAGGGCGAAATTGCCAACATGAAGATGCCGGGCAAAGAGGTCAAGCCCGGTATCTGGGTCGGGATCAACACGTCCATCCCCTGGGACAAAGTGAAGATCAAAGGCCCGGTCTACATCGGCTCCAGCGTTCGGGTTGAACCCGGCGCCACCATCACCGGCCCGGCCTGGATCGGCCACGGCTGCGCCATTCGCTCAGGCGCCAAGGTCACCCGCAGCATCCTGTTTGAATACACCCGCATTGCCGCCGACATGCATTTCAGCGAGATGATCGTGTCGCGCCACTACTGCGTCGACCGGCATGGCGAGACGCTCTACCGGGGCGATGAAACAGCCCAATTGCGCTGGGGTGATGCCCGTGCTTGAAGCCAGCCCAACCAAGCCACTGCTGATCCAGCCCGTTGTCTTGTCGGGCGGCTCGGGCACACGCCTGTGGCCGCTGTCGCGTGAGAAATACCCCAAACAACTGCTGCCCCTGATTGGTGACGATTCGCTGCTGCAGGCCACGGTGCGCCGGGTCGACGGCATTGCCGGTGTCGAACTGGCCGCGCCCATGGTGGTGTGCAACGAGGAATACCGCTTCGTCATCGCCGAGCAATTGCGCGTGATGGGCAAGCCCGGCACCGTGGTTCTCGAACCTTTGGGGCGAAATACGGCTCCAGCCCTCACGCTTGCTGCACTGGCAGCTATCAAAAACGGAGCAGACCCGATTTTGCTGGTGATGCCCGCCGACCACGTGATTGTGGACAAGGCGGCGTTTCAGGCGGTGGTGCAGCAAGGGGCCCTGCTGGCAGCCGGGGGCGTGGTGGTCACCTTTGGCATTACACCCAGTGCGCCGGAAACCGGTTATGGCTACATCCAGTCGGGCGCGGCCCACGCCACCAGCCCCGGCCTTGCCGGTGCTGCCGGTGCTGCCAGACGCATCGCCCGCTTTGTGGAAAAACCCGACCTGCAAACCGCTCAGGCCTACCTGGCCGAGGGCACCTACCTCTGGAACAGCGGCCTGTTCATGATGCACGCCTCGGTTTGGCTGTCTGCCCTGGGCATTTGCCGCCCGGACATCCTGGCCGCCTGCCAGACCGCTTGGGACCAGGGCCAGACCGACGGCGAGTTCATCCGCGTCGGCAAAGACAGCTTCAGCCAGTGCCCCAGCGATTCGATCGACTACGCGGTCATGGAGCGCATCGCCGCCGGGCAAGCTGCGGCGGCCCCAGGTGGCAAAACCCTGCCCGGCGGTGTCGTTTTGCCACTCACAGCGGGCTGGTCCGACGTGGGCGCGTGGGAGGCCCTGTGGCAGGTTTTGCCCAAGGATTTGTTGGGCAATGTGGCCCAGGGCGACGTGCTGATGCAGGACAGCCGCAACACCCTGGCCTTGTCCGAAGGCCGGTTGATCGCCTGTGTGGGGGTTGACGACCTGATCGTGGTGGAAACCGCCGACGCCATTCTGGTGGCCCACAAAGACAAAACCCAGGATGTGAAAAAGATTGTGGACCGGCTCAAACAGGCCGGGCGCACCGAGGGGCAAACCCATCGCAAGGTGTTTCGCCCCTGGGGCTCGTACGACAGTGTGGACGCCGGGGCGCGTTTTCAGGTGAAACGCATCGTGGTCAAACCCGGCGGCACCCTGTCGCTGCAAATGCACCACCACCGTGCCGAACACTGGATTGTGGTCAGCGGCACCGCCAAAGTCACCCGGGGGGAAGAGACGTTTTTGCTGTCAGAAAACGAGTCCACCTTCATCCCGCTGGGCACCACCCACCGCCTGGAAAACCCGGGCCGGGTTGAGCTGGAGATGATCGAAGTGCAGTCGGGCAGTTATCTGGGGGAAGACGATATTGTGCGGTTTGAGGATGTTTACGGGCGGTAATCTGAAAAGCATGTGATTTTTCACATGGCCATCCGACGATTGCGGGCACAGATTAGTCCGAACGGACTATTGCAAAGCACCTTTCCTGGTTACAAACTGTAACGACGTTGGAAAACTATGCGCCTGCCTGTTCCACAACCCATTCTGCTCGTGATCGGAGCCCCCATGAAAATTCGCCATACCCTTCTGGCCACCCTGCTGGCCGCGTCGCTGCCCGGCTTTGCGGCAGCCCAGTCGTTTGACTGTGTCACCAACAACGGCGCCTGTGCTGCCGCGGAAAGTTACCTGAGCTGGTCCCTGGTGGGCAACCTGTTCACCATTGCCAACAACCAGACTGCTGGCGGTGGCTCATTCGTTCGCAACATCTATTTTGACTACAACACCGCAACCATGAGCGTGGCGAACCCCACTTCGGGTGGCGGGACTGTGGCATTCACGGCAGGCGGCACCCCGGCTAACCTGCCCGGTGCACCCGCAGGTTTTGTGGCTGACGCGCTTTGGACTGCCAATAATCCAGGGGCAACCTATGGCGTCAACGCCGGTGAGTCCATCTCGTTTGCCATGTCTGGCGTGACCCTGGCCAGCTTCACAAACGGCTCCATGCGCGTTGGCGTTCACTTTCAGGGGCTCACCAATGGCATCAGCGAAGGTTTGGTCACCATCACCTCTGCAGTGCCAGAGCCTGAGAGCTATGCCATGTTCCTGGCCGGCCTGGGTTTGATGGGCACCATTGCACGCCGTCGCAACAGCGCCAAATCAGCCTGATTCACCACGGCGCTTTTTACAAAAGGGGCTTGCCAACTGGCAAGCCCCTTTTTTTCTGGGCCAAGGTTAGTCCGAACGGACTATTGCCCCAATCCCTTGCCTTCCAGACAATATGTCCATCAGCCAAAAGCTGGCTACCACTTTCATTGTGTATTTTGATAAGACTAGGGAAAACATGAAATTCAAGAAATCATTTACCGCCGTACTGGCCATATTGGCTTTGGGTGCTGGTGCTGCCAACGCCAACACTTTTGCCCTGGGCAGCCTGCCTACGGCGCAAATGACCAATCCAGGTTCTTTTTCGTCCACTTTCTATTCCAGCGTGGCTGATGCCAGCGCCAGCCTGAATTTCGTTCTCAACGGTTACCGCACGCTTGACGGCTCTTCTTCTACGGCGCATTGGGATGACCTGTTCACCCTGAGCCTGAACAACGCCGTGATCGGCTCTGGCTACTTCAGGCTGGGTGGCGGTGGCAGCTCCAGCTGGACCGGTACCGGAACCTGGACATGCACCACCTGTTCAATCGCTCAAACCAATACTGGCGGGTCCGCAACCTTCAGTGGCGTCACGCTTGGCCTGCTGGCTGGTGCCAATACCCTGCGATTTGCCTACAGCGCGCCTGAAGCACCTGGCGGCGAAGGGTTTGCCAACGAAGCCTGGGGCATTGGTTCAGCTTCCGTGTATTCACGCACAGCGGTTGTTTCAGCCGTTCCAGAACCCGAAACCTACGCCATGCTGCTGGCTGGTCTGGGTTTGATGGGCACCATTGCCCGTCGTCGCAACAAGATCAACGCGGTCTAAATCCCTGTTCCCCATCAAAAGGGCTTGCCAGTTGGCAAGCCCTTTTTTCTGGGCTTCTGGGCCCAGGTTAGTCCGAACGGACTATTGCCCGGACCGGCTCACCAAAGCAAAATACAGACATGCAGCGAGAGTTTGCTCGCAATCAGATAACAACATCACTCAGGAAGAAAAATGATATTCAAAAAGACAGTCGTGGCAGTTTTGGCCACCCTTGCCTTAGGTGCCGGTTCAGCCCAAGCTTATAGCTTCAGTCTGGGTGGCCTTCCAACCGGCCAAATGTTGAACCCAGGCTCAGTTACCCGCACTTTTTCTTCCGCAGTGGCCGATTCGGCTGCCGAACTGGATTTCGTTCTCAACGGCTACCGTTCACTTGACGGCAACAATGCGTACAGGGATCTGTTCACGCTGACGATCAATGGCAACCAAATTGGTACGGGCTCGTTCAATCTGGGCGGTGGCGGCACTTCCAACTGGACCGGTTCCGGCACGTATGTGAACTCGAACCCCGGCACCAATGTCACTTGGGCTGGCGGAACAACCACCTTCTCTGACGTGACCTTCAGCCTGCTGGCTGGTGTGAACACGTTTGTCTTCGGGTACAGCGCGCCAGGCGTTTTGAACTTTGGCGGCCAGGGCCTGCGGGACGAGGCATGGGGCATCCAGTCAGCCTCCGTCACAGCCGTTCCAGAACCCGAAACCTATGCCATGCTGCTAGCTGGCCTGGGTTTGATGGGCACCATTGCCCGTCGCCGCAACAAGATCAACGCGGTCTAAATCCCCGTTCCCCATCAAAAGGGCTTGCCAGTTGGCAAGCCCTTTTGCTTTATGGGCACAAATAAACCCCATCCAACCTCAATAACTGGGAACTAATGCCGGAAAACCGGGTTTTGATGCGTTGGTCCACCGTTTGTGGGATGGCAGGGGGGCATTAAATAGGTAACATTGCCTCTTTGCGCGATGTAACCCTATTCTCATTCCCATGAACGCCACAAGCAGTCCAAGCCCCGAGGACCTTGCCCGCTATTACTTGCTGGTCACGGAAGTGATTAGCGTTCGCCGGCATATTGACTTGATGCACTGGCTGCAAGGCGAGGTGCAGTATTTCCTGCCCCACGACATTCTGGTGGCCGCCTGGGGTGATTTCCGTCTGGGCCTGATTCATTACGACGTTGTATCGTCCATGCCCGGTGTCAGGTCTGAGAGCGCCATGGCCGAGACCATCACGCCACTGCTCACCGGCTTGTTTGGCCGCTGGATTGCGCAAGACAAGAAACCGTTCGGCCTGAATGTTGGCGAAGAGGGCTTCACCTGGGACAGTGTGGCCAAGCAGGGGCCAATCGGCGACGCCATGAGCACCATGCGTTCATCCCTGATTCACGGCATCAGCGACCAGCGTGGTCGGCACGATTGCCTGTATGTCCTGTTCAGCGCCCAGCCGCAGAGGGAAACCAACGAACGCACGGCCCTGAATTTTCTGCTCCCCTACATTGACACCGCCTTGCGCCAGGTTGAACTGCTGCCCAACCAATACCCTGCCGCCAAGGCGCTGGCGCCGGAAGTGGCGTCGGTGGCTGCAGAGTATTCAGATGAGGAGATCAACGTCACAGACAACGGCCTCTTGAGCGAGCGTGAGGCCGAAATCATGAAGTGGGTTGCCATGGGCAAGACCAACAGCGAAATTGGCAGCATTCTCAACGTCAGCTCCTTCACCGTCAAAAACCACATGCAGCGCATTTTCAAGAAGCTTGACGTGTTTAACCGGGCGCAAGCTGTCTCGACATTCAGCAACACCTTCTTCCCGGCAACTGCTTTCGGCAATTCGCAACAAGATGCTTGAAGCCAGTCGAACGGGCCACGCGGCATCGCTTTCTGCCCGGCCCGAACCGGGGCCCCTGGGTAAAGACAACCTGCTCAGCGCCATTGAGGCGGGGCTGGAGCCGATTGTGCTGGTGCTCTCGCTGTGGCTTATCGCGATCTACTTTGAAGGCGAATTGCCCGGCTCTTACCTGATTTTGTCGGTCCTGGTTTTTTCTGTCACGTTTCCGGGAACCTCACGGCTGCACTCAACCGGGTTGCAGCTTGCTGTCAACGTGCTGATGAACTGGTTGTGGACGGCGGCCTTGCTGCTGTTGACCGGTTTCGTCACCCACTACTTACGTGAATTCTCGTGGGATGCGTTGCTGACCTGGCTGGTGGTCGCACCCATTGCCCAGATTTTTGCGCACCTGGTGGTTCGCGTCACGGCGCCTTTCCTGGTCAGCCTGCAGGGCCCGCCGCAGCGGGCCATCATTGTGGGCATGAACGAACAAGGTGTGGCGCTCGCCAGCCGGGTTGGTGAAACGCCTTATTCACGTATCGAGTTTGCCGGGTTTTTTGATGACCGCGATCTGAGCCGGCTGGATGCCTCCAGCGACTACCGCATGATTGGTGGCCTATCGGACTTGCCTAAATTTGTGCGCGACAAAAATATCCAGCTGATCTATTTGTCGCTGCCCATGGCCTCGCAGCCGCGCATTCTGCAGGTGCTAGAAGAACTCAAGGACACCACAGCGTCCATATTTTTTGTGCCCGACATGTTTGTCACCGACCTGATTCAGGGCCACTCCGGTTCGGTCTGCGGCATGCCGGTGATCTCGGTTTGCGAAACCCCTTTCAGGGGCTCCAGTGGCGTCGCCAAGCGGTTGAGCGACATCATTTTGTCGGTGTTGATTTTGCTGCTGATTTCCCCCATCCTGGTCATCGTGGCGGTGGCCATCAAGCTGGGATCGCCCGGGCCCATCATTTTCAGGCAGCGCCGATACGGGCTAGACGGCAAGGAAATTGTTGTTTACAAGTTTCGCTCAATGACGGTAACCGAAGACGGTGCCGCCATCAAACAGGCCGCAAAAAATGACACCCGCATCACGCCCCTGGGGGCCTTCCTGCGCAAGACCTCACTTGATGAATTGCCCCAATTCATCAACGTCTTGCAGGGCCGCATGAGCATTGTTGGCCCGCGGCCACACGCTGTGGCCCACAACGAGATGTACCGCAAGCTCATCAAGGGGTACATGGTGCGCCACAAAGTCCGGCCGGGCATCACGGGCTGGGCGCAGGTGAATGGCTACCGTGGTGAAACCGAGACACTGGACAAAATGCAGGGCCGCATTGATTTTGATCTGGATTACCTGCGCCACTGGTCTTTGCGCCTTGATCTTTATATTATTTTCAAGACAATCCGGCTGGTTATTGGTGACAACAAGGCCTATTAAATAAGCCAATTACCCCCTGCCGTTAGTCCCAATGGACTATTGCCAAGCCCTGTTACAAAACCGCATAATCGGGCCAACTGGCATTGCGCCAAACATTTCCGGAGACTTTCACCTCATGGGCTCACAATTTGCAGAACTGCAGTCTGATGTCGAACAGCTCGGCACGGTGAGTGATTTTGTCAATGAATTCATTGACGCGGTCAAAACCCAGCCCCTGTTTGAAGGCTTCAGCCGCCAGGAAACCGCCATGATGAGCGAATACATGGAGTGTTACGGTGTGCCGCGTAAATCCACCGTGCTTCGCGAGGGTGATGAGGGTGATTTCCTCGCCATTCTGGTCACCGGCAAAGCCGTTGTCCTCAAGTCTTACGGCGAAAGTGATGAAAAAGTAGTCCGTGAGTTGAGCCCCGGCGCCCTGATTGGGGAAATGTCCCTGATTGATGGCCAGCGCAGATTTGCCAGCTGTGTCACCACCGAGCCCAGCGACTTTGCGGTGCTTTCCCGCGAAAACCTCAATGCCATCCTGGCAGACCACCCCCGCCTGGGCAATAAAGTGCTGTTGATGCTGCTCAACCTGTCTACTTCCCGGTTGCGCGACGCCACAACCCAGATGTTGCCGGGCCTGGTTGATGTGTCGTTATAGTCGACACATGACTTTTCACCCATCCAACTGGCTGCCGCCTGCAGCAACCCTTTTCTCCATTCTGTCCGGCCTGACCCCAGGCTTGGCCCAAGCCCAGGACGCGGTCACTTTCCGCGCTGGCTTGAGTATCCAGAACGACGACAACTTCTTCCGGGCTGCTGCCGCCCAGGTGTCTGAGCGAACCATGACCGAGTCTGTCGGGGTTCATGTCGCCATTCCTTATAGCTTGCAGCGCTTTGAGCTGGATGCCGGCCTGAACAACAACCAGCACAGCAACTTCAGCAATTTTGATTTTGTCGGGCGCAACTACAGCGCGGCCTGGCGCTGGAGCTACACCCCGCAGTTGCACGGCAACGTCACCACGGCACGTACCGAAACGCTGAACGCCGCCACCGACACCCTGAACCCGGCGCTCAGAAACCGCAACACCACCACCAGCCATGGTTTTGACGCCGTCTACGAGTGGGGTGGGCCGTGGCAGTTGTCTGCCGGAGCAACACAATCCACCTCTCGCAATGAACAAGCCCTGATAGGCCAGGCAGACAACCGCGCCAACACCTATAACGCCGGTGTCCGGTATGCCCTCACCTCCGGCAACTCGATCAGCTACAACCTTAGGCAAGCCCGGGGAACCAGCACCAACGACTACACACTGCTCACCCACGAGGCCAGCGGGGTGTGGGTCGCCAGCGGCAATACAACGCTCAATGGCCGTCTGGCTTATGTGCAAAGCGACTACGCCAACGCCCCCCAATTTGATTACAACGGTTTTGCGGGTGGCATTAACGTCAACTGGCGTGCTACCAGCAAGATCACCGTGGTGGCAGGCTGGCAAAGAGATTTGAGCAGCTACCAGACAACCGGCTCCACCCACACCCAGACCGACAGCTTCACCGCATCGCCCACCTGGCAGATCAGCCCCAAAACCTCCCTGGCCTTGCAATATTCCTATGCCATGCGTCATGACCTGGGCAGCGCCACACCCAGCAACCGCAAGGACAGCACGCAAAACACATCGATTGTTTACAACTGGCAGCCGCGGCCATTTGTATCGCTGAGCGCATCACTGGCGCATGCCAGACTGTCCTCCAACCTGGCAGGCCTGGGCTACACAGACAACCTCGCCTCGCTCACGGCACAATTCAATTTTTGACTGCCTGATTAAGCACTTGTCGTGACTTTTGTCACAGCGTGGCGCGGTGTGGCAAGGCCAGCGGACTAGCCCTTCGCGCATAATCTGGCTACAAATTTTCACCAATGGGGCGCCATGTATTTTCGTTCTTCAGGCTCAAGGTTAGTCAGCACACTCTGCATGGCTGTTGCGGCATCCACCCTGGTTATCGGGTGCGGTAAAAAAGACAACACGGCGACACAAATCGTCGCCAGGGTTGATGGTGAAGAAATCTCTGTCCACCAGATCAACACCGTGCTGGCCAAGGCAAACGGGGTTACGCCAGACAACCTGCCCCTGGCCAAGCGCGACATTCTTGAGAAGCTGGTCAACCAGCAAATCGCCATCAACGAGGCCACGGCCAAAAAGCTGGATCGTTTGCCCGAAGTGGTTACCGCAATTGAGAACGCGAAGCGCGAGATCCTTGCGCGTGCCGTGTTCGATCAAATTGCGGCCAGCCAGCCCAAACCCACCGATGACGAGGCAAAGAAATATTACGCCGAGCACCCTGAGTTGTTTGCCCAGCGACGCCTGTTCAGCCTGCAGGAAATTGCCTTGCGCAAGACCACCAAAGACATTGAACTGGTTAGGGACAAGGTTGCCACAGCCAAATCAATGGACGAGATCTCGGCCTGGCTCAAAGACAAGGGCATTGAATTCACCCTGAATGGTGGCACCCGCGCCGCCGAGCAAATTCCGCTTGAAGTACTGCCCAAACTTCACCTCTTCAAAGACGGCCAGACAGGCTTGCTGGAGGGCAAGGACGCATTTTTCATCACCCGTCTGGTGGCGTCACGCTCCGCCCCTATAGAAGAAGCGCAGGCCCTGCCCCGCATCAAGGTGTTTTTGTACAACCAGCGCGGCGGTGAAGCTGTCAAGGTTGAACAGGCAGCCCTGAAGGTCAAAGCCAAAGTTGAATACCTCGGTGAATTCGCCGGTGGTGAAGCAGCCTTCAAAGCCAAGGTCGAGGCAGATGCCAAGGCCGCTACCAGCGCCGATGCGCAAGCCAAAGTCAAGGCCAAAGCGGATGCTGATGCACTCGCCAAACAAAAGGCCGATGAGCAAGCCATTGCACAGGCCGAGGCAGAAGCCCGGTCCAAAGCGCGGGCAGAGTCACGCACCCAATCCGGCAAAGATCAAAAACCGGCCGACCCGTCGGCTAACGCCAACCTCGAACAAGGCATTAAGGGGCTCAAATGACACACACCATATTTTCCCGCCGGGTATTTTC
>JBEEMW010000020.1:0-40326 GCA_041192445.1 Pseudomonadota bacterium | reverse complement strand
GGCGCGCCGCCAAGGCGGCAGGTTTCAAGGCGGTCAGCTTTCAGTTTGAGCCGGTGGCTGCCGCGCTGGACTATGAGCAGCGGGTGGACGCCGAGACCACAGCGCTGGTGGTGGACATTGGTGGCGGCACGTCTGACTTCACCGTGACGCGGCTGGGGCCTGCGCGGCGTGACACCCTGAACCGCTCCGGCGACGTGCTGGCCACCACCGGCATTCACATTGCGGGCACCGACTTTGACCGCTTGATCAACCTGGCGCAGGTGATGCCGTTGCTGGGTTATGGGCATGTGGGGGCCGGCGGGCGCGAGGTGCCATCCGGCATCTTTTTTGATCTATCCACCTGGCACCTGATTCACCACGCGTATGCCCGCAAGAGCGTGCACCAGGCACAGGAGTTGTGGACGTCCTACACCGACCTCGCGCTGCACACCCGGCTGATGGCGGTGCTGAACGAGCACCATGGGCACCGGTTGTTGTCACACGTGGAGGCGGCAAAAATCGCCTGCTCCACGTCCAATGCAGCCGTGGCAATTGATGTGAGCTGCCTGCACGACAAGCCAGGCGACACGCTGCACGCGCTGCTGTCACCCGACGCATTGGCGCAGGCGCTGCACACGCAACTGGCCAAAATTGTGGCCTGTGCGCAGCAGTGTGTGGCGGCGTCCGGCCTGAAAAGTGTGGACGCGATTTACCTCACCGGTGGATCGTCCGCCCTGCGGCCCTTGATGGACGCGCTGCAACAGGTTTTTCCCGCCGCATCCATGGTCAAGGGAGACCTGTTTGGGGGCGTGGCAGCCGGCCTGGCCTACAGCGGGGCGCTTAAGGCCAGCAAGGGCCAGGAGACCAGGCAGGCCCTGAGCGTCTGAGGGGCCGGGCGCGCATCACGCCGCATCCGCGATACTGCCTGCTGTGAAATCAACAACACATGATAGGGTGGTGTCGGCGGGCCTGGCCACGGTCCTCGGCGCGCCACTTTTGTGGGCGACCTGGGGCGCGGTGCTCAGTGCACTGGACGCGCAAGCCTGGCAGGGCCTGGTGGTTGACCCCCAGGCGCCACGTGCACTGTTCATGACGCTGTGGACCGGTCTGTTTTCCAGCGTGCTCGCCCTCGCCATTGCGGCCTGGTTGTTGTCCCGCAGCTTTCCGTCTCCGGCCTGGGTGCGCTGGGTACGCACCCTTGGGCCCATGCTGGCGGTGCCGCACGCGGCGTTTGCCATCGGGCTGGCGTTTCTGATCGCGCCCAGTGGCTGGCTGCTGCGGGTGTTGTCGCCCTGGGCTACCGGGTTTGACGCGCCACCGCCGTGGCTCACCACACAAGACCCCTGGGGCCTGGGGCTCATTGCGGTGCTGGTTGCCAAGGAGGTGCCTTTCCTGCTCTGGGCCGCCGCCACACAATTGCAACGCGCCGACGCGGCACAAGGTTTGACACGTGAACTGCAGCTGGCCCGCAGCATGGGCTACAGCGCGCACCAGGCCTGGTGGCGGGTGCTCTGGCCACAACTGTGGCCGCGCCTGCGCTGGCCCATGCTGGCCGTGCTGGCCTATAGCCTGACCGTGGTGGACATGGCCATCGTGATCGGCCCCACCTCGCCCCCCACGCTGGCCGTGCTGGCCTGGCAGTGGCTGCTGGACGCGGACGTGGCACTCAACGCGCAAGGTGCAGCAGCGGCGTGGCTGCTGGCATTCGCACTCGCCCTGTCGGCCACCTTGTGCTGGCAACTACCCAAGTTGCCGGTGTGGCGCAGGCGTTGGACGTCCGGCGTGCGCGGGCCAAGGTCAAACCCGGCGGCAGGCCACGCTGCAAAGACCATAGGCAAGCTCGCATTCGCAGCTCTGGTGGGCCTGTATGGGGCGGTGATGCTGGCCCTCGCCGTGGGCAGTGTATCGGGCGTCTGGCCGTTCCCGGCCCTGTGGCCCCAGACTCTGACGTGGCGCGCCTGGCACGCCGTCTGGGCCAGCAGCGGCACCGTCGGCACCACGCTCACTTTGGCGCTGGCCAGTACTGCGGCGGCGATGGTGTGGTCGGTGGCCTGGCTGGAATGTGCCCCTGCCCGGTGGGATGCCTTGCTGGGCCGCGCCATTTACCTGCCGCTGGTGTTGCCCCCGGTGTTGTGGGTGGTGGGCGTACATGCCATGGCCCTGCGCTGGGGAATCGACGCCACCTGGTCCGGCGTGTGGCTGGCGCACAGCTTGGCCACGGTGCCGTATGTGCTGATTGCGCTCAAACCCGCCTACACCGGGTTCGACGCCCGGTATCGCCAAATTGCCGCCTCGCTGGGGCATGGCCGTGGCATGTTTTTGTGGCGGGTGAAATGGCCGTTGCTGCGCGCTGCGTTGGCATCTGCCTGCGCCGTGGGGTTTGCCGTGAGTGTGGCGCAGTACCTGCCCACCCTGTTTGTGGGTGCGGGGCGCATAAGCACCGTCACCACGGAGGCGGTTACCCTGGCGTCGGGCGCGCAGCGCTCCCTGACCGCCGCCTACGCCTGGCTGCAGTGGCTGCTGCCCGTGCTCGGTTTTGGTCTGGCCGCGTGGGTGGGGCAGCCGAGACGCTACTGATTTAATAGCTACTCACGCATACTGCACGAGGGCTGAGGTCGTATTTAGACCTTAATCCGGGGATTTTGACCGTGACATGGCCTGGCCCTTGCTTCGTTGAACTGATCATCACTTGATTGTTCCGGCATGACACAACACCCGTTCGTTGCTTTACTCACAGGGGTTCTGCTTGGGTACGGGTCCTGTCCGGCCTGGGCACAAGTGGTCAGCGCGGCAGACCCTTACCAGTCTTACGCCTGGCCTGACCTGCACAAGCTGTATCTGAATGCAGAGCCCGTCGTTTTTGATTCCCGCGTTCAGGTCACCGGCCCCGCGTTTGCCGAAGACCCGATGAATGTGCCCATCAGCGTCGACGCCAAAGACCTGGTTGACGTCACCCAGATTGTGATGATGGTGGATCGCAACCCGATCCGCAAAGTGCTGGTGTACTACCCGCAGTCGATGTTGCCCAAGGTGTCGTTCCGGTTCAAGCTGGAGCAGGCCAGCCCGGTGCGGGCCGCCGCCAAAACAAAGGACGGCGTGTGGCATGTCGGCAGCACCTGGGTGGAATCCTCGGGCGGCGGTTGCACCGTGGCGGGTGCTACGCGCCAGGACGGCAGCTGGTCGAAAATCCTGGGCCAGGTGTCGGGCCGTGTGTTTGACCCGGCCCAGACGGCCAACGCCCAGAGCCTCGATCCAGCCCTGAATGCCGACCGGGGCATGCGTTTGCGTCTGCGGGTGATGCACCCGATGGACACCGGGTTGGTAGGCGGCATTCCGGCGTTCTATTTGAACCGCCTGCAGGTCAGCAGCAGCCAGGGCACGCCGCTCCTGCGGATGGAGCTGTTCGAGCCCGTGAGCGAAAACCCGGTGTTTTCGTTTGACTTCGGGCAGCGGGTGGCCGGGCCACTGGTGCTCAGTGGCACAGACAACAACGGCAACCGCGTGGCGGCACAAATTGAATAAACGCATGCCGGTGTTTGTCGACTGGGTGCAATTCCTTGCGCCGCGGATAACCCCGCTTTGGAAGGTGCTGGTCGTGCTGTGGGCCTGTGGCGAGGCCCTGGCCCAGGACAAGGCATCGCTTGACTACCAGCTCAAGGCACGCGCACTGGCACCCGGTGTGTACGTGGTGGAAGGCGCCAACGCCGATTTCTCGCCCGCCAACGGCTGCAACGTTATCAACACCGGGTTCATCGAGACCAATGCGGGTGTGCTGGTGATCAACACCGGCCCCTCACGCCGGTATGGAGAGCAATTGCGTGCGCTCATTGCCCATACAACGGCGCAACCGGTGGTGCAGGTGTTGCACCTCAATTTGCATCCCGACTATTTCCTGGGCAACCAGGCGTTTGCCGATGTGCCACGCCGCGCCACCGCAGAAACACGCGCCGGCATTGCGCGTGAATCCGCCAGTTACGAGAACAACCTGTATCGCCTGTGTGGTGACTGGATGAAGGGCACGGAAACCCTGGCACCCGACACAACACAGGTAACCGGAAGCTGGATTTTGGGCAATCGTCACCTGGAGTTGCGAAATTATCAGGGACACACTGCCTCGGACCTGGTGCTGATTGATCGTGACAGTGGCGTGGCCTTTGTCGGGGGGCTGGCGTTTGCAGACCGCATTCCGACCACCCCGCACGCCAACATCTCCCACTGGCTTGACAGCTTGAGTCAACTGGAGACCGGGTTGCACACGGTGCTGCCTGGCAAGCAGTTGCGGTATGTGGTGCCCAGCCATGGGCCGGTTCGGGCTGACGCCTCGGCCCTGCAACAAACCCGGGCCTACCTGACGTGGCTGGACCGCACTTTCCGGCAGGCCGCGCAATCAGGCCTTGAGATGGTGGAGGTGCTGCACACCCCGGTGCCAACAGCATTTCGCGACTGGGCGGCGCTGGGAACCGAATTCACACGCAATGTGATGCATCTGTATCCTCGTTATGAAGCCGGGAGTTTGCGTGCTGCCAGCCCACCCTGACATGCAGTTGCCGACCTCAACTCATTGGTCTCCCGCTGCGTGGGACCGTGGCTGGCTGGCGGTCGGTGACGGCCACCACCTGTACTACGAACAATGGGGGCTAAGCGATGGCCCGGTGGCGCTGGTGTTGCACGGTGGGCCGGGGTCCGGGTTTACGGAGCGCCTGCGTGCTTTTTTTGATCCCGAACAATTTCGCGTGATTGCCTTTGACCAGCGCGGCTGCGGGCGCAGTACGCCACGCGGGGAATGCCGCGCCAACACAACAGCGCATTTGTTGGCGGATACCGAGCAGCTGCGGCAGGCTTTGGGCGTGAATCAGTGGTTGGTGGTCGGCGGGTCTTGGGGCGCCACCTTGAGCCTGGCCTACGCCACCCGGCATCGTGCGCGGGTAAGCGGCCTGTTGCTGCGGGGCTTTTTTTGGCCAGGCGCCGCGCACATTGACGACTTTTTTGCCGGCAGGCCATGGCGGCAGTGGGCGTTGCAGATGAATGCGGCGTCAGTGTCCGGGCGCCATGCCGCTGCGCGAATGTGGCGGGAATGGGAGGTCTTCCAATCCGGGCCAGCCACGCCGGCACCCACTGACGCGCAGCTGGATGTCTGGTGTGACCGCTACCGCGTGCAGGCCCACTACCTGCAACACGAATGCTGGCTGAACGAGGCAAGCCTGGGGCTGGGCGCGATGGATCTGTCGGACTTGCCCATTCAGTTTTTGCACGGCAGTGATGACCGGGTTTGCGCTCTGGACCGCGCCTGGCGGGTACGGTCGTGGCTGGCGGGCAGCAACTGGCATACGGTGGAAGGTGCGGGCCATGATCCGTTTCACCCGGCCATGGCGCAGGCCATGCGTGAGGCCTTGATTCAGTTTGCCCGAACGGGCCAGTTCAGCCAATATCCGGCAGCGTCAGGGCTGCCGCGCTGAGGGCGCGGGAGTTTCGGTCTGTGCGAAACACCAGTGGCTGCCAGTCGACACGCGCGGCATCGTTTGCTTCAGCCCGCACAGCAGCGGCGCGCACAATAGACACCACTTTTTCATGCTGGGGCGACTTGGCGCACACCGGGTCAGTGGCCGCAGCATCGCCGGTGAGCATGTAGGCCTGGCAGCGGCAGCCGCCAAAGTCCTTGTGCCGCTCATCGCAGGACCGGCAGGGCTCCTGCATCCAGTCTTCCCCGCGAAAGGCATTGAATCCGGGGCTGTTGTGCCAGATGTCGGCAATCGACTCATTGCGTACCGAAGGAAATGTCAGCCCTGGCAAATCCCGCGCGTTGTGGCAGGGCAGGGCCAGCCCATCAGGTGCAATGGTCAGGAAAACGCTGCCCCAACCGTTCATGCAGGCTTTGGGACGTTCTTCAAAATAGTCGGGCACCACAAACAGCACCTGACATTTGGAGCCAATGCGTGCGCGGTAATCGTTGACCACCGCTTCGGCCGCGCGCAATTGCTCACGGGTGGGCAACAGGTGGTCACGGTTGAGCATGGCCCAGCCGTAATACTGGGTGTTGGCCAGCTCAAGGTACTCAGCACCGATTTCCAATGCCAAATCAATGATGGTCCCTACATGTGGCAGGTTATGGCGGTGCAGCACACAGTTCATGACCATCGGGTAGTCATAGGCCTTGATGAGTGATGCAACTTTTCGCTTGAGCTCAAAGGTTTTGGTGCTGCTCAAGAAGTCATTCAGTTCGCGCGTGGAGTCCTGGAAGGAGAGCTGGATGTGGTCCAGCCCGGCCTTCTTGAGAGCCTGGATGCGTGGCTCGGTCAGCCCGACACCGGAAGTCAGCAGGTTGGTGTAATAACCCAGGCTGTGAGCTTCCTTTACGAGCACTTCGAGGTCGTCGCGCATAAGCGGCTCACCACCGGAAAAACCCAGTTGTGTTGCCCCCAGGGCACGCGCTTCGCGCAACACCTTGATCCATTCATCGGTTCCCAGCTCGTTATGCACTGCAGCGTGTTGCGTCGGGTTGTAACAAAAAACGCAGTGCAAGGGGCAGCGATAAGTCAACTCTGCCAGCAGCCAGAACGGTGGCTTGGGAGCGGGGATGCCGGTCACACCGGGAGCATGGGCAAGCATCATGGCTCAGACCAGCCAGCGGCGCGAATACGCCTGTGCCAGCAGTTGCTCGATCTGACTTCGAAGACCGGTTTGACCAAAGGCAGCCTCAATGTCAGCCACCAGTGCATCCACCGTGGTCTGCCCATTGCAACGCCGCATGATCTCGCCCGCAGACGCGTTCAACTGCACCATGCCTTCGGGATAAAGCAGCACGTAACTCTTTTGCACCTCTTCCCACTGGAGTCGAAACAGTTTGTTCAGGCGTGGCAAAGCGTCACCGGCAGGTGCGGTCGGTTCATGGGCAGACCGGAATGATTCCATGGCGTTATTCAGGGATGTGGGGCCGGACTCATGCCGGGTAGGCTGCGTCAATGGCATCCAGCATGGACCACAGGATGTCCAGCTTGAACTGCAAAATGTCGAGCGCCCGCAGCTGTTCCGTGCGCGTGGTGAAGTGTGCAAGAGTGACCTTCAAGCCATGCTCGACGTCGCGTGAGGCCAGAGGAATCCGGCTGCGGAAATAACTCAACCCGGCGGGTTCAATCCAGGGGTAATGAATCGGCCAGGTTGCCAGACGATCCTTGTGAATCTGTGGGGCAAACATTTCTGTCAAGGACGAACACACCGCTTCCTGCCAAGGTGCGTGGCGCGCAAAATTGACGTAGGCATCACATGCGAAACGCACACCCGGCACGACAGATCTGAGCGACCACAACTCATCACGCGCCAAACCCACGGCCTCACCCAGGCGGGTCCAGGCTTCCATACCGCCGGCCTGATCACCCTCGAAATCACCATGACCGTCGTGGTCCAACAGGCGAAGAATCCAGAGTCGGCGGTGGGCACGGTCCGGCATATTGGTCAGAACCGCGGCGTCTTTGAGAGGTATGCACCACTGGTAATAAAAACGGTTGCTGACCCAGCCACGAACCTGATCAGGCGAGCACTGGCCGCCGTTGAGGCGAATGTTGAATGCGTGGTGGATGTGATAGGCTGCGCCCTTTTCCCGCAGGCGACTTTCGAACTCCATGGCGTCCCACGCCCGGGTGCCTTCAGCCACCTGAACCTCCAAGCGTGATCACCATGCCATCCCAGGCCACTTCAATGCCCGCAGCCGTCAGGGCCGCACGTTCGGGTGAATCACTGCGCAGGATCGGGTTGGTGTTGTTGATGTGAATGAGAATTTTCCGCGTGCGCTGGGGCAAGGCCGCCAGGACCTCCAGCATGCCCCCCGGCCCCGACTGGGCCAAATGGCCCATGTCAGCCGCCGTTTTATGTGAGAAACCCAAGCTCTGCATTTCGTCATTGCGCCAAAAGGTTCCATCCACCAGAACCACATCGGAAGTGGCCATGGCCTGCGCCACGGCGGGCTCGATACGGCCCAGCCCAGGGGCGTAAAACAATCGCTTGCCGCTTTCACTGTCGTCAATCACCAGACCAATGTTGTCTCCTGGCAGCGGTGCATCGCGGCGTGATGAAAATGGTGGCGCGTTGCTTGAAAGCGCCATCACGGAAAAGTGGACTCCGACCAGCCCCTCAACCTTGAATTCAGGCTCGGCCAACGACAGCGGATGGGCCGCAACCCCTGCATAGTGCGACAACACACGAATCAAGGGCAAGCTGGTATTCAACTCGTCAAGCACCTGCGGCGTGGCATAAATGGGGAGCGCGCTGCGGTGCTCACGCAGCATCAACAAACCTGTCACATGGTCAATTTGCGCGTCCATAAGCAGGACCGCTGCAATGCCACTGTCACGCAAAGCACGTGCCGGTTGCAACTCAGGCATCGCACGCACCTGAGTCAGGATATCGGGGGACGCGTTAACCAGCAACCACGCTTGCCCGTCACCGGAGACGGCGATGGAAGACTGGGTGCGAGGTGTCAGCGCGGGGTCGCCTTGGCGCACTGCAGCGCAATTGGTGCAATTACAATTCCATTGAGGAAAGCCACCACCTGCTGCCGACCCCAGGATACGAATGTGCATACTTTAAAAAAGAGAATGGCAAAGGATGCACACGAAGTGCATCCTTTGCGTTTGTCAGATTAGCGGTTGGCGATGTACATCGTGATTTCAAAGCCGAAACGCAAATCGGTGAAGGCGGGGGTGGTCCATTGCATAAAAGTACTCCTGTTGAGGGTTGGTTAAATCGAACCGCATCCCCGGATCGGAAGGAATGCAGTCAGTTTGTGTAGCAATATTTAAGCCACTCAAAATATGACGCTATTGGGCGGCTATTGCGCGACAGAACCTGGTTTTTCGGGCCCTTGAGACTCAAGAAGCATGGCGATGTTCGCCATTTCTGCCCTGCGCGCAAGACGAGTAGCGTCCCCTGCTCCCGATTGACACAGCCACTAGGGTTAGTGCGGACCGTAGAAACCCGCATATCACCCACCCACAGTCAGCAGGACAGGGATCTTTCGGCGCATCAAGGCTCTGGAGTCAGTTCGGCACGATCTTTGCGGTCTGCAAGATTGGAGTTCCAAATTCCTCCAACTTCGTTTCAGTACTCACACAACAAGGAGACATTTATGCGCTTGAAATTATTGGCCACTTTGATGGCCATCGGCTTGACTGCGGGGACTGCTCAGGCGGTCGTTACCCAGCAGATGATCGACAACGATGCCAACGACACCAAGGAGGTTCTGTCCTGGGGTATGGGCGGCCAGGGGCAGCGTTTCTCCACGTTAAAGCAAGTCAATACCACCAGCGTGAAAAAGCTGGTTCCCGCATGGAGTTTCTCTTTTGGCGGCGAAAAGCAACGGGGTCAGGAATCTCAACCCGTGATTCACAACGGCAAGATGTTCGTGACCGGTTCGTACTCCCGCATTTATGCGATCGATGTCAAGACCGGTAACAAGCTGTGGAAATATGAGCACCGCCTGCCAGAAGGCATCATGCCCTGCTGTGACGTGATCAACCGGGGGGCAGCCTTGTTCGACAACCTCGTCATCTTCATGACGCTGGACGCCCAGATTGTGGCGCTTGACCAGAACACGGGTGACGTGGTGTGGAAAGAGAAAATTGAAGACTTCGCAACCGGCGCATCGGCGTCAGCTGCACCCCTGATCGCGGGTGGTTTGCTGCTGACCGGCATCTCCGGCGGAGAGTTTGGTGTCGTCGGACGCGTTGAGGCACGGGACCCCAAAACCGGCAAAATGGTCTGGAGCCGCCCCACCGTCGAAGGCCACATGGGCTACAAATTTGACAAGGATGGCAACAAGGCTGAAAACGGCATTTCAGGCACTTTGAACAAATCCTGGGCTGGCGATTTGTGGAAAACCGGTGGTGCTACCACCTGGCTCGGCGGCACTTACGACGCCACGACCGGGTTGGCTTACTTTGGCACCGGCAACCCCGCGCCATGGAATAGCCACCTGCGCAAAGGTGACAACCTGTTCTCCTGCGCGACCGTGGCGATTGACATCAAGACCGGCCAGATTAAATGGCATTATCAAAATACCCCCAACGATGCGTGGGACTTCGACGGTGCAAACGAGTTTGTGACCTTTGACATGGATGGCAAACGCGTCGGTGGTAAAGCAGATCGCAACGGTTTCTTCTATGTGAATGACGCGTCCACTGGTCAGCTCGTCAATGCCTTCCCGTTTGTGAAAAAAATCACGTGGGCCACGGGTATTGACCTGAAGACCGGCCGTCCAAACTTTGTTCCCGAGAATCGCGCAGGCGACCCAACCACCAGTGCGGATGGGGCAAAAGGCAAGTCTGTTTTTGCAGCACCGAGTTTCCTGGGCGGCAAAAACCAGATGCCGATGTCCTATAGCCCGGCGACCAAGCTGTTCTATGTACCGTCCAACGAATGGGGCATGGAAATCTGGAACGAGCCGGTCACCTACAAGAAGGGCGCTGCCTACATGGGCGCAGGCTTCACCATCAAAACCTTGAACGATGGGCCTATCGGCGCACTGCGCGCTGTCAACCCGAAAACCGGCAAGATTGAGTGGGAAATCCCCAACAATGCGCCACTCTGGGGTGGTGTGCTGACGACTGCAGGCAACCTCGTTTTCTGGGGAACGCCTGAGGGTTTCCTGAAAGCAGCTGATGCGACAACCGGCAAAGTTGTCTGGGAATTCCAGACCGGCTCTGGCGTCGTCGCGCCCCCTGTGACTTGGGATATGGACGGTGAGCAGTATGTGTCCGTCGTTTCGGGCTGGGGTGGTGCTGTCCCACTGTGGGGCGGCGACGTGGCCAAGAAGGTGAACTTCCTTGAACAAGGTGGCTCGGTGTGGGTGTTCAAGCTGATGAAATAAACACGCGTCTGACATAGCAAATGCCGCCTTCGGGCGGCATTTTTAATTTGAAATGCAGGAGATCAAAATGATTCGATTTTTTTCTCCAAGTTACCCCTGTTGAGTTGCCTGTTTTTTTTGAGTTTGAACACGTGGGCGGGTGACCGTCCGTACCTGGCCACCGGACCCCAACATATCGGCGTCACTCATTTTCTCCAGACCCCAAGATGAAGTCTGGCGGCACGGTGGCGAAGAACACCACCTTGTTCGCCGAACTCGCTCTTCAAGGCAAGCAAACCTTGCTGCACAGCGGGATTCGTTACTGGGTCAAACGGGATAAATTTGCCATCGACGCGTCATTGCAGCGAATCAGCAGCAACCAACAAAGCAGCAAGGGGTTTGTGATTGGCTTCAACCTGTTTGATTTGTAAGTCTCAAACCGAGGGCCTCATGGGGCCGAGACGCTCCACCGCCCGCTTCTCGGCCGCATACGTTTCGCGCATGAATTGGCCATACTCATCAGGCCCCAGGTAGTTAAGTTCCTGGTCGTATTTGGCAATCTCACGGCGGTGGCTGGGCTCGTACATGGCGGCCTTGAAGGCTGCATGCAACGTTCGAACCACCGAGGCCGGGAGTCCTCTAGGTCCGACGATGCCGTAAGGCGACATGGCCACCACCCCCAAGCCCAACTCCTTCATGGTCGGAACATCCGGCCACCGTTTGCTGCGGCCCTCACCAAAGGTCGCCAGCAATCGCAAGCGGCCAGACTCCACATAGGGGGCAAAACCAGTGGAGTTAACGCCGACCATCAACTGACCTGAAGCAACGGCCAGCATTTGCTCGACCGTGCCTTTGTAAGGCACATGAATATAGGCAATACCCTGCCGATCCATCACCTCTTCCATTGCGGTATGTGGCGTGGTCCCTATTCCGTTGGAGCCAACGGTCAACTGCCCGGGATGGGCACGCGCCCAATCCAGCAGATCGGACACCGAGCGAAACGGACTGCCCGCGGGGACCACGATGCCAAATGTGTAACCTGAAATTTGAAGCACAGGGGTCGTGTCGTGGATCGGGTCCCACATGACCTTTTGCGTGAGCGCAATGCGAAACACCGGTTGCGGCAATTGCGCGAGGGTGTAGCCGTCGGGTTTGGCGGTGAGAAGGATGGGCATGGCCATCGTCCCGCCAGCCCCGGGACGGTTCTCGATCACCACCGGTTGATGCAGGTGCTTGCTGGCTTCTTCGGCCAGGATACGCATCGACATATCGGTGGACCCACCTGCTGGCCAGGGCACCAGCAGCGTAATGGGGCGTTGTGGATACGGGGGATCCTCTCCCGTGGCAGCACTTGCACCAGTCATGTTTGACAGGCCCAACATGCCGGCCAGCATGGCCAGATGCTGGCGCCGGGTGCTCTTCATTCCTATTTCCATTCAGCAAGTTCCAGCGTGATGGTGCCGCCACCAAGAAAGGTGGAGTGGGCGGGCTCTTCACGCACCAGCTTCACCAGGCCCACACCGGGGCAATACCACTCCCTGGTGCTCAATGGCATGTCTTTCCAGCCCACGACCGGGTCGGCAAACAGGCGCACCGCGCCCAGTCCCCGAACCAGAAGGCAGCCCTCGAAGCGTCCGGCACGCGTGTCTACGGACTGCTGCAATGCCTCAATCGTGTAGAGCATGGGAATGTTGGGGTGAGAATGTTTGATCTCGCGCGGGAAATCCTGGCGACGGTGCAGGATGTAGGCCGTGGTGCTGGACTGCCATTGCGTTCCTACCACCAAGGGCTCTTTGAGGACATAGCGATGTGGCGCGTCCACCTGATACTGCGCCTGCAATTCAGGGCGGGACGCCACGCGGTAGATCCCGGTGTCGTCCTGGCGCAGCCAGTAATTCATGCCGGACTCACTGTGGCGGTGCCAGGCCGGGCCGTCGGCCAGTGTGTCACGTCCCTGGTTGCGCAGCACCAGGGTGTCCCGCTCCACGGTCTGATTCTCAAATTCAGTAGTGACTTTGTAGGTCCAGGAACGGCCCTCTTCCAATGGGAAAAACCCGGCGGACGGCGTGGTCGGTTGGCAGGCCATGAGGCTGAACGCCAGCCAGACACTGACGCTGTAAACAAGGATGCTCCGCCATAGCAGCGACATGCCGTGTATTCGGTTCATTTTTCGGGCAACTGCGGGGCGGGCAGGTCGCGTATTTTGAGCACTTGTTCATCATTGCCGGGGCGCAACCAGGACACGCCGCCCTTGCCTTTCTTGGGCTCGGTCGTCCCGACCTGGCTGACGCCCTGCCGGTTCTTCTTCATTGCTTCTTCAAGCAGCGCATGCACATCCTTGGCATAGGGCAAGGTGTAGGCGCGGGGTTTCTCAACGGGCTTGCCGTTGTCAATCGCGTTGACCCAAACATGCAAGGCACCGGCGCGCTGTTTGGTGGGCTCATCAATGACCGCCGCCAAGAGAACAAAACGTTCGGGCATGGGGTCGGCAGTAGGCCAGCCCCATTGGTCGTGAACCACGTGGTCCGCCCAAAAATAGAATATGGCCACACCTGCCACCAGCGTACCCTTCAGCCATCCGGGCCAGCTTGACCAGAGCAGCGCCAGCATCGTGAGCAGCACCAGCACTGCGAAAGTGAGAACCAGGGCCAGCGTCATGTATTAAATCCTTTCAACCAGTTTTTTGGGGAGGGTGTTGACATTGGCAATCGTGCCATCGGGCAATATCGTGAACCGGCATGCAGTGGCCTCATCACCCTTGCGGGCCAGCGTCACCTGTCCGTAATAGACGACTTCGGCGCGCGGGTTGACTTTGACAACTGAGACACTCACATCAACGGGTTTTGCATCTTTGGATTCGTAGTAGTTCACGTTCACGGTGTACTCGCCCGGTGCGATGCCGCGTAATGTCACCACTTCCTGGTTCAAGGGATTGACCACTTGTCTGCCATTGACGACGATGGTGTCGTTGGTTAGCCCGCGGTCGTCACGGTCCAGGTGCATCAGCCCCGCTTCACGGTTACGAAACCACACGACCCGGTCGGATGGGTCCTGTACCCAGGTGTCGATGTCATCCGGATTCATGTCGGGCCACGACACGGTGATGATGAACTCGGCTTTGGCAGGAATATCGCCCGCTTTCAGTGCTTTCGGGTTCATGGCCAGCAAGGCAATGATGAAACAAAACACGAATGCGATCAGCATGTTGAACAACATGTCATAGAACGGGTCAACTTCTGGTTCTCGCGTGTGGCGACGACTGGGCATGGCGATCTACGTTGAATGCGAAAACCGCCGTAGTCCTTCACGCTGGCAGTCGGCCACCAAGGTATCGGCAAATCGGTCCAACCGTGTCAGTTGCACACCCAGCAATATGTTGCCGACCAGACCCACCATTGTTGTCAGCAAGGCGATGCCGAGCCCCGAGGTCAGGCTCTTGAGCAGGTCCTGCGACTGCGTCGGGTCAAAGTTCTGCAACTGACCTATGTGCAAGGCCAGAATGGAGAATCCGATCACTTTTCCCAGCAAGCCCAGTTTCAACTGGATGCCATTGACCCACCAGGCGGTTTGGTGAGGGCCGTGTGTATTTTCCAGCAACAGGTCCAAGGGTGTATGGAGATCGCGTGGTGCAGCAGCAAGCCCACGCAGGTATTCACCAACCCAGCCCTGCAACTGGGATATTTGGGCACCCTCGCGTGCGCCAGCCAGCCAGCTGCGTTGACGCACCAGCTCGCGCGAGCGGCTACCCGACCAAAGCGTGGAGAGTGTGAAGACAGCAATGATGACAAGTGTCAAACCGGTTGGGTCCGACGTCAGCAACAAAGCCCAGACACCGCGCACACCCATCAGCCAGGTGCCAAACAGCAAAAGGCCGCTCAGTGCCAACCATTCGAACCAAAGTGGCTCGATCCCGGACTGGCGGCTCGGTAATGCGCTCCACTTGCTCATCCGGCACCACCCGGTCCACGCTTGGTCAACGCACCAAATCCACGCTGCGGGTCGTAGCCCCAGCATGCAAAACCGAAACACAGCAGCAAGGTTCCCAAGACCACCCAGGGGGCCATGCCGGGGTCTTTGCCATAAAGGGCAAATCGCATCCATTCAATCGCGAAACTGAACGGGTTCAAGCGTGCCAGCTGATACACCCACTGCGCACCCGACTCCTGCAGTTTCCACAATGGGTACAACGCCGTGGAGATGAAGTACATTGGGAAAATAACAAAGTTCATGGTCCCTGCAAAATTCTCCAGCTGACGAATGTGAACGCTCAGCAGCAGGCCAATCGAACCCAGCATGAGCGCGCTGCAGATCAAAGCCAGCAGAAAGTGGCCCAACTGCAGTCCCACTATTGGCAACTGTGTGCCCAGCAACGCAGCCACGACCAGCAGCATCAGGACTTGCATGAGTGAGAGCGCCGTGGTGGCGAGCAGCTTGCAAAGCAGCACCCACCACCGCGGCAGCGGCGCGGTGAGCAGCAACCGCATGAGTCCCATCTCGCGGTCATAGACCATGGCGAGTGATGATTGCATGCCATTGAACAGCAGCACCATACCGACCAGGCCCGGGGCAATGTACTCGTCGTAGGTGATATAGGTGTCGTAAGGATCGACAACAGACACACCAAAGACGTTTCGAAAACCCGCCGCAAAAACGACCAACCACAACAGGGGTCTGACCAGGGCCGACAAAAGCCGACCGTACTGGCGCGAAAATTTGAACAGTTCACGCCCCACGATGGCTTTTAACGCAAGCATGGCATGTCGCCACCTTCCGGACGCACCCGCCGACGGCGTGGATAGAGGCGGCGTGGCACTCATGGACGGTTCGCGCATCGCTTTTCCGTGCCATCCGCCCCGAGTGTGTCCAGCACATTGCGCGGGTGCAGAACGCCCTCGACCGGCGCCGTCCCTATCACACCTTGACCATCGGTGAGCAGCATGGTTTGTTGCAACTGCCCATCCCACGGCCTGAATTGCATGGGAACACCTTTTGAACCATCCAGACTTTGCTGATTCAAGGCCATCAGGAGTTCGGGCGCACCACCCCGCATCAAGCTGCCGGCAGCCTGTGAAATCGCCTTGCCAGCCATCCAGCTGGCCCAGTCATGCTGTGTCATGGCGCGTTGATAGGTTTTGGCAAACCGCCGTGAGACCTGTGGAGCCCCATAACGTTCAAATTGCGCGTGCCAGCCCAACGCCACCAAACCAGCATCCCCCACCACGAGCCGTGCAGCCTGAGTGTTGTAAGGCAGTGTGCGGGCAAACTCGCCATCGGTATCCACTACCCAGATCGCGTCATAGCTAACGCCAGCGGTCAGCAGTTTGGGGTTTGCCAGATCACGGTCACGTGGGTCAGCAGAGAGTTTGAACGGGCGTTCAGCCACAACTTTGAGCCCATACCGATGCAAGCTCCCCTGGGTGGCGCCGGCCCTGACGCGGTCTTCATCCGTTGATCCAGTCAACAACAAAACCTGCGCCCATTTTCGGGAAGCCAAAGCCTGCGCCAAAGCATCGGTACGCATGCGATCGCTGGGCAAGGTATGCAGCAGGTTACGCTGGCATTGAGCTTCACGCAAACTATCGGCGGCTGCACCAACGTTGATGACCGGCATTTTGACCGTCATGGCCAGCGCGGCTACCCAGCTCGCGGGCAGGTTAACCACCAGGGCCTGATGCCCCGCCTTTTCAGCCTGCTGTGCGGCCACGCGTGCAGTATCAAGGCTGGACACGCTCTGCACTTTCCAGTTGATCCGGGTGCGTGTGGCTTCCAACTCGAAATGCGTGTCTTCAAGCGCCTGGCTCCAGCCGTCGACAGCGGGGCCGCCGGGATGACCCAAATAAGCACGTTCCAGATGTTTCTTTTCAAGGCCTGGAGAATTGCCATCTTCCAGCAAGGTCACACTCCAGCTCGCAGCCTGCGCCGTGGCACACATCAGTGCTCCGAGAGCGACCGCCCAAAAGCGTCGCACCCACCCTGGCAATCTGCTAGTCAAGTACACGGGCATCCGGTTTCTCAATCTGCCAGCACCACGGTATGCGGTACACGCCCTACCGGCACACTGACCATGGCCTTGGCCCTTGCTGTGTCGATCACCGTCATGTCATCAGACAGTCCATTGACAACGTAGAGTTTTGCCTCGTCAGCGCTCAAGGCAACACTCCAGGGACGCTTGCCAACGAGTACCTGATCAGTCACCTCGCGCTTGACCACATCAATGAATGCCACGTGGTTGGCCCGACCCATGGTGACGTAGGCTCGTTTGCCATCCCGCGTCATGACAATCCCTACCGGGGTGATATCGGTTGATCGTGCACCCTTGAGCTGCAACACAATAGTCGCGATCACGCTGTAGTCCTTGAGTGAAATCACGCTCACGCTGGCACCCAGTTCATTTGTGACCCACAGCTCCTGACCGTCGGGAGTGATGGCGAATCGACGCGGGCGCTTGCCGACAACAATGTTTTTCTTGATCTTCTGGCTGGCGATATCGACCACATGAACCATGCCGGCAACTTCTGATGTCACAAACACCATTTGCCCATCGGGTGACACCTTGACACCCTCTGGCTCTTTTCCGACCTTGACTTGACCAACTTTCTTGCCGCTGATCGCATCAACCATGGTGAGTTCACCATCGTCTTCATTCGAAGCAAAGAGAGTCTTGCCGTCAGGGGAGATATCAAAAATTTCAGGACTGTCGCCCAACGGCACACGACGCACCGATTGACGTGTTGCCACGTCAATGACATCGGCCGCATTGGAGTCACTGCAAGCCACCAGCATCTGCCTGCGATCAGGACTGAGTTGCATGTGACGCGGACGCTTGCAGGTAGATACCGTGCCGATGACCTTGCTTTGGGCCAAATCCACCAGCGTGATCGCATTGTCTTTCTCGCTGGACACCCAGGCCAGGTTTTGCGCCTGTACCGGGGTTATGCCTGGCAGACCAAGTGACAGCAACAAGGCATACACCCAATGGGGGCTTGCAATCATGAATTTTCCTTTTAATGGGTGGATTGAGAGATTTGAATGAACCCCTGCTCCAGGGTGTGGGCCCCCAACTGTCGACTCACGTCAAGAGGAGATCCGCAGGCCACCAGATTGCCGTGGTTGAGCACCAGCACCCGGTCCGACTGCTCGGCCTCGTCAACCAGATGGGTGGCCCACAGCACCATGCCTTGATGCTCGCGCACCTGCGTTTTGACCATATGCATGAGGTCACGGCGCGATCTGGGATCCAGCCCGACCGTCGGCTCGTCCATCAACAGGAGAGATGGCCTATGCAACAGTGCCCGTGCCAGTTCAACCTTGCGGCGATTGCCTCCCGAAAGCGCCCTGATGGGCCGCTCCAAGGTGTCAGACAAACCCAATTGATCCAGAAGCGACCGCGCGCGGTCTTGCACCCCCCGCCAATGGAGTCCGTGCAATTGCGCGTGAAACATCAGGTTGCGCCTGACCGAAAGGTCCAGGTCAAGCGCCTGCTGTTGAAACACGACACCCAGACGGGCCAGCACCTTTTGGGGTTGGAGGCGCAAAGAACACCCAAAGAGTTCCACATCACCTGAATCCGGGGCAAACAAGCCTGTGAGTACCTGGAAGAGTGTCGATTTGCCGGCACCATTGGGACCTAACAGGACGCAAAACTCCCCGGGCTGGATATCCACAGAAAGCTGATGTAAAGCCATCTGCTGGCCATAGCGCTTGCTGATGCTCCTGATCGACAGCATGGCCTAAGAGGGGGTAAACCCGGGATAGCAGTGTTGCGATTTGGAGCACATGGTGCGACTTGTTCTCATTTTGTCTTTGTGATGGAAATGTGCACATTCCATGCCAATATGGTTTGTGAAAAAGCTTTGCCACTCATGTAGATTGCCCCGATCATGTGACCCATGCAAAGAATAATTTCGCAGTGTTTCTTGCGCTTTTTCAGACACCAGCTGCCATGGTTGCTAGGCGCTTGTCTGTGGCAGATGCTGTCAGCCTGTGCGCCGCTGGGCATCACGTCGCAAACGACCGCCCAGCCAACCTGCGAGTCCGCGCTTGTGGGGCATCCGTCACCCGTGACGTGGCAACAGGTCGGCATGGGCATTTGGTTTCACGCGGGAAGCACCGACGCACTGAGCACACCATCCAACTACGGCCAGATCAGCAACGTCGTCTTTGTTCTGGAGCAGGTATCGACACACTCGCGAGGTTGGCTGGTGGGCAGTGGCCCCGATGCAGCGACAGGCCGTGCCTTGGCTTGCAGTGTCCTGCGGGATCTGGGCCAACAGGTCACGGATGTCATCAGCACGAGGGCCCACCCGGAGAGTGTTCTCGGTGCTGCGGGGTTGACCGATGTACGCCACTGGGCATTGCCTGAGGTCCAGGCGGCCATGGCAGAACGTTGTGAACGCTGCCGTCAACGGCTACATGCAGCCGTCAATGGTTTGGGGTCATTGATCGAGCCTGTGGCCATGCCCAACGCAAGCATCAAAGGCAAACAACTGGGTCCTTTCGACGTCATGCCCGTCAAAGTACAGTCTCAACAGACGGTAGTCCTGCTCCACCATCGTGTCAGTGATGTCTGGATATTGCCCGGGGTGATCTGGGGACGCGATGTGGTGCCTGACCTGCACGAAGCGCAGGTAGCCCAGCTTCTCGATGTACTGGACGCTCTGACGCTACTCAATCCAACATGCATCGTGCCTGAGCAAGGCGAGGTGAGCGACCACACGTTAATCGATCGCAATCGCGCGTATTGGAATCGATTGAACGAAGCGCTGATGGTGCGCTGGCATCGGGGTGAAAACAATCCTGGCGCAGCATCCGGACTGACACCATCAACGCAGGCTCAAACAGGTCTGGAGGGTCGCCTGCGAGATCAGCTCAACGCGCAGCGAGCCTGGCAACATATTGAAAACACGGCATTCGATGATCAGCTGCGACACCGGGACCGACCGGTAGAACCGGAGTTGCTCATGCCGGCTTTTTGAGTTTTCGGTAAATTGTGTTCCGACTGATGTTCAGCAGCCTGGCTGCCGTGGACACATTCCCGCCGCAAGAATCCATGGCACGCCGAATCGTTGTCATTTCAACCTGTTCCAGGTTGTCAATCATGCCGTAAGGAGAAGCGGGCGCCTCCGATACGCCCCATCGACGACTCGACTGTGCCGGAGCAGACCACGGGTCACCTCGTTCAGGTAATGGCAGGGAAGCAGTGGCGTCAGAGTGAATCGGCGTTTGCGGGATCAAAATGGACAACTCTTCAAGACAATCATCCGACAAGTGGGCCGTTGTGATTTCGTGATCATCACTGGCCATGATGGCCGCAGTCTTGAGCACATTGTTGAGCTGGCGCAGATTACCTGGCCATGAAAATCTCAGAAAGACCTCCATCAAACTGGGCTGGATGGTCAACGTCCTGTTGGGTGCCAACTCACGGAGTATTTTCTGACAAAGCGCCGCCAAATCGCTCCGATCACGCAAGCGGGGCAACTTGACCGAGATGCCATTGATACGGTAATAGAGGTCATCACGAAAACCCCGCTGATCAATCAATTCGCGCAGATTTCGGTGTGTGGCACTGATCAGGTTGACATCAATATCGATAGAGCGATGCCCCCCTAGTGGGACCACCTTGCGCTCCTGCAGAACGCGTAACAACCGAGCTTGCAAGGACAGGGGCATATCGCCAATTTCATCGAGAAATAGCGTACCGCCGTTGGCCTGCAGGAGTTTGCCAACAGCGCCTTTGCGCTTGGCGCCGGTAAACGCGCCTTCGTCGTAGCCAAAAAGCTCTGACTCAATGAGTGTTTCCGGGATCGAGGCGCAATTGATGGCAACAAACGGCTGGTCCCGACGCATACTGAAATGATGAATGGCTTTGGCCAGCAACTCTTTTCCAGTTCCCGTTTCTCCCAAAATCAGAATAGGAATGTCCTTGTCTATGACGTGACGAACTTTCCGGATGACGGAGTGGACATGGGCGTCGCCGAATTCGAGATCGTCCAGTCGATAGGGGATTTTTCTGTCGCCCGGTGTCGTATTTTTCTGAGGCAATAACGGTGCGGGGCTCGCAAGCTCAGCCTGTGTGGTGGTCCTTGCCGCGTTCAGCGTGCGCATGGACATCGCAGCCTCACCCCAGCTGATACGAACGAAGACTTCTTTCCCATTGGACAGGTTCATTTTCAGGGGCGCAAAGGAAGCGAGTCGCAACCGGTCAGTGAGGTCCCCAAAACCTAGCCCAAAGAGGGTGTGCAAGCCTTGAATGCGCAAGGCCGCGGCACTCATCCCGAGAATTTTCAAACTACCGCGGTTCGCACCGATTACCCTGCCGTCTTCGCTGCAGGCAACAATACCCTCCTCAGAGGTTCCAATCATTTCCATCTGGGTATGCAAATGCAATTGCATCGACTGCCGGAATTTGTCACGGAACCAGTGCGTCTCAATTGTTCGTGCACACATCTCCACAAACCCCATGGTGTGCGGATGAAATGAGCGCTTATCCCCTGAAACATCCAGCACACCAATCACATTCCCGGAATGGTCCATGATGGGTGACGCCGCGCAACTGAGGAAATGGTTTGACCTGATGTAGTGCTCACTGCCATGCACATAAACATCGGTTTCAAGAATCAGGGCAGTGCCCACTGCATTGGTGCCTTTTGAAGACTCGGCCCAACTAACCCCTGGGCGCAAGGCAACCTTGCCGGCGTGTTCGATGAAAGTGCTCTGGCATATGGTGCGCAAGATAGTCCCGGTGCCATCGGTCAACACGATCATGCTGCCAAAATCGCTGACACTTTTACCCAGCATTTCCACCACCGATGTCGCCTGGGCAATCAGGCGCGCATTTCGTTCCAGGGTAATGCGAAAGTCTGCCAGGGACTGCGCTGAAAAATCGCAGGATTCGTGGGTCTGCAAACCAAGGTATTTGCAGCGAGCATGCGATTCAACAATGAGCGGGTTCGGAGAGCCCAGTCGGGAATCAACGCCATATTCCCGGTAGGCAACAGGCATCATCGAGCCATCAGATGCAGTGTCTCGAATTGGCGCGGTAGTCATGGATTCATCTCCTCATCGGGTAATCCCGTATTTATCAGTCCAACTTTTGCGACATCCTGTCGCGAATTGGATCAGCAAGCCCCCTGTTTGCGCGCTTTATGGACCGTAATTCCCCGGCAATCTGGCCCTTGCCCCAAAAAAAGCCCTCGAGCTTGACGTGAACTTTATGCACTCAATTTACGTGCCAACCAAACTCGGGACGAGCCTAACATGGTTTCCGCATAAGTCCTAAATTGGCATGGTAGTTGCTGTTCATCTCTGATTTATCAACTTACCGAATTCGCATTCATGAAAACTCACCCTCACTTCGCGACTACCCTCTCCGGCGCACTTGTGGCACTGCTCATGTCGCTGACAAGCGCCGCCTGGGCCCATGGTGATGTGACGCCTCAAGCCGTCGATACATCAACATTGCCTGCGTTGGGTTCAAGCTGGAAAAAAGAGAACCCCTTTCGTGGCAATGTGACCGCCATCAAGATTGGTTCATCTGCCTATAACCAGAACTGCGCTCGCTGCCACGGACTGGAGGCCATATCAGGCGGAATTGCACCCGATCTGCGCAAACTTGACAACGAGTGCGCGGCTCAAAAAGATCTCAAAAAACAAGCCATGTGCGTACAGGAAATGGATGACTATTTTGTCGGCAGGGTTCGCCGTGGGTTTTCCCGCAACGGGGCCGTCTACATGCCTCCCTTTGAGGGCATTCTCAGCCAGGAAGCCGTGTGGTCGCTCAAAAGCTACCTTGAAAGTCGTCGGGAAAAACCGCTTACTGCGGCCAAATGAGGATGGGCACAGAGATCACACCACGCAAACACTTGGAACTGTCGAAGGAACTGCCATGACGAATGAATCCGGGTTGAACCTTGTGTCACGTCGCCGCTTGCTTCAGGCGGGGGCGTTGTTGTCCCTTGGTGGTAGCACTGCTCTCGCTCACGCCCAGGAATCCGAGGCGCTGACACGGATACGCGCACGGGGCAGCCTGATCGTCGCGGTCTACAACATGATGCCGCCTTTCAATGTTGATGGTGCAGGTATTGACGTGCAAATTGCCGGGCAACTGGCAAAAGAGCTGGGCGTCAACCTGACACTGATGCCGTTCAATGCAGGGGAAAGCATGGAAGATGACCTGCGCAACATGGTTTGGAAAGGCCACTACCTGGGTTTTGGCCCAGCAGACGTCCTGCTTCATGTCCCCGTTGACAAGCCGCTTATGGACAGCCAGAAACAGACACTGATCCTGGCACCTTATTACCGGGAAACTGTTGCGCTAGCATACAACGTGGCGCGCGTTCCACAACTTGAGAGCCTGGCCAACATAAAAGATCACAAGGTGGCGGTAGCAGGTCAGACCCTGGCCGGCTGGCTGTTGATCGGAGCAGATAACGGTGCTTATAGCGGGCAGTTGACCACCCGCATGGATGATGGTGTGGCTGCCGCCCGCCTGCTGCTGTCTGGCGATGTGGACGTGGCCGCAGGCAATGCTTCAGAATTGCATAGTGTTCTAAAGGGCAACAAGCTTTACAGGGTTATCCCCTTGCCAATGCCTCGTGCGCCACGGGATGGCTGGGCTGTTGGCATGGCTGTGAAGAAAAATTCAATTGACCTGGCTCGTGCACTTCAATCTGCGGTCAACACCCTGTCCAGCGATGGCCGGATGTCCAGAATATTTGCGGGGCAGGACGTGCCATGGCGGGCGGCCTGACCCGGCTACAAGAAACGCTATCACCCCGATTGAACTAATGACTTAGCACTCACTCAAAGAGAGTGCTAATATTGCTTCAATGTTGAAAGGAGTTCCGGCGTGACCTATCAAACTGGGGTTTCAAGCTCTGCTCTGGCAGTGGCCAATCCGTGGGCCATGGTGCCTTCGCTGGGCAATCTGGATGCCTATATTTCGGCTGCAAACCGTTTGCCGATGCTGACGCTTGAACAAGAGCAGGAATTCTCCCGCAAATTCAGAAATGACAATGACGTTGAGGCTGCGGGTAAGTTAGTGCTCTCTCACTTGCGCTTGGTGGTGTCGATTTCGCGTCAGTATCTGGGCTACGGGCTGCCGCACGGCGACCTGATTCAGGAAGGCAATGTGGGCCTGATGAAGGCCGTCAAACGCTTTGACCCCGACCAGGGTGTGCGTCTGGTGAGTTATGCCATGCACTGGATCAAGGCTGAGATTCACGAGTACATCCTGAAAAACTGGCGCATGGTCAAGGTGGCTACCACCAAGTCCCAGCGCAAACTGTTTTTTAACCTGCGATCCATGAAGCAGCGTTACAAGTCTGACGATGCGGCAGCTGACGCTGGCACACATCGCGACACACTTACCGAAGATCAAATCAACGCCATGGCGCGTGATCTCAAGGTCAAGCGTGAAGAAGTGATCGAGATGGAAACCCGCCTGTCGGGTGGCGACGTGTTGCTGGACCCCAGCCCGTCAGACGACGGTGACGAGGCCTTCGGCCCCATTGCCTACCTGACAGACACCGCACACGAGCCCACGGCCATGATCGAATCGCGTCAGCGTGACGTGCTGGCCACCGATGGCATTGCCACCGCGCTGAATGCCCTGGACGAGCGTAGCCGCCGGATTGTGGAAGAACGCTGGCTCAAGGTCAACGACGACAGCTCGGGTGGCATGACACTGCATGATCTGGCAGCCGAATACGGCGTGAGCGCCGAGCGCATTCGCCAGATTGAGGCCGCAGCCATGAAGAAAATGAAAAAGGCGCTGGCCGACTACGCCTGAGGCAAGGGCCGCCTCAGGAGGCCTCTTTCAGCAGAATCTTGATGTCTGACACCAGCGGTGGGGTACCCCCTCCGTAGCGGGTGTACAGCCGCAGCGCACCCTTGGTGTCATAGACATAACTGCCGGCTGAGTGGTCCATGGTGTAGCTGGTGGGGGTCTTGCCATCCACCTTTTTGTAGTAGACCTTGTAGTCCTTGGCCAGGGCCACGAGTCTGTCGGGCGAGGTGTACAGCGCCAAAAAGGTCGGATCGAAATTGGCCATATAGCCTTTCAGGACGTCAGGCGTATCCCGCTCCGGGTCTATCGTCACAAAGAGGCCCTGTACTTTGTCCCCCTCTTTGCCCAGCAGTTTTCTGATTTCAGCCAGCTCGGCCATGGTGGTGGGGCAGACATCCGGGCACTGGGTGTAGCCAAAAAACATGATGACCACTTTGCCCGCGAAGTCCTTGATGGTTCTGGGCTGGCCGTTGTGGTCAGTCAACGCGAAGTCCCGGGCGTAGTCAGCACCGGTCACGTCAATTGAGGTAAACGCGGGCTTATTCTCTGAACAGGCGGAAATAAGGCTTCCAGCCCCCGCCAATGCTGCGTAAGCAGCTATTATTTTCATAGCGTTTCTTTTTTTCATGGCAGGCTCACAGGACGTAATGGTCCACCAGCAACGCCGCAAACAGCACGCTGAGGTGAATCAGGGAAAAACGAAATGTCTTGCGCGCCAGTGCGTCCGAGTAATTGCGCCACAGCGCAAAGGCGTAAACACAAAACCCGATGCTCAAAACCACGGCTGTCGCCAGATAGATCCACGAACTCATGCCGTAGACAAATGGCAGCAAGCAGGCCGCAAACAGCACCAGCGTGTACAACACGATTTGCAGCCGGGTGAACTCGCTGCCGTGGGTGACGGGCAGCATCGGCAAGCCGGATTTGCGATAGTCTTCCACACGGTACAGGGCCAGCGCCCAGAAGTGGGGTGGCGTCCACAGGAAAATGATCAGAAAAAGAATCAAGGCCTCGGGGCTCACATGGCCGGTCATGGCGGCCCAGCCCAAAACCGGCGGCATGGCACCGGACGCCCCCCCAATCACGATGTTTTGGGGTGTCAGGGGTTTGAGGATGACGGTGTAAATCACGGCGTAACCCACAAACGTCGCGAAAGTCAGCCACATGGTCAGCGGATTAACCCACACATACAACAGTGCCGAACCGGTCACACCCAATGCGGCAGAGAACAACAGCGTCTGGCTGTCGCGCAGTTCACCCATGGCCGTCGGCCGCCAGGCGGTGCGCTTCATCTTGGCGTCGATGCCTTTTTCAACAATGCAGTTGAACGCAGCCGCCGCCGCCGCAACCAGCCAGATGCCAAGACAGGCAATGGCCGCCAGTTTGATGTGGGCCAGTGTGGGCCAGCCCGGAACGGCCAGCACCATGCCAATCAGGGCACAAAACACGATGAGCTGAATCACACGCGGCTTGGTGAGTGCATGGAACTGCCTGAACACCGACAACTGGGCAGCGGGCTGGGTCACGGATTTCACGGGGGAGGAATGGGTGGTCATGCTGTCAAATTGGGGCACGTGCCCGGTACAGAGGTTCGCGAAATCGGCTTGGCCTGGCTGGCCACAACAATCCAGGTCATCACACCCACCATCGCGGCAGAACCCCCAGTATGCAGCACCGCGGCGACCAGCGGCCAGCCCAGAACCACGTTGCTCAAGCCGGTGATCAATTGCAACGCAGCCAGTCCGGCCAGCCAGCGCGCCGGGGTTCTTAAACCGGAAACGGTTCGCAGCCGCCATGCCATCACCACCACCAGCGTCAACACCCCGCCGGCCATGAGACGGTGTACGTAATGGATCGCGGTGAGGGCCGGGAAGTCAATCAATTCTCCACCGGAGGTGTAGCCCAGTTCACGCCAGATCTGAAACCCCTGGGCAAAATTCATGTCGGGCCACCAGCTGTTCTGGCACATCGGGAACCCGGTACACGCCAGAACCGCATAGTTGGTGCTGACCCAACCACCCAGTGCGCACTGGACCACCAAAGCGGCCAATGTTGTCCACACCCAGCGTTGCAGCATGGGATTCGCAGGGGGCAAGCCTGAGTCACGCGGAAGTACCTGCCCGGCCTGACCGTAACGGACGGCCTGCACACTCAACATGGCGAGCAGGGCAAAACCCCCCAGCAAGTGCAGGGTCACAATCGCCGGGAAGAGTTTCATGGTTACGGTCAACGCGCCAAAAGCGCCTTGAATGCAGACCCAAACCAGGGTCAACACGGGCCACCATGGGCTGACGGGCAGCTCACCCGCCTCCCGCTCATCTTTGGACCTGTGTTGAAACCAGGTGGCCACTGTCAGAACCAGAATCAGCACACCAACGCTGATGGCCAGGTAGCGGTGGACCATCTCGACCCAGGCCTTGCCCTGCGTGACAGGACCGGTTGGCATGGCCGACTGGGCCGCCGCAATGGGTGTGGCGGCGCCAACCGGTGTGGAATGCCCGTAGCAGCCGGGCCAGTCCGGACAACCCAGACCCGAGTCCGTCAGACGCGTGAAAGCACCAAACAGGATGAGGTCAAAGGTGAGAAACAAAGTGAGCAGGGTCAGCGCCTGCAGCCGCTTCGAGGCAGACGCACCGCTGTGGCGCAACCAAACCCAAGCCAGTGGCCCCAAAGCCAGCGCGAGGCCCATGAGCATCACACGCAGCAACGGCGACAGGTCGTAGAGAGCGTGGGTCTGCATGGTGGCCTAGGGTTTGCTCTCGCGCCCTGCCGTATCCCAGAAAGCAGATGCCCGAAGCAGTCGCTCCAGATCGCGTTTGACATTGGGTGCACCTGCAGCGTCCAGGTTGGCCGGGAACCGCATCATCCAGTTGCCAAGGGGGTCAACCACATACAGGTGCGCAGAAAGCTTTTCGCCGCTGGCTGAAACCAGCCATTTTTCGAGTTCAGGCTGTGGCACCCGCAGCACCGTCGCGCCCTTCAAGGCGGGCACCAGGGTCGGGGCGATGGGCGTGTCGTCCGTCACCAGCCAGACCCAGTCGAGGCGGTCCTTGTCTTTGCCCAGGCCCTCGCGCAACTGTCGCTGCAAATACAGGTGTCTGGCACACACCTCGTCGCAGGCACCACCCGCCACACTCACCAGCAACCACTGCCCTTTGAGAGCGCGCAAATTGACCGGCTCACCCTGTATACCCACCGTTGGCTGGTCAGGTAACGGGCGCTGGGGGGTAATCAGCTCACCAAAGTTTCGACGGCCTTCTGGACGAATCACGTAGTAGGTGAAATAAGAGGCAATGACAGGTGCCGCGCAGACCAGCAGGACCGCAAGCATGCGCCAGCGCCCCCGGCGTGTCCGTTGCCCATCCCCGGTCAATACCGATTCGGGTAGCGGCATGGAATGCACCGTCAAGCCCAATGGCTCATCGTGTTGGTATGAAGTATTTTCTGACAATTTGAAACCAGACATAAAGAACCGCAATCAGGGCGCTCAGACCAAACCATTGGAAAGCATAACCTTGATGTTTTTCCACACCCACGCTGGCCACCGGCCAGTTGCGCTGCAACCCGTCAAGGGATTCATCTGTTTGCTGAATGGAAATGGGCATCAGTGGCAAACCCAATTCAGCCGCAAAGTCGACCATATCCAGATTTTGCCGGATGACGCCTGTCGTGGGGTGCCCGAGCTCATATAGTTTGGCGGGTGGCAGGGCAATGCGCCCCTTGATTTCCACGGGCCCAATGGGTGTTTGCACCGTCGGCACGGCTGTACGGTCAACGAAATTACGTGGCACCCACCCCCGCTGAATCAAGACCACCCCGGCGTCGGCTTCCACCTGGAGTGGCGTGATCACGTAGAAGCCTTGCCGGGCGTTCATCTGGCGGTTATCCAGGAAAACAGTACGGTTGGCAATCCAGTGCCCACGCACGGTCACCGGACGATGAAGCGCTTGAGTGGGGTCGGGCAACACAGTCAAGTCCGTCCCGGTCAGACGGGTCAGCGCGGCACCCCCATCCATGGCCAGTTGCAAAGCCTGCTTTTGTGAAGCACGGGAAAGCTGCCACAGGCCCAACCGGGCACTCAAACCGACGCCCAGCAAAGCCGCAAGGGAGATCACCCAAAAACGCAATCGACGATTCACCGGATAATCCCCGTTATGAAATACCTTGTCATTGTGGGTTTTATTGCCATCCTGGGCAGTCTGGGCGCAGCTCTCTTTTTCATGATGAAGGGCGGTCAAGGTACTCAGAACAAATCTGCGAGCATGGCGCGGGCACTGGCCATACGGGTCGGCTTTTCCATCCTGTTGTTTGTGTGCATCCTCATTGCGTGGAAACTGGGCTACATCCACCCAACCGGCATAACAGCCGGGCAATAGACAAGCAGCTCAACTTCAAAATCAAAAAGGCACCGCTAGCGGTGCCTTTTTTTGCCGGAGGACCGGATTTACAACCAGTAGACCAGAACGTACAGGCCCAACCACACAACGTCCACAAAGTGCCAGTACCAGGCAGCACCTTCAAAACCAAAATGACGCTCGGCCGTGAAATGCCCCTTTTGCAGACGCAAGGTGATGAACAGCAGCATCAGCATGCCAACAAACACGTGAAAGCCATGAAATCCGGTGAGCATGAAAAAGGTTGAACCGTAAACACCTGAAGAGAGTTTCAGGTTCAGCTCGTGGTATGCATGGAAATACTCGTACCCCTGTACACACAGGAAGGTGATACCCAACAAAACCGTCAGCCACATAAAGCCAATTGTTTTGGCACGGTTGCCCACAACCAGTGCGTGGTGAGCGATGGTCAGCGTGACACCCGAACTCAGAAGCAAGGCGGTATTGATGGTGGGCAACCAAAATGGACCCATGGTGGAGAAGGGCTCGATGATGCCGGCTGGGGATGCGGTTGCGCCAACGGCCAGACTGGGCCAGACGGCTTTGAAGTCAGGCCATAACAGCGCATTTTCAAGACTGCCCAGTGCCGGTACCGAGTGCATGCGCGCCCACCACAGAGCCGAGAAAAATGCACCGAAGAACATCACTTCCGAGAAAATAAACCAGCTCATGCTCCAGCGGAAAGACAGATCGATCTTGTGCCCGTACAAGCCGCCTTCGCTCTCGGAGACGGCCTCACTGAACCATTGGTACAACACACCCAGCCACCAGACGAGGCCAAACGCCAGCGCGTATTTGCCCCAGTCAACGCCATTGATCCACTGACCCGCGCCAAGGATGACGAAAAACAGCCCGAGAGCGGCCATGGCCGGATGCCGCGAAGGGCTGGGCACAAAATAATGCGGCGTTGCGCCATGTGTCGTTGAACTCATCTTCGGTTCCGTTCTTTCAAGTTCTCTTCAATCAATTTTGATCAGGGTTCGGCCTTATTTGGCCACCACCCAGTTCACCAGGACAATCAAGCCGACCACAATCATCAAGACAGCGCCAATCCCGACGACCAACACGTGCAGGGGATTGACTCTTGCCAGATCCTCCTGGTACTCGCTATTCTTTCGTATGCCCGCAAATGACCACGCAACCATCTTGACACTGCGCCAGAATGAACCGGCACGCGCGGTGCTTCGGGTATCTGGCGCATTGCTCACGAATGCGCTCCGGACTTCACCATACCAGGCGCGGCGGCCACCGGTGCAGCCGGGGTTTTGCCGCCCACTTCGAAAAATGTATACGACAACGTGATGGTTGCGACATCTCTGGACAGCTTGGGGTCAATGATAAATGTCACGGGCCAGGTTTTCTTTTCGCCAGGCTCCAGTGTGTACTGGTTAAAACAGAAACACTCTACCTTGTTGAAATGGGCGCTGGCCTGCTGCGGCGCATAGCTGGGGATCGCCTGCGCCGACATGCGCCGGTTCTGGATGTTTTGAAACTCATACATCACCGTTGTCAATTCGCCAGGGTGCACCTGAACCGAACGCTGAGCCGGTTTGAAGTCCCAGGGGCCGCGGGAATTGGCATCAAACTCCACGGTAACCGTGCGTGATTTGTCCACCTGGGTGTTGGCAGCCAGTTTGGCCTTGGCACCCGGAATATCCTTCTCGCCCAGCGCGAGAATATTGATGCCGGTCATCGTGCAAATCGCCTGATAGATGGGCACCAGTGCGTAGCCAAACGAGAACATGCCCGCGACAACGACCACCAGTTTACCCACCATCTTGACGTTTTGATGCCGCAAGCCCATGGCTTATTTACCCAGCATGATCATCTTGACCATGAAACCAATAAAGAATGCCAATGCCACAGACGCGAGGATCAGCCCGGTCTTGAGGTTGGCCTTTTTTTGTTCGGGTGACATGGTCGTCAAGCGGTTTTGACCTGGCTATCAGCCAATGACACGGGTCGCCGTTGCGTCAAGCCGGGGAGGCGTTTCAAAGGTATGGAAGGGCGCCGGTGACGGCACTTCCCACTCCAGTCCCTCAGCGCCTTCCCACGGCCGCTGGGGTGCTTTTTCGCCCTTGCCCATCATGGTCGGCAAGACAATGAAGAAGAAGAAATACACCTGCGCCAGACCGAAGGCAAAAGCGCCTACCGAAGCGATGGCGTTGAAGTCAGCAAACTGCATGGGGTAGTCAGCATACCGGCGGGGCATACCGGCCAGACCCAGGAAATGCATAGGGAAGAAGGTGATGTTGAACGCAATCAACGACCACCAGAAGTGAATCTTGCCGCGTTTTTCGTTGTACATCACACCGGTCCACTTCGGGCTCCAATAGTAGTAACCCGCAAACATGCCGTACAGGGAGCCGGCAACCAGAACGTAGTGGAAATGAGCCACCACGTAGTAAGTGTCCTGCAACTGGATGTCGATGGGTGCCAACGCCAGGATAAGGCCGGTGAAGCCCCCCATGGTGAACACGAAAATGAAGCCCACGGCAAACAGCATGGGTGTCTCAAACGTCATGGAACCCTGCCACATGGTGGCAATCCAGTTGAAAATTTTCACGGCGGTAGGCACGGCGATCAGCATCGTGGCGTACATGAAAAACAGCTGACCCGTCACCGGCATGCCGGTGGTGAACATGTGGTGTGCCCAGACAATGAACGACAGAATGGCAATGGAAGACGTGGCGTACACCATTGAGGCGTAACCAAACAGCCGTTTGCGCGCAAACGCGGGCACGATCTGGCTGACGATGCCGAAGGCCGGCAAAATCATGATGTACACCTCGGGGTGGCCGAAGAACCAGAAAATGTGCTGGTACATCACCGGGTCACCACCGCCCGCGGAGTTGAAGAAACTGGTACCGAAGTGGCGGTCCGTCAGTGTCATGGTGATGGCACCAGCCAGCACCGGCATCACGGCGATCAGCAGGTAAGCCGTGATCAGCCAGGTCCAGCAGAACATCGGCATCTTCATCAGCGTCATGCCGGGTGCGCGCATGTTCAGGATGGTCACGATGATGTTGATCGAGCCCATGATGGAGCTTGCGCCCAGAATGTGCATCGCAAAAATACCCGCGTCCATTGAGGGACCCATTTGCAAGGTCAGCGGCGCGTAGAGTGTCCAGCCTGCAGCGGGTGCACCACCCGGCATGAAGAACGAACCCACCAGCGTCAGGCCGGCCGGAATCATCAGCCAGAAGCTGAAGTTGTTCATGCGGGCGAAGGCCATGTCAGCCGCACCGATCTGCATCGGGATCATCCAATTGGCGAACCCGACAAAGCCCGGCATGATGGCCCCGAACACCATGATCAGTCCGTGCATGGTGGTGAGCTGATTAAACAGCTCAGGATTCACCAGTTGCAGGCCTGGCTTGAACAGCTCGGCACGAATCAGCAGCGCCAAAATGCCACCGATGATCAGCATGCTGAAGCTGAACAACAGGTACAAGGTTCCGATGTCCTTGTGGTTGGTCGCATACACCCACCGGCGCCAGCCCGTAGGGGCGTGGTCATGGTGGTCGTCATGGGCGTGATCGTGGTGGTCTAAAACGGCGCTCATACAGGTATCCTTGTGAATTCTCTAATTTCGTTTCAGCAACGCTGACCGCTGGCAGCGGCCTTGTTACTTGCGGGCAGCAACAACCTCGGCGGGCTGAACGAGCTGGCCGGTTTTATTGGACCAATTGTTCTTGGTGTAGGTGATGACCGCGGCAATTTCGGTGTCGCTCAATTGCTTCCAGGAAGGCATGGCGCCGTTATTTTGGCCCTTCAGCAGTACTGAAATCTGCTTCGCGTGATCGGCGTCCAGCACTACAGCGGCACCATCCAGTGGCTTGATCGGGCCAGCGCCCTTGCCATTCACCTGGTGGCAGGCTGCACAGTTGGCGGCATAGACCTTTTCACCGCGCTTGAGAATGTCTTCCAGCGTCCAGACCTTGGTTGGGTCGTCGGCTTTGGCCGCCAGTTTCTTGTTTTCTTCGGCCACCCACTTCGCATAATCTTCGGCAGAAACAACCTTGACGTGAATGGGCATGTAGGCGTGTTCTTTGCCACACAGCTCAGCGCATTGGCCGTAAAAATCGCCAATCTTTTCTGCACGGAACCAGGTGTCGCGCACGAAACCGGGAATGGCGTCCTGCTTGATGCCGAACGAGGGCACCATGAAGGCGTGAATCACATCGGTCGCCGTCGTGATGATGCGCACCTTTTTGTCAACCGGCACGACCAGCGGGTTGTCGACTTTCAGCAGGTAGTTGTCAACCACTTCACCGGCTTTGGGACCGCCGTTGTCGGACATGGCGCGCTGTGAGCTATCCAGTGTGGAGATGAACGAAATGCCCTCACCCTCACCCTTGATGTAGTCGTAGCCCCATTTCCACTGCATGCCAATGGCCTTGATGGTCAGGTCGGCGTTGGTGGTGTCCTTCATGGCGACGATCACCTTGGTGGCCGGCAAGGCCATCAAAATGACGATGACGAAGGGAACGATGGTCCAGATAATTTCGACCGTTACCGATTCGTGGAAGGTTGCGGCCTTGTGGCCCACCGATTTGCGGTGCTTCCAGATGGAATAAAACATGACGCCAAACACCGCCAGGAAAACGACGGAGCAGACGATCAGCATGAACCAGTGCAGCCAGGCTTGCTCTTCGGCAATTTTGGTCACGGCGGGGTGAAGATTCAGCTGGTTAACCGCGGGTCCACCGGGCAAATTGTTGACTGCGTGCGCTGCTGAGAACGCTGCTGTGCCAGCCCATGCACCTGCTGCGAGCAGGGTGCGAGCCAAATGGTTGGAAATGCTCTTAATCATGTTCACTTCTTCATTGCCCCAAATTAACCAAATCTATTGAACCCCAGCCGTCCCGGCACCCTCAAGCACCCCGAAGCGCCATCCTGATTTCCCGGGCCAGCACCGGCCGCAACTCCGGCCTGACAAACCGTCCCACATCGATGGATCGGCCCTGACCGGAAACCTCAATCAATGAGCGGTGACCCGCCCTGGGCTCTACCCTCACCCAATCCCGCTGAAACTCGGCCCGCTCAAGCCGGCCGCCGTTTTCAAACTCCACGACCAACTGGGCACCACGAAGGAAGATTCGCTCACCATCCGTTGCATGCCGGGCGTACACCATGAAAGCCAGGCCCACGGCGATCAACTCGACCGAGGCAAATGGCAACACCAGTGTGGCCCCCAGAGCCCAGAACATGCACCCTATACCCAGTGAAACGACGCACATCGACACATACAGCCAACCCAGCTGCTTGGGCGTAACGGAACAGTTACGCTGCAAAAACCACTGGATGTGCTGCCCTTGCACCGTCGCGAAGCGAAAAACCGGATGAGTCACGCGTCTTGCCTGGAAACGCCCCGCCAAATTGATTTGTGGGGGCGAGACTGCCGGGGAAATGCCCAAAAATTTCTTGTCCGCGATTGTAGCCGAGAGCTTTAACGGCGCCCGGCGCTTTTGCCCTGGTGCAGTGCGGCCCGCATGTCGTCAAGCGAGAGAATGGTTTCGGGCGCCACTTTTAGCCGGGGCGCCGGCTTGAGTGCGTGGCCATAAATGATCTCGAAGGTCAACTGCAGGCGCCCGTCTTCCCCCGGCACCACCAGCCGCTGCGCCAAAGCCGCATGCAACCGGGCCAGCCAGCGCCGGCCCCGCAGACCCGAAAAACGGTGGGGTTGAAGGTTTCGGCCCAGTTGACGCAACTCTTTCAACAGCCGCTGTGGCGAATCAAATGTCAGCGTGATGCGCTCCATGTCCATCACCGGCTCGGCAAACCCGGCATTCACCAGCATGTCACCCCAATCGTGCATGTCGGTGAACTCATGCGAGGGCGCAGGCCATCCCAGGGCCTGATACACATTGCGCAGCTCGCCGAGTGTGTCGGGGCCCAGGCAGGAAAACATCAAAAACCCGTCGGTGGCCAGCGCCCGGTGCCACTGGCTGATCAGGGCTTGCGGATCGGCCGCCATGTGCAGCGCCATATTGGCCCACAACATCTGGACGGCGGCGTCGGGCGGGGCCTGAAACAGGGGCTGGGTGACCCACCAGCGAGCGGGGCTCCACCACGGTTTTGCTATTGATTTTGTAGCTATCTGCGCCCTGTTTTCGGGGGCTTCCACCACAAAACAGGCAGCATCCGGGTAACGGCGGGTCAACGCGGCATGGGCCAGCAAACCGCCGCGCACCGGCGCCCAATGGGCCCAGGTCTTCGGTTGCAGCTTGATCCATTGCAAGCGCTCTTCCATGCGTCGCGCCACCTCCTCGTGCAACCAGGGTGACACATGGGCTGCGGCGTTGGCCCAGCGTTGGGCGGCCTGGGGATCAATGGTGGGGGGGCGCTCGGAAGTCATGACTGGTGAAGTGGCAGGGAGTGGCAGGGCGAGTATATTGATTCGATGCTCAACGCGTTGTTCAAAAGGCTATCCGCAAACATCATCGGTCGTGTGCCCAGCCAGTGCGCCGTGTGCCGGACCTGGCCCGCCCAGCCGGTGTGCGAGGCCTGTGTCAACCGCTTCGCGCAACCCACGCCACGCTGCCAAACCTGCGCCCTGCCCCTGATGGCCGGCTGGGTGGCAGGTGTGGTGCAGTGCGGCGCATGCATCAAAAACCCGCCCCCGCTGGACCGGTGTCTGGCCGCCGTACCCTACGCCTACCCGTGGTCTGACCTGATTGTTCAGTATAAATTTGGTGCCCAGCCGGGGTGGGCCACCACGTTTGCGCTGTTGCTGCGCAGTGCGCCCTGGGTCGAACCGGCGCTGGACGATGCCGACCTGGTCGTGCCCATGCCCCTGTCCAGGGCCCGGCTGCGCGAGCGTGGTTTTAACCAGGCGCTGGAACTGACAAGGCGGCTGGCCGCCGGCAAATCGGATCACAGGCTGTTGCTGCGTATCAAGGACGCGCCCGCCCAAAGCTCGCTGGCACGCGGCGAACGGCTGCGCAACGTCAAGGATGCCTTTGTGGTGGACCCGCTGCGTGCCGCACAACTCATGGGCAAACGCGTGGTGCTGATTGACGATGTCATGACCAGCGGTGCCTCGCTGTATGCCGCCGCCACGGCGCTGCGGGTGGCGGGCGCCACGCACATCACGGGCATCGTGATCGCGCGTACTGAATAATCGCCCCATGTTCAATATCGTCCTGGTCGAGCCCGAAATTCCGCCCAACACCGGCAACGTCATCCGCCTGGCGGCCAACACCGGCTGCGCCCTGCATCTGGTCGAGCCGCTGGGGTTTTCCATGGACGACAAACACATGCGCCGCGCCGGGCTGGATTACCACGAATACGCCCAACTCAAGCGGCACGCCGATTGGGCATCCTTCCTGCGGGATGAGACGCCGGCGCCAGACCGCCTGTTTGCGCTCACCACCCGGGGCACCTGCAGCCCCTACGACGTGAGCTTCAGACCGGGCGACTGGCTGGTATTTGGCTCGGAGACCAAGGGCATCTCAGACACTGTGCGCGCCGCATTCGGACCCGCGCAAGGCCTGAAGCTGCCGATGCGTGAAGGCCAGCGCAGCCTGAACCTGTCCAACGCAGTGGCGGTCACGGTGTTTGAGGCCTGGCGTCAGAATGGGTTCGGGCTTCAGGGGTATCAGGGGTAGTGCCGCACAAGCATCTCGGCCGCACACACCGGTTTGGTCGACCCCTCACGCTCAACCAGCACCTCCCACACCATTTGAACACCCCGGTTGTCAATGGCGTCGCACTGCAACAGCTTCATGCGGGCGCGCAGGCGGCTGCCCACCGGCACCGGGGCCATGAAACGCACCTTGTTGAGCCCGTAGTTCACACCCATGCGCGACTCGACAATCTCGAACGACGATGTAAAAAATTGCGGGATCAGCGACAGGGTCAAAAATCCGTGGGCAATGGGGCCACCAAACGGCCCTGATTTGGCGCGCTCCACGTCCACATGGATCCACTGCTGGTCCCCGGTGGCCTGGGCGAACTGGTCCACCTGCACTTGCGTGATGGTGGTCCATTCGCTGACAGCGACCTCATGCCCGGCCTGAGCGGCGATGTCTGCGAGTGTCTGGAAAGTTTTCATGGAAGCCTGCCTGTTTCAGGGGCCTGTGGGCTCATTGATCCAGCCAGCGGCAAATGGCCTGCCACTGCTCCAGGTCTTTTTCAACCCGGCCGGGCGACACATCAAACACCGACAAACCCCGCGCGGCCAGATGAATGTAGTTTTGGGTATCGCGCACGTAGCCCAGCACCGGCAGCCCCAGCGAATCCACAAAGCCGTGCAGGTTGTCGGCCGCAATGGTTCGGGCATCGACCCGCATGCCAACCAGACCCACCCTGGTTTTCCCCGCGTGTTTGCTCTGCGCCAGCTCGTCCAGAAATGCGCGCGTGGCAAAAATATCGAACACGCTGGGCTGCAGCGGCACGATGATTTTGTCCGCCATCTTCATCACATCATTGAAGCGCTTGCCATGCAAGCCGGCCGGGGTGTCCAGCACCACGTGGGTGGTGCCCCTGGGTGGCCTGGCAATCAGGTCGGCATCCACATCCCAGGTGGTGATGGGTCGTGCGGCCGGCGGCCGCAGGCCCAGCCACAGCCGCGAAGACTGCTGGCGGTCTGCATCGCCCAGCATCACCGTATGCCCTTTTGAGGCGAAATACCCGGCGATATTGGTGGACAGGGTGGACTTGCCAACGCCCCCCTTCGGATTGGCAACAACAACCACTGGCATGGTGACTCCTGTGAATTGGTTTTTTTCTGAAACTTGCGCTATGTTAGCGGCATGCGCCCGGCGCCACCGCGCATTCTTCACAACACCCCGCAAACCCGGAACCTGACATGGAACACACCCCCGCCTGGCTGGTCAACAGCTTCATCTACCTGAGCGCAGCCGTCATTGCCGTGCCGCTGAGCCGTGCCCTGGGGCTGGGTTCCATCATTGGCTATCTGGCCGCGGGCATTGCCATCGGCCCGTGGGGCCTGGGGCTGGTGACCAATGTGGAAGACATCCTGCACTTTGCCGAATTTGGCGTGGTGCTGATGCTGTTTCTGGTCGGGCTGGAGCTGGAGCCCAAGCGCCTGTGGAGCCTGCGCCGCCCGATTTTTGGCTGGGGCAGCGCGCAGGTGCTGGGTTGTGCGCTGCTGCTGACGGCCGTGGCCGTGGCGCTGGGCGTGGGCTGGAGAACCGCCCTGGTGGCCGGTTTGGGCCTGGCCCTGTCCAGCACCGCGATTGCGCTGCAGGTGCTCAGAGAGCGCAACGTCTTGCCCACCGGCAGCGGGCAGGCAGCGTTCTCTATCCTGCTGTTTCAGGATGTCGCCGCCATCCCGATCTTGGCCCTGCTGCCCCTGCTGGGCGTCATTTCAGCATCAAATGACGCGCTAGCCCCCGTCAATCATGCGCAAGAAGCTATCAAAATCGTAGCGGTCATGGCTGGCATCGTTCTGGGTGGCAGGCTGCTTTTGCGCCCGCTGTTTCGCTGGATCGCCCGCTCCAACACGCCCGAAATCTTCACCGCCGCCTCGCTTTTGCTGGTGGTGGGCATTGCCGGGCTGATGCAACTGGTGGGCCTGTCCATGGCGCTGGGTGCGTTTCTGGCGGGTGTGCTGCTGGCCGAGAGTGAGTACCGGCGTGAGCTGGAAACCGACATCGAGCCCTTCAAGGGCTTGCTGCTGGGCCTGTTTTTCATCGCCGTGGGCATGAGCATCGACTTTGGCGTGCTGCTGCAATCACCGGGGCTCATGGCGGTGGTGGTCATCACCTTTCTGGCCATCAAGGGCGTGGTGATTTACACGGTGGCCCGGCTGATGAAGCTGCCGTTTCAGGAGCGCCCCGTGTTCACGCTGCTGCTGGCGCAGGGCGGTGAATTTGCGTTTGTGGTGTTTCAGGCCGCCGCCGGGGCCCATGTTTTCCCCGCGCAAACCGCGTCATTGCTGATCGGTGCAGTGGCCGTGTCGATGCTGGTAAGCCCCCTGATTCTGGTCGCCATCGACAAACTGCTGCTGCCGCGTTATGCCAACTGCGGCGTTACACCGATGGCAGAAATATCCGAGCAACAGGAAGCGCCTATCGTGATTGCCGGGTTTGGCCGTTATGGGCAAATCGTGGCCCGCATGATGCTGGCGCAAGGCATACCCTGCACCGTGCTGGACCATGACGCCGAAATGATAGAAGCCGCGCGCAGCTTTGGCTACCGCGTGTTTTATGGCGATGCCACCCGGCTCGACCTGTTGCGCACCGCCGGTGCGGCCACCGCCAGAATTCTGGTGGTGGCGGTGGACGGGGTAGACCCGTCGCTGGAGATTGTGGACCTGGTGAAGGAGCATTTCCCCAATCTGCAGATCGTGGCCCGCGCCCGCGATGTGACCCACTGGAACCAGTTGCGCGACCGGGGTGTGATGCGGGTGGAGCGCGAGCTGTTTGAGTCCAGCCTGCGCAGTGCGCGCAGCGTGCTGGAGCTGCTGGGCCACAGCACCGACGAGGCCCGCCAGACCGCCCGGATTTTCCGCCAGCACAACCTGGAGTTGTTTGAAAAACTCCATCCCCACTACCAGGACCGCGCCAAGCTGATTGCCGTGGTGAAACAGGGGCGCCAGCAACTGGAGGAGCAGATGGCGCAGGAGCGGGGGCTGCGGGCGGTGCCGAGGCCCGGAGGCTGAGACCTTCAGATCGAACGCCCTAGGCTTTGCGCGGGGCTTTCAGAGATTTTCCGGGTTGGCAGCTCGGCCAGCACCGTGAAAATCAGCTCCGCCTCACTCATGTGGTCGCGCAGGTTCTGGCTTTTCAGGCCCTTCATGTCCTTGTGCTCATTGACACTCACCCTCGCCCATTCCTGGTGAATGATGTTGGTCAGAATGGCAAATTCGCTGCGCCCATGTTGCTGCCAGGTCTAGCGCGCCCGGTCCAGCGACAGGGCCGGGTCAGCCATCTCTTGCATGCGCTCATAGCCGACTTTGGCAAGCCAGAGTTTGATGGGTTCGGCTTTGGGGCTGGGGACGGATTGGACGATGCGAAGCAAACTTTCTGCGGTGGCAACATCGGTGAGTCGCTGTTTGCCATCCGCAGCGAGCAATTTCAACTGTCGACAAAATGTCGACAGTTCAGCCCCGTCTTCCAGCTTGACACGAAGCTTCAGCTTGAACCAGTAATCCCGGGCGTTTTCGCTATCCGTTAGCGCTTGCACCACATCAATCACTGAAAACCACCAGATTTCAGTGGCTTCGTCGTACACACGACGGATGGACTGGCCATCGAAATCAGCAGGCAGGATTTTCATCATCGGCATCTTTCAAGTCGGGCCACTGGCAAAGTTGAGTGTAGCGGACCAGCAGATGTTGAAATCAACGGTGGTTTGCA
>JBEEMW010000019.1:0-28125 GCA_041192445.1 Pseudomonadota bacterium | reverse complement strand
CAATGCGGCTGAGCATGCCGTAGGCGATCAGTGAGTCGAGTTCATTGAACCCGTCGAAGGTCAATATGGCGATGTGCATGAAATCAGTCCACGATGAAAAGTTGTCCTCATCCGGCAGCTTGTGCCGGAGCCTCTTGCGCCACCGGCATTCGCTTGCCGATGAAGACGGTTGCAATCACAGCCAGGGCAAAACCGACCGTCACCGCATCCAGTGACTCACCCAGCAGAGGCACCGAGAACAGCATGCTGAAAAAAGGCTGCACGAGTTGCACCTGGCTGACGCGCACCGTGCCGCCCAGCGCCAGGCCACGGTACCAGGCGAAAAATCCGATCCACATGGAAAACAGCGTCACGTAGCCAAAGCCCCACCAGGCGCTGGGCAGAACCGGTTGCGCAGGCCAGTTGACCAGCATCATGGGCAGGTTCAGTGGCAGGCTGATGACCAGCACCCAGCAGATCACGCGTTCGGCACCCAGAGAAGGCGTGAGTTGGGCGCCGCTGACATAGCCGCACGCCGCGCTCAGCACGGCCAGCAGCAGCAAGAGGTCGGCCCAGTTGGCACTCATGCCCGCGCCAGTCGTGGTGCTGGCAGTTGAGCGCAACAACACAAAGGCGCCTACCAGTGCACTACCGGCCACGGCGCAGACCCAGAACCCGGCGCTGGGGCGCTGGCGCAACCACAGCGAGCCCACGGCTGCGGTGGCCAGCGGCAGGATGCCCATGATCACTGAGGCGTGGACGGACTCCACATATCGCAACCCCATCGCCAGCAGCAGCGGGAAGCCAATCGTCACACACAGGCCGGTGAAAAACAGCCCGCCCCATTGGCCCCGCTGCGGAATGGGGCTGCGGGTGAAGGCCAGGTAGAACAGCGACAAAATGCCTGCCAGCGCGGCCCGGCCAAAGGTGACAAACAGCGGTGAAAGCTGCGGCGCGTTGAAAGGGCCGGTTGCCAGCCGGGTCATGGGCAGCGTGGCAGAAAATAGCAACACGCCGATGAAGCCGAGCCACAGGCCTTTGGTTTCGCGGTTCATAAGAGCTGGCCCTTCATATCGTGGCCATCCACGCAGCGGTGATCACCAATACACCGGCCATGCTGCGGTTGAACCAGACCAGACGCCGTCCCCGCGTCAACCAGCCGCGCAGGAGTGAGCCGATCAAGGCGTAAGCCAGGTTGCTGACAAATCCGAATAGCAGCATGAGGGGCAGGATCACGGCAAAACGTGCACCCACATCCGGGCGCCCTGCCAGCCAGCCAGCCACCACGGTGAGGGCCAGCATCCAGGCCTTGATGTTCAAAAATTGCAGCAAGACGCCTTGAAGAAAAGTAACGTTCAGCTTTGTTGCGTCAACCCGGGTCAATTGGTTGGCGACCGCCAGTCTGGTTGCCAGCCACAGCAAATAACCAACGCCAAAAACCTGAATGCCGGTGCGCAATGGCGGAATGGCCACCACCAATGCGCCCAGCCCGCCCGCACACAGGCTGAACAGCAGGCCCCAACCCACGGGCACCGCACAGACAAAACGCAGCGCCGGTTTGAGCCCCAGGTTCGCGGCCAGGGCTGTCGACAGTGTGGTGTTGGGACCGGGCGAGAAACTGGCGACCGTGGTCAGCAGCACCAGCGCGATCAATTCAGACGTGCTCATGCAAGCCGGCGTGAAGTGTCAAACAAGGGCGCGTGACGGGTGATGGGGGGTTGTCGAAACATGGTTCAGACTTTAAGATAGAAACCAGCACACTGGCAGTACAGTTGTTCAAACAAATTTTCAATCTGTATTGTTCGAAGTCCCGGCACAGCGGCGCGGGGTAAAGCCAGGCACGGCCTTTGAGCCGGTTACCAAGGATAGCCATGTTGATGAAATCTGCATCCCAGTCTCTCACCGAGCAACTGAGCACGCGCTTTGCCGAACGCATTCGCACCCGTTTGCTGGCGCCCGGTGCGCGGTTGCCGTCGGTGCGGCAGTGTGCCCAGCAGCAAGGCGTGAGTCCTTCCACGGTGGTCGCGGCCTACGACAGGTTGCTGGCGCAGGGTTTGATCGATGCCCGTCAAAACCGTGGCTTTTATGTAAGAGATATGGCCTCAGCCCCCGATAATAGGGCGCAACCAGCTATTGATTTGATAGCGAGTCAGGTGCCTGAACAGGTACAGGCCCCCGTGAATGCCACGGCGCTGATCCGCGGCATGTTCCATGCGGTCAGCGACAAGCCGCAGCCCGGCATGGGGGTGTTTCCGCCCGATTGGCTGGACACGACGTTCATGCCCACCGCCGTTCGCAAGGTCACAGGTGCCCGTGCCCTGAAGGCGTTTTCGCTTCAGTACGGAGAGCCCGCAGGGGATTTGGGGCTGCGCGAGTCCTTATCCAAGAAGTTGCTGGGTATCAACGTACCCGCCTTGCCCGAGCAGATTGTCACCACGGTGGGGGCCACCCATGCCCTCGATATTGTGAGTCGAACCCTGTTGCGCCCGGGCGATTACGTCATGGTGGAAGAGCCGGGCTGGGCGATCGAATTCGCCCGGCTGGATGCTTTGGGCATGCGTATTTTGCCGGTGCCGCGTCGTGCCGATGGCCCGGACCTGGAGGTGATGGCGCGTTACTGTGAGGCGCACAGCCCCAAGCTGTTTGTGAGTGTCAGCGTGTTTCACAACCCGACCGGTTATTGCCTGTCTCCTGGCAGCGCGCACCGGGTTTTGCAGTTGGCCAATACACACGACTTCCATATTGTTGAAGACGATACTTATAGCCACATTGCCCCCGATCATGCGACCCGGCTCTGTGCGCTGGATGGTCTGCAACGCACGGTTTACGTCAGCGGGTTTGCCAAGATTCTGGCCCCCAACTGGCGCGTTGGCTTCATGGCCGCCCCGACGGCCCTGGTGGAGCGCCTGACCGACACCAAGCTGCTCACCACCTTGACAACGCCGGCGCTGCTGGAGAAGGCGCTGGCCTGGTGCATCGATCAGGGGCAGCTGCGCCGCCATGCCCAGCGTATTCGCGTGCGGCTGGATCTGGCGCGCGCCCGCAGTGTGAAACTGGCGCTGGCGGCTGGTTGTACCTTTGCGGCGGAGCCGGCGGGGTTGTTTGGATGGGTGGATACCGGTGTGGACACCGATGCCTTGTCACAGCGCATGCTCGACGCGGGGTATCTGCTGGCGCCAGGGGCCTTGTTTCATGCCAATCGGCAACCCAGCACACTGATGCGGATCAACTTCGCGACGACCCAGGATGCCCCCTTCTGGCAGGTTTTTTCGAAACTCAGATCAGGCAAATAACAAACCTTTGGCGGGGTTGGCCTGTACCGTGGACAAGGTGCGCAGCAAGGCGCGATTGACTTCTTCAATGCTGATCTGGTGAGCGTTGCACAAGGCACTGACCAGACGCAAATGGGGGGATTCCAGCGCCGTCGCAACTTGCAGATAAGGCAGATACGGCCCCGACTCCGAAAGAATGGCGGCGCTGATTCGCGGGGACAGTGGCAGGTGCTGCATGGCTGTGGCGAGGGGTTCACCGAGCAGCAGATCAATTTGCGACATCAGGCCGCACAGGTAAACGTCACGCCGCAAGGCGTCTTCGGCCCCGGCATCAAGCAGGTGTTCCATCAGACGGGCACGCATCACCATGGCCATGCGGATGGGGCGCAAATTCAAATCGCTGGACGCGCGGGGCAATTGCTCCAGCAACCAGGTCTTCAGCTTGGAGTAGCCCAACACCATAAGCCCGTGCCGCAGGGAATCAATGCCTGCAGGAAGCCCCAGTGCAACGCTGTTGAGGTAACGCATGAATCGGTAGACCAGGATGGGCTCCTCACTTAAGGTGTGTTCAATGGCGTCCATCGAATCGTCTGCAACGGTGGCTTCAATCAGTTTGACGACGGTACGGTGGTCGGGCTGGATGAGCCGGTGCCGGTAAGCGTGCAGCACGTCTTCGGCAGGCCAGCCCGCAACGCCCCACGCCCCCTGGTCGTCCAGACAATGTTCGACCAGAGCACGACTGGCAACCGATTCGTAGATGTGCCCGCAGACGACCGGACTTTGAAGGGGTGTGGCAGACAGGGCGGCCGTTCCGTTGTGTTTGGACAGGGACGCGCGCAAGCCGGAGAGGGCTTCTTCAGGGGTGAGCGCGATGACGTTTCGTGCAAAGCAGGCCGCCATTGCCGAGCTGGGACGCTCACCCGGATCACCCCGCCAGACCAGTTTGAGGCCACGCTGATGGGCTTGATGCACACGTTGGGCCATGGCTGGATCGACCAGCAGATTTTCCCGAACCTCAATCCACAGGCTCTCCGGGCTGGCATGTTCGAGGATATCGCACAGCAACTTGTGCGTCTGCACCGACAGCAACAAGGGTGGTGCCTGATCGGGCCACGATGCCTGCAGCAAGGACATCAGGTGGGGCGCATCCACCGGGCTGGCCGAGCCGGAACTGACAAACAACTGAATACCCGACAATTGCCGCAATTGATTCCACAGGGGCTGGTACCCCAGCGTCAGATTGTCCAAAACAGACTGGGTCATGGGGCTAGCTGATGAAATTGAACAGGGACAATTTCTGCACTTGGGCGTACGACTGGAGAGCCGCCTGGTAGCCGGTTTGGAATTTCTGAAAATCCGAGATGCCTTTGACCATGTCAAGGTCTTCGGCGCGGACACGGTCAGCCTCCAGCCGGATGGACTGGCTGGTTTGGGCGCTGGATATTTTGTCGGCCCGATTGAGCCACTCGCCTGCCTGCCCCCGGGCCGACTGGATGCGATCAATGCCGGAGTCAATTTGTGTCAACGCAAGGGAAACTGTCTGGGACACGGCCCCGCTGGTCGCCGCGGTGCGAATGCCCGTAATGGCGTCATCCAGAACCTTGAACATGTCCATATTGCTGCTGGGGGTGACCTGCAGGGTGTCTGTATTTTTCGGAACACCATTGACCACCACGGAGAGGCCATCAAACGAGATGGCCTGACCGCCAACATAGGGCTGGCCAGTGGATACGACCGCAGAGGTCGTGGTATCGGTCACGCTGTAGGTGGTGACGCCCGCCGCCACACTGAAAGCGATGGTGTAGTTGTCGCCGGTCACAGCGCCGGGTGTGGTGACCTGACCCACTTCGGTCCAGGCGCTGCCGGTGTTGGCTGCGTTCGTGGTGATGTTGAAAACCCCGTTGCCGGAAGGCACTTTCATCCAGATGGCCTGGCCGTCCATGGCACCAGGAACAGATATCTCCGTGGTAGCGAGTTGCCCGGGAATCCCTTGAAAGGACACCCCCGCCGGTGCGTCGACAAAAGGTGCCCCGGCGCTGCCAAGCCCTCCGAAAAGTGGTATGCCGTTGGCGTCGGTGGTATTGGCCAGGGAAAAAAGCTGGTCTCTCAGGCCCGCGAGCTGCAGGGCGATCGTTGCCCGGTCACGGGTGTTGTAAGCGGCATTGCCGGCGCTGACCACCAGCTCTCTAAATGATTGAACCAGGTTGGTGGATTCTCCCAAAGTGGACTCAGCATTGGTCAGTGCGGAGCGCTGCATGTCCAGTGCGCGCTTGTCCGATTCGACGCGTGACAGCCGTGTCGTGGTGCGTTCTGCCTGGGCTGCGCCGGTCGGATCGTCGCTGGCCCGATTGACACGTTTTCCCGAGGTCAATTTTTCCTGCTGATCCGCCAGCTCGGTCTGCCTTTTCAACAACTGGTCGAGCGCGGTATCGTAGTGATGGGATGTGCCCAGGCGCATGATCTATTCCTTAACGGCCCATGCCTTGAATCAGGGTGTCAAAAATGCTTTGAGATATCTGAAGCATTTTGGCCGCGGCCTGATACGACTGTTGAAACTGGAGTAGCCTGGCCGCTTCCTCATCCAGGTTGACCCCTGAGACCGCCGCACGATCTGTTTCAACGTTGGCCGCAATGGATTGCGAAATATTTGCAGCGAAGCCGGCACTCTGGACACGAACACCCACTTGAGCCATCAGGCCAGAATACCCGTCGGTGAGCGTGGCCCCGTCAAACATCGCCTGGTCACGCAATGCCAGCATGCTCTTGGCATTGCCGGCATTGAGCGTGGGGTAAGCGTTGGCTTGCACCGTGAACGTATCACCTGCTTGCGGGTTCCCGTTGAGCACGAGTGACCAGCCCGAGGTGGCTGGCGGTGTCAGGTCATATTCAATGGCCTGACCTGATGTATAGGCATAAGTGGTGGCCCCGGTATCTGATCGGGTGAAGGTTCCCGGCCCGGTAAAGGTCAGTGTCACGGCCGATGGCGCCGGGTTCGAACGAGCCGCCAGGCTGCGGACAACGCCATCACCTGCATTGATGCTGCCTGCGCTGGCTGCGACCGGGCTGGCCATCGCCAGCGCACGTGGCGACGAAAACACGGTGCTGATGCTGCTTGCCGCCACGCTGAACGGTTTGAGCAGGAAGGTGTCCCCGGCAGCCGCGCTGCCGGCACTGATCTGGATGTCAAGGCCATCCACCTGCGCCGGGCTGGTAACCGACAGGTCAAAGGCCGTGACTTGACCGTCGGACAGGCGCACGATGTTGCCCGCCGTTCCCGACAGGAAAGTGACCTGGTAGTCAGACGCTGAAAATGCGCTGTTACCCGATACCGGCGACGACTGGACACTGACTCCGATGGTCGCGCTGCCGCTGTTGGTCACCGAGGCGAAGCCGTCGGGAATGGCGCCCAGTTGAAACAAATTGCCACCAACATTGCCGTTCAGGTCCAGTCCCAGGCGATGCTGCTCGTTGACGGCACCACCGATGGCCAACGCCATCCTGCCCAGCAGGTTGCTGGCTTCCACAAGGTCGGTATTTTTAAATCGCAACAGTCCGGCAATTTCCCCGCCACCCAGAGTCGCCTCTTCCAGCACGGTGGTCTGTCCGCCGGTCTGAATAGCCAGTTTGCTCTTGGACAGGTCCGAGAAGTCATCGGAGACTATCGATAGCGGGGATACGGTCGTGCCCAATACCAGGGGATGGCTGTTGGCCAGGAAGAGTCCAATCGTGCCGTCATCGGCCGCGATGCTGGTGGTTTGAACGTATTTATTGACTTCCTGAATCAGCTGGTCTCGCTGGTCGAGCAGGTCGTTGGGTGTTTGACCCGTGCCTTTGGCGCGGGCGATTTCGTCGTTAACGGATGCGATTCTGCCGGCCAGACTATTCACGGCAAGCACGGCAGACCCCAATTCATTGCTGACATTCTGCTGGAGATCGGCAATGCGGTTGGATGCAATGCGAAAGCGTGCCGCAGTCTCATCGGCCCGGGTCAGGACCACCGTACGCGCGGTCAAATCGGTGGGAGCGTTCGCAATGTCCGAAAAAGCATTGAGCATGTCGCTCACAGCCGCTCCCAGGCCATTGGCACCGCCCTGGAAAATATCCTCAAGCTGTTTGAGTTGCTCCAGTCGTTTGGTGTCCGCCGCCGCCACAGAACTCGACAAGGCTGCTTGCCGTGTTAAAAATTCGCTGTGGTGGCGCTGGACGGTCAGTACTTCGACGCCCTTGCCGTAATAACCATTGCCTGAAAATTGACCCGCCACGTTTTGCAACACGACCGACTGGCGCGAGTAGCCCGGCGTGTTGACGTTGGCAATATTGTTGCCGGCCGTCTGCAGCGCTGCCTGATTGGCCAGTAAGGCTCGCGTTCCAATATTCAAGATGCTGCCCATGACGTCTCCGGTCAGGCCTGGGCACGTTGCAGTTGCAACGTGGTGTTGATGGCCCGGCTAAGTTTGGACGCGTAGGCCGGATCTGTCGCATAGCCGGCACGCTGCAGGCCACTGGCAAATGCGGTGACCGAGCCGGTTTGTTGCCGGGCTTGTGCGTACCGTGGGGTTTCAGAAATCAACCGTGCATAGTCTTGAAAAGATGCTTCGTAGGAGTCGTAGGCCCGGAATTTGGCAACCGTTTTAATGGGGGCACCGTTCACAAACTCGGTTGTGGTGACCTCTGCGACTTTGCCGGTCCATTTGGCGTCGGCCTTGATGCCAAACAAGTTGAATGACGGCCCACCGCCTTTTATTTTGATTTCGTGCTGGCCCCAACCTGTTTCGTGACCAGCCTGACCAATCATGAATGCCGCTGGAATGCCACTGGATGCGGCAACTTTCGCAGCGGCATCCGTGTGCCGTTGAACGAAACCACTCTGCCGTATCGACGCCGGTGCAGAGGCCGTTGTCGGGGCAGCCGCTGAAGTTTTCGGTGTAGAGACAATGGGTTCAGCCCCTTCCGTCTGGCGTGTCAGTTGTTGTGCGATCAAGTCTGAAAGCCCACCAGGCAGTCCTGACATCTGCACCGCAAATTGCTGGTCAAGCAAGTCCGCACCCAGGTCACCTCCTGCGCTGTCCAGCAGGCCGGATTTCATGGTGGCTTCCCGCATACTTTTGATCAACTCGCGCATGAACAGGGATTCGAATTGCTTGGCTGCCTCCTTGATGGCCGCAGGGGTTTTCTGACCCGCCTGCAACTTCAGCATATTCAGCGAACGGGCATCCGCCGCCAGTGCGTTGGAGGGCGAGGGCAGTTGTCCGAAACCCATGTCAAATGACCTCTAGTTCCGCGTTCAAAGCCCCTGCCGCCTTGATGGCCTGCAGTATGGCCAGCAGGTCTTGTGGCGTGGCACCCAAAGCGTTCAGGGCACGGACAACGTCAGACAACTGGGGTGCAGCGGGAAGCTGGATCAGAATCCCAGGCTCCTGTTTGATCTGGATGTTCGCCTTTTCTGAGACAACCGTTTGACCGCCCGTTGACAGTGCGTTGGGTTGGCTGATCACAGGCGTAGAGCTGATGCTGACAGACAGATTGCCATGTGCAATTGCGCAGGGGCCCAGGGTGACGGCCTGGTTGAGCACGATGGAGCCTGTGCGGGAGTTGATGACCACTTTGGCCGAGGGTATGGAACCTTCAAGTTGCAACTCCTCCATCTCTGCAATAAAAGAGACCCGTGCGTCAGAGTCGGTGGGGGCATTGACCTTGACCGTACGCCCATCCAGGGCGCGGGCTGAGCCTTCACCAAAGCGTCGGTTGATAGCCTGCGCCACACGCCGGGCGGTTTGAAAATCAGAGGCTTCCAGCCCCAGGTTAATGCTGTTGCCTTCCAGCAATGGCGTGGGTACCACGCGCTCCACCTGTGCGCCACCGGGTACCCTTCCTGCGCTGAGGTGGTTTATTTGAACCTTGCTGCCCCCCGCCGCTGCGCCGGCACCCGCCACAATGATGTTGCCTTGGGCGATTGCATAGACCTCCCCATCTGCGCCTTTAAGGGGCGTGGTGATCAACATGCCACCCTTGAGCGATTTGGAGTTCCCCATTGACGAGACGTTCACGTCGAGTGCCTGGCCCGGTCTGGCAAACGCCGGCAGTTGCGCCGTGACCAGCACCGCGGCAACGTTTTTAAGTTGCAGTTGACTGAGAGAGGCCGTCGGCAAGGTAATGCCAAGTTGTTGCAGGTAGTTGCTGAGGCCCTGTGAGGTATAGGGCATCTGCGTCGTTTGGTCACCTGTGCCATCAAGTCCCACCACCAGGCCAAAGCCCGTCAACTGATTGCTGCGTACGCCTTCAACGGAGGCTACTTCCTTGATTCGGTTCGCGTGCGCAGCACCTGTGAACAACAGACAGCCAAGCAGACACAGTGCAGCCAGTACCCCTGCATGCCGATACGGGGTTGTTTTTTGTGATGGGCAAAAGGCTTGCATGATTGTGTACGGCTCGGCACCATTCTGGATTGCTTTAGAAGGGTAAAAAGCTGAAAAAGAACCGTGTTAACCAGCCAACCGTTTGCGCTTCGGCCTGGGCACCCCGACCTCTGGATTCAATGCGGGCATTGGCAACCTGGGTTGAATTCACAATATTGCCAGGCTGCACCAATCGCGGATCAATGGTGCCGGAGAACCGCAGGACATCCACATTCTGGTTCACACCAATTTGTTTTTCTCCCGTGACCACCAGGTGCCCATTGGGCAGAACTTCCACTACAGTGGCTGTAATCGTGCCGGAGAATGTGTTGGCGCTCTCGGTCCCGCCTCGGCCAGAAAAATCACTGCCTGAGGAGGTGCTGGCGTGCAGGCGGGCAATATCGGCAGCGGAGAGGACCGGGAACGCACTGACCGCAGCATCGCTTGATGTTGTCCGATTTGCTGTCGATTTTGAGACTTGACTGGCAGTGACCTTTTCAACGATCTGAATCGTGATGGCGTCGCCAATCGCCCGCGCACGAGGATCTTCAAAAGCCGGCCGGTAGCTGATTTTGTTAAAGAGGCTGCCGGTATGGGGCCGTTCCGGCGCCACAACGGCAACTGGGGTTTGTACCGTTTTGGTTTCGGCAAAATCGACTTTGACGGCTTGCAGCGACTCGCAGCCAGCGCAAATCAGACTGACACCCAGAATCAGTCCACGGCCTTCCAGCTTGCAACGAAGCGACGCAAGGCTGTGACACATGATGTTCATGAATCGGTTCACAACTGCCCCAGCTTTTGCAGCATCTGATCGGATGTCTGGATCGCTTTCGAGTTCATCTCATAGGCGCGCTGGGTTTGAATCATCGTGACCAGCTCCTGTACGACATTCACGTTTGAGGTTTCAACAAAACCCTGCATCAGGGAGCCCAACCCACCCGCCCCAGGCGTTCCTCCGGTAGGGGGGCCGGATGAGCTGCTTTCTGCGTACAGGTTTTGACCTTTGGGGTCCAGGCCTGCGGGGTTGATAAAACTTGCCAGCGCTATGGTTCCGACAGTTTGCGGCGTGGCACTGCCGGCTACCTGAGCTGTTACAGTGCCGTCTCCGCCAATGGCAATGCTGGTGGCGTTGACCGGGAACGTCACACCATTGGCAACCAGCAGTCCTGATGCCGTGACCAGCCGTCCCTGTGCGTCGACCTGAAACGACCCGTCACGGGTGTAACCGGTGGTGCCGTCTGCCATGGTGACCTGAAAAAAACCATTACCCTGAATGGCGACATCGAGCTTGTTTCCTGATTGCTGCAGATTTCCCTGGGCAAAGGATCGACTGGTGGCAACGGTTCGCACGCCCAGTCCAATTTGCAAGCCCGTCGGAAGTTGCGACTGTTCCGAGCTATTGGATCCAACCTGCCTCAGATTCTGATACATCAAATCTTCGAATACTGCGCTGGCCCGCTTGAACCCGGTGGTTGAGACGTTGGCGAGATTGTTGGAAATGATGTCCAGCTGCATCTGCTGGGCTTCCATGCCGGTTTTGGAGATCCAAAGAGAGTTGATCATGATGATTCCTTGTTTTTCGGGGGCGCAATCCTGTGGCCACCCTAACCCTGCACACTCAAAAGCTGGCCTGCCGATTTGTCGTTTGATTCAGCCGTCTGAAGCAGTCGCATCTGGACTTCGAATTGCCGGGCCGTCTGGATCATGCCCACCATGGTCTCAATGGGGTTGACGTTGGAGCCTTCCAGCACGCCCACCTGCAAGCGGGCGTTGCCGTCATTGGGCAGTGGATCGCCTGATGTGGCTCTGAAAAGCCCGTCCGGGCCACGTGTCAGGGGGTCATCCGAAGTTGGCGTCACCATCTTCAGGCGTCCAATCGTGTTAGCCGGTTGGGCACCCACTTTGGCACTGAGGCTACCGTCGTTCCCGATGGAGACCGTTGCCCCTGTGGGCACCGTGATGGGAGAGGCACTATCTGAAAGGACGGTGAGCCCGTTGCCGGTCACCAGAGTGCCTTCGGGTGACACTTCAAAGGCGCCGTTGCGTGAGTAGGATTCTGTGCCATCCAGGCCTTGAACTGCAAACCATGAATTGCCAATAGTCATGGCGTCCATGCTGCGCCCTGTGCGCTGGGCGGCCCCGGGCGTTTCCAGGTGACCGGCTGTTGTCTCCAGTGCAAACACCCGGGTTGTTGCGCCGTCACCCCGCAGGGGTACGGCACGGAAGGTTGATAATTCTGCGCGGAAGCCGTTGGTGGATGCATTCGCCAGATTGTTCGATAAAACAGCTTGCCGATGGGCTGCGGCATTTGCACCCGTCATGGCTGTGTAAATGAGGCGGTCCATGGCGATACCTGTCTAGTGGGTGGATAAGTGGCTAGCGCAGGTTGACCAGGGTGGACAACACCTGATCTTGCGTCTTGATGGTCTGCGCGTTTGCCTGATAGGCGCGCTGCGCAGTCATCATGTTGACCAATTCGGCAGTCAGGTCAACGTTCGATTCTTCGATGGCACCGGATCGCAGCACACCAAGCTTTCCCTGGCCGGGTGAGCCCTGAACGGGTTGTCCTGATGCAAAAGTTTCCAGCCAGGTGCCACTGCCTGTAGGGGAAAGTCCTTGCACATTGCGAAAATCTGCCAACGCGAGCTGCCCTGCTGCCTGGGTTTCCCCGTTGGAATAGCGGGCTGTAATGACACCATCCTCACCAATTTTGAGACCCGTCAATTCACCGGGTTCGTAGCCATTTTGTGTGAGATTTGACACGCCGAAGGCTGAACCGTATTGGGTCACCTTGGCGATGTCAACTGTAACCGGGAAGGTGCCAATCGCAATATTGGGCGACGTAACACTGAGTGAGGTTGTTCCCGCGCTGGTCAGGCGACCGTTGGTTCCGAAGGTCAGTGTGCCAACGGATGAACTGGCCGCTGTTGCTGCTGACGTCGGATCGGTGAACATGTTCCATGTGTCGCCAGCTGTTTTCTGAAGGTAGAACGAGGTCGGAATGGCGACGCCCTGGGAGTCGTAGGTCGTTAAGGATGTGCCGTAAGTTGTTAATGGTGTGTTGGGTGTCACGGCATTCCAGACCGGTGCCCGGGCGTCTAGATTGAATTCAGCAGTCATGGTTGACGTCTGTTTTGCACCGATGGGAGCGGTGGTCGGCAGCTGAAGCGCTTGTAACGTTGTACTGGTGGGGGTGCCGGCGGTGTCTGTTGGATAACCCATGACGTTCGCACCGCCAGTGGTCACAATGTTGCCAAGCCGGTCAAGCTTGAATTCTCCTGCGCGCGTGTAGGCTGAACTGCCATCGGGCAAGCCCAGTTGAAAAAAGCCACCACCATTGATCGCGACATCCAGGTCGTTACCTGTGATATTGATGTTTCCCTGGGAAAACAGTTGAGAGACAGTTGCAATTTCGACTCCGATGCCACTTGAATTGCCCCCGCCAACACCAATGGACGAGGCGACAATATCGGCGAACTCAGCACGTGAGGCTTTCATGCCAGCGGTGTTGGCATTGGCAATATTGTTACCAATGACGTCAAGATTGCGACTGGCGGCATTCAATCCAGAGAGACCCGTTTGAAATGACATATTTTTTCCCTTTGAGTGTGTTGTCTGGTTTGGCGGTTAGGTGACGTGCATAGCTATTCACTAAAGGATTGCCTTGATGGCGCTGTAAGCGACAGAGCCTGCGCCTTCGAGTTGAATGGTCATGCCGGTGGTGTCACTGGCGACGGATATCACCCGGTTTTGTGTCAGAGAGACAGCATCAACTGCCTGGCCAGCACGGGTTGCCACGACGCGAAAACTGGGCTCGCCGCTACCTTGGTAACTGGCGGCATTCCATTCAAATGAGTGGCGCCCGGCAGCCTGTGCCCCCAGATTGATGGTGTCCATCAGTTGCCCACCTGGTGTGAGAATTTCGATCTTCACGCTATCTGCCGTTGCCGCCAGGTCAATGGCCCCTTTTGCCACACCGCTATTGCGCGTAAGGGTGGAGCCCTGAACCAGAACGTCATGTCCCACCATGGACGCGCCCTGCAACACCTGCATCGACGTGAATTGTTCGGCCATGCTTTTGAGGGTGTCGTTGACTTGCTGGATGCCGGTCACCGTATTGATCTGGGCAATCTGACTGGTCATCTGTGCGTTGTCCATTGGATTCATGGGGTCCTGGTTGGCTAACTGCGCAACCAACAACTTCATGAAACGGTCTTGCGCTGCTGCCGAATCTGCCGCAGCCACTTTGGAGGTGGAAGTATCCGTGCCCGAGGTGACGGCGGAAACGGAATTGATGGTGCTGGAAAGCATGTGTTGTCCTTCGGGAATTACTGACCCATTTGCAGTGTTTTGAGGAGTAGGGTCTTGGCTGTATTCATGACCTCAACATTGTTTTGATATGAGCGAGAGGCCGAAATCATGTTGACCATTTCTTCAACCGGGTTGACGTTGGACTGTGTGACGTAGCCTTCGGCATCGGCGGACGGGTGGCTCGGGTTGTGAACTTTTCGCAGAGGTTCGTTGCTCTGGCGCACTGCGCTGACACGCACACCCGACGACGCGTCGGATCCCATGGGAACGGTCTCAAATACAACCTGACGGCCCTTGTAACCCTGACCATCCGGCCCCGCCACTGCGTCCGCATTTGCCAAATTACTGGCCACAACATTGAGTCGCTGTGACTGCGCGCTAATTGCGCTTCCTGAAACGCCGAAAATTGAAAACATTGACATGGTTATCGCCTCCCGAAAAATAATCGGTTATTGGCCTTGAATTGCACTCAAGATTGTTTTGGCCTGGCCGTTAATAAACCTGAGAGTTGCTTCATAACGAACAGAGTTGTCCACAAAGTTGGCACGTTCCCGGTCCAGGTCAACCGAGTTGCCGTCCATGCTGGGTTGGGTTTGAGCCGCGTATGCCAATGTGGACGAACTACCAAGATCGCCTGCAATCGTGGGTACAGGTATGTGTCCGGCGTGGGATAAACCGGCGGCATGAGATTGACTGTTGCTCTGGCTGAGGGAGGTAGTTCCTGTCGCGTTGATCATGGCGGATTTGAAATCCAGATCACGGGCGGCGTAGCCCGGTGTATCGGCGTTGGCGATATTGCTGGCAATGACGCGTTGGCGTTCCGCGCGCAGCACCAGAGCCTTGGAGTGAAAGTCCAACCCGCTGGTCAAATTTGCGAACATGAAATACCTCGACTCTTGTTTTCGAAATCCACGGAACCCGTCTGAAATTTCGATGTGAAGTAATTATGGAAACATCGTCAGTCACCATTACCCGGAATAACCGGGCAATATCGCCGTACTTGCAAGGTTCCGTTGCGCAACTCCTGCCTATAGTTTCAAGTGCGAAATCTCCTCTTTTCGTGAGCCTGATTCAGGCCCTGCACCTTTAGACCGGACACGCGCCATGCCCCGAAACCATTCAAGACTGATCGACTTCATCCGCATTCTCGTGAGTTGTGGGCTTGGTCTTGGTATGGCGTTTGCCGCTGTCGGGCAAACGGCCGGTTCAGACGCCTATTTGCTTGAGAGTACCCAACGGTGGCTGGAGTCCGCCGTCTCGGGCGGTCGACCTTCTGGGGCCGTTGCCCTCAGAATGGAGGTGATAGTGGGGGCGCTTGATAGTCGTCTGCGACTGGCGCCTTGCGCCCACATAGAGCCTTATATGCCCGCCGGAACCCGTTTGTGGGGCAGAACACGCCTGGGACTGCGATGCACAGAAGGTGTCAGTAAATGGAATATTTTTTTACCAGTGACCGTTAAAGCCCATGGGCCGGCATTGATCATCAAGGGGAATATCAGTTCGGGTGCGCCCCTGTCCCTGGACGATGTGATGGAGGCGGAGGTCGATTGGGCTGAAGACCCGGGTGCTGTGGTGACCGATGCCACATCCTGGATAGGGCAGATTGCCAGCAGGCCTTTAACGACGGGGCAGGCCTTGCGCCAAGGGATGTTCAGACCACCCCAGGTATTTCAGGCAGGGGCTCAAATTCGTGTTCTGGCGCAGGGAACCGGTTTCCAGATCACGTCGGATGGTCAGGCGCTTTCTGCAGGCATTGTTGGCCAACCGGTTCGCGTCAAAATGGATAACGGGAGAATCATGACGGGTGTGGTCTTGGACCCTCGAACGGTCAAAATTGATATTTAGTGGACTGCAAAATATCACAAAATAACTAAAGTTCGAAGAGTTCCGGTCGATATCAACCTTAGTAGGCTACAACTAACGTAGTTTTGGAGAACACAATGAAGATAGGTCAACCTGCAGATATTTCGCTCCCTTCCGCGGCGCAGCTTCCGCCCGCGTCGGCCAAGTCCAATTCGACGTCAAGTGCCGCGCCTGCGGCGTTGCCAGGTGTCGCTGTCACGGTGTCAACGCTCGCTCGAACTCTGGATCAAATTACCAAGAGTGACCCGTCCGACATTGACGCGAATAAAGTCACTGCGATCCGTTTAGCAATTCAAAACGGGACATACAAGGTTAATCCTGAGGCGATTGCGGATAAGTTACTCGCAAACGCACAGGAAATGCTGGATCACACCCGTCCTTCATAAAGCCTTGTTTCTGAAGGAGCCACCATGTTACAGACGCGCTTTGAGGCCAGCTTGAATCAGGTTGAACAGCAGGTTGCTCTTGCGCATGCTGCCTTAATTGGCGGCGATCCACATGAGGTTGAATCCTCAACGGCCACCTTGAGGCAGATGAGTATGGAGCTGCATGGATTGGTAGGGGGGCTTCGTCACTCAGGGAATTCCGTAGCGCAATTCAGATCACGGCTAATGGCCTTGTCGGAATTAATGGCACTCCAGCGGGATGGTTTGTCACGTCGGACCAGCACGATTGACCGTGCGTTGCACTCCATGCTGCCAGCTGTGCATACGCAGACATATTCCCAACTTGCAAGCCAGTACGGAAGTACTGGACGTCAGTCCGGCGCCTTCAAGCTTTTGACGGCCTGACGCTCACCAGTGGGTTACATCCTTTGATTGTCTAGTGGGTTCGCATTTTTGCCCGCAAACGGGCAATGGATTGACTGTGCAGCTGGCAAACGCGAGATTCAGTTACGCCCAGCACAGTCGCAATTTCTTTCAAATTCATGTCTTGCTCGTAATACATGCTCATGATGTACTGCTCTCGCTCGGGCAGGTGTTTGATCGCCTCAACCAACGCCTGGCGAAGGCGTTGATCACTTAGAACTGACAGGGGATCTGCTGCGCTATCACTGACATGGCGATCCAGAAAGCTGTCATCGTCATCATTGCCGCGTGACATGTCTTCCAGGTACACCAGTTGTGTTCCACGGACTTTTCCAAGCAGGCTCTGATATTCAGCGAGTGGCATACCCAACTCTGCGGCAATTTCAGATTCGTAAGGACTTCGGCCAAGTTGATGCTCAAGTCTGCGAAGCGCCTGCTCAATCGTTTTTTGACTCTTGCGTGATCCACGCGACATCCAGTCGTTCTCGCGCAATTCATCGAGCATGGCGCCTCGAATACGTTGAGTTGCAAATGTCTCGAACTGCACGCCTTGTGCTGCTTCGTAGCGTGTTAGCGCTTCTGAAAGACCGATTAGCCCCACCTGGATCAAATCATCAACCTGGACACTTGGAGGCAACTTTGCCATCATGTGGTGCGCCAGCCGGCGTACCAATGGTTGATATTGTTTGATCATCGCATTGCGATCAAGTTGCCCGTTGGCGGTATACATCAGTGACTCCCTGAAATTTGTTCATGAACCGGGGCTCTTTGAGACCAAGGTGCCGTGTGAATGGGCTGATCAAGTTCCTTTGCCGTTGCAAGCATTCGCAAAATCAACCGGTTCATGTCTGGGGAGTACCTTTCCTGGGCAGAAATTGCGACCGACAGCGGCGTGGATAAACTGCAGCCCAGGAAATTTTCCGCACAATCCAGCAAATGACGGCCTGCCGTTGGACTGGGAATACCTGGGGTAAGGTTTGATTCGTTCGCGACCGTCGCAATGATCGGTCGAATGTTGCCATCAAGCAGCATCGTCTTGAGTGCGCGATAACCCGTCATGAGTGACATCCTTTTATCTGAGACTGCGATCAAGGGTTCTACACCCGTATCGCGGAGCAGTTTGCCAAGGATGTCGGCAGTCGCGAATATAACCACGACTTCGCCGTTGTCAAACAACCCATTCAGTGCGGTCAATGCTGGTGTTTTATGGGTTGCGCGCTGGCAAATTAGCCGTATGCCCTTGGTTGCCGGAATGATCGACCAGGAGGCATGACTTGAGGGGGCGTCCCTTTCCCAATACGCATCATCAAGCATTTGCTCCAGGCCGGGTTCGTCGTTATGCTCTTCCATGGTCGCATCCAACACCGTCACACAATAGCCAAGGTCCACCAATGCGGAGCACAGACTCCATAGAAGTGGCAGTTCGCACTGATGGTCACCATGACCCGTGATGGCAATCATGCGTGCTGCCGACTTCATGCCCACGTGATGCAGCCCGGTTCCCTGGTTCGACCAAAAATCAGGCATTGGGAGCGTCCTGCATTGAGGTATTGCCAGAAGACTGCGTGAAGAAAAATCCAAGGTCCATCGTTTTCGGCTCAAAGGCCGACTTACCGTGTGTTCGCATTGAGGTTCTAATCAATCTTGACGCATTCGCCGAATCCCAGTCCTCCGGCACCTTTTGCCCATTGGTCACTCCGCGCAAACGCAACTGGTGACGGATGGTCGCATCAATTGCAGGGCCTAGTTTTACGGCTTCGTCCAATTTGGTCAAAATGGTTTGTTGTATGCCACCTGATTTGAAGGACGTCACGATGTCATCAAGTGTGTCGCCTTGACAGCCAGCATTCAGAACCAGTAAACGATTGACATTTGGCAATTCGAGGACGTCCATCATGTCGCGCAGCCTGGCGTCGTGGGGGGCGAATCCTGTTGTATCAATCAGGATCATTTTTTTGTTACCCAGAAGACCCAATAAATCTTGCAAGGCAGCACGATCGTGCGCTTGATGGGCGACCACACCAAGCATGCGCCCATAGGAACGCAACTGCTCGTGCGCGCCAACACGGTAAGTGTCAAGAGTCACCAGGCCGACGCTGGCTGCACCATGAGTTTGAGCGCATAGTCCGGCCAGCTTGGCGGCGGTCGTTGTTTTGCCCACACCGGTTGAGCCTACGAGGGCGTACGTGCCCCCCTCTTCATAGATGGGTCTGGAATCGGAATCAGTTTTGAGATTTCTCTCCAGTGTCTCTAATACCCATTGCATGGATTCCGCTGCATTTGAATCTTGCGGCATTTTTTCAAGAATCGCTCGAGCCAGTAGTGGAGAGTACCCCGCACGTAAAAACTTCAGCATCAGACTGGATGTAATTGGGTGTTGGCGGGCTTGCCCGAGCCAGGTCAAGGTATTGAATCGTTCCTCAATCAACTCTCTCATGTTGCTCAATTCGTCCATTAACCCCTTGGGCATTGCCCCATGCGATGCCGACACATGAGCCGCCTCGGGCTTGCGTGACGGCATGACTTTTGGTGCAGGGGCTATATCTGGCTTTGCCGTCGGGCTTGGCGACACTGGTTTTGATCGAAGACTTGACTGGGGCCCCGCCTTGAGCGGTTCCGCGGCAGCCTCGTGACGGCGTCTCAGCATCCTCTCTCGTACGTAATCTTGAAAAGACAAGGTGCTCATCGACAGTTGGGCCATGTCATCCTCGATTTTCGAGTTGGGCTCAACAACGCTGCCAGGGAATTTGGGGGGCTCGGAGGCATCGATTCGGCCTCGCAATGCGGTGGTGTGAGTACGGTCAAGAGTAAGAAGCGCGTCTTCAGTGGTGGCGACCACTTCAATGCCGTCAGCGGTAGGCCGGTTTGACAGAATGAGTGTTCCATCGCCAAAAGCCAGTCGTGCTTTGGCCAATGCTTCGCGCGCGGTGGGTGCGTTGAATCGTTGAATGTTCATAATGAAGCGCCTCTGAGAATCGGACCAATGCGAATCGTGTGTGTTTCCGGGATTTCGCTATGAGCAAGCACTTGAAGGCGGGGCGCAGCACGACGCAGCAGTCTCGCAATTGCGCTGCGAATTTGATCTGGCACCAGAAGGCAGGCCGGTACACCAATTTCTTCCTGCTTTAGCGCTACTTCTGCCGCAGATCGGGTCAACATTTCCGAGACGCCTGGGTCCAGCGCCGGGCCCGATGCCCCTCCCAGAGCTTGCATCAGCAAACGCTCCAAAGCCGGGTCGATGGCAATGACGCTGAGTTCGCGTGATGGGCCATAAATTTGTTGAACGATGGCCGGAGACAACGCAACCCGAATTCTGCGTGCGAGCTCAAATGGATCGGTTGTGCTGCCTGCGTGTTCGGCCAAGGATTCAACGATCGTTCGAATGTCACGGATGTGGACCGACTCGTCCAGCAGAAGCTGAAGAATTTTCTGAAAAATTGCGATGGATACCATTTTCGGAACAACTTCTTCAATCAGTTTTGGTGCTTGTTTGCTGACATGCTCTACAAGCTGTTGTGTCTCTATGCGGCTTAACAGTTTGGAGGCCTGCACTTGCATTAAGTGTGACAAGTGCGTCGCCATGACGGTCTCAGAATCAACGACGGTAAACCCCGCCATTTGTGCTACTTCCTTTTGCCTGTCATCGATCCAATGCGCGGGTAGTCCAAATGCCGGGTCTGTCGTGGGTGTGCCAATCAGGGGTGTTGTGATGCCCCCAGGGTTTATGGCCAGGTGCATTCCCGGAAATGCTTCTGCCTCGCCCACAATGACGCCGCGAAGTGTGATGCGATAACCACTCGGCTTGAGTTCAAGGTTGTCCCTGACATGAACCGGAGGCGGCAGGAAGCCGACTTCTTGTGCAAATTTCCGACGCACGCCTTTTATTCTGGTGAGCAGGTCACCTTGTCGATTTTTATCAACCAGTGCGATCAGTCTGTAACCCAATTCAAGACCGAGTTGATCGACGGGTTGCAGGTCATCCCATGTTGCTTCACCGTCGGTTGGTGCAGGCATGGCGACGCTGGCCGGGTCAACCACTACTGGCTTGTGGGCAAGTACCCATGCGATGTAACCCAACATCAGGGAAATTCCAAGGAAGACGATGTGTGGCATACCGGGAATTAGCCCGAGTATTCCCATGATTGCGGCGGTAATGCCAAGTACTCGGGGTGACACAAACATTTGCTGCACAATTTGACGACCCAGATCTTGATCTTTGCCCACGCGGGAAACGACCATTGCAGCCGCAACCGAGATAAGCAGGCCGGGTATTTGAGCGACAAGTGCATCGCCAACAGCCAGAAGCACATAGGTGTCAGCCGCAGCACCGGCACCAAGACCATGCTGAAGTACGCCAATTGTGAAGCCCCCAATGATGTTGATCAGCAAAATCAAAATGCCCGCGACTGCGTCTCCACGAACAAACTTGGACGCACCATCCATTGATCCAAAAAAATCAGCTTCCTCCGCGACCTCTGCGCGACGTCTCTTGGCTTCTTTTTCGTCAATGGTTCCCGCGTTGAGATCGGCGTCTACGGCCATTTGCTTTCCGGGCATCGCATCCAGGGCAAATCGGGCGGATACCTCGGCAATTCGCTCGGCACCTTTGGTAACGACCACAAAATTGATCACAACCAGAATAGAGAATACGATCAAGCCGACTGCAAAGTTGCCTCCAATTAAAAAGTGTCCAAACGCCTCAATCACTGCACCGGCTGCACCCGGACCCGTATGGCCGTCCAACAAAACAACCCGAGTTGAGGCAACGTTGAGTGAGAGGCGCATTAGTGTCGTCAATAACAATACGGCGGGAAATGCTGCGAAATCAAGTGGCCGGATCATGTAGGCGGCCACCATCATCACCATCAGTGCGACGGCAATATTCAGCGTAAAAAATACATCCAGAACAATTGGCGGCAATGGCAGGACCATGAGAGCCAGGATGGCGACGACCAACATTGGGGCCGCCGCGCCTTGCATCAACTGGGCGTTCGCCCCGAACCATTTCTGAAAAATGCCAATGTTCTTGATCATGGTTGTGCCAAATCAGGTGCCAACCCGGATAGTGGGTCTAGTTCGGGCGGTATAAATGGATTCGGTTGTTCGCCTGGCATTGGGCTTTCCCCCCGAATAGCGGACTTCAACCGGTAGACGTACGCCAAAACCTGGGCGACGGCTGTGTACAAGCTGGATGGAATATCCTGATCGAGTTCTGCATTCGCGTACAAGGCTCGAGCCAGTGCCGGTGACTGCAAAACCGGTATTGAGTGTGTTTTGGCAATATCGCGAATTTTCATGGCCAGCAAGTCGGCGCCTTTGGAGATGACCTGCGGCGCACGCATTGTCTTTTCGTCATATCGAATGGCGACTGCAAAGTGGGTCGGATTCATGACCACAAAATCAGCCTTGTTCACCGAACCTATGCTGTTTCCATGGGCTATATCGCGTTGCCGTTGGCGAAGACGCCCTTTCATTTGAGGATTGCCTTCGGATTCTTTGTGTTCCTGCTTAAGTTCCTGATGCGACATTTTCAGGCGTGACTTATGCAGAAATGTTTGAAGGGGGACATCAATAGCGGCAACTACAAAGATCACCAAGAGCAATAAACCCATGCCGAGGGTCAACCATTCCGTTAACTGACGAATCGCAGCGGGTGAGGGCTGCATAGTGAGTGATGCAATTGCCTGCAAGTTCGTGCTGAAAAAACCAGTGGCAATAGCGGTTAGGACAATTGTGATGAGGCTCATTTTCGTGATGTCAGAAAATTTGTCCTTGGTGAATAGTCGACCAAAACCCGATATTGGATTTAAACGACTGAAGTCCGGCATCACCGGTTTGAAGCTGGCGACCCATCCTCCCGTTGCGAGCGCACTCGAAATACTGGCCGCTATGACAATAGCGGCAAACACTGCGCAAGCAAGCAAGCCTGTGAGTACCATTTCCTGCAGACGGGAGGTCATGCTGCTGGCTTGTGCAAGGGTCGACGAGTCAAAAGTAAGTTGTTGTCCCAGCAGCAATTGAAAACGGGCAAACATCGTTGGTGCGAGCACCATAAGCGCCAAGGCACCGCCGCCGAGTACCGCGAAATGGGATAAATCTTTGGACCGCGCGACTTGACCGTCGTCCCTCGCTTTTTTCAGCTTTCGGTCAGAGGCCGGTAGATTGCGATCTTGGCTGCTTGGGTCCATAAATGTAGGGTCGTTGCCTTTCCCTCATTGTCATGACCGACCACTGGAACTAAAGTGAAATAAGGAGCGTGTAACCCGCGTTTTTATAGACCAGCATGAGCGTGTGCAAGCGGTGGCCGGACATCAAGATCAAAACCCCAGGCTTGCAAGCAAGTCGTCAACCTGCGTCTGATTGGTGACGACCTCGGGATTTCCGAGCGGGGAAACCACCGGTCCTGAGAGTGTGTCGTGATTCTTACGGGAAAATGATTTTTGAGGAAGCGTCGGTGGTGCGGTTTCAATTAGCAATTGAATGAGCTGTTCTTCGATGGTGGCCGTCAGGTTGACTACGTGTCCAATGACCTGGCCTGTCAGGTCGTGAAAGTCCTGCGCCATCATTATTTCTGTCAAATGCTGGTCTACAGCTTTCGTGGCCTGCTCTACATGGGCGACAAAGTTCATGACGTGACCATTTCTCACAGCCGCAACTGGATCTTCACGTACCCATTCAGCGATGCGTCTGGCCTCGACGGCGATGTTGTCGTGCAAACTCTTCGCCTCGTCAACGCGGTTAAGCACTTTTTCTGCGGCTTCTCCAGTCAGGCGAGCGATATAGGCGAGTCGACTTTTGGCATCCGGGAGTTCGCCGGCTGAATCTTTAAGTTGCTCTGTCAAACCAAGACCATTCAGGGAGTCATGCAGCTGACGGGTCAGAAGTCCAATTCGTTGATGAAAATCAGACATTGGCGCCTCTTTCGTTTCCGAGCCATCGAGGGAATTGTTTGTTGCAGTCATTTCAGACCAAACTTAGTAAGAATATGGTTGACTTTGTCTTCCAGGGTTGCTTTGGTGAAGGGCTTGACGATGTACCCAGCTGCACCTTGTTGTGCTGCTGCCACGATGTCTTCTTTCCGTGCTTCTGCGGTGACCATCAAGACCGGAATGTGTTTGAGTTGCTCGTCTTTTTTTATTTCTGACAAGAGCTGAAACCCGTTCATATTGGGCATATTGATGTCGCTGATCACGAAGTCGAACTTGGCGCCTCTTAGCTTGCTTAAGGCGCTTACACCGTCTTCAGCCTCATCAGCTTCGGTATAACCGCTCTCTTTGAGGAGGTTGCGCACGATTCTCCGCATGGTCGAAAAGTCGTCGACGACTAAAAAGCGCAGTTCAGTTGCCATGCACACCTCTACCAAAGGATGCTGATTGCAATAATTTGAGTAAATACCGAGTCATACAGTTTTCGAATGGATATGATTTCCAGTCGCCATTAACGAGTTGGCAAGCCGGTATTTGATGAGATGGGTGTTCGCCCACCTCCCAGTAGCCGTTCTTCAGCCTCATGTGTCATCACGATGATGCTGATCCGCCTGTTGATGGCGCCCAAGGGGTTTTCGTGATCCAACAAGCTGCTTGAGCCCAGCCCGGTGACTCGTGCCAGCTTGGCATCGGGCATGCCAGATGCCACTAGCTCCCGTCGGGATGCATTCGCGCGGTCAACCGATAGTTCCCAGTTGCTGTAGCCTCTTTCCCCATTGCCGTATGGTGCGCGATCTGTGTGCCCATCCAGGCTGATTTTGTTTTCAACGTCGTTCAATGCAGCTCCAATTTCGCGCAATATTTCCCGCATATAGGGTTTTACCAATGCACTTCCGCTGTCAAACATTGGGCGATTTTGGTCGTCCACGATCTGTATTTGCAATCCGTCGGGGGTTGTCTCCAACCGGATTTGCGATTTGAATTCCGCCAGTTTGGGGTTATTGGTGATGACAGTATTGATCTTTGCGCGCAGGCTCTCGATTTTTTTGACATCTTGCTTTGCAATTTCTGCGCGCATTGCTTCCGCCGCCATTTTCTTTTGTATCGGATCGTTTCCTTCGCCCCGCGCAGACTGACCGGTTGTCTGGGTCAGGTCGTGCCCACCACCAGACAAGATGCTGTTGCTCGCGCCAGCGCCACTCCCCCCTTGCATGGCGACTTTGAGAGGTGCATTAAAGTAGTCTGACAATCCCTTTTTGTCTCCTTCCGATGTCGATCCTAAAAGCCACATCAATAAGAAAAACGCCATCATGGCGGTCACAAAGTCGGCATAGGCAATCTTCCATGCACCGCCATGAACTGCGTGGCCAGCCTTTTTGATCCTTTTGATGATGATCGGCTGGAGTTTTTTTGAATCCCCTGCCATGGCTATTTCTTGCCTTTGACGTGGCTTTCCAGCTCACTAAATGAAGGCCGCTCCGTTGAATACAAAACCTTCCGACCAAACTCAATGGCGGTGGCCGGGTTGTATCCCTGCATTGAAGCGAGCAGCGTTGTTTTGATGCATTGCAGCTCCTTGCCGCCTTCCTCGACCTTTTGTTCCAGCAAACCCGCGAGGGGTTCCGCAAAAGCATAGGCGAGCAAAATTCCTAAAAATGTGCCAACCAAGGCTGAACCAATCATGCCGCCCAATACCGCGGGTGGTTGCCCCACAGAACCCATGGTGTTCACGACGCCCAGCACCGCGGCCACGATGCCAAATGCGGGTAACCCCCCAGCAACGCGCTGTAGAGCAGCTACAGCTGCGTGCTCTTCGTTATGGTGGGTTTCAATTTCACTGTCCATCAGCGACTCGATTTCATGCGCATTCAGATTGCCCGACACCATCATCCGGAGGTAGTCGGTGGTGAACTCCACGACATGGTGGTCGTTTCCAACAACCGGATATTTTTTGAAAATTGCGGATTCATGCGGCGACTCCACGTCTTTCTCGATCGCCATGAGACCTTCTTTTCTAGCCTTTTGCAGAATGTCAAACAACAATGCCATCAACTCCATGTACCGGGTTTTTGTGTATTTGCTGCCTCTAAAGCAAGAGGCCAAGCCCTTCATCGTGGCTTTGACCACTTTCATTTGGTTGTTGGCCAAGAAAGCGCCGAGCGTTGCCCCACCGATGGTGATCATTTCCCACGGGAGCGCATGCAAGATCACGGCAATATTTCCGCCGTGCGCAATGAACACGCCGAAGACGCATCCCAAGACCATTAACCAACCGATGATGACAAACATAGTGGCGTTGTGTTGACAGGATTAATCTCGACCTTGGTCAACTGGTCTCCCAATGGGACCTGATGAGGAGGGTATTGGCGTAGCGTATCGGGACTGGGGAAGCCAGATAACGAAATAAGGGCCCGATCGTGGGCCCTTATTCGCAAGGATGGGTCTGTAGCCGCTTTCAGTGAAGGTGAATATTGCCAGCTGCGCCACTCTTGCCCGCCCGGGCTGGGGGTTCACAAAGGCCGCATACAAACTGCCGGGGATTTTCGTAAGACTCTGTAACAAAGTGACCACCGCATTTTGAGCACCGCGTCATTGTCAGCATATTGTTGTCAACAAATTTGACCAACCTCCAGGCGCGGGTAATCGACAGTAGAGGCTCTACCCCACAAGAAGCAATTTGCTCACTGTATAAGGCGAACGCCTTCATCACCGCATCAATGTCGTCAAGCGCGCTGACTTTGGTCAGGTACTCGTAGGTGTTTAGAAACAGTGACGCGTGGATATTGGGTTGCCAGGTGAGAAACCAGTCGGTTGAGAAGGGGAGTTGCCCTTTCGACGGCGAGCGCCCCGCGACTTCTTTGTAGAGACGCAGCAACCGCTCGTAAGACAGATCAGTCTCGCTTTCCAGGACCTGCAGCCGGGCACCGAGCTGAATCAGGGCAACTGCCCTTTCAATTTGCCGTGAGTCGTTGAGAACGCTTTTACCTGCCATGATGTGCTCCAGATTGAATAAATTTTTTTGAAAAAAGAATTACATGGATTCGGCGAAACGGCCCGCCATCAGGATGCTGGCGTGTAGCTTGGTCGCTGCATCGTTGTCAACTTTTCGAACGCTGTGATTGGTCAGCAAATTCCAGACGATTTCATCGTCAATGCGGAATCGGCACAACAGCATGTTGCTGGATGCAATTTTCAGAATTTGGGCAGGAGAGAGCGTAACCAGCAAGTCGGCCGCTTCTTCAGACAGGCCCAAGCGAAACAACGCTTCGATCTTGTCCTGGCGAATCAGGTTCTGCGCGAGCATTAAATAGGTGACGTTCGCATCCCTGATTTCCGTGGTGAGTTGCTCTGAGGTCATGTTCGGCTCCTTGGGTTGATGCAATCCCTGTGGATCGCGTTGGAGCCAATTTTGAACACTTCCTCAAAAACTTGAATCAGAAAGCGGCTAATGCCGGGGTCGGGTAAATTCTGATGTCGTGTAGGAAAAAACCTTACACAGCGTCAAAGAGCGCAGGCACCATGGCCCACAGTGGCCATGTTGTTTACTGGCGCAACAAGGCCAGCACACCCTGCGGCAGCTGGTTGGCCTGCGCCACCATGGCGGTACCGGCCTGCTGCAGAATCTGGGCCCGCGACAGGTTGGCGGTTTCTTCAGCAAAGTCTGCATCCTGAATCCGCGAGCGTGAAGCGCTCAGGTTTTCTGAGGTGGACTGCAGGTTGGCAATGGTGGTTTCAAAGCGTGATTGCAGCGCACCAAAGCTGGCCCGCTGGCCATTGACCGCCGAGAGTGCGGAATCCACTGCCGCCAGCGTGCGGTTGGCCGCGTCAACGTTGGAAACGTCGAAACTTGAAACGGATTGCAGTTGTGAAGATGCTGTGGCTGCCGTAAAAAAGTCTGTCGTATTAGCGACTGCGCTCAGGCCGAAGGACTTATCCGAATCCAGGGTCAAAGCGCCTGTCGTCACCGCTGTTGCAGACGCGGCGGTAGAGACACCCCCCATAGAAAGGGTCGCACTGGCTGCATTATTCAACATGGTGATGTTGTTCCCAGTCGCATTGGTCAAGGTGATGCCTGTGCCCGCCGAGTTGAGCTTTGCCGTAACACCCGTCTGTGAAGCCTTGTCGTTAAAGGCAGAAATGGATGAGGCCAAACCGTCTGCAGTGTTCCCGGATGTCGAGAAGGAGATCGTCACAGCCGTTGAGTTGTCAGACGTGATGTTCAGGGAAAAATTGCCGGTACCCAAGGCGGTCAGATCAATCTCGGTCTTGGCCGTTGCAGTCACATTGGTTGCTGACGTCTGGGCATTGATCTGCGCCGCAACTGTCTTGGCACTGGCTGCGGCCGCAGCGGTAATTGTGGCACTGCCGGCTGAGCCGTTGATGGTGAAAGCCCCGCCGGCCACCCGACTTGCGCCACCAGTCGAGGACACGATAGCATTGGCGGTACTGCCTACAACCAGGTCGCCTTTGGAGCTGCTGGATGTGGCTGCCAGGGAACCGATGCGATTGCCGCCGTACTTGGTGGTGCTGAAGTTGGCCGTGGTCGCTGTGATCGTCTGATTGGCGTTGG
>JBEEMW010000018.1:0-10387 GCA_041192445.1 Pseudomonadota bacterium | reverse complement strand
CAAGTTGTTTCCCATCCTGGCCAGCGCGGCCTTGCGCTGACCCTCTGCCGTTCAAGATGCCCGATTCCAGCACCATTTACGACCACATCATTGTGGGTGCCGGCACCGCCGGTTGCCTGCTGGCCAACCGCCTGTCGGCCGACCCCACCAAGCGGGTGCTGCTGATCGAGGCCGGTGGCAATGACGACTACCTGTGGGTGCACATCCCGGTGGGCTACCTGTATTGCATCGGCAACCCGCGCACCGACTGGCTGTACCACACCGAGCCCGATGCCGGCCTGAATGGCCGCACGCTGCGCTACCCGCGCGGCAAGGTGCTGGGCGGCTCGTCCAGCATCAACGGCATGATTTACATGCGTGGCCAGGCGCGGGATTACGACCAGTGGGCGCAACTCACCGGCGACGATGCCTGGACCTGGAACAACGCGTTGCCTTATTTCAAGCAACACGAAAATCACCACAAGGGTGCCGACGCTATGCATGGCGCTTTGGGCACGCTGCCTGAGCTGCTGGGTGACAACGGCGACCCCTACGGCAAACTGCTGCGCCACCGCAACGCGGGTGGCGAATGGCGCATTGAAAAACAGCGCCTGCGCTGGGACATCCTGGACGCGTTTGCCAAAGCCGCTCAGCAAGCCGGCATTCCGGCCAGCGAGGACTTCAATCGCGGCAATAACGAAGGTGTGGGCTATTTCGAGGTCAACCAGAAAGAGGGTTGGCGCTGGAGCACCGCCAAGGCGTTTGTGCGCCCCACCTGTTATGGGCGACCCAATTTCGAGATGTGGACCTCGGCCCAGGCAAGCCGCCTGGTGATTGAGAAACAGCCCGATGGCAGCCAGCGTTGCACCGGTGTGCGGGTTTGGGCCGGCAAGGAAATGATGACGGTCAACGCCAGTCGGGAGGTCATTTTGAGTGCGGGCAGCATCGGTTCACCCCAGCTTTTGCAACTCTCCGGTGTGGGTCCAGCCGATTTGCTGGAAAAGCATGGTATCCCGTTGGTCAGCGACATGCCGGGCGTGGGCGCAAACTTGCAAGACCATTTGCAGATTCGCACCGTGTTCAAGGTCAGCGGTGTCCAAACCCTCAACACCATGACCAACAGCCTGTGGGGAAAAGCCAAAATCGGTCTGGAATATGCCCTTAAACGCACCGGGCCAATGAGCATGGCACCGTCCCAGCTGGGCGCATTCACCCGCAGTTCACCCGACAAGGCCTATCCCAACATCCAGTACCACGTGCAACCCTTGAGCCTGGATGCGTTTGGCGAACCGCTGCACCGCTTTCCCGCCTTCACCGCCAGTGTGTGCAACCTGAACCCCACCAGCCGGGGCACGGTGCAGATCAAAAGCAACCGCTTTGAAGACGCTCCCGCCATCGCGCCCAACTACCTCAGCACGGCTGAAGACCGCCAGGTGGCGGTTGACTCACTGCGGGTCACCCGCGGCATCATGGCCCAGCCGGCGCTTGCGCCCTATCAGCCCCAGGAATTCAAACCCGGCATCCAGTTCCAGAGCGACGAGGAGTTGTCCAGCCTGGCGGGCGACATCGCCACCACCATCTTCCATCCCGTGGGCACCACCAAAATGGGCCGTGTGGAGGGGCCAGGCGCCGACCCGATGGCCGTGGTTGATTCCAGGCTGCGTGTGCGCGGAATTGCGGGTTTGCGCGTGGTGGACGCCGGTGTGATGCCGACCATCACCAGCGGCAACACCAACTCACCAACCCTGATGCTGGCCGAAAAAGCCGCCCGCTGGATATTTCGGGATACCGCGGGTTTGCCATGAAAGGGTATGTCCTGATGTGCCCGGCCACACGCGCCCCTACAGTCGTGCCACTCGCTGGCGGACCAAAAGTCCGCCACGCTCGAGAGGCCCAGGAGACATAACCCGGCGACTAGATTGCTAGATCGCCCATGCGCAGCCAATAGCGGCTACGCCTCAAAAGGCACCGGCAATCCCGGTGCCTTTTGTTTTTTCGAACGGTTTTGGCCATTAGCCCCCGAACAGCCTGCGTGAGTAGCTATCAAATCTATAGCTACTTGTATTCAGGTCCGGTGCGACAATCGGCTTTATGGAACTCCTCGTCGCCTCACTTGCCTCGTTATTGGCCGGATTTCTGGACGCCATCGTGGGCGGTGGTGGCCTGGTTCTGGTTCCTGCCTTGTTCGCAACCTTTCCCGCCGCCCCCCCGGCAACCCTGCTGGGCACCAACAAGGGTGCCGCGATCTGGGGCACCGGCATGGCCACCTGGCAATACAGCCGGCGGGTTGACCTGCGCTGGCCGGTCTTGATACCGGCCGCCGCCCTGGGGTTTGCAGGCTCGCTGGCAGGCGCCTGGGTGGTCACCATGGTCTCCCCGGACTTCCTGCGCCGGGCCTTGCCGTTCATCTTGCTGGCGATGCTGCTCTACACGCTGGCCAACAAGAAGCTGGGTCAGGTGCATACCCCGCGCTTTTCCGGGCGAAGCGAGTTGCTGGCGGCCGGACTGGTCGGGGTCACACTGGGTTTTTACGACGGGTTTTTCGGCCCTGGCACAGGCAGCCTGTTTGTTTTTCTGCTGGTGCGATGGCTGGGTTACGACTTTTTGAATGCGTCTGCTTCAGCCAAGGTGCTGAACTGCGCAACCAATCTGGCCGCACTGATCCTGTTTGCGGCCAAAGGGCATGTCTGGTGGCATTTTGTGGTGGCCATGGCGGTGGCCAACGTGGCGGGCAGCCTGCTGGGCACCCACATGGCCCTCAAACATGGCGTGGGGTTTGTCCGCGCGGTCTTTGTGCTGGTGGTAAGCGCCCTGATTTTGAAAACAGCCCGTGACGCGTTTTTGCGATAGGTCCGGTACTAATTCCGGGGCTAAGGAGCGCTCTGGCCTGCGACAGGCGCGCCCGGCGGCCAGGGGACCTCGTTCACCAGCCTGGATTTGCCGATGGGCGCTGTGGCCTGCCCCAACCTGACCGCAGCAATGTCGGCCTCATTGGGGTATTGGCCGAGCAGCCAGTAGTCAAATACACGCCGGGCGATGGGCGCCGCATTGGCGCCCCCAAACCCCGAGTTTTCGACAATCACGGCCAGCGCGATTTTGGGGTCGTCCGCCGGTGCAAAAGCAATGTACAGGGCATGGTCACGCTGGTGTTCTTCCATTTTGGACGCGTTGTATTTGTCTTTCTGGCTCATGGTGACGGCCTGTGCCGTGCCGGTCTTGCCGCCGCTGACATAGCCTGCGCCCGCGAAGGCACGGGCAGACGTGCCCTCCTGGGTCACACCCACCATGCCGCTGCGCACAATGGCCACGTTCTCGGGTTTGTAGCCCAGATCTTCTGGCGCCGCAAAAGGCACCGGTACCCGGGTGCGGGTGGTGGCATCCTGGGTGGCTATCACCAATTGCGGCTTGTGTTTGATGCCATTGTTCACCAGCGTGGCCGTGGCCTGGGCCAGCTGCAGCATGGTGAAGCTGTTGTAACCCTGGCCAATGCCCAGGGAGATGGTTTCCCCGGGGTACCATTTTTTCTGCTCGGGCCGTTTGTAGTAATTGCGCTTCCATTCCTGGCTGGGCAATACGCCGCGCACCTCGCCATTGACGTCGATGCCGGTGATCTGGCCAAAACCCAGCGGCTTCATGAAATCATGCATCGCGTCGACCCCGATTTCATTGGCCAATGAATAGAAATACGCGTTGCTCGACTCAACAATGGCGCGGTGCATGTCCATCTGGCCGCCGCGCTCGTTCTCGGGGCTGCCAAAACGGTGCCCGCCAAACATGTAAAAACCGGGGTCGTTGATGATGGTGGTGGCTGCGCGCGTTCCCGTCTGCAGCGCCGCCATCGCCATGAACGGCTTGTAGGTGGAGCCCGGCGGGTAAGTCCCCCGCAAGGCACGGTTGAGCAGCGGTTTGTCGATGGACTCGTTCAGGGCTTTCCAGCTCTCGGTATCGATACCGTCCACAAACAGGTTGGGGTCAAACGTGGGCTTGCTCACAAAGGCCAGCACCTCGCCCGTCTTGGGGTCCATGGCCACCAGCGCGCCGCGCCGCTCGCCATAAAGGCTCTCAATCAGGTTCTGCAGTTTGATGTCAATTGACAGCATCACCGTGTTGCCCGGCGTTGACGGGCTGCTGGACAGCTTGCGCACAGCCCGCCCACCCGCCGAGGTTTCAACCGAATCCACGCCGGTGGTGCCGTGCAGCTGGGCTTCAAAAGCCTGCTCCACGCCCAATTTACCCATGTACTCCGTGCCCCGGTAGTTGGCCTCGTCATCGGACTCTTCAATCTTTTCCTTCTCGGATGGATTGATCCGGCCAATGTAGCCAATCACGTGACTCGCCAGCTCGCCAAACGGGTAACTGCGGAACAAGCGGGCCTTGATGTCCACGCCCTGAAACCGAAACCGCTGGGCGGCAAACTTCGCCACCTCGGCGTCGGTGAGACGGGTGCGTATCGGCAGGGACTCGAAGCTTTTGGACTCCTCCATCAGCTTCCTGAAACGCCGCCGGTCGCGTGGTGTGATCTCCACCAGCTGGGACAGGTCGTCAATGGTTTGTTCCAGCGACACCACTTTGGACGGGGTGATCTCCAGCGTGTACGCCGAATAATTGCTGGCCAGCACAATGCCGTTGCGGTCAAGAATCAGCCCGCGGTTCGGCACGACGGGCACCACCGCCGTGCGGTTGTTTTCAGCCTGCTCCTTGAGGTCGTCGTGGCGCACAATTTGCAGGTACACCAGCCGCGATGTCAGCAACAAAAAACACACCAGCACCACGATGCTCACCACCAGCACCCGCACCTTGAACCGGGACAGGTCGGCTTCAACGTTGCGAAGTTCGGTCATTACAGGGGTCGGTTCGCGTCCGGGTTGGGTGCACGCCGCTGCGGTGCGAGCAGCAAAATGCTGATCACCGGCCACAACACGGCCTCCATCACCGGCGCCAGAAACAGCAGGAAGCCGGGAAAACTTCCGCCACCCATCATGCGAACCAATAATTCAATGATGTGTGCGGCCGCCAGCAGAGGAAACACCTGCAAGGCTTGCGAGGGCACGGAAAACCACAGCAGGCGCCGGTGAATCGTGATGGCTAAAAAACTCAATGCCGTATAGGCCAGCGCATGTTGCCCCAGCAAACTGGACTGGTGCACATCCACCAGCAGCCCAAAACAAAATGCTATCCCGATGCCCACGCGCTGGGGCTGGTGGACACTCCAGAACACCAGAACCAGCGCGAGGATGTCAGGCATCCAGGCCGCGCGCCCCCACAGGCCCATGTTTTGCAACATGTCCAGCGCCATGACCACCAGGAGCGATGCCCAGATGAACAGCGAATTGGCAGGCAGCAACAGCTGCTGGCCCGGGCGCATGATCATTTTTGTTTGCCCTTCTTCAGGATCACCGGCACGTCGGGGGCCGGGCGCGCGGCCACCTGATCCGAGACGGGCTTGAGCACCATGACGTAGGCAGCGCCCTCTACCAGCGCCAGCGGTGTGCAATAAATTTTGGCAAATGCCGAGTCCACCCGGCGCTCGACTTTTTCAACCTTCGCCACCGGCAAGCCTGGCGGGTAAACACCGTCCACACCACTGGTGGTCAGGATATCGCCAGCCTGCACATCTGCGTTCGCCGACATGAACCGCAGTTCCAGGGTGCCGGCATGGGCTGCCGCCTCCCCGAACGCAACGGCCCGGGCACCGGTACGGGCATTGAGCACCGGAATCGCCTGATCCCGGTCGGTAACCAGCGTCACCTCGCTGACCGCCGGATAAACACGGGTGACCTGACCCAATACGCCGGACTCGTCCAGCACGGGTGAGCCGGCAACCACACCATCCACCATTCCCCGGTCGATGATCACTTTGCGGGCGTATGGGTCTGCCGCGTCGTACAGCACCCGGGCCGCTTGAGCGGGTGTTGTGATGCGATCACGCAGCGTCAGGAGTTGGCGAAGGCGGCCATTTTCAAGCGTGAGTTGATCAACCTGATTGGCCCGTTGTGACAAGGCCCCCAGTTTTTTGGCGGCATCCGTCTGGGCCGCCTGGGCCGAGCGCAACGACTCCAGGTATTTCCCGCCACCTTGCGCCCACGAAATCGGTTGCATGGCAGCCCACTGAACCGGGTAAAGTGCCGTGGCCAGCGCCACCCGCAACGGTTTGGTCACCTGAAAGCGCGCGTCTGCCACCATCAGAAACAGCGCCAGGGCACTGAAAAACATGAGTTTGGACAGCGCCGACGGACCCTGCCGGAAGAAGGGGGGTGGGGTTCTGTCGAGTGTGCCGAGTGGCATGAACGGGTCTTATCCCGGTTGCCCGCCCCTATTCGCTGGTGAAAATGGAACCCAGACGCTCCATCTGCTCCAGCGCGATGCCGCAACCCCGTACCACGCAGGTCAGCGGATCTTCGGCCACCAGCACCGGCAAGCCGGTTTCTTCGGCCAGCAAACGATCCAGGTCGCGCAGCAGTGCGCCACCACCGGTGAGCATCATGCCGCGATCGGCAATGTCGGCACCCAGCTCAGGGGGAGTTTGTTCCAGTGCATTTTTGACGGCGGACACGATGTTGTTGAGCGGATCGGTCAAGGCCTCCAGAATCTCGTTGGACGAGATCGTGAAACTGCGCGGCACGCCCTCTGACAGGTTGCGCCCACGCACTTCCATTTCCTTGACTTCAGAGCCGGGAAAGGCCGAGCCGATTTTTTTCTTGATGGCTTCGGCCGTCGGCTCGCCAATCAGCATGCCGTAGTTGCGGCGGATGTAATTGATGATGGCCTCGTCGAACTTGTCGCCACCGACGCGCACACTGCCTTTGTAAACCATGCCGCCAAGCGAAATGACGCCGACTTCGGTGGTACCACCACCAATGTCGACCACCATGGAGCCGCTGGCCTCACTGACGGGCAGACCGGCGCCAATGGCGGCTGCCATCGGCTCTTCGATCAAATACACGTCACTGGCACCGGCACCCAACGCGGATTCGCGAATGGCACGGCGCTCAACCTGGGTAGAGCCGCACGGCACACAAATGATGATGCGCGGGCTGGGCTTGAACACGCCGCGTGGATGCACCATTTTGATGAATTGCTTGAGCATCTGCTCGGTCACGGTGAAGTCGGCAATCACGCCGTCTTTCATGGGCCGGATGGCTTCAATGTTGCCGGGCACCTTGCCCAGCATGGCCTTGGCCTCACGCCCCACAGCCTGAATGGTTTTTTTGCCTTGGGGGCCGCCTTCGTGGCGAATGGCCACAACCGAGGGCTCGTCCAGCACAATGCCTTTGTCGCGAACAAAAATCAGGGTGTTGGCAGTACCCAGGTCAATCGCCAGATCGGTAGAAAAATACCGACGAAATGCACCAAACATCAGAAATCCTCCGCGGCATAAACAGCGCTTCGGCCGCTTATCACCGTATTTATCAGTTCAAAAGTGTACTTTTTGCACCACAAACTGCGCATTTGCAGCGAGTGCGTCAAAGGCGGGATAATACCCTATCCCCTGTGAATAACTTGACCGGCGCGGCCCGAAACGGCTTGCTTTACACCCGGTTTCAACTCAATTTTCGCCATGTCACTGACATCTTCCGACATTTCACGCATTGCCAACCTTGCGCGCCTTGAACTCCAACCGGCCGAGAGCGAGCGCATGCTCGCGCAGTTGAACGGTTTTTTCGGCATTGTCGAAAAAATGCGCGCCGTCGACACCAGCGGGATCGAGCCGCTGGCCCACCCTGTTGCCGTCATGACCGACATCACCCTGCGCCTGCGCGAAGACCGGGTGAGCGAGCCCAACAACCGGGAAGCCAACCAGCGCAGCGCCCCAGCGGTCGAAAACGGGCTCTTTTTGGTGCCCAGGGTAATTGAGTAATTTTTGAAGCACACGATGACGTCTACCCCCACCCCATCCTCCCCGGACCTGCACGACCTCAGCGTGCACGCGCTGACCCAGGCTCTGCGCGACAAAAAAGTATCGGCAGTGGAACTGGCCCAACACTTTTTGGACCGCAGCAACGCCCACAGTGACCTGGGCGCCTATGTCGCCATTGATGCCAAGACCACGCTGGCGCAAGCCCGCGCGGCCGATGCCCGCATCGCCAACGGCACGGCGGGCGCGCTGGAAGGTGTACCCATCGCGCACAAGGATATTTTTGTCACCCAGGACTTCGTCACAACAGCCGGCTCGCGCATGCTCAAGACCTACCGCTCGCCGTTTGACGCGACGGTGGTGGCCAGGCTCGCCGCGCAAGGCGTGGTCACGCTGGGCAAGCTGAACTGCGATGAGTTTGCGATGGGCTCCAGCAATGAGAACTCCGCCATTTGCGCCGTTGGACACACCCAGGTGGAGCCTGTGCGCAACCCCTGGGACACCACGCGCATTCCGGGTGGCTCATCTGGCGGCAGCGCCGCCGCTGTGGCTGCGCGTTTGGCCCCTGCTGCGACAGGCACAGACACCGGCGGCTCCATCCGCCAGCCGGCATCCTTTTGCGGCATCACCGGCATCAAGCCCACGTATGGGCGTGCATCGCGTTACGGCATGGTGGCGTTTGCGTCCAGCCTGGACCAGGCCGGACCGATGGCACGTTCGGCGCAGGATTGCGCTTTGTTGCTGTCTGCCATGTGTGGTCCCGATCCGGACCGCGATTCGACATCAGTGGATCGGCCAGCCGAGGACTTTTCGCTCACGCTCAATGACTCACTGAAAGGACTCAAAATTGGCGTCCCCAGGGAATGGCTAGGAGGCGGACCGCAGTCTAGTTTTCAACGAGACATGCCGACCAGGCGCAGCGATGGCGTGCAGGTTGAAGTGCAAATAGCAATCAACAAGGCGTTGAATGAGTATGAGAAGTTGGGTGCCGAATTGGTCGAAATTTCTTTGCCAAACACCGAACTGTCCATCCCGGTCTACTACATCATTGCGCCAGCCGAGGCCAGCTCCAACCTGAGTCGCTTTGACGGCGTGAAATTTGGTCACCGTGCCGAAAAATTCACCGACCTGGCCGACATGTACAAGAAGACCCGCGCCGAGGGCTTTGGCGACTAGGTCAAGCGTCGCATCATGATCGGTGCTTATGTGCTTTCACATGGCTACTACGACGCCTACTACCTGCAGGCGCAAAAAATCCGCCGCATGATTGCGGATGATTTCCAGCAGGCTTTCAAAGTGTGCGACGTGATTGCCGGCCCCGTGGCCCCCACCGTAGCGTGGAAGATTGGTGAAAAATCCGATGACCCGGTGGCCAACTACCTGGCCGACATCTTCACGTTGCCCGGCTCATTGGCGGGCCTGCCCGGCATGAGCATCCCCGTGGGTTTCGGTGAGGGTGGTATGCCGGTGGGCATGCAGTTACTGGGCAATTATTTTCAGGAGGCGCGACTGCTCAACACGGCGCATCGCTTTCAGCAAGCCACCAACTGGCACAAACTCACGCCGAAGGGCTTCTGACATGAGCGAGACCGTGAACACATTTGAAGCCCAACAACAGGGCCGCCCGACCGGCCCGCTGGTGCACGGGTACGAAGTCATCATCGGCTTCGAGACGCACGCCCAGCTGTCGACCGCGAGCAAGATATTCAGCCGCACCGCCACCGCCTTTGGCGCAGAACCCAATACCCAGGCCTGCGCTGTGGACCTGGCCTTGCCCGGAACGCTGCCGGTCATGAACAAGGGCGCGGTGGAGCGCGCCATCGAGTTCGGCCTGGCGGTGGGCTCCCACATTGCGCCACGCAGCATCTTTGCCCGCAAGAATTACTTCTACCCTGACCTGCCCAAGGGCTATCAGATCAGCCAGTTCGAGATTCCGGTGGTGCAAGGCGGTGTGGTCGAATTCTTTATGGCCGATGCGTCCGCAAGCTCCGGGCAGATCAAAAAGTCGGTTCGCCTGGTGCGCGCCCACCTTGAAGAAGATGCCGGCAAGTCATTGCACGAAGACTTTGTAGGGCAAACCGGCATTGACCTGAACCGTGCCGGCACGCCGCTGCTGGAGATCGTCACCGAACCCGATATGCGCTCCAGTACCGAAGCCGTGGCCTACGCCAAGGAGTTGCACAAAATCGTCACCTGGATCGGCATCTGCGACGGCAACATGCAGGAAGGCTCGTTCCGCTGCGACGCCAATGTATCGGTGCGCAAGCCGGGCCAGCCCCTGGGCACACGGCGCGAGATCAAGAACCTGAACAGCTTCAAGTTCATGCAGCAGGCCATCGACTACGAAGTGCGCTGGCAGATCGAGCAGATTGAAGACGGCCACGCAATCGAGCAGGCCACCGTGTTGTTCAACCCGGATACCGGGGAGACACGCGCCATGCGGACCAAGGAAGATGCGGCGGACTATCGCTATTTCCCCGATCCAGATTTGCCGCCGCTGGCGATTTCGGACGAGTGGGTTGAGCAGGTTCGCACCGGGATGACGGAGTTGCC
>JBEEMW010000017.1:0-50696 GCA_041192445.1 Pseudomonadota bacterium | reverse complement strand
TCTGGGTGGCGCCCGAGTACCAGATGCGCCTGTACCAGAGCATCATGGCGGCAGGCAAGGACCTGGGCATTAGAAACTTCGGCATGCGTGCGTTGCTGTGTTTGCGACTTGAGAAAAACTTCGGCACCTGGTACCGTGAATTCCGCCCGATCTATGGTCCATTTGAAGCTGGACTGGACCGTTTCATCAAGCTGGATAAACCCGACTTCATTGGCAAGGCTGCCGCGCTGAAAGAAAAGACCGAAGGTCCGAAAAAAACCCGCGTGTTCATGGTGGTGGACGCCACCGACTCGGACGTGATGGGTGACGAGCCGATCTGGGTGGATGGCCAGGTGGCAGGTTGGGTCACCTCGGGTGGCTATGGCCACTATGTGGACCAGTCGCTGGCCCAAGGCTATTTGCCAACGGAATTGATCAAGCCGGGCATCAAACTAGAGATCGAAATTCTAGGTGAACGCCGCCCGGCACGTCTGCAAATGGATCCGCCGTTTGATCCGGAAGCCAAACGCATGCGGATGTGAACGAGATTGTGACTATGGGCGAGCGATATTCAGTTTGGTCCCTGCTCAAGCACGCCATGGGCGGGCACAAGGGCTGGGAGCGCGCGTGGCGTGACCCGGAGCCCAAAAAAACCTACGACGTCGTCATCATTGGCGGTGGTGGGCACGGCCTGGCCACAGCGTATTACCTCGCCAAAAACCATGGCGTACGCAACATCGCCATCCTTGAGAAGGGCTACATCGGCTCGGGCAACGTGGGTCGCAACACCACCATCGTGCGCTCCAACTACATGATGCAGGACAACACGGCGTTCTACGAACACTCGATGTCGTTGTGGCGCGGCCTGTCAGAAGACTTGAACTACAACGTCATGTTTTCGCCGCGCGGTTATCTGTTTGCCGCCTGCTCGCAGGCTGCTCTGGACGGATTGATTCGTCGCGCCAACATCATGCGGTTGAACGGCATTCGCGCCGAGATTTTGACGCGTGAAGAGGTGATGAAGGAAGCGCCCTACCTCGACTTCTCCGAGCAGGCCCGGTTCCCCATTTACGGCGGCATGTTGCAGCCCGATGCCGGTACCGCGCGCCACGACGCCGTGGCCTGGGGTTATGCACGTGCGGCGGATCAGCTGGGCGTGGACATCATCCAGAACTGCGAAGTGCTGGACTACATCTGGTCGGGTGAAAAAATAGTGGGGGTCAAAACCACACGCGGTGATATTGGCGCTGGCAAGGTGGCTGTGGCCGTGGCCGGGCACACCTCGGTACTGGCGCAAAAAGCGGGCTTGCATCTGCCGATTGAGAGCCACGTGCTGCAGGCCTTTGTCAGTGAGTCCATCAAGCCCGTGGTGAATCACGTCGTCGTCTGGTCGGCAACCTACTTCTACGTGTCCCAGTCGGACAAAGGCGGGCTGGTGTTTGGCGGTCACCTGGACCGCTACAACAGCTACGCCCAGCGCGGCAACCTGCCCAACGTGGCCGAGACCACACAAGGCCTGGTCAGCCTCATCCCGTTTGCAGCGCGCCTGCGGCTGCTTCGCCACTGGGGCGGCATCATGGACATGACCCCCGATGGCAGCCCCATCATCACCACCACACCGGTGCCGGGCCTGTACCTCAACGGGGGTTGGTGCTACGGCGGCTTCAAGGCCACACCGGCCTCGGGCTGGTGTTTTGCGCACACCATCGCCAACGACTCGCCACATCCCTACAGCGCAGGTTTCACGATGGACCGGTTTGCAAAAGGCCGCTACATCGACGAAGCCGGCTACGGTCCTTACAACCACCTTCAGTAGGGCACCCCCAACCATGATCAGAATTGATTGCCCCTACTGCGGCCTGCGCGATCACGACGAGTTCAGCTATTTCGGTGACGCAACCAAAACCTACCCACCGCTCGATGCAGAACACCACGATGCGTGGGTTGAAGCCGTTTACATGCGCAACAACCCCAAGGGTGAACACACCGAATTCTGGCAGCACACACTGGCCTGCAGACGCTGGCTGGTGGTGACGCGCAACACGGTGACACATGACATTCTGTCGGTCGTGCCCGCACGGGAAAGACCATTGCCATGAGCCTGATGGATTCATCTGCAGGCGCCTTTCGCCTGGCCCATGGCGGTCGCATTCGACGTGATCAGGTCCTGAGTTTCAGCTTTGACGGCAAGTTGCTCGGTGGCTACGGCGGCGACACGGTGGCCGCCACCTTGCTGGCTCACGGCATTCATCTGGTGGCGCGTTCATTCAAGTACCACCGGCCACGGGGCATCATGGCAGCGGGCATTGAAGAACCCAACGCGTTGTTGACCGTCGGCCAGGGCAATCAGCGGGAACCCAACATCGCAGCCACCGTGCTGGAGTTGCAGGAAGGCCTGTTGGCACGCACGCAGAATGCCTGGCCGTCAGTCAGGTTCGATGCCATGGCGATCAACTCGTTGCTGTCGCCGGTGTTGATCGCAGGCTTCTATTACAAAACCTTCATGGGGCCGCACCGCAAGGCCTGGATGTTTTATGAGCATTTCATCCGGCGCGCGGCAGGTCTGGGGGTTGCATCACAAGCGCCCGACCCGGACCGCTATGACTGGCAGCATGATTTCGCCGATGTGCTGGTCGTCGGTTCCGGCCCGGCCGGCCTGACTGCCGCCCTGACTGCGGCACGCGCCGGCCTGGACGTGATACTGGTTGAGCAGGATTTCGAGCCGGGCGGCTCTTTGCTCTGCCACCCGGTGGACAGTGCCCAGGCACAGTGGCTGGCGCAAACGCTGTCGGCGCTGGCAGACACCGGCCGTGTGCGCTTGTTGACCCGCGCCAGCGCATTTGGCCTGTATGACGGCAATACCATGGGCGTGATCGAGCGCAGCCCACCCGGTGTGGCGGACGCATCGCAGGGGGTGCCACGCCAGCGCCTGCACATTGTTCGCGCCAAAAGCATTGTCATGGCCTGCGGCGCGCTGGAGCGGCCTTTGGTGTTTGCAGGCAATGACAGACCGGGTGTGATGCTGTCTGGCGCAGTGGGCACTTTTGTCAATCGTTACGCCGTGGCACCGGGCAAAACCGCTGTGTTTGCCGTCAACAACGACGCGGCTTACCTGGATGCCATTGCTTTGGCCCAGGCAGGCTCACACGTCACCGTGGCTGATTTGCGCAAACAGGTGCGCCCGGAATTGCTGGCACAGGCTCGCGCCGCAGGTGTACAGGTTCAGCTGGCAACCACGGTGTGCACCGCACAGGGCAGGCACCGCGTCAAAACCTGTGCGCTGGCTCCGTTTGATATCGACCGGGGAATCATCACTGGCCCTGAGGTGTGTCAAACCGTTGATCTGCTTGCCATGTCGGGTGGCTGGACGCCCACGGTGCATTTGACCTCGCATCGCGGCGTCAAACCGGTGTACCGCAGCGACGTGGGCAGCTTTGTTCCCGGCGGGTTCGACCGTGGACACTTTGGCGCGGGAAGCATGATGGGTACTCAGACCCTGCATGACGCGGTACAAAGCGGATGGCGTGCCGCCGAACAGGCGGCTTCAACCTGTGGCCAGTCCCTGGCCATGACCTGCCCCGTACCGCCTGACGGTGACGACACCCACATGGGATTTGCTTCAGTCGGCCCCATCAAGACCGACAAACCCCGTGACAAATCTTTTGTGGATTTTCAAAATGATGTGTCGGTGGATGACATTGATTTGGCCCACCTGGAGGGCTACCAGTCGGTTGAACACCTCAAGCGCTACACCACGCTGGGCATGGGTACCGACCAGGGCAAGACATCCAACCTCAATGCCCTGGCCATCATGGCTGCCCGGCGCGGGCTGGGCCTGGAAGACGTTGGCACCACCACCTTCCGGCCACCCTACACACCCACCACCATCGGCGCATTGGCGGGCCGCAGCGTGCGCGCGCACCTCCAGCCCGTGCGGCGCACGGCCGTACACGACTGGCATGCCGCCCACGGTGGCTTCATGCTGGAAGCAGGCGTCTGGATGCGCCCTCTTTGGTACAACACCCACGGCGCCACGCTGTCTGAAGCCTACAAGGCCGAAATGGCCATCGTGCGCGACAACGTGGGTATGGCCGATGTCTCCACACTGGGCAAGATTGATGTGCAGGGCCCCGATGCCGCCGAGTTTTTGAACCGGGTCTATGTGAACGGCTTTGCCAAGCTGCCCATTGGCAAGGCGCGCTACGGCTTCATGCTGCGTGAAGATGGTATCGTGATGGATGACGGCACCACCAGCCGCATCAGTGAAACCGAATTTTTCATGACCACCACCACCGCGCAGGCGGGTCGGGTGATGAGTCATCTTGAGTTTTTGCTGCAGGTGGTCTGGCCCGAGCTGCGCGTCACCGTGGCGTCGGTCTCGGACCAATGGGCGGCCATGAGTGTGGCGGGGCCCCAGGTTCGCGAGGTGCTGTGCGCCGCCTTCCCGGAGGTGGATTTCAGCAATGAAGCCATTCCCCATATGGGTCTGGTCGATGTCGCCCTGGGCGGTGCGCTGGCGGGGGTGAATATCCGCATCATCCGGCTCACGTTCTCGGGCGAGATGGCGTACGAGGTGTATGCCCCCACGCACCATGGCCAGTTGATCTGGGACCACCTGCTGGTTCAGGGCAGGCCGTGGAATTTGCAGCCGTACGGGCTGGAAGCCCTGGCGTCCTTACGTATCGAAAAAGGCCACGTGGTGGGCTCCGAGATGGATGGCCGCACCACACTGGACGACATGGGCATGGGGAAAATGGCCAGCCCACTCAAACCATTTTGGGGCGATGCCCTGCGGCGCAGCGAACATCTGGCCCGTGCTGACCGCCCCACCCTCGTCGGGCTGGAGCCCGCCGAAGAAGGTGCCACGCCGTCCAACGGCGCCATCCTGTTTTTTGCCGACGACAAGATTCAGGGGCATGGCCGCGGCCACATCACCTCCACCACCTACAGCAAGTCGCTGGGTAAAGCGATTGGGCTGGGCTTGCTGCAAGGTGGCACCAGTCGGGTTGGTCAGGTGATCATTGCCACGTCACCCGTGCAGGGCCGGCAATACCGGCTCAAAGTGGTTGATCCGTGTTTTCTGGATGCCCCAGGGGAGCGTTACCGTGGTTAAGGTGTCCGCAGCCCGATATGCCTTGCGCCGCAGCCCGTTTGAAGGCCATACGCTGGGCGACCGGCCCACGCGGGCAGGCCGTGTCGAGGTGCAGCTTGCCGCCGGCATGCTGGACAGCGTGACGCTGGTCAGCACCTGGCCTGCCGGCCTGACTGCTTTGACCGAAGTCCTTGGCGCGGCGCTGGGTTTGAGTTTGCCCGCCCAGACGGGTCAAACCGTCCACACACCAGGCATGCTGGTCGTGCGCACCGGCCCTGAAGAGTTCATGGTCATCGCGGATCAGGCTGGGGGCACCTCTGCAGACCCGGTGAACATGTGCACCTTGTTGCGCCAGTCCATCGGTCCGGAGATCGGCTCGGTCACCGACCTCAGCCACGCCCGCTGCCGAATCCACATTCAGGGCAGCAAGTGCCTGGCGACCTTGTCCAAGCTGTTTGCGCTGGATTTCCGTGATGAAGCATTCCCGCTAAATCAGGTCAGGCTGAGCGGCCACCACCATGTGCCCTGCACACTGCACCGCCTGGGAAAGGCTGAATTCGCCGTGTTGGTGTTCACCACGTATGCGTTTGACCAGCTCGCCACCTTGCTGGACGCGGCGCGGGAATTTGGGGTGTCCCTCAAGCAAACGGGGTAATTGACGCCGAATAAGCCCAGAATAGGCCATTAGCCCCCGCAGCCATTGCGCAGGTAGCTACTCTTTTTATAGCAACCCGGTTGCCACGGTTGGGTACCGTAAAACCAGTTTCAGCTCCCGTTTCATGCGGGTGTTGTCCATGCGGCGCGATTCACGCATGAAGCTCAACAGCATCGGCGACAGCAGGGTTTGCGCCTGGACGCGCGGCACACGCGGCGGCCGCTCCAGACCATAGAGGTCAGCCGCCAGATCAAAATAGTCCCCCATCTTGAGTTGGGTGTCGTCGTTGATGTTGTAGACGCGCTGGGGACGGCCGTGCCACAAGGCAGCGATACAGGCACGGGCCAGGTCGTTGGCATGAATATGGTTGGTGTACACGTCGTCCGTGGCCCGCAACACCGGGGTGTGCCTGAGCAAACGGGCGCGCGGTGTGCCCCCGTCCCGGTCTGGGGCATAAATGCCCGGAATGCGCAGAATGGCACTTCGCACCCCGGTGGCGCGGCCGAACAGACGTACCGTCGATTCAGCATCAATTCGGCGCTCAGCCCTCGCTGTGTATGCGTGAGTAGCTCTTGTTTCGATAGCAACTTCACCTTGGCAGTCACCATACACACCACTGGTGGAGCCATACACCAGCGCGTGTGGCGGGCTGCGCCGCCGCAACACGGCGGCCAGCGAGCGGGTTCGCGGATCCCCTTGCCCATCCCCGGGCGGGGGGGCCAGATGGATCACGCGGGTGGCGAGTCCGGCCAGGCGGCGCAGGGATTGCGGTGTGTCCAGATTGCCCGTTAACGGAATAATGCCCAGCCCACGCAAGGCATTCAAACGACTGGCAGAAGACGTCAGCGCCATCAACCCCACCCGCCCCTGCAGCGCCCTGGCCACGCGCAAGCCGACATCCCCACAGCCCACGATCAAAACGCGTTCGCGGCGAAAGCGGGCTGGCAAGGCACCAAGAGGGTATTGGTTTGAAGGCAAAATCAGGGGTTACGCAAAACAGATTGCCCCGAGGATACCGAAAAGATGACATTCCAGATTTCCGTCCAGCCCAGCGGACGCACGTTCACGGCCAATCCAGGCGAGGCCATGCTGGCCGCAGGCATTCGCCAGGGCATTGGTTTGCCCTATGGCTGCAAGGACGGCGCCTGTGGTTCCTGCAAGTGCAAAAAACTCGAAGGCATCGTTGTACACGGCCCGCACCAGCTCAAGGCCCTGAGTGTTGAGGAGCAGGCCAAGGGCTACGTGCTCACCTGCTGTGGTGTGGCGCAAACCGACGTGGTGCTCGAATCACGCCAGGTCACCGAAGCGGGCGCGTTTCCGATCAAGAGAATGCCCTCGCGCGTGGCGGCGTTTGAGAAGAAGTCGCCTGACGTGATGCTGGTGAAACTGCAACTGCCAGCCAATGACACCTTCACTTACCACGCGGGCCAATACATCGAATTTTTGCTGCGTGACGGGTCGCGCCGAAGCTACTCGATGGCCAACGCACCGCATCTGGCGGCGCCCAAATCATCGAACGAATCCCCCATTCCAACCGTGGGACCAATGCTCGAATTGCACCTGCGCCACATGCCCGGCGGCAAATTCACCGACCATGTTTTTGGCGTGATGAAAGAAAAGGAAATTCAGCGCATTGAAGGGCCGTTTGGCAGTTTCTTCTTGCGTGAAGACTCTGAAAAACCCATGATCCTGCTGGCCTCGGGCACCGGGTTTGCCCCCCTCAAGGCCGTCATCGAGCACATGCAGTTCAAGGGCATCACCCGCCCTGCCACCCTGTTCTGGGGTGGCCGACGCCCTGAAGACCTGTACCTGGACGACTGGGTCAAGGCCAAACTGGCCGAGATGCCCAACCTGACCTATGTGCCGGTTGTCTCCAACGCCACGCCCGAGGATGCATGGACGGGGCGCACCGGTTTCGTTCACCAGGCGGTGCTGGAAGACTTTCCGGATCTGTCGGGCTATCAGGTCTACGCCTGTGGCGCACCGATTGTGGTGGACTCGGCCCGCACAGACTACAGCCATCTGGCGGGCTTGCCCGAAGAAGAGTTTTATGCCGACTCATTCATCACCGAGGCGGACAAAGCCCGGGCGTAGGCGCATCAGCCTTTCTTTTTGCCGTCTTTCACGCCATCGTGGTTCAGATCATGCTGGCGGTCATGTTTTTGTTTGAAGATGTCTTCACTTGACCGGTTCTCCCGATGATGCAGGCGGGCGCGCTCTTTTTTGGTCAATTTGCCGTCAGCCTTCATGCGATCTTCAGCCTTGATGTTGCGGGCCTGTTCGGCTTCAAGACGTGCCGTCTCGGCTTTCGTGAGACTGCCGGAGGCGATGCCCTGGTCAATCCGCTTGTCCTGGTTGGCCTGACGGGCGTCTATGCCCGGTGTTGCCATTGAGTTTTGCGGCACGGGAGTGGTCTGGGCAAAGGCAGCACCGCTAAGGGCAAGGGCGACTGCGGCAACCAAAGTCTGAATCTTCATGATGGGGTCCTGTTCAGGTACGGTATGGAAAAATCTCCATGGTGAGTCAACGCCCCGGCTTGCAGGCCTGAACGACATACGCTGTGCAAAGATCTGTAACCCTGTGTAACCTGCCACGGCCCCGGCCTGTCAGGCTTGGGCACAATGGCAAGCTGAACCGCAAACCCTTTTGCACCAAGGTAGATGAATCATGAAAACAAAAGCAGCCGTTGCCTGGAAATCAGGCGCACCCCTCACCATCGAGACCGTGGACCTCGAAGGACCCAAATTCGGCGAGGTACTGGTCGAGATCAAGGCCACAGGCATTTGCCACACCGACCACTACACACTCTCGGGCGCTGACCCCGAAGGCATCTTCCCGGCCATCCTGGGCCACGAGGGCGCGGGCATCGTGGTGGATGTAGGCCCAGGTGTGACCACCCTGCAAAAAGGCGATCACGTCATCCCCTTGTACACACCCGAGTGCCGTACCTGCAAGTTTTGCCTGTCACGCAAGACCAATCTGTGCCAGTTGATTCGCGGCACCCAGGGCAAGGGTTTGATGCCCGACGCCACCAGCCGTTTCAGCCTGGATGGCAAACCGATTTTTCACTACATGGGCACTTCAACCTTCAGCAACTACACGGTTGCGCCGGAAATCTCACTGGCCAAAATCCGCAAGGATGCGCCGTTTGACAAGGTTTGCTACATCGGCTGTGGTGTGACGACCGGCATTGGTGCCGTGCTGTTCACCGCCAAGGTGGAAGCCGGTGCCAACGTGGTGGTGTTTGGCCTGGGCGGCATTGGCCTGAACGTGATTCAGGGTGCCAGGATGGTGGGTGCCGACAAGATCATTGGTGTGGACCTGAACCCGGCGCGCGAAGCAATGGCCCGCAAATTCGGCATGACGCATTTCATCAACCCCACCAACACCGACAACGTGGTCGACACCATCGTTCAATTGACCGACGGCGGCGCAGACTACAGCTTCGAATGCATCGGCAACACCCGGGTGATGCGTCAGGCGCTCGAATGCACGCACAAGGGCTGGGGCCGCAGCATCATCATTGGAGTGGCGGAGGCAGGTGCGGAGATCAGCACCCGGCCGTTCCAGCTGGTCACAGGCCGCAAATGGGAAGGCTCGGCCTTTGGCGGTGCGCGGGGCCGCACCGACGTGCCGAAAATCGTGGACTGGTACATGGACGGCAAGATCAACATCGACGACCTCATCACCCACACCATGCCGCTGGAGGACATCAACATGGGTTTTGACCTGATGAAACGCGGCGAATCGATTCGCGGCGTTGTACTGTATTGACGCCAGCGGGCCAGCTTTATTCGCCCAGGTAAGCAGCCCGAACCTTGGGGTCCTTCAACAAGGCTTTGGCGTCACCACTCATGGTGACCAGTCCGGACTCCATCACATAACCGCGGTTGGCGATGCCCAGTGCACGGCTGGCGTTTTGCTCCACCAGCAGGACGGTTACGCCCTGCGCATAGACATCACGCACCACCTCAAAGATCTTGTCCACCATGATGGGTGACAGGCCCATGGAGGGCTCATCCAGCAGCAGCACCTTGGGGCGGCTCATCAACGCACGGCCCATGGCCAGCATTTGCTGCTCGCCACCCGACATCGTGCCCGCCAGCTGGTCTTTGCGCTCTTTCAGGCGCGGGAAGATGCCAAACACCTTGTCCATGTCCATCGCGATGTCGGCTTTGTCCTTGCGGATATAGGCCCCCATCTGCAGGTTCTCGATAATCGTCATGCGCGTGAACACGCCCCGGCCTTCCGGCACCATGGCCAGGCCTTGCCTGACCAGATCCCAGGGGCCCTGGCCCCGGATGCTTTTACCCATGTATTCGATGTCGCCGGCGCCGATGGCCAGCGTGCCAGTGATGGCCTTCATGGTGGTGGTTTTGCCTGCGCCGTTGGAGCCAATCAGGGTAACCAGCTCGCCCTCATGCACTTCGAAGTCCACGCCCTTGACAGCCTGAATGCCACCGTAGGCGACCTTCAGGCCGCTGACTTTAAGTAGTGTGGTTGCCATCTCAGTGTCCTCCCGTGCCCAGGTAGGCCTCAATTACGGTTTCATTCTTTTGCACGTCAGCCGGCAAGCCTTCTGCAATTTGCTTGCCGTAGTCCAGCACCGTCACCCGGTCACACAACCCCATCACCAGTTTCACATCATGTTCGATCAACAAAATGGTGCGGTTGTCCTTGCGGATCTGGTCAATCAGGGCGCGCAACTGAATTTTCTCGGTGGCGTTCATGCCGGCGGCGGGTTCGTCCAGGGCAATCAGCTGCGGGTCTGTGGCCAGCGCCCGGGCGATTTCCAGACGACGCTGGTCGCCGTAGCTCAGCGTGCGGGCTTTGTAGTCAGCAAATTTGGCAATGCCGACATAGTCCAGCAACTCCTTGGCGCGCTTGGTGATGGCGGCTTCTTCAGCCTTGAAGCTGGGGGTGCGGAACATGGCGCCCAACAGCCCGGAGTGGGTGCGAATGTGACGCCCCACCATCACGTTTTCCAGAGCGGTCATCTCGGCAAACAGCCGAATATTCTGGAAGGTACGGGCAATACCGGCCTTGGCGACCTCATGCACTGCCGTGGGCTTGTAGGGCTGGCCAGCCAGCTCGAATGTGCCGCTGTCCGGTGTGTACAGGCCGGTGATGACGTTGAAGAAGGTTGTTTTACCGGCCCCGTTGGGACCAATCAGGCCGTAGACCTGGCCGCGCTCGATGGTGATGCCCACATCGCTGAGCGCCTGCAGGCCGCCAAATCGTTTGGAAATACCAGCGACTTTGAGAATGATGTCTGCCATGCTGTTCTCCTTATGCGTTGGTTTTGAGAGACTTGCCATGATCCGGCGAAGGCCACAGGCCGCGCGGACGCATCAGCATGATGACGATCATGGCCAGCGCAATCAGCAACTGGCGCAGGATGGAGGCATCCAGTCGCCCCCCCGTCATGCCCTGCAAGGGGCCTGCCAGATGACGCAGCACCTCGGGCAGCGCGGCCAGCAACACGGCACCCAGCACCACACCCGGCAGGTGCCCCAAGCCGCCCAAAACCACCATGGCCACAATCATCACCGACTCCATCAAGGTGAATGACTCAGGTGAGATGAAGCCCTGGAAAGCCGCAAACATCGAGCCACTGATGCCACCAAACGTGGCTCCCATGCCAAAGGCCATCAACTTCATGTTGCGGGTGTTGATGCCCATGGCTTTGGCCGCTATTTCGTCTTCACGAATGGCCATCCAGGCGCGCCCGACACGGGAAAGCTCCATGCGGTGGCTGACCCCGATGGTCAAAACAACCAACGCCAGAAACACGTAGTAATACAGCGTAACGGGCGCGAACGTCAGTTCACCCAGGCCAAACGGCTTGCCGAAACTGATGCCGAAAAAACTGATGGGGTCGATCTGGGCGATGCCTTTGGGGCCGTTTGTGATGTTGACGGGATAGTCCAGGTTATTCAAAAAAACCCGGATGATTTCGCCAAAACCCAGGGTCACGATGGCCAGGTAGTCGCCGCGCAACTTCAGTGTGGGCGCGCCCAGCAAAATGCCGAACATGCCGGCAATGGCCGCGGCCAGCGGAATGGTGACCCAGATGGGCGTATGCAGGCCTTTTGGAAACATGGCCGCAATCGCCGGAAAGGTGTCGGTCAGGTGTGGCGAGTTCAGCAAGCCATACAGGTAGGCACCCACGGCAAAAAACGCCACGTAGCCCAGGTCCAGCAAACCGGCGTAACCCACCACAATGTTCAGGCCAACGGCCAGCAACACGTAGAGCAGGGCCGTATCCAGAATGCGAACCCAGGAGTTGCCGAAGTTCTGCAGGATCAGCGGGGTGATGATCAGCCCCAGCGCCACCAGCACGAACAAAACTGTCTTGTTGTTTTTCATGATGTGCACCTCAGGCCCTGTCCGCCACGCGTTCGCCAAGCAAGCCCGACGGACGCAAAGTCAAAATCACGATCAGCACGATGAACGCGAAGATCTCGGAATAATGGCTGCCCAGCACACCACCCGTCATGACGCCGATGTAGCCCGAGCCGAGTGCCTCAATCAGGCCCAGCAACACACCGCCCACCACGGCACCCGCCAGGTTGCCGATGCCGCCAAACACAGCCGCAGTGAACGCCTTCAGGCCGGGCAGAAAACCCATGGCGTGTTGCACGGTGCCGTATTTCATGGCCAGCATGATGCCGGCGATAGCGGCCAGCACGGCACCAATCACGAAGGTGGCGGAAATCACCACGTCAGGCTTGACGCCCATCAAGCCCGCCACACGCGGGTTCTCGGCGGTGGCGCGCATGGCGCGGCCCAGCGAGGTGTAGTTCACCAGCCAGACCAGCGCGACCAGCAAAACCGCCGTGAGTGACAGGATGAGGATGTCTGTCGGTGAGATCACGGCACCGGCGATCTCAAAGGGTGTGGTCGGCAACAGATTGGGGAATGGTTTGGGGTTTGGTTTCCACAGGATCATGGCCAGCGTTTGCAGCAGCAGCGACATGCCGATGGCGGTGATCAGCGGGGCCAGGCGAGGTGAGTTGCGCAGCGGCCGGTAGGCAATCTTCTCAATGCTGAAATTGAGAAAGGCCGACACGGTGCACGCCACCAGCGTTGCCACAATGAGCACGACCCAGCCCGGCAGGCCCGGAAACTCGGGTTGCAGGAAACCGGCGACCGTCCAGGCGGTGAGTGCCCCCACCATCAGAACCTCTCCGTGCGCAAAATTGATGAGCTGAATGATGCCGTACACCATGGTGTAGCCCAAAGCGACCAGGGCGTAGACGCTGCCCAGTACCAGACCGTTAATGATCTGCTGGAGAAAAATATCCATAGAAAATGCTCCGTTGTTCTCGTGGATGAACCGGCGTGACCGTTTACGCTTGTGGCGCTATGTCATTTCAAGCAAAAAACCTGCCAGTCCAAAGAGTGATCTAACTCAAGACCTAAGCTGAGACCGGGCCGCTGGCCAAGTGACAGCCGAGATTCTAGCCACGGACCGGGCCACTCCCGCACCAGTTTGGGGTGGGTTTACCCTTGAAAGACTTGCTGAATGTCAATCTGCTGATGCTTTTCACGCATGATCAGTTTTGCTTCTTATTTCTGGTTGCGATTTTTCAACTCGCGAAGTTTCTCGGCGATGCGGATCTCAAGCCCGCGCTCGACCGGCCGGTAAAACCCGGGCGATGCCATGCCCTGCGGCAAATAACTTTCGCCTGCCGCAAAGCCGCCTTCTTCATCGTGGGCGTAACGGTAGCCCTTGCCGTAGTCCAGCTCTTTCATGAGCTTGGTGGGCGCATTGCGCAGGTGCATGGGCACCGGGCGGGTGCCATCTTTCTTCACAAACGCCTTGGCCTCGTTGAAAGCCTTGTACACCGCGTTGGACTTGGGCGCCATCGCCAGGTAAATCACGCACTCGGCCAGCGCGAGCTCGCCCTCGGGTGTGCCCAGGCGCTCGTAAACCTCGGCCGCATCCAGCGCCAGACGCAGCGCCCGCGGGTCCGCCAGGCCGATGTCTTCACTGGCCATGCGCACCAGGCGACGCGCCATGTATTTCGGGTCAGCGCCGCCATCCAGCATGCGCACAAACCAGTACAGCGAGGCATCGGGGTCGGAGCCACGCACGGATTTGTGCAGGGCAGAAATCGTGTCGTAAAACTGCTCACCGCCCTTGTCGTACCGGCGCATGCGTTCGCCCAACACCTTGAGCAGCCAGGCATCGGTAATCTCGGCGTGTTTTTCCTGCGTGGCGGCCACAGCCAATGTTTCCAGCGTGTTCAGCAGGCGCCGGGCATCACCATCAGCGTAGGCAATCAGGCGGTCGGTTGCTATCTTTTCAATAGCTGGAAGCGCATGAATGGCGAGGGCTCTGGCCACTATTTTCTCTAAATCCGGTTGCGTGAGCGGCTGCAGCACATAAACGGCCGCGCGTGACAACAGCGCCGAGTTCACTTCAAACGACGGGTTCTCGGTGGTGGCACCGATGAAGGTGAACAGGCCACTTTCAACATGCGGCAAAAAGGCGTCCTGCTGGCTTTTGTTGAAGCGGTGCACCTCGTCCACAAACACAATCGTGCGCCGCTGCTCCAGCCCGTCACGCACTGTTTCTGCCTGCTCCACCGCCTCGCGAATGTCCTTGACGCCACCCAGCACCGCACTGATGGTGATGAACTGCGCGTCAAACGCATCAGCCATCAGCCGCGCAATGGTGGTCTTGCCCGTGCCGGGTGGCCCCCACAGGATGCAGCTGTGCGGTTGGCCGGATTCAAACGCGATGCGCAGCGCCATGCCCTCGCCCAACAAATGCTGCTGGCCGATCACTTCGCCCAAGGTCTTGGGCCGCAGGCGTTCGGCCAGGGGTTGATGGCTCTGGATTGCGGGCTTCATTGGGCGATATTGTGGCTTACTGCCCGGTGTGTGTCGCCGGGTTTGAATTCAGCTTGTGCACCACCGGGTTTGGCAGGCGCAGCAGGCATCCGCCAGGCTCGCCAAAAATGCTGCGGTGACAGGCAATCCGCGTAAGATGCCACGCATAGCCTCACGCGTTAAAGGAGCAAATGACCATGACCTCCAGTGACTCCCCAACCACTTTCGAAGGCGGCTGCACATGCCGGTCGGTGCGCTACCGCATGACATCCAAACCCATGTTCGTCAACTGCTGCCATTGCACTTGGTGCCAGCGCGAAACCGGGACGGCGTTCGCGCTGAACGCGATGATCGAGGCTGACCGCGTTCAGCTGTTGCAGGGCGAAGTTGACGTCATCAACACACCCACCAACAGTGGCAAGGGACAAAAAATTGCGCGCTGCCCCACCTGCAAAATTGCCCTGTGGAGCAACTACGCGGGTGCGGGTGATGCGGTGCGTTTCGTTCGGGTCGGCACACTGGACGAGCCCGGCCGCCTGCCGCCGGACATTCACATCTTCACGTCCACCAAGCTGCCGTGGGTTGTCCTTCCATTGGGTATACCGGCGGTTGAGGCGTATTACAAGGCGGCCGAAATGTGGCCGTACAACAGCCTGAAGCGCCGAGCGGCACTGATGACCGCAAAGTGAGCCGGCGCTGCGCGGCTTATTGCCGGACGACGTCCGCCCCTTGCGGCGGATTGAACTGGAAGCTGGCGGCGTTCAGTGGCAGGTTAGGTTGAAACGCGGTGAACGTCATGCTCGACTTCTGGCCAAAAGTGTCCAGAATTTCCAGCACGGCAAGCTGCCCGGCACGAAACCCGATGCGCACATTTTGCAGTTGCCCGTCTTTGGCTTTGGGCGTGGCCAATACCCACTCCAGACCATCCTTGTCCGGCACGGTGGTCAAAGCGAAGTCTTGCTTCAACGCATTGACGTCGGCAGCGGACGCAATCAGCGCCGCCGGCGTGGAACCCAACACGTCAGCCTGCTTGCGTGCGGTGACCTGATTCAGGTCCACGTCGTACAGCCACAGGGTTTGCCCATCAGCCAGGATACTCTGCTCGAACGGTTTTTTGTAGATGAACTTGAAGCGGTTGGGCCGGGAAAACTCGAACGTGCCGCTGGAGGTTTTGGTTTTTGCGGTCTGGCCCTCCTTGGCTGGCGAGGTCACAACCTGGGTAAAGTCAGCGTGGCCTGTCTTGACGGTCTTGACGAAGTTTTCAAGGCTTTCCAGGCCTCCAGCCCTCGCCAGTACTGCGCAAGCAGCTATACAAACAATAGCAAAACGTTTCATCACACACCTTATTCAGACCGGGCCGGCACCAGGATGTCACGCTGGCCACTGCCACTCATGGCGCTGACCAGCCCGGCTTTTTCCATGTCTTCCACCAGGCGCGCCGCGCGGTTGTAACCAATCTTCAGGTGGCGCTGCACCAGCGAAATGCTGGCCCGGCGGTTCTTCAACACCACCTCCACCGCCTGGTCATACATCGGGTCTTTTTCACCCCCGCCGTTGCCGCCCGTGCTGCCGTCTCCCAACACATCACCTTCACCGTCTACGGTGCCGCCTTCGAGCACACCTTCGATGTAGTTGGGCTCGCCCTGGGACTTCAGATACGCTACAACGCGGTGAACCTCTTCGTCGCTGACAAAGGCACCGTGCACGCGCACCGGCAAGCCGGTTCCGCTGGGCATGTACAGCATGTCGCCCATGCCCAACAGGGCCTCGGCACCCATCTGGTCAAGAATGGTGCGGCTGTCAATCTTGCTGCTCACCTGAAACGCGATGCGGGTGGGGATGTTGGCCTTGATCAGGCCTGTGATCACGTCCACGCTGGGGCGCTGCGTGGCCAGAATGAGGTGGATACCGGCAGCGCGCGCCTTTTGCGCCAGCCGGGCAATCAGCTCTTCAATCTTCTTGCCCACCACCATCATCAAGTCGGCCAGCTCGTCAATCACCACCACGATGTGCGGCAGGCGATCCAGTGGTTCGGGCGCTTCAGGCGTCAGGCTGAACGGGTTATAGATGAACTCGCCACGCGCCCGGGCTTCATCCATCTTGACGTTGTAACCCCCCAGGTTGCGCACACCCATCTTGCTCATGAGTTTGTAGCGGCGTTCCATTTCGGCCACACACCAGGTCAGGCCATGAGCGGCCTGACGCATATCGGTGACAACGGGCGCCAGCAGATGCGGAATGCCTTCGTACACCGACATTTCAAGCATCTTGGGGTCTATCATCAGCAGGCGCACATCGCGCGCTTCGGCCTTGTACAGCAGGCTCAAAATCATCGCGTTGATACCCACCGACTTGCCCGACCCCGTGGTGCCCGCCACCAGCACGTGCGGCATCTTGGCGAGGTCGGCCACCACCGGGTTGCCCACAATGTCCTTGCCCAGGCCCATGGTCAGCATGGACTTGGCTTCGTTGTAAATTTGTGAGCCCAGAATTTCCGACAACTTGATGGATTGCCGCTTGGCATTCGGCAGCTCAAGCGCCATGTAGTTCTTGCCCGGAATAATTTCGACCACGCGAATCGACACCAGACTCAGGGACCGCGCCAGATCCTTGGCCAGCCCCACAATTTGCGAGCCCTTGACACCCGTGGCGGGTTCGATTTCGTAACGGGTGATCACCGGCCCTGGCTGCGCCAGCACCACACGCACCTCAACGCCAAAGTCCTTGAGGCGTTTTTCAATCATGCGGCTGGTCATCTCCAACGTCTCGGGTGCCACGGTTTCCTGCCGGGTCATTGCGCCGTCCAGCAAATCAACCTGCGGCAGCTTGCTGTCGGGCATCTCCATGAACAAGGGCTTCTGGCGCTCCTTGATGACGCGGTCGCTCTTGGGCACATTGACCATCACCGGCTCAATCATGACGGGCAAGGGGTGATGCTCCTCGATCTCCACACGCTCTTCAAACACGACCTCGTCACGTTCACGGGCAGCCTGTTGCCCAAACGCCAGGTCCTGGGCAATTTCGCGCTTTTCACGACGTGATTCAATCAACCCCAGCAACCAGGCACCCAGTCGCTCGGCAACCTGTCCCCAGGAAAAACGGAAGACCAGCGCCGCACCCAACACACCCAAGGCGATGGCAATCAAACCGGAACCGGCAAAACCCAGCCATTTCACACCAAGGGGCCCCACGAGATATCCCAAAACACCACCAACGTGACCCGGCAGACGTGGCGCCAGACTATAGAGCCGTGTCCACTCCAGCGCCGTACTGGCGATCAACAAGACCGCCAAACCACACCAGAAAGCCGCGCGGCTCGCGGTCCAGCGCGCTAAACGGGAGTCATTGCGCGAGTCATGGGTGGCATGGGACGAACGGGCTGTTGGTGCGATCAACTCACGCGATCGCATCCAGTTTGCCAGCCCCGCCAGCCAGGCCCGTATGCCAGCTGCAAAACACCACCAGACTGAGAATCCAAGCAGGTAATAACTGCCATCTGCCAGCCAGGCACCCAATCGGCCGCCCCGGTTGTGCACCAGCGATCCCACGCCCGATGTAGACCAGGCGGGATCTTGGGCTGAGTAACTCAACATGGCCAGCAACCAGAACGCCAGGGCGACAAAACCGGCCATCAATGCCACTTCACCAACGAAGCGACTGCCGGGTGTGGCTTCAAGCCGGGTCGTGGTGCGGGTGGAGCTAAGGGTATTGAGTGAGTAAGTCATGAGGCAACCGTTGTTCTCAAGCTTACCCCATGTGAGGGCCCGGTTTAGCGCGGAACCTTGCGACGATCCTTGACCAGGATCGCCCCATTTTCCTGAGTTTCAATAAAGCCCTGTTCTTCAAAATCCTTCATCACGCGGCTGACCATTTCACGCGATGCGCCCACCATTTTGGCAATGTCCTGACGCGAAATTTTGTCCCGAATGATCATCTGGTTGCGGTCGTCCAGAGCCGCATACTCCAGCAGTACGTTGGCCACCCGACCGTACACCCCCATCAGCGCCAGCGAACCAATCTTGCGATCAGCATTGCGCAAACGTTTCACCAGTCCGTTCATGACCGCGAACGATATCGATGTGTTTTCGGCCAGGCAACGGGTAAAGGCATCACGCCCCAGAACCAGAACGTCGGTCTGCACTTCGGCCTCAACATTGGCCGAATGCGGCTCGTTGTCGATCAGGCTCATTTCACCGATGTAGTCACCTGGATTCAGCGACGCCAAAATCACTTCCCGCGCCTTGCTGTCCGTCATCAACACCCGCGCCTTGCCTGACAGAATGATGGACAAGGCATTGGATTTGGAACCCTGCTCAACAATCATCTCCCCCCGCTTGAAGCGCTGCTTGGCAACGGCACCAGCCAGTGTTTCAGCCTGCGAGGCCGTCATCATCGCAAACAAGGGCACGCGGCGAATTAAATCCAGGTTGGTCAACATTGACATTGAGGGAGCCCCTTAGGTGTAATTGTTTCAGTACTTACAATTCATTCTTATTATTTCAACCATGCTTGGCTATATTTAAGTCGAGACTAAATCAAGAACACATCAGGGCAAGTACGTTGCTATGCCCGACTGTCCCCCATCACGCTTCAAAGCCATGACAACCACCAAACATTCCAAAGTCCTCATTCTAGGCTCAGGTCCGGCGGGCTATACCGCCGCCATCTATGCCGCGCGCGCCAACCTCAACCCGGTCCTGGTCACCGGCATTGCGCAAGGCGGCCAGCTCATGACCACCACCGATGTGGACAACTGGCCCGCCGACGTCGATGGTGTCCAGGGCCCCGAACTCATGAAACGCTTTCAGGAGCACGCCGAGCGCTTCAAGACCGAGATCATCTTCGATCACATCAACACGGTTGACCTCAGCAAGCGCCCCTTCACCCTGACGGGTGACAGTGGCCAATACACCTGTGATGCCCTCATCCTGGCCACCGGGGCCTCAGCCAAATACCTGGGCCTGCCCTCAGAGTCGAGCTTCATGGGCCGCGGTGTCTCGGGTTGTGCCACCTGTGATGGTTTTTTCTACCGCAACGAGATCTGCTGCGTGGTCGGTGGTGGCAACACCGCTGTGGAAGAGGCGCTGTACCTGTCCAACATCGCCAGCAAGGTTTACCTGGTGCACCGGCGCGACAAATTCAAGGCTGAGCCCATCCTGGTCGACAAGATGATGGAGAAAGTGGCGGCGGGCAAGATTGTGCTCAAAACCTTCAAAACCCTCGATGAAGTGCTGGGTGACGCCAGTGGTGTGACCGGTGTGCGCCTGAAGAGCACCACCGATGGCACAACCGAGGACATCATCCTCAAAGGCTGCTTCATCGCCATTGGGCATGCACCCAATACCGACATTTTTCAAGGCCAGCTGGAGATGGCGGGGGGCTACATCATCACCCAGTCGGGTTTGAAAGGTTTTGCCACCATGACCAGTGTGCCCGGCGTCTTTGCCGCCGGTGATGTGCAGGATCACATCTATCGCCAGGCCATCACCAGTGCGGGTACCGGGTGCATGGCCGCACTCGATGCGCAGCGATTCCTGGAGCAGGACTAAGGGCACACCCACCAAAACCGCTATAATCGAAGGCTTTTCCGGGACCTTCCGACCCAATTCAGTTTGGGTTCAGGGGGTTTTGGCGAATCTTTCTACCGCCACTGCAAGATGTGGCGAGGTGCGGCGAAAGCTGTTAACGAGTGAGTAAACAAGTACTCACGTCTTCTGGAGTGTCCTCATGGCACGCGTATGTCAAGTCACGGGCAAAGGCCCAATGGTTGGGAACAATGTTTCCCACGCCAACAACAAAACCAAGCGCCGGTTCCTGCCGAACCTGCAATACCGCCGTTTCTGGGTTGAGACCGAGAACCGCTGGATCCGTTTGCGCATCTCGAACGCAGGTCTGCGTTTGATCGACAAAAACGGTATTGACTCAGTGCTCGCAGATTTGCGCGCACGTGGCCAGGCATAAGGAAACATCATGGCAACCAAAGGCGGACGCGAAAAAATCAAGCTGGAATCTACAGCGGGTACCGGTCACTTCTACACGACCAGCAAGAACAAGAAAACCATGCCCGAGAAAATGTTGATCAAGAAATTTGATCCAAAAGCTCGCAAGCATGTGGATTACAAAGAAATCAAGCTGAAGTAATCCGACTCTCTTTGTCCTTCGAAAAGCCCGCTTCATGCGGGCTTTTTTGATTCTCAAAGGTGTCAACTCATTTCAGGACGGGTCACTGCACACAAAAAAACCCGAACAAGTCGGGCTTTTTCAAGAGCGGGGACCTATCCCCGAAAAGGCTGAAACCGGGAAGTCATTAAACCCGTGCAGCCCGCAGTTTCATCGAGAACTCTTGCAATGCAGCGACACCACTCTCTTCGGCCCGATGGCACCAGGCTTGCAGATCTGACGCCAGTTGCTCGCGTGAATGAGAGGTGTTGAGCCAGAGCTGGCGCAACTCTTCTCGCATGATCACCATTTTGTCCAGCACCGGCGATGCGGCACGGGCAATGGCAAGTTGTGCGGCGGCAGCGGCAGGCACCTTATCAGTATCGCGGTGCAACCAGCGCCCCGCAGCCTGGATCACCGCGGCATCAGCACTACGGGACCTCATCGCGTCAAATTCTGCCTTGGCAGCCAGGCGCATGCCATTGGCATAACCCGCCATGATTTCGTAACGGTTGGCAATCAGGGCTTCCAGCGTTTTCTCATCAGCCACGGGCCGGATGTCGCCATAAGCCAGCTTGGGTGGCGTCTTTTTAACTTTGGCCAAACCGACCATTTGCATCAGGCTGATGTACATCCAGCCAATGTCAAATTCATAAGGCTTGACTGACAACTTGGCAGATGTCGGGTAGGTGTGGTGATTGTTGTGCAGCTCTTCGCCAGCAATGATGATGCCCCAAGGCACCAGGTTTGCGCTGGCATCAGGCGATTCAAAGTTGCGATAGCCCCAGAAATGAGCCGCGCCGTTGATGATGCCGGCTGCAGTAATGGGCGTCCAGGCCATCTGGAGAGCCCAAACGGCCAGGCCTGCCGCGCCAAACAGCGTCAGATCAATGATCATCATCAAACCAACACCTTGCCAGGAGAAACGGGAATACAGGTTGCGCTCAAGCCAGTCATCAGGCGTGCCATGTCCGAAACGGGCCATGGTTTCCTTGTTTTTGGACTCGGCACGGTACAGCTCGGCACCCTGAAACAGCACCTTTTTGATGCCGTACACGTGCGGGCTATGGGGGTCTTCGGCCTGCTCACACTTGGCGTGGTGCTTGCGGTGGATGGCGGCCCATTCCTTGGTGACCTGACCCGTCGTCAGCCACAGCCAGAGACGGAAGAAATGGGATGCAATAGGGTGCAGGTCCAGCGCCCGGTGGGCTTGGTGGCGGTGCAAAAATACAGTGACGCTGATCATGGTGATGTGCGTCAAGGCCAGGGAGAACAGAACGATCTGCCACCAGGCAAGGCTCCACAGACCATGTGCAAGCCAGTCAATCGCAGCGTTCAGTACAGCCCAATCGGGTAACAGCATATTTAGTAACTCTCTCAACGAGGTTTAGTAATTAGAGTAGTCGGGCTTGGCAGGTCTGCTTCGCCGTCAGCTTCCGATTTTAAGACTTTTGGAGCGATTTGGCTACTGCGATAGAGAATTCACCCTAAAAACTCTTAAATTACGTTAAAAATCTAGTTCTTCTGCCAAATTGCAGCAAAAAACCCATCTGTTCCATGGCGATGCGGCCACAAACGAAGGTATTTGAGGCTGTTTTCTCCTCCGCTACACAGATTTTGAGCATCCGCCACCTTCAAATGGGTGAGAACTTCAGCCACATCAAGGGGGGTGAACTCATTATTTGCAGCCGTGAAAGCATCCGCGATGGCTTCGTTTTCCTGGGGCAAAACACTGCAGGTGGCATAAACAAGGCGTCCGCCTGGTTTGAGCAGTCTGGCAGCGCCTTGTAAAATGGCCGCCTGCTTCACCGTCATCTCTTCAACCGACTTCATGGATTGCCGCCACTTCAGGTCGGGGTTGCGCCGCAGGGTGCCCAGACCTGAACACGGCGCGTCCACCAAAACCCGGTCAATCTTGCCCGCCAACCGTTTGACACGGTCGTCCCGCTCATGGGCAATGGCCGCAGGATGCACATTGGACAAACCGCTGCGGGCCAGTCGTGGTTTCAGCGCATCCAGCCGATGGGCTGAGGTATCAAACGCGTACAGCCGCCCGGTATTTCGCATGCCCGCACCAATTGCAAGCGTTTTGCCACCCGCCCCGGCACAGAAATCCACCACCATTTCGCCACGATGGGCATCCAGCAACAATGCCAGCAACTGCGAGCCTTCGTCCTGCACCTCAATTGCGCCGCGCATGAAGACTTCCACTTTCGTGAGGGCGGGTTTGGTGTCCAGCCGCAAACCCCAGGGGGAATGGGGTGTGGCGACCGATTTGATCCCCACCTTGGCCAGCTCTTTTTGCACCTCGGGCCGCTTGTCACTCAGGGCATTGACACGCAGATCGAGCCCGGCACCGCGGTTCAGGCTGTCCACCAGTGGCCAGAACTCGTCCTTGAGTTGCTCGCGCAGGGGCTGTACAAGCCACTCCGGCAGGTTGTGGCGGTGACGCTCCATCAGGTCGGTCACCTTGATCTGGTCACATTGGTCAAGCCAGTTTTTTTCCTGATCGGTCAGGGCGCTTTTAAGAAAATCCCGCGGGCCGTAAAACCCCAAAATCGCAAGGCGACGTTCTTTGGGGCCACTGCCAGAGGGCGCGAAGTGGTCAAACAGCAACTTCTTGCGCAAAACGGTATAAACCGTCTCAGCCAGAGTGGCGCGTTCGCGTTGGCCTAAACCTTTGTTGTCGCGAAAAAAACGCGACACAACGGAGTCTGCAGGGTGTTCGAATTGGAGAGTGAGCTTGACAAGCGCTGAACAGGCGTCAAGCAGGGCTTTAGGATGCATAGGAGAGGATTGTCCCATGACTGATGAAAAATTCCCGCCGTTGATCGAGACCCCACCCGGGTTGTATCGGCATTACAAGGGAAACGAGTACGAAGTGGTGGGCACGGTACGCCACAGTGAAACGCTGGAACCCATGACGCTTTACCGGGCCCTTTACGGTGAACGGGGGCTGTGGGTGCGCCCGGCCGCCATGTTTGCCGAAGAGGTGGTGATTGAGGGCGTGCGGCAATTGCGTTTTGCACGTGTGCCGGGCAAAACGACCTGAATTCAACACCAAATTGGCCACCAGCCCCCGTGTAATATGCGTGATTAGCTACTGATTTTGTAGCAACTCGGCAATCGCGCGCGGGTAAATAAGGTGTTCTTGTAGAAGGACCCGCGCGGCCAGCGTAGCAGCCGTGTCATCGGGCAGAACCGGCACCACGGCCTGGGCCAGAATGGGGCCGTGATCCAGCTCGGCGGTGACCTGATGCACGGTGACACCGGCAAATTTGCAACCGGCATCCAGCGCCCGCTGATGCGTGCGCAACCCCGCAAAAGCGGGCAACAATGATGGATGAATATTGAGCAGACGGCCCTGGTAGCGGCCCACAAACTCCGGTGTGAGGATGCGCATGAAACCCGCCAGCACTACCAGCACGGGCTGGCCTGGCACATCAAACGGATCAATAAGCCCGGACAGTGCCTGATCAAAAGCCTCGCGCGTGTCAAACAGCCGGTGATCCAGAACCTCGGTGGCAATACCCTGCTCCCGCGCAAACACCAGCCCGCCCGCCGAGGCCTTGTTGCTGATGACGGCCACCACACGCGCACCATATTTTGCGGACCAATTTTCCTGCCGGGCAGTATTCACGATGGCCGCCATGTTGGAGCCGCCGCCTGAGATCAAAATAACAATGTTTTTCATACCTGTCTGAATTATGACCTTGACCACTTCCAGCGCCTCTCCCACAACGACCTATTCACCCACCCTGTCAGCCCCCCTGAGTCCCCATGAGGCGCGCGTGCTGGGCACCCTGATGGAGAAGGCCCGCACTGTACCCGACAGCTACCCGCTGACACTCAACTCATTGATGCTGGGCTGCAACCAGAAAACCAGCCGTGAGCCCTTGATGGAACTGGACGAGGCACAAGTGGCCACTGCGCTGGACGTCCTGAAATCCGCCGGGCTGATCCGTGAAGCCAGTGGCGGGCGCAGCACACGTTATGAACACAATTTTCAGCGTGGTGTGGGTGTGTTTGAGCAATCGGCGGTGTTGCTGGGGCTGTTGATGTTGCGCGGGCCGCAAACGGCGGGCGAACTGCGGCTGAATTCAGAGCGTTGGTACCGATTTGCCGACATTTCTTCCGTAGAGGGTTTTCTGGACGAGCTGCAGGACCGCAGCGCGGACAAAGGCGGGCCGCTGGTGGCCAGGCTGCCGCGCTCACCCGGCACGCGGGAACAACGCTGGGCGCACCTGATGTGTGGCCCGGTCGACATGGCGCCCACCTTGCAGATGAGCCCTTTGGGCCTGTCTGGCAGCGCCACCGTGGGCAACCCCCTGGACAGAATCGAACAACTCGAAGCCGATGTGGCGCAACTGCGTGAAATGGTTCAAAAGCTGTGCACCGAGTTGGGTTTGTCACCACTTGGACAGACGTAATCGAACGATCGTGCTAAAACCCGGGTTGAACGACAGTTGTCTGTCTGGAGACCCGTTATGGATTTGGCATTTACCCCTGAAGAGCAGCAGTTTCGCGAAGATATCCGTACCTGGGTGCAGGGCAACCTGCCTGCCGATATTTCCCACAAGGTTCACAACGCCCTGCACCTGAGTCGCGAAGATCTCCAACGCTGGGCCCGGATTTTGGGCAAAAAGGGCTGGCTGGGGCACGCCTGGCCCCGGCAATTTGGTGGGCCTGGCTGGAACGCCATCCAGAAACACCTGTTTGAGGAAGAATGCGCGCTGGCCGGTGCGCCCCGTGTGCTGCCTTTCGGGCCCGTCATGGTGGCGCCTGTCATCATGGCCTTTGGCAGCCCGGCGCAGCAGGCACGCTTTCTGCCTGGCATTGCCAGCGGCGACGTCTGGTGGAGCCAGGGTTACAGCGAACCGGGTTCCGGCTCCGACCTGGCCTCCCTCAAAACCAGGGCGCAACGCCAGGGCAACACCTACCTTGTCAACGGGCAGAAAACCTGGACCACACTGGGCCAATATGGTGACTGGATTTTTTGCTTGGTTCGCACCAGCCATGACGGCAAGCCGCAAACGGGCATCAGCTTTTTGCTGATTGACATGACAACCCCGGGCGTCACGGTGCGACCCATCGTGCTGCTGGACGGGGAGGCCGAAGTCAATGAGGTGTGGTTTGACAACGTGGTGGTGCCCGCCGACAACCTGATTGGTGAAGAAAACAAGGGCTGGACCTATGCCAAACACCTGCTGAGCCATGAGCGCACCAACATCGCCGACGTGAACCGCGCCAAACGCGAACTGGAACGCCTCAAGCGCATTGCCAAGCGGGAAGGTGTGTACGCGGACACCCGCTTTCGCGACGAGATCGCCAAACTGGAGGTGGATGTTGTGGCACTGGAGATGATGGTGCTGCGGGTGCTGGCCGCTGAAAAGTCCGGCAAACAATCACTGGATGTGGCCGGACTACTGAAGATTCGCGGCAGCGAGATACAACAGCGTTACAGCGAATTGATGATGCTGGCCGCGGGCCCTTACGCCCTGCCCTTGATGCGCGAAGCCATGGCGGCGGGCTGGCAAGGTGACCACGTGGGTGCGGCCCATTGCGCGCCGTTGGCTTCTACTTATTTCAACCTGCGGAAAACCACGATTTACGGCGGCTCAAACGAAGTGCAGCGCAATATCGTGGCACAAACGGTCCTGGGGTAAAAAATGGATTTTGACTTTTCAGACGACCAAAACCAGTTGCGCGATGCCGTTCGCAAATGGGTCGATAAAGGCTACAGCTTTGATCGCCGCCGCCGCATTGAGCAGTCCGGCGGCTTCTCGCGGGAAGCGTATGCCGAGTTGGCCGACCTGGGCTTGTGCGCCCTGTATATTCCCGACGACCAGGGCGGCCTCGGCATGGGCCCGGTCGAGGGCATGGTGGTGATGGAAGAGCTGGGGCGCGGCATTGTGCTGGAACCGCTGACGCAAACACTGATCGCCAGCGGCGTGTTGGCAGGGTATGCGCCAGACGCCGTCAAGTCGTCATGGCTGCCGCGTATCGTGACAGGCGAGGCGCTGGTGGTGCTGGCCTACCAGGAGCGTGCCGCACGCTACCGGCTTGATAGGTGTGATGCAAAGGCAGAGAAATCGACCTCAGCCCCCGCCGAATGGGCGCTGACAGCTACAAAAAGTATAGTGCCCGCTGGTGACAAGGCAGATGCCTTCCTGGTCCCCGCTCTGGTTGACGGCAAGATGGCCATGTTTCTGGTCGAGCGCACGGCCCCTGGCGTGAGCACCCGCGGCTACGGCATGCAAGACGGGAGCCGTGCCGCGGAAGTTACATTTGAAAACGCCACCGCCAGCCTTGTCACGCTGGAGGGGTTGACGGCGCTGGCGCATGCGGTTGACATTGGTATCGCCGCCATCTGCGCCGAGGCCGTGGGTGTGATGGACAAAACCCTGGCCATCACCACCGAGTACATGAATACCCGCAAGCAATTTGGCGTGACGATCAGCAGCTTTCAGGCGCTGCGCCATCGGGTGGCCGACATGAAGATGCAGCTGGAGCTGGCCCGCTCCATGAGTTACTACGCGTCACTCAAGCTCAATGCGCCGGCACCCGAGCGGCGTGCGGCGCTGGCCCGCGCCAAATACCAGCTGGGCAACGCCATGCGGTTTGTCGGCCAGCAGGCCGTCCAGCTGCATGGGGGCATTGGCGTGACCGATGAATACATCGTCAGCCATTACTTCAAGCGCCTGACGCAAATGGAGATGAGCTTTGGCGACACCTTGCACCACCTCGGTGAGGTGTCTGCCCGCATGCAGGACACCGCTGGCGTCTTTGCCTGATAGCCGGTCAATCAGCCCACATGACGCGAGCCACCACCTGACATGATCCGGGAAAGGGCCCGAGCCACCACCGGAGACTGATCGATCGCGCTCAGGCGTCCCAGCCTCAGCATTGCCGCCACTTCGCGCTCGGACCGCACAAACGCGTCAAAACCCTCGCGATTGGTAAACAACAAGCGGGTGCGCATCGGACTGACCCAGGTCAGCCGGCAGTGATGGCGTTTTTGGTCATCTGTCACACAATCAAACCACGTGCCCCGCGTGAAGCTTTGGGCCATGGCGTCAAACTCATCGGCCTGGCCGGCCATATTGCGTTCTCGCCGCTGATCCAGCACTTTGAGCGCCTCGTGACCCGAGCCGTCTTCCAGCGCACCGGGTACCGATTCAGTCTGACCGGGCTTGGTCATCCTGATCGCCAGCATGTGGGTGGCGATCAGCCGTTTGGTGAATTTGGCGCGATCTTCCCCGGTCCATTCAATCGAGTCCAGACCCGCGTTGAGGTGGCGCACCAGCTCTGGCAAAACCTGCACAAGCTGAAGTCGCTGGGCGGCGCTGATTTTCGCCTGGGTGGACCATATCAAATCGTCCATGGTCTGACAGGAGCGCGCCCACCTGTCGGCGTCGATGGGGGCCTTCAGCCAGGCATGTGCCATCACCTGCCGCCACGGCCCGGTCAGGAAAGGCCCCAGGAAACTCGCCAGGGGAAGGTCCGGCGGCAAGGCGGCGAGGTGTTCCCGAATCACCTCATCGGCGTGACGCAGCGCCAGATCCATGGCCTCGTCCGACTGCTCCTGTGCAGCCGAAGGCTCAATCTGCGCCTGCGCCTGCTGCTCGGTCTCGAACAGGAACTCGGTGAACTCCATGAGGAGCTCACTGAACAGCGTGAGGTCATCTTCAAATTCGGTGAGGATGCGTTTGACCGTGGTCTCGATGCGGACATACAGCGGGTCGTGCTCGCCACGCTCGGGGGCCCAGGCAATCGAGGCGAGTGCCAGCGAGTCCACCAGCTTGCGCGCCGGGTGATCCGATGACAGGAAAAAGTCGCGATCAATCATGGCGGCTTTCAGCACCGGAATCTGCAGGCGCCCAATCACCACTTTCATCTGGATAGGAATGGTCTGGTCAGCAAACACAAAGTCAAAAACCTCCGCCAGCGCGTCAACCGTTCCGCGGTCGAGTTCAGGCGCGCCCCTGACCTCGTCGCGGTCGCGCAAATGACGCAATACATTTTGATTGCGGGGGTCTTGCCCCTCAACGAAGGCGTGCGGCACGCCGGGGCCTGGCCGGGCCTGCAAACCTTCCAGATAACCCATCAGGTCAGGATCAGCCTGCTGGAAAACCGGGGGTTCCCGAGACGTTTGCAAGTCCGCGGGTTTTGAAGACGGAAAACCCATATTCCTAAGAAATTGCCGTGCCTGGGACGCCATGTTCCGGCCTGAGGCCGCCAGATCACCCCAGCCCGAGCGATGGCTTTCGGAGTCCAGATCAGCCAACTCCGGGGTGGGGGGTGCGGGCGCAGCCTCAAGTGCGGGCTGCAGGGTCTGCAAGGACTGCGTGACCGAGTCGGGTTCAGTCGCCCTGCGAATGCGGGCCTTGTGGTGCGGTGTGATGCCCGCCTGGCTCAGGGTCGCCACCAAATCAGCATACAGGGCGTCCCAGTTCATGCTATGTGTCGGGTCCAGCGCCAGCATCACATCTTCAGTGGCCTGCTCATCAAACTCGCTTCGCTCCCAAGCCTGCATGAACGCCCGAACGAACACCTGTGGCCGAAACGGATTGTGCTGCGACGCTGCGGGCTCGGATCCGAACAACACTTTCAGGCGTGCGACCAGTGGTTCAAGCTGGGTTTCATAATGCGTGCTGAAGCGCTGGGAGACCCGGTCCAGCAGCAGGATTTTCTCCACCTCGGCGATGTCGATCAGGCTCAGGGACATGCCGTCCAGACCGTCACCGTTGCTTGCCTGCTGTGAACGGGTGTTGTGGGGGTCGGGCAAGGCAATGCCAAGCTCCGCATCCATCGACTCCCGCAGGGCAAGCTGGTAGTGTTGATTGAACAGGGCAGCCTGGCGGTCCAGTAACGACGCCGCAGCGCGCCAGTTTTGAGCCTGCTTGACATGGGGACGGTTGTCTGCGAGATCGAGCAGGCAAGCGCAAAGTTGCTTGAGCTGATCGGCCTCATGCTGCGCAAAATAGTCCAGAACTTTGGATACCAGAATCCGGGCATAACGACGCGCCTGACCATGGGCATCAAGACTGGACATGCGGGGAGAAGCGGTGGGTACAACCATATTCAGCATTGCCTGAAATTCCAACGTTACCGATCCAGTCTGTGCCGGGGCGTCTAGTTCGAATCGCAGCTGGATGGCTACTCCCGGTGACGCACAATCGGAGCCCCAAATTTAGACGAAAGTCATCAATCGTGGTTGCAGGCGACCCGTGAAATTTTGTAACACTTGTGATGACGCGGATACAACCGGCCACACGGCCACGCCCGCCACACTTTCCCCTAGGCCATCAGGCGCGATGATTTGGGCAAGTGGGTCATCAAAAATTCCATCTGGTCCGCCAGAATGCGCCGGTTGCGCAGGATAAAGTCCTCCCACAGGCTGGGCACGTAGGGTGCATAAAGCAGCGGCATGCGGGCCTGCTCGGGGGTACGGCTGCTCTTGCGGTGGTTGCAGGGGCGACAAGCCGTCACCACATTCATCCAGTTGTCCACACCATTTTGGGCAAACGGAATGATGTGCTCGCGGGTCAGGTCTTGCTCATGAAAGTCCTCGCCGCAATAAGCGCAGACGTTGCGGTCGCGAACAAAGAGTTTTCCGTTGGTCAGGCCGGGTTTGAGGTTGAACGGGTTGATGTTGGGAACCCCCCGGGTGCCAATGATGCTGTTGACGGCAATGATGGACTGCTCGCCGGTGATCGCGTTATGCCCCCCGTGAAACACCGCCACCTCGCCACCGGATTCCCAGCGCACCTCACCAGCGGCGTAATGAATGACCGCCTGTTCAAGCGAAATCCAGGATTGGGGCAGCCCCTGGGCTGACAGCTTCAAGACCTTCAAAATACGCCTCCTCAAACAGTTCAAAAAACCGCTGGCACGGAATGCACATCTCTGCAGCGCAAGGGCCGACAAGGCCAACTCCCGCGCTAAGACACAATATACGCTGTTTTGTGACAATCTGGCTTCAAGTGCTTTATGTGAAAGCGCGGTCTGCTATCAAAAAGATACCAACTTCATGAAGGTCTTTCGCGGCTTCCACCATCCCGACATTGCGTCAGCCTGCGCGCTCACGATTGGCAATTTCGACGGCGTGCACCGGGGCCACCAGGCGATGCTGGCTTTGCTCAACAGTGAGGCCCAGCAACGCGGGGTGAAAAGCTGTGTGCTGACCTTTGAGCCCCATCCACGCGACCACTTTGCCGCTGTCGCCCACAAACCTGAACTCGCTCCGGCACGCATTGGCACGCTGCGCGACAAACTGGCCGATCTGGCGCTGTGCGGGGTTGATCAGGCTGTGGTGCTGCCATTCAATGCAGCAATGGCTTCGCGTCCGCCCCAGGCATTCATCACCGACGTGCTGGTGGGCGGCCTGGGCGCCCGTTATGTGTTGGTGGGTGACGATTTTCGATTCGGTGCCAAGCGCTCGGGCGACTACGCGATGCTGGACACCGCCGGCGTTGAACAGGGGTTTGACGTGGCGCGCATGAACAGCTACGAAGTGCACCGGTTGCGGGTGTCCAGCTCAGCAGTTCGGGAGGCCCTGAGTGACGGCCGCATGCAGGATGCCGCGCGGCTTTTAGGCCGGCCTTACCGCATCTCGGGCCATGTCGTGCATGGCCGGAAATTGGGGCGTGAACTGGGTTTTAGGACGCTTAATTTGCGCTTTTCGCATTGGCACCCGGCGGCCAGCGGCATCTTTGTGGTGTGGGTCCACGGCCTGTCCGCGGAGCCGGTTCCGGGGGTGGCCAACCTGGGTATCCGGCCGTCGCTGGACCCCGATGACGTGAACGGCGGGCGGGTCTTGCTGGAAACCCATTGCCTGGAATGGCCGGCCACGTTGGGCGCTGAAGGGGCGTACGGTAAAATCATCCGCGTGGAACTGCTTCACAAACTGCATGGCGAACTCAAGTACGACAGTCTGGATGCCCTACAAATCGGCATTGCCAAAGACTGTGACGATGCACGCGCCTACCTCGCATCCATGCACACCGAGACCCACCGCCAGACCACACGCGATCGAATTTAGACGCTGCCCAGTCTCGTCGCAGCCCTTCGACAGGCTCAGGGCGAACGACTGTAAACCCTGTTATCCACCCCTACCTCCGTTCGGGCTGAGCCTGTCGAAGCCTTTTTTGATGTATTGACATGACAGACCAAGTTACTGACAAAGTTGACTACCGCGGCACCCTGAATCTGCCCGACACGCCCTTCCCGATGCGGGGTGACCTGCCCAAGCGCGAACCTGGCTGGGTGAAGGAATGGGAAGACAAAGGTCTGTACAAGAAGTTGCGTGATGTCCGCCATGGGGCACCCAAGTTCATCCTGCATGACGGCCCGCCGTACGCCAATGGCCAGATTCACATGGGTCACGCCGTCAATAAGATCCTGAAGGACATGATTGTCAAGGCACGCCAGCTCAAGGGCATGGACGCGCAATACATTCCGGGCTGGGACTGCCACGGTTTGCCGATCGAGAACGCCATCGAGAAGAAGTTTGGCCGCAACCTGCCGCGCGATGAAATGCAGGCCAAAAGCCGCGCGTTTGCGACCGAGCAAATCGGCCTTCAGATGGGTGACTTCAAGCGTCTGGGCGTGCTGGGTGAGTGGGATCGCCCCTACCGCACCATGGATTTCAAGAACGAGGCCGAGGAAATCAGGGCCTTCAAACGGGTCATTGAACGCGGTTTTGTGTACCGCGGCCTCAAACCCGTGTACTGGTGTTTTGACTGTGGATCAAGCCTGGCCGAGTTCGAAATCGAGTACGCCGACAAGAAATCACAAACCCTGGATGTGGGTTTTCTGTGCGCCGAGCCCGACAAATTGGCCACTGCGTTTGGCCTGCCCAGGCTGGACGGTGAAGCCTTCGCCGTCATCTGGACCACCACGGCCTGGACCATTCCCGCCAACCAGGCGTTGAACCTGAACCCCGAGCTCACCTACGCACTGGTGGACACACCACGCGGCCTGCTGGTACTGGCCGAGACGCTGGTTGCGGCCTGCCTGGAACGTTATGCGTTGACCGGAACCGTGGTAGCCACCACCGCCGGCAAAAACCTGGGTGGCATCCAATTCAGACACCCGCTGGCCCACGTGGACGCGGGTTTTGACCGCCTGTCCCCCGTTTACCTCGCTGACTACGCCACCGCCAGTGACGGCACGGGCGTTGTGCACTCGGCTCCGGCCTATGGCGTGGAAGACTTCAACAGTTGCGTGGCGCATGGCATGGCCTATGACGACATCCTGAATCCGGTGCAGGGCAATGGCGTTTACGCGCCTGAGCTGCCCCTGTTTGGTGGCCAGTACATCTGGAAGGCGTGCCCGGTCATCATCAATACGCTGCGTGATGCGGGGCGATTGTTCGCCACCAGCGACATCACCCACAGCTACCCGCATTGCTGGCGTCACAAAACGCCAGTGATCTACCGCGCGGCGGCGCAGTGGTTCATTCGCATGGACGAGGGTGTGGGCGTGTTCACCAAAGACAAGGCACCCAAAACCCTGCGCCAGTTGGCCATGGACGCGATTGAAGACACCCGGTTTTATCCCGAGAACGGCAAAACCCGCCTGCGCGACATGATTGCCGGGCGGCCAGACTGGTGCATCAGCCGACAGCGCAGCTGGGGCGTGCCGGTGCCTTTCTTTCTGCACAAAGACAGTGGCGAGTTGCACCCGCGCACGATGGAAATTCTGGACATCGCCGCCAACATGGTGGAGGCGGGTGGCATTGAAGCCTGGAGCAAAGCCAGCACCGAGTCCATCCTCTCCCAGGTTGACGCTGCGGCTGACGCCGCCAGTTACACCAAGAGCAGCGACATTCTGGAAGTCTGGTTTGACTCGGGCACCACACACACCACCGTGCTCAAGGGCTCGCATGCTGGCAGTGGCCATCAGGATGGCCCCGAGGCCGACCTCTACCTCGAAGGCCATGACCAGCACCGCGGCTGGTTCCACTCATCGCTGCTGACAGCCTGCGCCATGTATGGCCGCGCGCCCTACAAAGGCATTCTGACCCATGGTTTCACGGTGGACAGCAAGGGCCACAAGATGAGCAAGAGCGCGGGCAACGGCGTGGACCCGCAGGAAACCTCGAAAAAACTGGGTGCAGAGATCATTCGCCTGTGGGTGGCCGCCAGCGACTACTCGGGCGACATCGCCGGTGACGACAAAATTCTGGCCCGCGTGGTGGACACCTATCGCCGCATCCGCAACACGCTGAAGTTCCTGATGGCCAATGTGAGCGACTTTGATCCTGTGGCCGATGCTGTGCCGTTTGATCACATGCTGGAGATCGACCGCTACGCCATGAGCCGTGCGGCGCAACTGCAGGCCGACATCCTGGCGCATTACGAGGTGTATGAGTTTCACCCGGTGGTGTCCAAACTGCAGATTTATTGCAGCGAAGACCTGGGCTCGTTCTACCTGGACATTCTCAAGGACCGGCTCTACACCACGGCACCGAAGTCACTGGCCCGGCGCAGTGCACAAACCGCGCTTTGGCACATCACGCAAGCCATGCTGCGCATGATGGCACCGTTTTTGAGCTTCACCGCAGAGGAGGCGTGGGCCGTTCTGGGGATAGCGGGCAAAACGCCGGCAGCCACACAAGACTCCATCTTCCTGGCGACTTATTGGGATCTGGATGCGTGGCCTGCCCAACCGGGCTCCGAGGCAACCGTTCGCAGCGATTTGCTGCCCAAGTGGGCACGCATTCGCGAGATTCGCGATGCCGTCAACAAGGACATCGAGGCACTGCGTGCCGACGGCAAGGTGGGCTCGTCCCTGCAGGTCAATGTGGCACTCACGGTGAACGCGCACGACCACGCCCTGCTCGCCAGCCTGGGTGATGATCTGAAGTTCGTGTTCATCACATCCGCTATTGATTTAATAGCTGGTGACGCACTATCGACGAGGGCTAACGCCTCAAATGACGTGAAATGTGAGCGTTGCTGGCATTACCGCGACGATGTGGGCAGTGACACGGCACACCCCACGATCTGCGGCCGCTGCACCAGCAACCTGTTTGGCACGGGCGAAACCCGGGCGTTTGCCTGATGGCCAAATCTTCTTCGGGTGGCATGCTGCGCTGGCTGGCACTGTCCCTCATCATTTTGCTGGCTGACCAGTTCACCAAGGTGCTGATTGCCGGCTACTACCACCTGCATGATGCCACCTACGTCACCTCGTTTTTCAACGTGGTGCGGGCGCACAACACGGGTGCTGCCTTTTCGTTTCTGGCAGGGGCTTCGGGCTGGCAACGCTGGTTCTTCACCGCTGTCGGGGTGGGGGCGGCCATCCTGATTCTGTGGATGCTGATGTCTCACGCGGGCCAAAAACTGTTCTCGTTTGCGATGGCCTGTATTCTGGGCGGGGCGATTGGCAATGTGATTGACCGGCTGGTGCATGGCTACGTGATCGATTTTCTGGACTTTCACTGGCATGAGGTGCATTTCCCTGCCTTCAACGTGGCCGACAGCGCGATTACCCTAGGCGCGGCGTGTCTGATACTGGACGAATTGCTTCGGGTGAAACGCGGCAAATAAGCATCAAATAGACGCCAAAAAAGCGTCACGCAAGAGGAACAACTTGACCCATCTTCTCAACCTTCTGGCAGCCATTGCCCTACTGGTATGGGGTACACAACTGGTCCGTACCGGCATCCTGCGGGTTTTTGGTGCGGACTTGCGCAACATTCTGGCCAAAAGCGTCAGCAACCGGTTGACCGCTGCCCTTTCGGGTATTGGTGTCACGGCGCTGGTTCAGTCGAGTACGGCCACCGCCCTGATCGTGGCCTCATTTGTCGGCCAGGGCCTGATGACCCTGACCTCGGCCCTGGCGGTGATGCTGGGTGCCGACATTGGGACCAGCATGATGGCGGTGGTGTTTTCACGCGATCTGTCCTGGCTGTCACCGCTGTTTATTTTTGTTGGCGTGGTGTTGTTTGTTGCACGCCAGTCCACGACCGTTGGGCGTGTCGGACGCATCCTGATCGGCCTGGGGTTGATGCTGCTGGCCCTGCGTCTGGTCACCCAGTCTGCCAACGTGCTGACCCAGGCCCCGGCGGTACAAGCCCTTCTGGCTTCGCTGAGCAGTGACCGGTTGCTGGAAATTACCGTGGGCTGCGTGCTGGCGATTTTGTCCTACTCCAGTCTGGCAATCGTCTTGTTGACCGCCACGCTGGCCACCACCAACGTGGTGCCGATTGATGTGGCCCTGGGCCTGGTTCTGGGTGCCAACCTGGGCAGTGGCCTGCTGGCCGTGCTCACCACGCTGAACGCCAATGTCGAGACACGGCAGGTGCCGCTGGGAAACCTGATTTTCAAAATCATCGGCATCGCCATTGCTGCACCCTTCCTTGGCCTGTGGCTTCAAAGTGTGCGGCCCTATATTCATGAAACGGCCACACTGGTTGTGCTGTTGCATCTGGCCTTCAATGTGGCTGTGGGGCTCATCTTCATCGGGTTCACCCAGGTCATTGCACGGTGGGTGGAAAGGTGGCTGCCCAAACCGGAGAAAAGCACCATGGCGGGCCGCCAGCGGCATCTGGATGCCACAGCACTGGCGACACCCTCGTTGGCCATCTCCTGTGCCGTGCGGGAGTCCATGCATCAGGCTGACGTGGTGGAAACCATGCTCACCGGGATGCTGGATGTGATCAAAAACAATGACCGCAGGCTCGCTGAAGACCTGCGCAAGATGGACGATACGGTCGATGAGCTGTACTCGGACATCAAGTACTACCTGACCAAAATTTCACGCGAGGCCCTGAGCGAAAGCGAGGGCCGGCGCTGGACCGACATCATCAGCTTCACCATCAACATGGAGCAGATTGGCGACATCGTTGAGCGGGTCCTGATCGATATTGAAGACAAAAAAATTAATCTGGGGCGCGAATTTTCGGACGCCGGCATGCGGGAAATCACCGACCTTCACGCCCGCCTGGTCGGCAATCTGCGGCTGGGCATGAGTGTGTTTCTGCATGGCAATGTGCGTGATGCCCAGAAGCTACTCGAAGAAAAAACGCGCTTTCGCGACCTGGAACGTGAATACGCCTCTACCCACCTGGGCCGGCTGGCGGCCAACACCCTGCAAAGTGTGGAAACCAGCTCGCTGCACCTGGATTTGATCAGCGACCTCAAGCGCATCAACTCCCATATCTGCTCAATCGCCTACCCGATCCTGGATTCGGCCGGCGCGCTGGCACCCAACCGCTTGCGGCATTCGGTGCTGGACAACCACCGCTAGTCCACCATCCGTTGCGTGATGGTGGGCGCGCAGATGGTGTTTACCGTCGTTCTGTCCAGCTTGCCAGTGATCGTCTTGCGATACTGGACGATGGCAGGAGTTTCAGTCCGGTGCCGTGGAGGTCAGTGGTGGAGCAGAGGCTGGCGCAATGCGTCGACCTTCCAAATCACCACGATACCCAGCGACAAGCAAAAGCGCGCACTTGAATTGATCAGTCCGACCAAAATGTAGGCAGCGCATGGAACCCAAAATATCGAGACGTTGAGAGGGAAAACTCGCTTTTGCGGGAGGAACTTCAAGTTAAACTTTTGCGGGTAACACTTGACCCTGGCAATCACCAAAACCAATGCGACGATAACCTTCGCGCACACAATGGGCGCGCAGGATGATGGTGTCGCCGTCTTCCAGGAAGGTGCGGGTTTCGCCGTTAGCCAGGGTCTGGGGGGTTTTGCCGCCAGAACTCAGCTCCAGTAGTGAGCCGGCCTGATCTGGCCGAGGGCCGGACAGGGTACCCGATCCCAGCAAATCACCAGGCTGCAGGTTGCAGCCATTAACGGTGTGATGGGTAATCATTTGAGCCAGCGTCCAGTAGGCGTCAGAAAAATTGGACTGCGACAGGCGCTGCGGGCCAACACCCGCATCACGCATCTTTTGTGTTTGCAGCCAGACTTCCAGCGCCACATCCATCCCGCCCTGCTGTCGGTTGGTTTTTGATTCAAGGTACGGCAAAGGCTGCGGGTCGTTTTCGGCACGCTCAAACGGTGTGCGAAAAGGCGCCAGCGCCTCCATGGTCACCATCCACGGCGAGATGGTGCTGGCGAAATTTTTGGCCAGAAACGGGCCCAGCGGCTGGTATTCCCAGGCCTGCATGTCACGCGCTGACCAGTCGTTCAGCAAAACCAGGCCAAAAGCGTGGGACTCGGCATCGTCCAGGCTGACGGATTCGCCCAGTACATTGCCCGCACCCATAAAAACGCCAAGCTCCAGTTCATAGTCAAGCCGGTGGCTAGGTCGCAGGCTCGGTTGGGTTTCGTTCGGGCCTTTGGTCTGGCCCAGCGGGCGGTGAAAAGTCTGGCCGCTGACGCCAATCGACGAAACCCGGCCGTGGTAACCAATCGGCACCCATTTGTAATTGGGCAGCAGTGGCTCATCAGGCCGGAACAGTTTGCCGACGCTGGTGGCGTGGTGAATGCCAGTGTAGAAGTCGGTGTAGTCGCCGATGCGGCAAGGCACGGCCATTTCAATGGCAGACTGGGCCAGCAAGGCGGCTTGCCATTCGGCCTGCTGGCTGCTACCTTCAGTCAAACCGGCTGAAATCACGGCGCGCAGGGCCTGGCGTTCGGCTGCACTCAGGGCCATCAGCTCGTTCATGTCGCTGGTCGAAATCAGGCCAACGGCTTTCAAGTCCAGCGCCTGGTCGCCGATGGCGACGCCAATGCGCAGGGCTTGTTTGCTGCCTGCGGGCCGGAAGCTGCCAAAAGGCAGGTTCTGGATAGGGAAATCATTGCCTTCAACATTGGCCGATTCAACCCAGCTGCGCAGTGCCGGATTGTGGGTGGCGTTGATGGGGTAGGTTACGGAGGTGGAAGAGGTGGTCATGTTGGTTGTCTTTTTGTCTGGTTAGGTGATGCCGAAAAGTCACCCCTTGAACTGGTCCTTCAAGCCGCTCCAGCAATTGGCGTAGTTCACGTCCAGCGCCCCGCAGTCCATGGCGTAGGCCGTGGGCACAAAACGGTAGCGGCTTTCAAACATAAAGGCCAGGGTGTTGTCGAGTTTGTGTGGGGTCAACTCGGCGGCGCTGGCTTTTTCAAAGGTATCGGCGTCTGGGCCATGCGGCACCATGCAATTGTGCAACGACGCGCCGCCCGGTTTGAAGCCTTCGGGTTTGGCATCGTACTGGCCATACACCAGACCCATGAACTCGCTCATCAGGTTGCGGTGATACCAGGGCGGGCGGAAGGTGTCTTCAGCCACCAGCCAACGCGGCGGAAAGATCACAAAGTCGCAGTTGGCTGTACCGGCCGTGTCGGATGGTGAGGTCAACACGGTAAAAATCGACGGATCAGGGTGGTCGTAACTGATCGAGCCTATGGTCATGAAGTTGACCGTGTCGTATTTGTAAGGCACCAGGTTGCCATGCCAGGCCACCACGTTGAACGGACTGCGTGGCTGGCGCGCCGTCCACAGGTTACCGCCATATTTTTTGACGATTTCAAAACCACCTTCAGGCGCGGCGCCATCGTCAAAAGCTGCTGTAGGGGCCAGAAAGTCACGTGCATTGGCCAGGCCGTTGGAGCCAATGGGGCCAAGCTCTGGCAGGCGGAAAAAGGCACCGTAGTTTTCACACACATATCCGCGGGAAGTGCCATCGGGAAGCGCTACGCTGAAAGCCATTCCACGCGGCACCAGCGCCACTTCGCCGGGTTTGACATCCAGAATACCCAATTCGGTTGTCAACACAATGCGGCCCTGCTGCGGCACCAGCAGCATTTCGCCATCAGCATTGACCAGCGCGCGCTGCAACATCGAACGATTTGCCATATAAACAAGCGCGGCCATGCCGGTTTGGGAATCGGCGCTGCCATTAGCTACCAGGGTGCGAATGCCGTCTACAAAATCCAGTGGCCCGGCCGGGATGTCAAACGCGGCCCAGCGCAGCGGATCAGGCGGCACTTTTTTACCACCTGCGGCACCGGTTGTCCACAAAACCTGCTCGTAAGGCTGGTAGCTGCCACTCATCACCGAAGGCTGGCGGCGGTACAGCCAGGTACGGCGGTTTTCGGCGCGCGGCGCGGTAAAGGCGGTACCGGACAGCAGCTCGGCATAAAGGTCATGCGGCGCACACTGCGGGCTGTTGCGGCCTGCGGGCAAGGCACCGGCGACGGCTTCGCTGACAAATTCGTTGCCAAAACCGGACAGGTAAAGCAAGCTGGGCGCGGTCATCGTTTTTCTCCTGAAAATTTAGTCTTCGGCCGCTTCAGTCAGGTCGCCACTAGAGCGGGCATCAGCAATCAGGCGGTCAAAAAAACCGCTTAGCTGACTCTGCTCTGTAGTACTCAATCCGCCGAAGATGTCTTTGTTGCGCTGCCCCACCACATCCATCGCACGCCGCCATGCTGCCTTGCCTTTGGGTGTCAAGGTCAGAACCACGCCCCGACCATCTGTCGAGCTAGAACGTTTAAGCACCAGACCCTGGTCAGCCAGTGATTGCGCCGCGCGGCTAGCCTGCCCTTTATTTAAATTGGCCTTTTGCGCCAAATCGTTCACCGACAGCGGTGCAAATGCCCCCACCGCTGCCAGACAACGGCCATCACTCATGGACAGTCCGGCATCGGTGACGTAAGCCCGTTGACTTCCAATGTCGCTCAGCTTGTGTAGCAAATGCAGTCGATAAGTCAGGGTTCTGTCAAGTTTGAACATTTTCAATCCAGTTTGATGCCACTATCACGAATAACCACAGCCCACTTCTCGCGTTCAGCCTTGGCATAAACCGCCATCTGTGCCGCTGTGCTCGGGGTAGGCTCCAGGCCCAGCACCTGGAAACGTGCCTTGACAGCTGTTGAGTTCAGGGCGTCGACCAGTGTCTTGTTCAGTTTTGTAATCACATCGGCCGGTGTGCCAGCGGGTGCAACCAGACCCTGCCAGGCATAGGCTTCAAAACCTTTCAGACCCTGTTCGTCCAGCGTTGGAATCGTTTCAAAGTTTTTGACACGTTTGGGACTGGCAATGCCGATGGCACGCAGGCGACCACTGTTGATAAAACCCATGCCGCTGGCGGTATCGACAAACATGAAAGGCAACTGGCCGCCAGCCACGTCCTGCACCGCAGGCGCTGCGCCGCGGTAAGGAACATGCACCAGATTCAGGCCGGTTTTGCCGCGAAACAGCTCGCTGGCCAGGTGGTGCGGACTGCCAGCGCCCGGTGTGGCGTAGTTGACGCCGGATTTTTGCGTTTTGGCCCAGGCCAAAAATTCGGCATAGTTTTTGACCGGGATATTCGGGTTGACAACCAGAACCATCGGAAAACGCGCCAACAGACCGATCGGCACCAGGTCTTTTTCAGCGCTGTAGTTAAGTTTGCCGTACAGCGCAGGGTTGGCAGCCAGGGTAGCGGTGTCGCCGGTCAACAGGGTATAACCGTCGGCCTTGGCATGGGCCACATAGTCAGCACCGATATTGGTGGCTGCACCTGGTTTGTTGTTGATGATCATGGGCTGGCCCAGCGCCGTGCCCATGGTCTCGGTCAGGGAGCGGGCCACCACGTCAGAACCACCGCCTGCGGGGTAAGGCACGACCCATTCAATCGGTTTGGTCGGGTAGGTTTGTGCGGTGGCGACGCCTGCAACGAAGACAAGAGGTGCCAGAAGCATGATGCTGCGGCGGCTGAAAGCGGGGAAGGTATGCATGTTGTCTCCAGAAAAGTGAGGGGTCAATAAACTCAGGTAGCAGACAGACGTTCGGCCTGAGTTATCAGTGCCAGCGCTTCTGCCGCACTGGTCTGGCGGCTCAAAAGTGCCAAAGCCAGCGTTGCCAGAAAAAGCGGTGCCTTGGTTTCGCCGACGCGGGCAGTGGCTTCAGCCAAAGCGGTGTAGGTCTGGTCCAGTTGGTGGGTATTTGTCATGTTGATTCCCCTTTGAGTCAGGTGGCGCAGGCCAAAGTGCTGTTCTGCCGGAATGGCTTCAAGGCAGTTGCAATCGCTGTCGCATCAGCGGCTTTCCAGCAACCGATCAGATAGCCATCGGGTCGCACCAGATAAACCGAACCTTGCGCTGCGCCGTAACGGCTACGTGCCTGACAGAGTTCATCAATCAATATGTTTTGAGCTGGCTGGCCGTGGCTGCTTAGCTGAATCACCTTGACCGTAGCGGGGCTGGCGCCTGCATCCGTTGCCAGATCGGTCAAATCGACAGGCAGTTCGGATTCAGAAAAACACAGCAGCACAAAAGCATTGCCAAAACACGATGTCAGATGCACATCACCAGCCGGGCCGCGCAGTTTGGCCTCGGGTGCAGGCATTCCCGGACGGACCAGACCGGCAGCAAAACCTGCCTGCGCAGGTAGGTTCAACACTGAATCGACATATTCAACCGGTGTGGACTGGCGCGGATTCAGCAAAGCGCTGACGACCGCATCTTCAGTCGCCAGGCGCAAGGCCGCTTCACGCAGCAGCTTGAAACCATAGTTGGGCGGGGCCATGAATTCCGTGCTTTTGGCACCGTAAGCAATGTTTTCGCGGGTCGCCATGACTCGTTCAGTCGAATAACTGTCAAGTAAGGCATCGTCAGCCTGCCCTTGCTGCACCAGCGCCAGTTTCCAGGCCAGATTGGCTGCGTCGTCGAGGCCGGAATTAAGTCCGCGCACCCCAAAAATCGGCACCAGGTGCGCGGCATCGCCGGCAAACAGAACCCGGCCCTGACGGTAGCTGGGCAAAGTCAGGCATTTGGCGTTGTAAATTGAAATCCACAGTGGCTCCCAGGGCTCGTTCTCGCCAATCATCGAGAGGTGGCTTTGCACACGCGGCAGCACGTTTTCCGGTTTAACGGCTTCCAACGGGTCTTCGTCGTCCCTGATCTGGTAGTCAATACGCCACACATCATCAGGCTGGCGGTGCATCAGAATGGTCGAGCCGGGGTTGGATGGCGGGTCAAACCAGGCCAGGCGTTCCACATCCCGTTTTGTTTTTTGCACCACGTCAGCAATGACATAACGGCCTTCATACTGTGTGCCCTGCAACTGCAGGCCAAGCTGTTCACGCACCGTGCTGCGGCCACCGTCACAGGCCACCACCCAGTCGGCAAACACGGTGTGATGGCCGTCGGCAGACTCAATTTCGACCACGGCTCCATCGGCCTGCGGCCGCACCGCCACAACCTTGCTTGACCAGCGCACATCCACCAAACCATCAAAACCGAGCGCAGCCTTGTGCGCAAACTCCTCGGCATAAAACTGCTGGATATTGACCATGGGAGCAAAGCGCTGGGTTGGCTCGCTGGGCATTTCAAAATGCAGCACTTCGCGATCACGGAAATAACTGCGGCCACCTACCCACGAAAGGCCCTTTTCAACGAGTGCCCCATCGGCACCCACCCAGGCAAATATTTCCTGTGAGCGACGTGACATACAAATCGCACGGCTGCCTTCGCAGTAAGTCGAATCGAGCTCGACGACCATACTGGCGATACCGTAGCGGGCCAGCAAAGCGGCAAGCGTCATTCCGACCGGGCCGCCACCGGCGACAAGTACAGGAACTCGCTTTGGCAAAGTATCAGATGATTTGGTAGGCATATTTGTCCAAAATTATTTGGTTGCTAACACAACTATATCTTGATATGGTTGTGTTAGCAACTATTTTTTGGCTAAGGGCATGCCTGCTTTTTTTTAAAAAATTCTTTTGTTTGCCGTCTGTGGGTAAACGGATGGGGCCACGCTCTTGACGCGCGCCCAACTGCGGGCATAGGGGTCGCGTCCAACGGCAATCGGTCTGATTTGGTTTCCTATTCAGTTGTTGTCTATCGGCAAGTGCCCGTTATCCAGGTAGCGGGTCAACGCAGTCCAGCGTTTGAGGCTGTAGTCGAGTGCTTGTGCCGTAGCGGAACCGTCGGGAACCTGCAACCTAGTGCGCAAGGCCCTGGCAGGTTACAGGGTCAGGATGGTGCAACCCGTGGTGTTGCGCGCTTCCAGATCGCGGTGGGCCTGCTGCACCTCTTCGAGCTTGTAGCGCTGGCCAATGTGAATACGCACCTTGCCACTGGTCACGGCTTCAAACAAATCATCGGCCATGGCCTGCGTGCCCTCCCGCGTGGCGATGTGGGTGAAGATGGTCTGGCGTGTCACGTAAATTGAACCTTTGACGCCCAGCATGCCGGGTGCAAACGGTGCCACCACCCCCGAGGCATTGCCAAAACTGGCCATCAGTCCAAAAGGTGACAGACAGTCCAGCGACTTGTCCCAGGTGTCCTTGCCCACCGAGTCGTAAACCACCTTCACCCCCTTGCCTTGGGTAATCTCTTTCACACGCGCCAAAAAGTCTTCGGTGGTGTAGTTGATGACGTGGGCCGCGCCGTTGGCCTTGGCCAGCGCACATTTTTCATCCGACCCGGCCGTCCCAATGAGTTGCAGACCCAGCGCCTCGGCCCACTGGCAGGCAATCAGGCCCACACCGCCCGCTGCCGCGTGAAACAGCACAAAGTCACCACGGTGCAAACCGCCCTGGGGCAGGGTTTTCTTGAGCAGGTACTGTGCGGTCAGGCCCTTGAGCATCATGGCGGCTCCGGTTTCAAACGAAATGGCATCTGGCAGCTTGCAGACACACCTGGCGGGCATCACCCGCATCTCGCAATAACTGCCGGGGGGCTGGCTGGCATAGGCGGCACGATCTCCCACCGCCAGATGCGTCACCCCCTCACCCACCGCATCAACCACGCCGGAGGCTTCCATGCCCAAATTCAGCGGCATGGGCAGGACATACACACCGCTGCGCTGGTACACGTCAATGAAATTCAGGCCAATGGCTTTGTGGCGGATACGGATCTCGCCAGGGCCGGGCTCACCCACGGTCACATCGACCAGCTGCAGCACTTCGGGGCCACCCGTGCGTTCGATGCGAATTGCCTTGCTCATGCGTGTATCTCCGGTTGGGTTGATTGAGAAATCTGCTCAGGATTCAAGGCGGGAATGGTGCCACGAATGGAAAGGCCTTGCCGCCATCGCCACTAGTAGGTGCCGGGAAACGCACCGCCATCCGCCAGCACGTTCTGGCCATTGATATAAGCCGCATGCTGGCTGCACAAAAATGCGCAGATGGCGCCGAATTCTTCGGGCGAACCAAAACGTCTGGCCGGTATAGCCTGACGCCGGGCATCGGCCAGGGCCTCTACCGACTGCCCGGTTTTTCTGGATGTGCCTTCCAGCATGGTCCTGATGCGGTCGGTGTCAAACACGCCAGGCAACAGGTTGTTGATGGTGACCCCCTGTGCGGCGAGTGGGCTGCGCGCCACGCCCGCCACAAAACCGGTCAGGCCGCTGCGTGCGCCGTTGGACAAACCCAATGTGTCAATCGGGGCCTTGACCGCACTCGACGTGATGTTGACGATGCGCCCGAAACCGCGCGCGCCCATGCCATCCACCGTGGCCTTGATCAGCTCGATGGGGGTCAGCATGTTGGCATCCAGCGCCTTGATCCAGGCCTCCCGGTCCCAATCGCGAAAGTTGCCGGGCGGCGGGCCACCGGCATTGGTGACCACGATATCGAACTCCTGGCGCACCGCCAACACGGCTGCACGGCCCTGCTCGGTGGTGATGTCTTGTGCAATAAAAAGCACTTCAGCCCCCGTGGAATATGCGTTATCAGCTATTAATTTAGTAGCGGCTGCCTGCAAGGCTTCGGCGCCACGGGCGACGATGAGCAGGTTCACGCCCTCACCCGCCAGCGCCTGTGCGCAGCCCAAGCCCAAGCCTCGGCTGGCACCACAGACCAGCGCCCATTTACCGGCAATACCTAAATCCATACAACCACCTTTGAGAAAACGACGACAAGCTGAACCCCGAAAACCGCAGACCTGAGGTCTATAAGCCGATTGACTTGGACTGGTGCGCCCGTGAAAACACAAAAATACCCGCCACCACCAGCACGGTGCCCGCGGCAATCCAGACCGAGAAGGGTTCACCCAGAATGAACACCCCCATCAGAATGGTGGACATCGGCCCCACCATGCCAATTTGCGACGTCAGACTCGCCCCGATGCGTTCAATCGCCATCATGACCATCAGCACCGGAACAGCCGTACACAAAGTCGCGTTCAGCACCGACAACCAGATCACCTCGGGTGCCACCACAACCGCAGACCAGGGCCGCAAGATCAGGAACTGGGCAATGCACAGACCACAGGCCACGCTGGTCGCCAGACCGACCAGACGCAACGCGCCCAGCCGCTTCACCATCTCTCCGCTGTACGACAGGTAGAGCGCATAACTCACCGCACTCAGAAAAACCAGCAAGGCGCCCACGGCAACGTTACCCCCGGCCAGCTTGATCTCCTGGCCAAACACCAGCGCCACGCCAGAGTAACTGATCAGCATTCCGAAGGCTTGCAAACCCTTGATGGGCCGCTTGTACAGCACCAGTCCCAGCAACAAAACCAGTGTCGGGTTGAGGTACAGGATCAGGCGCTCCAGCGAGGCACTGATGTACGACAAGCCGGCAAAGTCGAGGTAACTGGCCAGGTAATAACCGGTGATACCCAGCCCCAGAATGCCAAGCCAGTCTTTGCGGGTAAGCGGGGGCTTGCCGCCACCACCCTGGCGGTAGGTGGCCCACCAGGCCATGGCGGCAAAAATGGGCAACGCAAACAACATGCGGTACATGATGAGGGTGACCGCGTCCACGCCGTGCCGGTAAGCCAGCTTGACGATGATGGCCTTGCCGCTGAACGCAATCGATCCGAACGTGGCCAGCAACAGGCCGGGCGCTATGCTTTTAGTAGCTTCTTGCGCAGGATTCACGGGGGCTGAAGGCACTTTACCTTAGTATCCGGCAGCCTGGCCGTCGCGCCGGGGATCACTGGCCGCAACATAACCATCGACCCTGGGGTCGCCGTGTTCGCCGCCCATGCGGCAGATAAATTGACCCGCACCGAAGTCCTGGTAGCTGTCGCTGATGACCGCGGCGTGGTGCCCCCGTGCGATCAGGCCCTGCACCGTGGCGGGGTTCATCGTGGCCTCTACATTGATCTCCAGCCCCTGGTTAAAGCGCCAGCGGGGTGCGTCGCACGCGGTCTGCGGGTTTTGGCCATAGTCCAGCATGCGCACAAGCGTTTGCATGTGGCCTTGCGGCTGCATGTTCGCCCCCATCACGCCAAAACTCATGACCGGATGGCCATTTTTAGACAGGAAAGCCGGGATGATGGTATGAAACGGGCGCTTGCCCGGTGCAACCTGATTGGCCCCCGGTGCCAGGCTGAAACCATGGCCCCGATTTTGCAGGCTGATGCCAAAGCCGGGTTCGACACAGCCTGAGCCAAAACCCATGTAATTGCTCTGGATAAAACTCACCATCATGCCGTTCTCATCGGCAGCGGTCAGGTAAATGGTGCCGCCCTGTCTGTGGGGGTCATCGGGGCTGCCGGCTTTGAAATCCTGCGCCTTGTCCAGGTTGATCAGCTTCGCGCGCGAAGCCAGGTAGGCATCGTCCAGCATCTGCGCCACGGTCACAGCCATGCTGGCCGGTTCAGCCACAAATTGGTACACATCGGCAAACGCCAGTTTCATGGCCTCGATCTGCAGGTGTTGCGAATCCACACCATCCAGTGGCAGGCTGGCCACATCAAACTTGTCCAGGATACCCAGGGCCATGAGCGCCGCAATCCCCTGCCCGCTGGGCGGGATCTCGTGCAGGGTGTAGCCCCGGTAATTTTTGGCGATGGGGGTGACCCATTCAGGGCGGTGTGAGGCCAGATCGTGTTCGGTCAAAACGCCCCCGTGCTGCTGGCCAAAGCGTGCAATCGCCTGGGCAATTTCCCCCCTGTAGAAGGCCTCACCCCGCGTGGCAGCAATCGCCCGCAACGCGCGCCCTGCAGCCGCAAACTGGAACAGCTCACCCACCTCCGGCGCACGACCACGCGGCAGGAAAGCCTGTGCAAAGCCGGGTTGCCCTTGTAGCTCGTCAACCGGCGCCTGCCACTTTTTTTGCACCACTGGCGACACAAAATACCCACGCTCCGCGATGTCAATGGCCGGGGCCATCAGGTCAACAAACGGCAGCTTGCCAAAGCGTTCACTCAAGGCCACCCAGCTGCTGACCGCACCCGGCACCGTTACCGAATCAATGCCCCGTTTGGGTGGGGTCATCGCGTCTGCTCCGTATTTGGCACGAAAGTAAGCAGCCGTCCAGGCCTGCGGCGCACAACCTGAGGCGTTCAGGCCGTGCAGGACTTTGCCATCCCAAACCAGACAAAACGCATCGCTGCCCAAGCCGTTGCTCACGGGCTCCACAACCGTCATGACCGCTGCTGTGGCCACGGCGGCATCAACCGCATTGCCCCCGTTTTGCAATATCCTCAAACCCGCCTGTGCGGCCAGCGGGTGCGACGTGGCAACCACATTGCGGGCAAAAACCGGCGTGCGAACCGACGGGTAGGCGCTGCTGGACGCGAGGTTCACGACTTCATCCACCCTTGATTTGCTGGTGCAGACGACGCAATGACCACCAAACCCCAAAAGCGACCACCGGTATGGCCAGCGCGGCACTGCTCTCGGGGCTCCAGGGCCAGCCCAGTTTTGAAGCGCCTTTGGCCAGATAACTCACCAGTCCGACGATGTAGTAAGTGATGGCGGCCACCGACAGGCCCTCAACGGTGGCCTGCAGCTTGAGCTGCATGTCCTGGCGCTGGTTCATGGTGAACAGCAGCGCCTGGCTGCTTTGCTGCTGTTCGATCTCAACCCGGGTGCGCAGCAGGTTGCTGATGCGTGACACGCGCTGCGACAACGCATCTTGCCGCCGGGTAGCCCATTCGCAGGTACTGCGGGCAGGTGTGAGGCGGCGGTCCATGAATTCGCCAATGGTTTGCATCCCCGGCAACACCGACTCGTCAATGTCGCTGATGCGTTTGTCCACCAGCTCAAAATAGGCCGCACTGGCCGAGAAACGCGAGTGGGTGGCAGCGTGTTGGCTCTCCACCTCACCGGCCAGTTTGGTGAGACGGTCCAGCAGCAGGGGCTCGTCATCGCGCGTGGCACTGCGAATGGCGCTGGCCAGCTCGGCCAGCTCACGCTCGGCACTGGAGAGGATGCTGGAGGCTTCGCGTGCAGCAGGCAAGCCCAGCAGGGCCGCCATGCGGTAGGTTTCGATCTCCAGCAAGCGCTGCACCAGTCGGCCCAGCCGGCGCGGCGACAGCTTGCCGGCCAGCAACACCATGCGCGAAAAACCATCCGCGTGAATGGCGAAATCGGTATACACCTCGCCTGCACCGCCCGCCACGGTGGAGGCCACAAGCGTGTCCTCCAGCAACACGTGTTTGACCAGCGCCGCCGTACCCAGGGCGTGGGTGGACAACACCCACAGGTGCAAGCTGGACAAACAGTCACCTGGCAGCCCGGCAAACCAGTCTTGTGGCACCGCGCTCAGGGCACGTTCAGGTTCCCGTTCATCAAATTGCTCGGTGGGCAAGGGGCACAGGAAGGTCCAGGTCACGAATTCGGTATGCAACTCCCACCGCAGGTGAAACTGCCCCAGGTCCATGCGGAAATGACTGGATTGCGCGTCTGGCAACGGCAGATGGAGGTCGCGCAGCAACGCCGCCACATGCGCCCGGCTGGCCTCGCGCTGGGCAGCATCACACACCATCACCACATGCGAGATGGCCAGCGGTGCGGCCAGGGCCTGAGGCGGGCGGGCATGGATTTCGTTGTGCAAGGCTGCACGTTGCGCATGTTGATTCAGATGGTGCTTGAGTTGCATGAAGTGTCCCTTGCACGAATTGTGCCGTACAAAGAAAAATGGCACCCGAAGGTGCCGTTTTTTTGGATGCCTGAGGACGTTAATCTTCGACAAACGCCTCTTCGCGTTTTTTCTTGATGGATGGCAGCAGCACCATCGCCAGCAACAAGAGTGCGACGGCCAACAAGCTGGCGGACAGGCCACGCGTCACAAACACACTCCAGTCGCCCCGTGATAGCAGCAGTGCACGACGCAGATTTTCTTCCATCATCGGGCCCAGAATGAAGCCCAGCAACAACGGTGCAGGCTCTGCCCCCAGCTTGATGAACAGGTAACCAATGAAGCCAAAAAGGCCCACCATCCAGATGTCAAACGTGTTGTTGTTGGTGGAGTACACACCAATGGCGCAAAACAGCACAATGGCCGGGAATAACCAACGGTAAGGCACGCTCAACAGCTTGATCCAGATACCAATGAGTGGCAGGTTCAGCACGATCAACATGGCGTTGCCAATCCACATGGAGGCAATCAGGCCCCAGAACAACTCGGGGTTGCTGGTCATGACCTGCGGGCCGGGCTGGATGTTGTGAATGGTCATCGCACCCACCATCAGCGCCATCACCGCATTGGGTGGAATGCCCAAAGTCAGCAAGGGGATGAACGAGGTTTGCGACGCGGCATTATTGGCCGATTCAGGCGATGCAACACCCCGGATGTTGCCTTTGCCAAACGGTACTTCACCGGGATGCAGCTTGGTTTTTTTCTCAAGCGTATAGGCAGCAAAGGCGGCCATCACAGCCCCCCCGCCCGGCAGGATACCCAGGACAGAGCCCAGCGCTGTACCCCGCAAAACTGCGGGCACCATGCGCTTGAAGTCTTCCTTGTTGGGCCACAAGCCTTTGACATCGGCGGTGAACACTTCGCGCTCGCTCTCGTGTTTGCCAAGGTTGCTGATGATCTCGCCATAACCAAACACGCCCATGGCAATCACGATGAAGCCAATGCCGTCCGTCAACTCCGGAATATCGAAGCTGAAGCGGGCAACACCCGAGTTCACATCGGTACCCACCAGACCCAGCAGCAGACCCAGAAAGATCATGCCAACGGCCTTGAGCAGGGAGCCTGAAGCCAGAACCACCGCACCCACCAGGCCCAAAATCATCAGCGAGAAGTATTCAGCCGGACCAAACTTGAAGGCCACCTCGGTCAGGGGCACGGCAAATGCCGCCAGCACCAGCGTACCGACACAACCAGCAAAGAACGAACCCAGACCAGCC
>JBEEMW010000016.1:0-18482 GCA_041192445.1 Pseudomonadota bacterium | reverse complement strand
TTAGCACTTGAAACTACGCCTTTGATGTCGGCTCCCAATCTGTTTCGGGATTTGCGCACGTTGTTGGGTGGTGAGCTATTGGATAACCTGGATGCCAAGCGCCGCGAGGTGACGGAGCGCTGGCAAAAGGCCGCACGTCAAACCAAACAGGTGGCCTATCTCATATCTGCTCCTTTTTTGGATCGCCCCATTCAAATTAATTCTGAATCGGATTACCACGCGGATGACGCCGACCAGTGGGTGCAGGTGGAGCGCTATATTCGCGGTGAAATTCAAAATATCGGCGGTATGACCAAGGCCAACGCGCACATCAAGTTGCCCGGTGGTGGCACATTGACAGTTGCTACCGAGCGCGATGTCTTGCGAAATGACACCGTGAATCGCCTGTACAAGCTGGCCATGTTGCGCATCAAGGCTGACTACAACGTGTTGACGCGCGAACTTCGCAATGCCCGGCTGGTCGAGTTTGTGGAGCATGCATCCACGGTTGACGAAGATGCGCTTTCAAAACTCACGCGTCGAGGAGCCGTCGCTTGGAAAGACGTACCCGATGCCACCACATGGGTAGATGAGTTGCGCGGAGACAAGCCGTGAACAGTGTTCTGTTGGACACCAGTTTTCTGATCAACTTGAGTGACCCAGGTCGTCTGCACCACGATGTGGCCGTAGCCTATTACAGGGAGTGCACGCGCCGCCAAGTGACTATGTATTTGTCCACGATTGTGATTTCCGAGTTTCAAGTCATGCAGGCGATCAATGATTTGCCCCTGCGCAACTTTGTGGTGCTGCCTTTCAACGTAGACCACGCTATGCGCTGCGGATTGATCATCCGGCAAATGCCACGCGATTCCGGCGATGACCGTGTGCGAGTGAAAGACGACTATAAGTTGCTGGCCCAATGTGACTGCGAAACTATCAGCCACTTGATCAGTGAAGATGCCAGCACACTAGCCAAGTACCTTGACCGTGCGCGTGACGCCGGTTTGGCCACGACCAGAGCAGTTTTGCTTCGTGATGGGTTTGATGCGGCTTGGTTTGAGAACGGGCAAACGCGGCTAGTGCCTTGATCTGGCTCTGAAGGTGCTATTTATTTTGTAGCTGCTTACGCATATTGGACGAGGGCTACAAGCCAATTTAATGATGAAAATTCAGGAAAAACCAGCTTTTGACACCCCCTTTGAGTGGATAGGCGGAGAGGCCCCGGTGCGCCGCCTCACGGAACGCTTTTACGACCTGATGGACCTTGAGCCCGGCTACACCGCCTTGCGGGCGGCTCACGGCAGCGAGCTGGCCAATGCGCGTGACCGGTTGTTCTGGTTTTTATGCGGGTGGCTGGGCGGGCCGCAGCATTACACCGAGCAGTTTGGGCACCCCCGTCTGCGGGCTCGCCACATGCCGTTCAAGATCGGTATTCTGGAGCGCGACCAGTGGCTGGCCTGCATGGATCAGGCCATGGGTGAAACCGGTGTGGACGAGGCCCTGCGGGCGCGCTTGCGGGAGAGTTTTTTCCAGACGGCTGACTGGATGCGAAACCAGGGTGGGCCAGGGTGAAACCGGCGACAAGGGGCAAGACTACAGCTTCAGAATAACGCCGGGCAGGTCCATGCTTTTGAGTTGTCCAACGGCGTCGCTGGCCTGTGCCTTGCTGTCAAACGGACCAACCCTGACCTGAATCCTCACCCCGGTCGGCGTTTTGACGCCAAGGGTATGAACCCTGAAACCCGCCGCCTCCAGTTTTTCCTGCAGCGTGAGCGCATTGTTTTCCACAGCAAAAACACCCGCCTGAACAAAAAACCGGGGCTCGGCAGCGGCAACAACGGGAGCCCGCACTGCTGGCACTGCAGGGATTGTGGGCACGGCGGGGACTGACGCCGCCACGGTCGGAACGGACACCGCCGGCAAGGACACCGCTCCCTGGCTTGACCCCGTTGGCACCGCCTCCCGCGCACGGCTGGCGTCCATCCTGGAGAAGCCGGATTGCCGCACCAGCATGGCACCACCCACCAGCAGCGCCAGCACCCCGGTATTTGCGGCCACCAGCAGCCACAAGCGCTTGTGGGAGGGTGCTTGCGCTGCCAGCCGGTGGCGGGCGTCCTGCATGCTGGCGGATGCGGCCACTGCCCGGATGACTTGCCGCTTGCAAAACCCGTAGTACAGGGCGTGGGCCCACAACCCGGCTGCCGCCGACGTGCCCAGCAAAAACAGGACAAAGCAAATTCTTGCCGTGGTGCCGGAAAAATCGAAGGTCAATCGGCCGATGCCGAACAAAACCAGCGTCAAGGTCAGCATGCCCGCGGCGTAGCCCAGTGCGGCCCCCCACATGCCCCGGAAAACCAGCCAGTTCAGGGCCGAGAAAAAGGCAGGCCAATGCCAGGCCAGGCGGGCTTTGCCGTGGGCTTCAAACACGGCAAAACGACGCAGGTAGCCGGCCTGGTTGCGGGGGCCAATAATCGCCCTGTACAAATCGGCAGATACGTCAGGCGGCTGCCCATCTGCAGGTTCCGGGTCGGGTAGGGCATCCACAACTGCTGCCCGCCGTTATTTTTCAGCCACGCGTTTCAGGTTGGCCAGCCCGGTCTCGAAATCGGTACCAATCAGCTTGTCCATGTTGAAAAATACCCCCATGAGTTTGGAGATGAACGGTGCCGGGCCATACATGACCCAGGTCAGCTGGGTGGCATCACCCTGGGGTTGCAGAGTGAACTCGGCCGTGTTGTGGCCCTCAAACGGTTTCAGAAAATCCAGCTTGATCACGACTTTGGAAGGGGGTGGTGCATCCAGAATTTCCATGCGCCCCGCACCCACCTTGCCGGTTCCGGCCCATTCATACACGGTGCCCTTGCCGCTGGGCGTGCCGCTGAAGCTGCGTTTCATCTCGGGGTCCAGCTTTTCCCAGGGCGACCACGATGCCCAGTTGTGAAAGTCGTTGACCAGCGCAAAAATCTTGTCCGGCGGTGCCGTGATGCTGGTTTGCCGCTGGACCCGGAAGCTGTCGGGCCGGGTTGCGGCAAAAGCCAGCAACGCCAGGATGGCAATAACCAGGATGATGGCAATGGTTTTAAGCATGGGATTCCTCAGTTTTTTTGATTGCGGTGATCACTTTACGCCTGTGGCGCTACTTCGCCAACTGGGTTCGGGATGCCGGTGAGGGTGTGAGCAACACCACCAGCGCCCCCGCGCCGCCATCGGCCGGTTTGGCCTGCACAAAGGCCAGCACCTCTTTTTTTTGCACCAGCCAGCTGTGTACCTTGTTCTTGAGCACCGGCGCCTTGCCGGGCGAGCCCAGCCCCTTGCCATGCACCACACGCACGCAGCGAATGCCGTGTTTGTGGGCTTCCCGGATGAAAGCGCCCAGAGCCTCACGCGCATCGTCGCTGCGCAGGCCGTGCAAATCGAGCTGGCGCTGAATGCGCCACTCACCTTTGCGCAGCTTGCGCGTGACATCGGTACCGATGCCGGGTCGGCGAAAACTCAGGTGTTCGTCGGTATCAAGCAGCGTGCTGACATCAAATTCATCGCTGATGGCCTCGCGCAGCACCGCCTGCTCATCCAGCTGGAACTGCAGGGGTGCAGCCGCGGGGCGCTCTTTTTTTAATAGCACCTTGCGCTTATCCGGCAAGGGCTGAACGGCTCCAGCGGCAAGAATGAAGAGGTTTTTCTCGGCCTGCAGGCGTTTTTGCCCGAGCGCCTGCTCAGCCGCCAGCCTGGCTTGTTCCCGGGCTTGTGCCATCGCCTGAGACGCGATCTCGCGTTTGACCAGTTTCAGGTCAGCCAGTGTGGTGACCTTGACGGCCGGGGTTTTCACATCAGCCCCCGCTCAGCCATGGACAGGGCCTCGCCTGCACCCACGATCACGTGGTCCAGCACCCGCACATCGACCAGGGCCAGCGCGGCCTTGAGGGTTTGCGTCAACGCTTCATCGGCGCGGGAAGGCTGAACCGAGCCGCTGGGATGGTTGTGTGCCAGCACCACGGCAGCGGCCTGGTGGTGCAGGGCGCGCAACACCACCTCGCGCGGGTAGACGCTGGTTTGTGTCAAGGTGCCGCGAAACAGCTCTTCCAGGCTCAAAAGGCGGTTTTGAACATCCAGAAACAGCACGGCAAACACCTCGTGCGGTTTGCCCGCCAGATGCAGTTGCAGGTAATGCTTGACCGCATCGGGGGTCTCGAACACCGTGCGCTGTTTCAACTGTTGTGCCATGGCACGGCGTGCCAGCTCCAGCACCGCCACCAGTTCGGCGCGTTTGGCAGGCCCCAGACCCTTGACCCGTTTGAGGTCGTCTGCCGTGGCCTGCAGCAGGCCAGCCAGGCCATCAAAGCCGTTTGTGCCCTCGTCGTTGCGTTTGAGGTGCAGCAACTCGTCGGCCATTTGCAACACCCCTTTGCCCTTGATGCCGGTGCGCAACAGCAAGGCCAGCAATTCGGCATCGCTCAGGGCACCGGGGCCACGTGCCAGCAGCTTTTCACGCGGGCGCGCGTCAGGGGGGAGGTCTTTGATCGGCATGGGGCACATCTGGCCGGAGGTATCCGGGGTTTCTACAATAGGGGTCAGTTTATCGAGAGTTTCATGACTTCAATGCTTGCCACCCCCCTTTCCCCCCCTGTCTGCGTTCAGCCGGGCTCATTTTTGACGCTGCATTACCGTCTGGCGGGCCCGGCGGGCGACATCATCAACACCTTCCATGACAAGCCGGCCACCCTGTCCCTGGGCACGGGTGAGCTGTCGCCTGCCGTGGAGCAATGCCTGATGGGCATGGCAGAGGGCACACGTGCCACGTTTGAGCTGGCCGCCGGTGCTGCCTTTGGTGAGCGCAATACCGACATGCAACAGTGGGTGGCGCGCAAACTGCTCACGGAAATGGGCGACCCGCATGAGGTTTACCAGGTGGGTGACGTGGTGCAGTTCCCCACGCCCGACGGCCTGGGCAGCTACGCCGGGGCCGTGCTTCAGGTGGGAAGCGCCGAGCGTGCCGATTCGGTTCGGTTTGACTTCAACCACCCGCTGGCCGGGCAGCCGGTGACCTTTGAAGTTCATGTGATCGGGGTGTTATGACCCATTCAGCCATGCCGCAGGAAATTCTTCTGGCCGAGCCCCGGGGTTTTTGCGCCGGGGTGGACCGCGCCATTGAGATCGTGGAGCGGGCCCTGCACAAATTCGGGCGGCCCATTTATGTGCGCCATGAGATCGTGCACAACACCTATGTGGTGAATGACCTCAAGGCCAAAGGCGCGATTTTCATTGAGGAACTGGATGACGTGCCACCCGGTGCCACGCTGGTGTTTTCGGCCCACGGCGTGAGCAAGGCCATTCAGGACGAGGCCCGCGCCCGGGGTTTCCAGATTTTTGATGCCACCTGCCCGCTGGTCACCAAGGTGCACGTGGAGGTGGCCAAGCTGGCCCGGGAAGGTTATGAATTCATCATGATTGGTCACAAGGGCCACCCGGAAGTGGAGGGCACCATGGGCCAGCTGGAGAGTGGCATTCATCTGGTGGAAGACGTGGCCGATGTGGCCCACGTCAACCCGGCCCAGACACAGCTGCTGGCCGTGGTGACCCAGACCACATTGAGTGTGGACGACGCGGCCGACATTGCCGCCGCCGTCAAGGCGCGTTTCCCGAATGTGCGCGAGCCCAAGCAGCAGGACATCTGTTACGCCACCCAGAACCGCCAGGATGCCGTCAAGGTGATGAGCCCGCAGGTGGACATCGTGATCGTGGTGGGCAGCCCCACCAGCTCCAACAGCAATCGCCTGACCGAAGTGGCCCGCAAACTGGGCACCGCCAGTTTCATGGTGGACAACGCGGACGAATTGCAGGCCGACTGGTTCACCGGTCGCCAGCGCGTGGGGCTGACCGCAGGCGCCTCGGCCCCGGAAATCCTGGTGCACCAGGTGATTGACCGCATCAAGGCGCTGGGCGCGGTGTCGGTTCGCAAGATGGACGGGATTGAAGAGACTGTGAAGTTCCCGCTACCGAAGGGGCTTAAGACCGGGCCGGCTGCATGAACCGCTCTGCTATTGATAGCGCCTCACGCATATTGGACGAGGGCTACAGCCACTTTTTACGTCAAACCCCGCTCCTGAAGCTGCCCGGGGCGGCTTTGGGCGTGCCGGATGGCGAGGTCTGGCTCAAGCTGGAGCACCTGCAGGTGGGCGGTAGCTTCAAGGCGCGTGGCATGTTGAACCGCCTGCTGTCCAACCCGATTCCTGCAAGTGGCGTGATCGTTGCGTCTGGCGGCAACGCGGGCATTGCCACTGCCGCAGCGGCCAAAGCGCTGGGTGTGCCCTGCGAGGTGTTTGTGCCCTCCCTGTCCAGCGCCACCAAACGGGCCCGTCTGGCTGAGCTGGGTGCGACGGTGGTGGTGGCCGGTGCGGCGTATGCCGAGGCCCTGGCGGCCTGCCTGCAGCGCCAGAAAGAGACCGGGGCCCTGCTGACCCATGCCTACGACCAGCCCGAAGTGGTGACCGGTGCGGGCACGCTGGCCCGCGAGATCGAACACCAGGGTGGCCTGCCGGATTCGGTCTTGGTGAGTGTGGGCGGCGGCGGGCTGATTGCCGGTATCGCCAGCTGGTTTGAACAACGCAGCCGTGTGGTCGCGCTGGAGCCGGAACTGGCACCCACCTTGTTTGCGGCGCGCCAGGCAGGCGCGCCGGTGGATGTGACTGTTAGCGGTGTGGCGGCAGACGCGCTGGGCGCCAAACGCATTGGCGCCATTTCCTGGGACATCACGCAGCGCCATGTGAAAGACGCCTTGCTGCTGCCCGATGACGCCATTCGCGCCGCACAGCTCTGGTTGTGGCGGGAAATGAAGCTGGCGGTGGAACCCGCAGCTGCACTGGGGCTGGCCGCGTTGCAGACCGGTGCCTACCGGCCTGCCGGGGGCGAAAAAGTCTGCCTGATCATTTGCGGCGGCAATGTAGACCCCGCCACGCTGGCGGGATAGCAGACAGCCTGCTCTCACCGGGAAAAACCAGTGCATTAACCCAGAATTTGGCCGGCATTGAAGACTTGCTTCTTGGTGATTCAATCCATATAGAAAAGGCCCAAGTGTTGACACCCGTGGTGTTGATGCATATCATGAGACATACCACTTAGGTAAGAGGATCAAAATGCACCAAACCGCCAAAATATTTGCTACTGGCCGCAGTCAAGCGGTTCGCCTGCCGCTGGAATTCCGCTTTGACGTCGCCGAAGTCTTCATCCGCCACGACCCCGCCACGGGCGATGTGGTGCTGTCGCGTAAGCCTACCGATTGGCAAGGCCTGCTAGACGTGGTGGCACTCAACAAGGACGAAGACTTGGTTGTTGAACGCCGACAAACCCGCACTAGGCGCGACCCCTTTGAGGGCGTTCAAGAATGAGCCAACGCCACATGCTTGACACCAACGTGGTCAGCCACATCATGCAGGGACGCGATGCCGAATTGCTGGCGCAACTAACGAAGGTGCCCGTGGGGCAGGCTGTGATGTCTAGCGTGACCCTGGCAGAGCTGGAATACGGCTTGCATCGTAAAGGGCAACCCGTCCGTTTGCGAAATGCCTTGGCCCAAGTGCTGCTCCGTATGGACGTATTACCTTGGGATGAGGACGTAGCAACCTGTTACGGCGAATTTTGCGCCTCGCCGGAAGCCCAAGGCATCAACCTCAGCGACTTTGACATGATGATTGCCGCCCATGCTGTGGCCGTAAACGCCACCCTGGTCAGTCGTGACAAGGCATTTGCGCAACTTCCTGAGCAACGCTTGAGGCTGGAGATTTGGTAGCCACTACGCCACGCAAGTTCTTCACCAAAATCACGTCCGATCAAGTGAAATATGACATGGTGGACGGGTATGGGAAGCTGATAGAGCCAATTAAAATCACAACATGCTAGACATTACCCTCCTCCGAAAAGACCTCGCCGGGGTCATCACGCGCCTTGAAACCCGCAAGACACCGCAGGTTTTCCTCAATGTGGCGGCTTTCACCACGCTGGAGGCCGAGCGCAAGACCATCCAGACCCGCACCGAAGAGCTGCAGGCCACCCGCAATTCCCTGAGCAAGCAGATCGGCCAACTCAAGGCCAAAGGCCCGGCCGGGCAACCCGACGTGGACGCGGTGATGGCGCAAACAGGCGCTATCAAATCCGAGCTGGAGGCGTCCACCGCTCGCCTGGAGCAAATCCAGACCGATTTGCAGGCGCTGCTGCTGGCCGTGCCCAATCTGCCGCATGAGAGCGTACCGCTGGGTTCCGACGAACATGGCAATGTGGTGGTCCGCTCATGGGGCACACCACCGGCCATGAACTTTGACTTGAAAGACCATGTGGATGTTGGCGCGCCGCTGGGCCTGGACTTTGACATGGGTGTGAAACTCACCGGCTCCCGTTTCACCGTGATGAAGGGCCCGATTGCCCGTCTGCACCGTGCGTTGTCGCAGTTCATGCTGGATGTGCAAACGCTGGAGCATGGTTATACCGAGTGCTACACGCCGTACATGGTGAACGCCGAATCCCTGCGCGGAACCGGCCAGTTACCCAAATTTGAAGGGGACTTGTTTGCTGCCAAAAAGGGTGGCCAGGATGGTGAAGAAGTGCCCGACAACACGGCGCTCTACCTCATTCCGACCAGCGAAGTGCCGTTGACCAATTTTGTGCGCGATGTGGTGGTGGCCGAGGGCGATCTCCCCATCAAACTCACCGCCCACACCCCGTGTTTCCGCTCCGAGGCCGGCTCTTATGGCCGCGACACCCGGGGCCTGATCCGTCAGCACCAGTTCGACAAGGTGGAGATGGTGCAGATCGTGCACCCCGACAAAAGCTACGAAGCGCTGGAAGCCATGACCGGCCACGCTGAAGCGATTTTGCAGAAGCTGGGCCTGCCTTACCGGGTGATGTCGCTGTGTACCGGCGACATGGGCTTTGGCGCTGCCAAAACCTATGACCTCGAAGTCTGGCTACCGGCCCAGAATACCTACCGCGAGATCAGCTCCGTCTCCAACTGCGAGGCATTTCAGGCGCGTCGCCTGCAGGCACGGTTCAAAAATGCACAGGGCAAAAATGAGCTGGTTCACACCTTGAACGGCTCGGGCCTGGCTGTGGGGCGCACGCTGGTGGCGGTGCTTGAGAATTATCAGAACGCTGACGGTTCGGTCACCGTGCCAGAGGTGTTGCGGCCCTATATGGGTGGGCTGGAACGCCTGAGCGCCTAGGCCTTACGCACACAAAAGGTCGTTCAAGTCGCTCAGCAGGAACAGGGCGGTCAGTGTTTCCATGGTGAAAATATCGCTGCCATTGCCCATGCCGTCCCCGCCATTCAGGATGAGTTTCTGGATGTAGGTGCTGCACTCCCTTTGGCCCCACATCATGCCGATGGCGGCATGAATCCGCTTGTGGTCCTGGGCCAGAACCGCCATCGCCGCTTGCCGCTTTTCTTCGGCTGTTTTTTCACTCAGGAAAGCGGGCTCCGTGGCCAATTCGGCTGATTGCGACAATGGCATCAGGCGCGACGGCATGGTGTCTGCAAAGACCTTTCTGGCGGGCCCGTCCTGCAGCGACACGGCCTCATGCCACATACCCCAGCCGGTTGCGTAATCGCCTTCAATGACTTCAGGCAAGGGCAGGCTTGCGCTGTGCTCATCAGGCGTTCTGGCGGTGGGTGTGCGGGACACCAACGGGGTTTTAACGATCGGGTTCATGACGCAGGTACGTGGATTCGTTAAATATAACGAGACCCCGGCGGCACATCAATAGCCCCGGCATTAACCAGACGGGCGAAGTGTGAGAAATTTGGGAAACCGGCGTTATTTCGGGCGCTATTTCAGGTTGCAGTCCCGCCGCAGCAAGGCCAGTGCGTCGTTCAAGGCATAGTCAAAGTCACTTTGCAGCGTGGGCCGGGCCTCTTCGACGAAATCCATCCACACGCGGGCATAGTCGTCCTGGTGCTGCTCGGGCGCATGAGCCTGGATGTACTGGCTGGCCAGCTCCGGGTTAAAACTGCCCTTGCGGATTTTCCGGATCAGGCTGGCGGCCCCTTTTTCGGTCAGCAGGGTTTTGGGTGCGGTGCCTGCGGCCATGCATAAAAACAGGGTCAGCAGTGAGCCGTCATCACTGTGGCCGCCGGTAATCTTGTTCCAGGTATCCGACGCCGCGCGGTCGTAATTGTCCACATCGCTCAAACCGTCTTCCACCCAGAAATACCGGCCCATGAACGCCGGTGTCTGGTCAAACAGCTTTCTGACGGGCAGGGCGGGGTCACAAATTCTGGGCAAATCGGCCATGACGGACAGGCGCACGGCCTCCACCACGGCCTGGAATGGTTCGGGCAGGTGTTTGGGCAGGGCGATGTCAACGGCCCCGGCTTTGCCGCCAGATTTTTTCCGCAGCGCCACCACCGTTTTTTCAAACGCGACCCAATCGGGCATTTCCGTGCGCCTGGTGGCCTGCATCAGCAAGGCCGAGCGGATCACGGCTTCGGCGTCCTTGCCCGCGTCTTCCAGTTCGGCGGCGTCCATTCCCAGGCGGTCGGCCAGCCAGATGGCGGCGTCGACCACCTGCGCCACCTGACAGCGCTGGTGCAGCTCGGCCTGGTAGTCAGCCAGGCTGCGCAGTGACCATTTGGCCAGTTGCGGAATGTGGTCGTCGGTAAAGCCACCCCGCTCGTTCATGCCGAAGTGGCTGGTTTGCGGCATGGCTATCAGGGCTTTGAGCATGTCCGAGCCACCTTTGGAGCGCGACAGAAACGAATGGTCGCGCAGCAAGCCGGCGGCGATGCCCAGGTCGCCACCGGACGTGCTTTCAAGGTGAAGGCTGACCAGGTTGACCATGCGGTCTTTGGCTTTTTCAAGCTCGGGACGCAAAAACTCGCTGCCAAAGTAGCGCGCAATTTGCACCATGCCTTTGGGGGCATCGGTGCCAATGGTGTCCAGTTTTTGCTGATCGATGAGGCCGTTTTGAACACCAAAAACCAGTGCCTTCTCAAAAAACGGGCGCGCGTCGTACAGGGAAACGACGGAACCTGCGCCGGGTGCAGCCGGTGCATCGGACGCGTCAGAGGGCGTGGGTGTTGGCTTGGGCATCAGGTCTTGCCGGTTGGCATGCGCAATCTAGATCGCCGATTCTTCGTCCGACTCACGTGCAGCCGGTGTCGCCTTGCCGCGATCGGTGTCACCGGTTTCTACCTGGTTATCGACTGCGTCGTTCTCGGTTTCCGGCTCGGCTTCCTCACCCAAATCATGTGCCCGCGCCTTGGCGCGCAGCACGATCAGCATTTCAATGAAAAGGTCCGGGCATTCGTGGCGCAACAGCCAGGCCAGTTGCATCCAGTCGTGATCGGCGATTTCGTCCTGCTCGACGCGTGGTTTCACATAGGCCGAGGCCAGCAACGCGGTCTCGGTCAGCATCTCGCCGTCGTCTTCCATCGCATCAAAGGTGCCGGTACGGGCAAAGGCTTCGATGCGGCTCCATTTTTCAGAAAAATAGTCGGCCAGAGCTTCGCTGCCACCTTCCAGGTCACCCATGGCGGTCAAGAATTCAACCGGATCGGCGTCGTCCCTGAAAATAATCGAGTTGACCATGCCGCGCAGGTGGGTGCGGGTAAGGTCCTTGTATTGCTTTTCGATCACCACGGCGCGGGCAAACTGTGCCGGTGTGACCAGCAGGTTGATGACCGATTCCTTGGAGTTATCGTATTCGCGAATCACGGCCAGAATGTCTTTGGGTGGCAACTGCGCCAGCACCACCATCAACGCGTTATCGCCCTCGGCATCAGCCAGCGCGACCAACGCGCCTTCGGCGCCCACGATATCGCCTGCTGCAATCAGGCTTTGGGTTTTTTCGATGAGGGCAAGGTGGTTCATGGTGTGTCAATCTTTGCGGTCAAAGCCCTGTTCGACCATCCAGTCAGCACCGGCGTCTTCGCGGGCACGGGCTTCTTTCTCTTCTTCAGCGTCAAATGCATTGACGTGATCGTTGTCATCCCCGTCGTCTTCGTCATCATCCTCATCATGCTCCGGGATGGGCGCCGTCTCCGGCTTGCCGTACATGTATTCCAGCGCCGCCGCGACAGACATGAACCACGCACCCATGGGCTCTTTCAGGATCACTTGCATCAACGCCTGTGCCCAGGGCGTCAACTGCATCGCGTCAGCCAGGCTATCCCAGTCGGGCAGTTCGTCGGACTCACATTGCAGCAGGTGGTCCATCACGGCGGGCAACCGGAAGCGAAAGCCCTGATGAAACACCACCGCCACCATCTCGGGGCTGAGTTCGATCATCTGGAGCAAAAAACCCAGCTCTTTGCGTCGGTCTGCCAGGCGCTGGCGCAACACGTCCTGACCTTCAGAGTCAAACGTCAAATCGTCCAGTTCGGCCTGGTAAGCCGAGCGCAGCTGGCGGAAAAAGGGGGAAATACTCATGTCGCGGGGTTTCTCATGTCACGGGTTTTCAAATCAGGGCGCTACAGCAATTGCGTGAAGTAGTTCTGCCAAATATCGCGCGCGGTATCGATCGGGCTGTCGAGCAGGTTGCGTTTGCGGTTGTCGTCATAAGCCTGGCGCCGGCTTGCGTCCGATAGCACCTCATAGGCTTCCTGCACCGCCCGGAAGCGCTCGGGCGCGTTGGTTGCCCGGTTTCTGTCGGGGTGATAAAGCGAGGCCTTCTGGCGAAACGCTTTTTTGATGTCGGCAAGCGTCGCATCGCTGCCGAGCCCGAGGGCGGCGTAATGGTCAGTCATGTGGGTTGTGGGTTCCCAAACGGCGTGCGCCAGGAATTCAGCAGCATCGGGCCTGTCTATTTGGCGGAGAGGGTGGGATTCGAACCCACGGTACCTTGCGGTACGCCTGATTTCGAGTCAGGTACATTCGGCCACTCTGCCACCTCTCCAGGAGCGCTATTGTAGCAAGCTGTTGGTTGCTAAATTCCCGCGCGCAATTGGTTCAGGGCCGCCTCAACGGCCTCCCGCGAGATACCTTCGGCAAGCGCCAGCCCATCCAGCGGGACCGTGCCGGATTGCAGGCCCTTTACCAGTTGCCCAACCTCTCTGGGCGACGCAAAACCCGTGCTTTGCAGCAATAACTGGCCTTGTGCATCAACCAGCTTGAGGTAATACAGGCCATCTGCCTCGCGGTATTGTTTGAATGTGGGCAGGGCTGCACGGACCGGTTTGGCCGCCTTGACGCTTGCTTCGCCGCGCAAATCGCGCAAGCCCACGGCGTGGCGCAGGCGACCCATGAACGGCGTAGACAATTTGCGGGCCTTGGCCGCACCGGCAAGCAAAATGGCTTCAATTTGCGCCGGGTTGCCCATGAGCGCCGCATAGGCTTCGCGCATGGGTGCAATCTCGCGGTCAATGCGTTCAAACACGGTGTTTTTGGCGTCACCCCAGGCAATGCCATCGGCATAGGCCTGGCGCAGCGCCGCGGTTTCCTGCGCGCTGGCAAAGGCCTGGTAAATCTGGAACAGGGCCGAGCCTTGCGGGTCTTTGGCCTCACCCGGTGCACGCGAGTCGGTGACGATGCCACTGATCAGCTTCCTGAGCTGCTCGCGTGGTGCAAACAGGGGAATGGTGTTGTCGTAGCTCTTGCTCATCTTGCGGCCATCCAGCCCCGGCAGAGTGGCCACCGACTCTTCGATCACCGCTTCAGGCGGCACAAAATGGTCGCCATAACGGTGGTTGAAGCTGTAGGCCATGTCGCGGGCCATCTCGATGTGCTGAATCTGGTCACGCCCCACCGGCACCTTGTGCGCGTTGAACATCAGGATGTCGGCACCCATCAACACCGGGTACATGAACAGACCCGCCGTGATGTCGGCGTCGGTGTCTGCCGAAGCCGCCGCGTTTTTGTCAACCGCTGCCTTGTAGGCATGGGCCCGGTTAAGCACGCCTTTACCCGTGACGCAGGTCAAAAACCAGGTGAGTTCGGGAATTTCGGGAATATCGGACTGGCGGTAAAACGTGACCCGTTCGGGGTCCAGCCCGGCTGCCAGCCAGCTGGCCGCGATTTCCAGCGTGGAGCGCTGGATGCGGGCGGGCTCTTCGACCTTGATCAGGGCGTGGTAGTCGGCCAAAAAGTAAAAGCTCTCGACACCGGGGGCCTGGCTGGCACGAACCGAAGGCCGGATGGAGCCGACATAGTTGCCCAGATGGGGTGTGCCCGAGGTGGTGATGCCGGTCAGGAAACGCGTTGAATGCATGGTGGCAGCCATCGGGTTAGCCGAAGATCATGGCAATGGGGGCCAGCAGGATGTCCAGCAGGCCGTAGGTGAGGGCCATCAGGGGTTGCATCCACAGTTTGCTGACCACACCGGCAATCACCAGCGCCATCACCACGAAAAAGCCCCAGGGCTCAATGCGCGAAACCAGCTCAGCCTGCCGGTAGGGCAGCAGACCCACCAGAATGCGCCCACCATCAAGCGGTGGCAAGGGAAACAGGTTGAATGCAAACATCACCACGTTGACCAGAATGCCACCTTGCGCCATCTTGAGAAAGAACGGCTCGGTCACGCCCATGCCTTTCAGCACAAAAAACAGCACGCCCCAGATCAGGGCCTGAATGAAATTGGCACCCGGTCCGGCCAGCGCAACCCAGATCATGTCGCGCTTGGGGTTGCGCAGATTGCCAAAACGCACCGGAACCGGCTTGGCATAACCGAACAGAAACGTGCCCGAGGTGGCGAAATACAGCATCAAGGGCATCAAAATTGTGCCGATGGGGTCGATGTGTTTGAGCGGGTTGAGCGTGATGCGACCCAGCGCATAAGCGGTGTTGTCGCCAAAATGCCGGGCGGCGTAGCCATGGGCCGCTTCGTGCACGGTGATGGCGAACAGCACCGGCAGGGCGTACAAGGCAACGGTTTGAATCAGGTGTGCAATATCCATCGGGCAATTGTCGCAGAGGGGTCGGTGGTTAAAGGCTAGGGTTAAAGGCCGATGGCGGCCAGACTGCCGCCCCCGTGTCGAATCACCAGCGGCTCGTCGCCGGTCAGGTCAACCACGGTGGTGGGTTCCAGCGCACAGGCGCCTGCGTCAATCACGGCACCAAGCTGGTGTTCGTAGCGATCACGAATCTCGTGCGGGTCATTGAGCGGTTCGGTCTCGCCGCGCGCTATCAAAGTAGTAGCTAACAAAGGCCCGCTGTGGAGGGCTAGCAGCGCCTGGAGCACTTGATGGTCGGGAACCCGAAGGCCGATGGTCTTGCGGGACGGGTGGCTCAGGCGCCGGGGCACTTCCTTGCTGGCCTCCAGGATGAAGGTGTACGGGCCGGGTGTGGCGGACTTGACCAGGCGAAACTGCTGGTTGTCCACCCGGGCGTAGTTGGCCAGTTCGCTCAAGTCGCGGCACAGCAGCGTCAGGTGGTGTTTGTCGTCCACCCCGCGGATGCGGCGCAGGTTGTCTGCGGCGGCCTTGTCGTCCAGATGGCAGACCAGCGCGTAGCTGGAGTCGGTTGGGACCGCCAGAATGCCGCCTTTCTCCAGCAGCACGACCGCCTGCTTCAGCAACCGCGGTTGCGGGTTGTCGGGGTGAACTTCGAAGTATTGGGCCATGGTTCAAGTCTATTCAGGTCTATTCAGTTGATCAGGTTTCCACGGGCGTGGGGTTCAACCGCGATTCCCGCACGGTGAGCCAGGTACCGGCTGCGCCACAGCCCGCAATCATGGCAATGCCGATCAGCGACCAGCGGTCAGGCACTTGCGAGAACACCAGCCAGCCCCCCAGCACGGCAAACCCGATCTGGCCGTAAAGGTAGGGGGTCAATATGGCGGCCGTTGCCCTCTGGTAGCCCAGAATCAGCAGAAAATGCCCCACCGTGCCCATGGTTCCCACCAGCACCATGCACCACCAGTAGGTGGCAGATGTAATGGGCACCCACACAAAGGGCAGCAAAACCGTGGCGACCAGGGTGCCTATCCAGCCGGTATAAAAATGCATGGTGACCGGGTCTTCGGTGCGGGCCATGGTGCTGGTGAGCAATTGAAACCACGAGCTGGTGGCCACCAGCGCCAGCGGCAGCAGCAGGGCCCAGTTGAAGTCATCACTGTCCGGGCGAATGATGATGAGCGTTCCGACAAAACCGCCCACCACCAGAGCCCAGCGCAGCACCGAGACTTTTTCCTTGAGCTTGATCGCCGCCAGCACCGTGATGACCAGCGGCGTTAGCGACACAATGGCCGTGAACTCGGCCACCGGGGTGTGTTTGAGGCTGAGAAACGCCAGGATGCTGGAACTCATGAGCAGCAGGCCCCGCATCACCTGAAATTTGGGATGCCGGGTGTGCAGCACGGCCCGCCCTCGTGTGGGCAGTACGAACAGTGTGGTGACGATGGCCTGAAAACTGAAGCGAAACCACAGGGCCATCAGCAGGGGCACGCCCGTGGTGATGAATTTGGTGGTGGTGTCCAGCGTGGCAAAGCAGGCTACTGCGGCAATGACCAGGGCAATGCCGGCCAGCGCGTTGGCTCGACCGTGGGTGTGTTGCCGGTTCACTGAATGCGGTCCGCCAGCAACTCCCAAACCGGCTTGAGTTCACCCGGCAAATAAGGCAGTGTGCCCAGGTCGGTGTGGGATTCGGCCGGGCTGTGAAAGTCGCTGCCCCGCGAGGCGGCCAGACCAAATTCGCGGGCGGTCTCGGCGTAGGTGACGTATTCCGCCGCAGTGTGGCTGCCAGTGACGACTTCAACGCCCCGGCCGCCGTGGTTCTTGAATTCGGTGAACAGGGCGAACTCTTCGTTGGCCGTGAATTTGTAACGCGCCGGGTGCGCAATGACGGCCACGCCGCCAGCGCCGGTGATCCAGGTGACGGCGTCCTTGAGGGTGGCCCAACGGTGCTCCACATAGCCCGGTTTGCCTTCGGTCAGGTACTTGCGAAAGACCTCATTGGTTTCCTTGCAGACACCGGACTCCACCAGAAAGCGGGCAAAGTGGGTTCGCGAGATCAGTTCGGGGTTACCCACAAACTTGAGCGCGCCGTCATAAGCCCCCTGGATGCCGACCGTGGCCAGGCCGGCCGACATTTCCCGGGCGCGCTGCCCGCGACCACCCCGGGTCTGCATCAGCCCCTGTTTGAGTGCCTGGTTGTCCGGGTCGAAACCCAGGCCCACAATGTGCACGGTTTTGCCAATGAAGGTGACCGAAATTTCGGTACCCGTCAGGTAATGCATGCCCTGCGCTTTGGCGGCGGCTGCCGCGCGGTGTTGTCCGCCAATTTCGTCGTGGTCAGTGAGTGCCCACAACTCCACGCCATTGGTTTTGGCGCGTGCGGCGAGTTCTTCGGGTGTCAGGGTGCCGTCGGAGACAACCGAGTGGCAATGGAGATCGGCGTTCAGGATAGAGGTCACGACTTCATTTTAGGCGCTATGCAATGCCCTTGCTGTTTCAGACTTCAGCCTCAAAATTCAGCGCCTTCCACCAGAAACCGCACCCGCCGCACGCCGTTCCACTCATCGGCGTCCAGCCGGAACGCCAGCTTGACCCGCGCGGGCAGGGGCTCGGTGCGCCCAAACCAGATGCCGTCCACCGGTGCGCCCTGGTGTTTGAGCTTCAAGGCGAGGTGTTTTTCACCGACCAGGCGTTGCGACACCACCTCCACCTCTTCACTGAAGGTGGGCGGCGCAAAACCCTGGCCCCAGACCTCGTGGTGCAAGGTGTCGACCAGATCAATGCGGCGGTATTCGGGGGCGAGCGGGCCGTCGGTGTCCAGCCGGCGGGTCAGGGTGGCAGCGTCCAGCCATTCCTGGGCGACTTCGTTCAGACCCTGCTCAAAATCATCAAAGTGTTCCTCGGCAATCGTGCAGCCTGCCGCCATGGCGTGGCCGCCAAAACGCAGCAACACGCCGGGGTAACGCTTGGCCACCAGGTCCAGCGCATCGCGCAGGTGAAAGCCGGGAATGGAGCGGCCCGATCCCTTGAGTTCGTGCTCCTTGCCCGGTGCGGCGCTGGCGGCAAACACAAAACAGGGGCGATGCAGCTTGTCCTTGATGCGGGACGCCACGATGCCGACCACCCCCTCATGGAAGTCCGGGTCAAAGACGCAGATGGCGGGTGGCGGCTCATCACCCTCATCGAACAAGGACTCGGCAATCTGCATCGCCTGGTCGCGCATGTCGCCTTCAATTTCACGGCGTTCGCGGTTGATGCCGTCGAGCGTTTTGGCCAGCTCGTCGGCACGGCCTGCGTCGTCAGTCAGCAGGCACTCAATGCCCAGCGTCATGTCACTCAGGCGGCCGGCGGCGTTGATGCGGGGGCCCAGGGCAAAGCCGAAATCGAAGGTGGTGGCGACCTTGGCCACGCGGCCGGATGCTACAAAAAGGCTAGCTAGTCCCGCAGGCAGGGCGAGGGCTCGCACCCGTTTTAACCCCTGAGCGACTAGGCGGCGGTTGTTGGCGTCCAGCTTCACCACGTCAGCCACCGTGCCCAGCGCCACCAGGGGTAAAAGCCCATCCAGCTTGGGTTCTACCCCCGTTCGGGCTGAGCTTGTCGAAGCCGCTTCGACAAGCTCAGCCCGAACGGC
>JBEEMW010000015.1:0-23086 GCA_041192445.1 Pseudomonadota bacterium | reverse complement strand
CAAGCCACCGGCAACGTGAATCGGAACACCGTCCCCTGCGGGTAATTGCCCTCAAACCCGAGAAAGCCGCCGTGTTGTTCCACCACCGTGCGGCACAGACTCAGGCCCAGCCCCATGCCCTCCAGTTTGGTGGTGAAAAACGGCGTGAACAATTTTTCGGCCACTTCGGCAGCAATGCCGGGCCCCACGTCTGCCACCGAAAACTCCAGCCAGCCGCTGACATGTGAGGTGCGCTCGCTGGACGCCGCGCGCTTGATCTGAATCACCAGCGCACGATCCCGAATGCCGGGCTGGTCCATGGACTGCATGGCATTGCGGGCGAGGTTGAGCAAGACCTGCTCCACCATGGTCCGGTCGCAGGTGACCTGGGGCAGGCCGTCTTCCAGCCGCGTGACAACACGAACCGACAGTTTGCGCGCCTGCAGGTTCACCAGCGGCATGATGGCGTCCAGCAGGGCCTGGGGGGCCACGGCTTCGCGGGCCTGGTCACGGCGGCGCACAAAGTCGTGCACGCTCTTGATCACCTTGCCGGCGCGTTCGGCCTGCTCGGCAATGCGGCGCATAGCCAGTGCCACGTCTTCTGCATCTGGCGGCCCATCCTGCAGCAGGTTGATCGAACCGGTGGCATAACTTGAAATGGCCGCCAGCGGCTGGTTGAGCTCATGGCTGAGCAAGGACGCCATCTCGCCCACGGTGGCGAGCCGGGCCGTGGCCTGCAGGCGGTCTTGCGACGCGCGTGACAGCTCCTCCACACGGCGCTGCTCGCTGATGTCCAGAAACGCGCTCATCCACCCGGTTTGCTTGCCCACGGCATTGATCAGGGGCGCTTCGATGATGAGCACCGGAAAGCGGGAGCCATTCTTGTGCATGAATACCGACTCAAACCCTTCGCGTGGCGGCGCGTTGCCCGCCAATCGGACGGCTTGGCGTTGCTGGTATTCATCAGCCCGCTCGGGTGGCCAGTAGGGCGCCACCACACTGGTGCCCTGAAGTTCCTGGGCGGTGAAACCCACCATCTGGCAAAACGCCGGGTTGACGTAGGTGATGCGCCCGTGCAGGTCACGCGCGCGCAAGCCGGTGACCAGCGAATCTTCCATTGCCTTGCGAAACGCCAGCGCGTCGGCCAGCCCGCGCTCGGCACGCAGCCGCCTGCGGGTATCGCGGCCCAGCAGAAACAACACACCCACCAGGGCCAGGGTCATGGCCGTGACGATGGCCGTCAGCAGGTTGGGGAACAAGTCTGGCGCGCCGCGCCAACTGTCGATTCGCAGCACCATGGTGTTGCCCGGCAAGTCCAGCAGTTGCCGGGCTGTAAAAACACGGGTGCCACGCATGGACAAACCATGAAATGCCAGCCGGGCACCATCGGCTTCGGTGAAAGACACGTCCTGGTTACGGCTTAAGTGCCTGCTGACCAGTTCGGTCAGGATGTCTTGCAAGGAATAAGTGGCGACCAGGTAGCCCGTCAGCTCACCCACCGTCACCACCGGCAAACACAAATCCATCACCTCCAGGCCCAAGCCATCACGCTGCGGCACGAAGTAGCTGGGCGCATAGGCGGGGCCGCTGGAGCGGCGCGCATTGGCACAGGCCACCTGAATATCTGCCACCGAGTTGCCGCGCCCCAGGTGATCAAACACCGGCGTGCGAACCGGAGTATCCACCGACTGCAACACAGCCATGGTCTTGTCACGCCATTCGATGCGGACCAGCTCCCGGTGGGTGCGCAACAGGCTTGTGGCGTCCGTCATCCAGAGGTCAGACCGGGCCGCGCTGGTCGACTGCAAGACCTGCAGACCCTGCACATCGCGGGTCAACCCGGTGCGAATGTCGCTGACGGCATTCGCCGCATCGCGCTCCAGCCGGTCTTGCACCTGGCTGGCTTCATAGCGCCCGGCCAGCCACACCAGAATCGCGAGCAGCCCGGCAATCAGCACCAGCAGCGCGCCCCACAACAGCCAGCGGCGGGTGGCCGATGTCAGCCGTGGGGTGAACAATTCAGGCCACCGCATCACAGGACACGATGGGCCAGCGCGGGTAATTGCAGGCGGGCGTCCTGAACACGTTTAATGTCCAGCTCTGCCAGAACCACGCCCTCACCTTGTGCCTGCTGGCCCGCAATGGTGCCCCAGGGGTCTACCAGCATCGAATGGCCCCAGGTTCGGCGACCGTTCTCATGCAGACCGCCTTGTGCCGCAGCCACCACAAATGCCAGGTTCTCCACCGCCCGCGCCCGCAGCAGCAACTCCCAATGGGCCTGGCCCGTGGTGTGGGTGAAGGCGCTGGGCACCAGCAGCAGGTCTGCGCCTGCCGCCGCATAGAGGCGGTAGAGCTCGGGAAAGCGCAGGTCATAACAAACGCTCAGACCAATGCGCCAGCGATGACCGTCCCGCGAGGGCAATTCAAACGCGGCCGGCTGGGTGCCAGGCAACAGCACCCGGGATTCGTCGTAACGCTCTCGCCCGTTGTCAAAGCGGAACAGGTGAATCTTGTCGTAGCGGGCGACACAGGTGCCGTCCGGGGCATACACCAGGCTGGCGTTGTACACACGGGGCGGGTCCAACGCCGGGTCAACCGGGTTTGCATGGCCGGAAACAGGCAGTGTGCCACCCACAATCCAGAGGTTCAGGTGCCGTGCGGTGTCTGACAAAAACTGCTGGATCGGCCCGTGGCCCCCTACTTCCTGCACCTGGAGTTTGTCAGTATCGCGGTGGCCCAGAAGACAAAAGTATTCGGGCAACACCGCCAGCTCGGCACCACCTTGCGCCGCCTCGGTCAACAGGCGCCGGGCTGTGTGCAGGTTGTCATCCACGCGGGGCCCAGACACCATTTGCAGCGCGGCAACCTTCATGGTGTCGCCTTGCGGTCAATTTTGGTGACCCTGGGGTCTGACCAGGAGCCATCGATATGAAACTCCTGGGTGGCGGCCTCCATCAGCGGCCGCCTTAAAAAGAGTTGGGCCAAAAAGCTGCCCAAACCAATTGCCGGGTTGATGGCGGTGGCAATCAGGGATGCCGTCCCGGCATTGATCTCGGGCACCACGACCGCCTTGATGTCCTGCGTTTCCCTGGCAATATCGGCCCGGCCTTCCATCAAGACGGCTGCGTTGACGCCTTTCATTTGCAGGTTGTTGGTTTTTGCCATGCCCTGTTCGATCGTGATGTCACCCCGAAGAAAGTCAAACACAAAGCCGTCGCTGAACACGTCGCGAAAATCCAGCGCCAATCGGCGGGGCAAGGATTGCAGGCTCAACACCCCCAGCAGTTTGGCGGCACCCGAATCAGCTTTCAGGAATTGCCCCGACTCGATATTCACCAGAAAGGCCCCGTTCATCGTGGGGTAGTCCAGCAACAGCGGTGAGCCCAGCCAGGCAACCTGCCCTTCCATTTTGCCTTTGCCACGGCGAACCACGTCCTTCATGCCAAAACGCGCCAGCAAACCCCCGGCATCCGAGATGTCCATCTTGAAATTCATCACGGTGCGTCGTTTCTCCACAGGGCTGTACGTGGCGCTGGCACCCGAAGCCGGCACGGCCAGTGCATTCACCGTTGCCCAGTTGCCGGACGATGTGAACGCGGCCTCAGGTGTCGTGACATTGAACTTGTTGAGCCGCCATTCCCGTGCACCGCCATCCCGCGCTGCCAATGCCGCGCCACGGTTGACCGCCTCAATCTCCACCCGCCCCAACCGGGTGCCCCGCAAATCGAGGTCTTCCACCACAATGTCCAGCGCCGGAATAGAGGCGGGTTGTTCGTCCAGCAGGGTTTCAACTTCCCGGGCCGAGGCGGGCGCCAAGGTAAGCCGGGCCAGCCGCGCGTACAGACGCCCGGCATTCCCGGCGTTGTTACCGGCTGGCTGGCGGTATTCCAGATAACCATTGAGCTCCTGGGCATCGACGTTGGCACGCCAGGTCAATCCCTCGCGTGAACCGCCCATCACAACATTGTTGAGCTTGCGGCCACTGAGTTTGAGTTCATGCGCCCGAATCGCAAAGCTGTCCGGCAAATAGTTCAGGGCAGCCAGGCCAGGCCCGCCTGTTGCGCCGGTGGCCTGAGACAGCACAGACGTCCACGCGTCAACATCCACACCCGTCAGGTTGACGTTCGCCACAACGCCCTCCAGCGGCAACGGGGCCGACTCTTCCGCTGCCAGGCCGACGGCAATGGCACCGCGCACCACCTTGGGTTCGGCCGTTGTCATGTCGCGAATGTAAGTGAGCGACCCGACCCGACCGAGGTCGAGCAACAGGCGCTGCAGCCCGGTTGTCACGCCGCTGCTGCCCGGCGTGACAGGGTTCACCAAAGACGTTTCAAACCGGATGGGCAGTGCCGTATCCGCGCTCTTGTTCAGGGGTGCGGGCAAGTTCAGGCCGAGCCCCTGCAAACTGCTGGCAATGACCAGCTCGGGTACGGCGCTGCGAAAGGTGAGTACGGCGGAATACGCCGTACTGCCGCTGGCAAACTGCGCCAGTCGTGTGGTGTGACCGAGCTCCCTGGCCTGACGCAGGCCGTCGGCGGTCACGGTGCCTTGCGCCCGCAGGACAGTCGTGCCGGATGAGCCCGCTGCACCCGATCCTCCGTCCAGGCGCATGTCGCCCCCCAACATGCGGGCCTGGCCACCCGTCACCGAAAAACCGTGTTCAGTGAACCCCACCACACCGCGCGCATTGACCAGTTTAGGTGTCTGCTCGGAAATCTGGAGCTCATTGCCACCCAGGGTGACACTGCCCTGGATGGTCGTTTTGGAGAGGGTGGCAAGTGGCAGGGCCAGCTTGATGCGGTAGTCTGCGTTGCCGGTGGCTTTGGCCCCGCCCAGCACTTGTCCGGTCATCAAGCCCAGGGGGGAAGCGGTCACCAGCGCCATGGCATCGGCCAGCGGCCCGGTGGCCTCTGCGCTCACAAGAACCCTGGCGGATTGGTAGAGGTCTGGAATATCACCCTCACCTTTGTTCATCAACAATCCCGTCGCACTGCCGACCCGGGCTCGCACACCTTTGAGCTGCAATTGTTTGCGGTCAATCAGCAGCTGACCCGAGAGTTGATACAAGGCTGGCCAGGGCAAGGCATCGGCGGCCTGAAGACTGCGGGGTATGTAGGCAAACGTGACATCCCGAAGATTGGCAGTCACCCGGAATTCACCGTTTTTCGGGTCTTTGAAGGGCAATTGATCAAGGTTGCCCTTGATCTTGAACTTCACGTCGTCAGCGGTTCCACCAACAACGGCTTCGCGGACATACTCTCGCACCAGCGGATCCAGGGCCAGCGGCAGGTAGCGGTGCACACGCGTGCCATCGGCCCGGCTCAGGCTGGCCTGCAAATCGAGGACACCGGGGAAACGCGGTGCAACGTCCGCTTTATCGGGTTCACGGGTGTGCCATTTGAACTGCGCTTCACCCTGCGTGTCGGCATTGGCAAATTTCAAATTGGACGATTGCACGGCAATTTTTTCGCCCTGAACCGTCCATTGAAAGTCGGCCGATAGCCCGGATACAGGCACCTCGGGTGTTGCAAAAATGCCTGGGAAATCCAGCGCCCCGTCCTGGACAACGAGCCTGGCTTTTCCGCCCGCCTGGGTCAGGTCAAATTCGATGTTCGCGCCGCGCAAGCCGGGCGAGCCAACCGGCAACACGCTGGCGTCGGCTCCGGGAGAGGCATGACCGGGGACAGAGGTCACCGCCAGTCTGGAGACGTGACCCTTGACGGCGAACGCTTTCAACGCGAGGGCGTCACCTTGCCAGGTCGCCCGGACCTCATCCACCACACCGGTCGGCGCGTACCGGGCGATCACCTCGTGAACCCCGTCACTCAACGGAATTCGGTTGGCGATCTGGGACAGCGCCGCCAGATCAAATTTATCGGCCGTCAGCTCGCCGCTCGCCGCGGACGTCGCGTTGCCGTCCCGATACACCACCCGCACGTTGCCACCTGGCCAGTGCAAGCCGTCCCGGGTATCAAACTGCAGGCCCTGGGTTGAAAATTCAAAGCCATCGGCCATGACACGGCCCGTCAGGCGACCCGTCACCGATTGCAACTCCAGGGGAAGCAGCCGGGCATCCAGGGTGGTGCTGACCCCATACAGGGCCACGTCGGCAGTGGCCGCCTCGATTTGACCCCGATTGACATCAACCCAGGCACGCACGGCGCCGGCGCCCTGAGCCACCTCAACACCAAATTCGGCATACCGGCGCAACTCCGACACATCCACCCGGTCAAATTCGGCGAAGAGTTGCCCGCTCCAGTCACGCCAACGGCCCTTGTTCAGGGACAGCAGCGGTTGCCTGAATTTCGCCCTCAGGCTGAAGCGCTCACCCCACTGCGGGGGCGGTGTGGCGTCCAGACGAAAAAGGTGATTTTGCGACAGGTTGCGAACCACGAAATCCACGTTGTTCAGGGCCAGCATCGGCACCCCGCGCTGCTCGTCAGTCCACTGGACCGTGCCCTGATGAATGACAAATTCAGCCTGTGAAAAAAACCAGTCTGCGGCGCGGTTGTCCTCACCCGGACCTTTGGAGAAATCCAGGCCCGCCACAAAGATTCGTCCGTTGGCTGATCGGCGGATGCTGAGCTGGGGCTGGTCGATATACAACTGCTCAAACCCCAGCCCCAACAAGGACCGTGGCGACAGTGCGGCGAGAACCCGTGGCAGCCGCAGCGCCTCCCGTCCCTGCCCATCCAGCAGGCGCACATCGGTAAGCTCAATGGACGGAATCAAACCGGCAGACCGTGCACTCATGGCACCTATCTGAACGGTCACGCCCATCACCTGTGATGCCCGGGTTTCCAGCAAGGGGCGCAATTCCCCAATTCGCGGCACAATGACCGCGTGAAGAATGCCCCATCCCATCATGAACACAAGCCAGGCTGACAGCAGCACCCGCAGCGACCATTTGGCCGCCAGCGCTGAGATTTTCAATAGCCGTGAAGGCTGTGGCTTCGGGTCAATCATGGGGTACCGGGCAGGTTGTCCGGAATTATGACCCGCCACGGTTCATCCGCCGGTGATGCAGCTTTTCCGCTGGCATCGGGCCATGCGGCCTACTCGCGCTTTGCACAACGCATCCGCCGACGTTATCCGGACCAGTTGACCTTGCTTGCACCCGGCTTGCCTGATCGGGCCGCCATGCAGCACGTGCTTGACACACTGCAACTTGGGGGCAACCTGGGCACAGACATCGGTGCGGCGTTGCGCATCACCCGCCAACTGGTTGTGGAGCGCTTGTTGACCCTTGACTGTGACCATGCCGCTTCGCTGGCGGGTGTCACGGGCGCGATGACCGCTTTGGCTGAATTGGCACTTGATGTGGCCTGCACCCACGCCACCCAGGTACTGGACCAGATACATGGTGCACCACTGTCTGCTGCGGGTGAACGTGCCTGCCTGTGGGTGCTGGGCATGGGCAAGCTGGGCGCGCGCGAACTCAACGTCTCCAGTGACATCGATCTGATTTATGTTTATGACGAAGACGGCGAAACCGCCGGTGTCAGTGACACGGGGCGCGGGCGTGTGTCCAACCAGGAGTATTTCGCCAAGGCCGTGCGCCTGATTTACAGCCTGATTGGCGACATCACCGAACACGGCTTTGTTTTCCGGGTAGACCTCGCCTTGCGGCCCAACGGCAATTCAGGGCCGGCGGCCGTATCACTGAGCGCGCTGGAAGAGTATTTTCACGTGCAGGGTCGTGAATGGGAGCGTTTTGCCTGGCTCAAAAGTCGTGTCGTGGCACCGTCCAGTGCCATCCCGCAGGGGACCGTGCAGGCGTTGCGGGCTGTGGTTTTGCCCTTCGTGTTCAGGCGCTACCTGGATTACAACGTGTTCGATTCGCTGCGCGTGCTGCACAAGCAGATTCGCGAACATGCCGCCAAACGCAGCGCCGGCCACCCTGAGCGTGCCAACGATGTCAAGCTCTCACGTGGCGGCATTCGGGAAATTGAATTCATCGTGCAACTGCTGCAAGTGGTGCGAGGTGGCCAGTTTCCCGAGCTTCGAACCCGGCCAACACTGGCGGCCCTGCAAAGACTGGCCAGGGCCGGCCTGATGCCGCAGGCCACTGCCGACCTGCTGGCCGATGCCTATGTTTTCTTGCGGCAGGTAGAACACCGCATTCAGTACCTGGATGACCAGCAAACCCATGTGCTGCCCACCCAGGACGAGGATCTGGCCTGGATTGCCCTGACGATGGCATTTGACTCGTCCCAGCCATTTCTGGCGCAACTCGACACCTGCCGCGAATTGATTGCGCAGGAATTTGATGCCCTGCTGGGGGGCGGCCAAAAAGAATGCAAGGGGTGCAACGGCGGGAAGACGGCGATGGCCGAGACGCCCGATATGGACGAGCTGCTCGCACAACTCCCCGAAGCTTTTCGCAACCGGGTCGCGCCGTGGCGCGATCACCCCCGTGTGATGGCGCTGCGCGAGGAGTCGCGCACGCGGTTGATCCGGTTGGTGGGCCGAACCGGTGCATGGTTGCGCGAAGGCAAGGTGTCCGAGGAAGCAGCGGTACGCATTGCGGACTGGATAGAGCCCTTGCTGCGCCGCGAGAGCTATCTGGCCTTGCTGCTGGAACGCCCGATGGTGCACGAGCGCCTGCTTCGCATGCTCGGTGCGGCGCGGTGGCCCGCACGCTATTTGCTCAAACACCCCGGTGTCATTGACGAGCTCGCCAACAACAATATCCTGGATGAGCGTTTTGTCGCGGCTGATTTCGAATATGAGCTGGAGCAACGTCGCCGTGCGTTGCAAAGCACGGGGGAAGACGATGATGAGCGGCTGCTCAACCTGTTGCGCCGTGCCCACCACGCCGAGGTGTTCCGGACCCTGGTGCGCGATATCGAGCAAACACTCACGGTTGAACAGGTCGCCGATGATTTGAGTTCGCTGGCCGATACGGTTTTGCGCATTTCCACCCAGTGGTGCTGGGACCGCCTCAAGAACAGGCACCGCGAAGACCACCAGTTTGCCATCATCGCCTACGGAAAACTCGGCGGCAAGGAGCTGGGTTACGGCAGCGACCTGGACATTGTTTTTGTGTATGAAGACAGTGATGAGCGGGCTGCCGAGGTCTATGCCGCGCTGGTGCGCAAACTGATCAACTGGCTGACCGTCAAGACCGGTGAGGGCGACCTGTATGAGATCGACACCGCACTGCGCCCCAATGGCGGCTCAGGGCTGTTGATTACCTCGTTTGATGCCTACGCCAACTACCAGCAGGGGCGGGGCAGCAATACCGCATGGACCTGGGAGCACCAGGCCATGACGCGGGCCCGCTGCGTACTGGGCAGTGCGCCCCTCCGGCAACGGTTTGACGCCATCCGTCAAGTGGTGATTGAGGCGCCCCGGGACGCGTCAGGCCTGCGTGCCGAAATTGTGGCGATGCGCGACAAGGTGCGCAAGGCACACCCGGTCAAGGGCACTCAATTTGATGTCAAGCACAGCCCCGGCGGCATGGTGGACGCCGAATTTGCCGTGCAGTTTCTGGTGTTATCCGAGGCCCGCCATCACCCCGGCTTGCTTGATAACGTGGGCAATATTGCCCTGTTGCAGCGCGCACAGCAATGCGGGCTGCTGCCGGATGGCCTGGGTGACGCGGCAGCCAGTGCTTATCGGCAACTGCGCCATATTCAGCACCGGGCACGGCTCAACGAGGAGCCAACCCAGGTCAGTGACGATTCGCTTCAACTTGAGCGGGCAGCTGTCCTGGCCGTCTGGTCTGCTGTTTTCCGCCTCCCTCCACCCTGATTCTCCTGATTCGTCTGATTTGACCGGGCTGTGGGTGCGCCACCGGCTCAAGCTTGTCCGCGTTGTGCCGATGACTGCAACATGACTCAGCACATGACACCGTACCTCCCATGAACCTCATCACCGTCAATGTCGAGTCCGTGCGCATCGGACAGCCACTGCCTTTCGCGCTTCGGGGCGAAGACGGACGGCTTCTTGCCCACAAGGGGTTTGTGGTCCAGTCGCGGGGTGACCTGCAGGCCATGGTGGGCCGTGGCTTTGCCCTGTATGTGGATGTGTCTGAATCTGAAAGTCAACACCGCGCCTACGTCGGCAAACTGCATGCCCTGGTGCGCCAGGACAAGCCGTTGGGGCAAATCGCCGGGGCGCAACTCTCCACCAATGACCTGGAGGTGCCGCGCAGCACTTTGGGAGAAGGCCCGGACTGGCTGGACCTGCAGGCGCAAACCAATACCTTGTTGCGGGACCACAACCCGGCCCATTTTCTGGAGCGCCTGGAGCGCTTGCAGGCGCAGTTGAGTCACCACTCGAAACGTAACCCGGATGGTGCCCTGTTTGCCCTGATTTACCTGTCAGCCACCGAACCCCGGCTTTACAGCGCCACCCAGGCCATGCTGGTCAGCGTGATGTGCAGTCTGGCGGTGCGGGAGGTGCTGGACTGGTCGCCCGAAAGGGAGGCCACCATTTGCAAGGCCGCGTTGACGATGAATGTGGGCATGATCGAACTCCAGGATCGGCTGGCGTTGCAAATGGAGCCGCCCAACCCGGCGCAACGCAAACATGTGGATGAACACACCAGCCGGTCTGCCGAGCTGCTGGCCGCCATGGGCGTCACGGACCCCGCCTGGCTCGAAGCCGTCCGGGAACACCACACCAAAATACCGGGGCCTCTGGGGCTGCGTACCCCAGGCCAGCAAATGGGCCGCCTGATTCAGCGTGCAGACCTGTTTGCCGCTTCGCTGGCGCCCAGGGCTTCACGCCTGCCGATCTCGCCGGCAGCGGCCATGCAGGGCAGCTATTTTGATGAGAACAAGGCCATCGACGAAGCGGGTGCGGCACTGATCAAAACGGTGGGCATTTACTCGCCGGGCTCGTTTGTCCGGCTGGCAACCCAGGAAATTGCGGTGGTGGTGCGGCGCGGGCTCAATGCGGCAACGCCCAAAGTTGCGGTGCTGGTGAACCGGGAAGGCATGCCGACGCTGGAAAACAGCACCCGTGACACCAGCCAGGCCGCCTACCGCATCATCGCCAGCGTGTCACAGCGCGATGTCAGAATCAAGATCAACCTGGAGCGGCTGATGCCCATGACATGGCCGACCGCATCAGACCGCCCCTGGTAAGCCCGGCACCAGTACCGTGGCCACTTCGCGGGCCAGCTCCTTGCGGTACTTGTTGAGGTCCTGCACGGTGGAAAAACTGCGGTCAAGCAACAAGCCCAGGTTGTGAAGGATGCGCTCGATCACCCGGGTTTCCCACACCGCATCAAATTTGATCTGTTTGTCCAGCCAGTGCTCCAGCCACTCGGGGTTGGGCAAACGGCTCTGGATCGTGTCGCGCGGAAACAGCAGCTTGTTCACATGCAGGTTGGTTGGGTGCAGGGCCTGGGCCGTACGCCTGGCGCTGGCCATCAAAACGCCCACCTTGGCGAAGGCCGTCTTGGCTTCGAGGCCAAAGTTGCTGATGGCCCGTTTCATGTAGCGCAGATAGGCACCGCCGTGGCGGGCTTCGTCCTGACTGAGCTTGGTGTAAATGTTCTGGATCACGGGTTCGGTGTGCCACTCGCTGGCGCGGCGGTACCAGTGGTTCAGGCGGATTTCGCCACAAAAATGCAGCATCAGTGTCTCCAGCGCAGGCGCGGGGTCGAACTCAAACCGCACATCGTGCAACTCTTCTTCCGTGGGTACCAGGTCCGGGCGAAAGCGTTTGAGGTACTCCATCAGCACCAGTGAATGCTTTTGCTCCTCAAAAAACCAGATCGACATGAAGGCCGAGAAGTCCGAATCCTCGCGGTTGTCGCGCAGAAACATCTCGGTGGCCGGCAACGCCGACCACTCGGTGATGGCATTCATGCGGATGGTTTGCGCCTGCTCATCGGTCAGTCTGGAGGCATCAAAAGAAGCCCAGGGAATGTCTTTTTCCATGTCCCAACGGACCGCTTCGAGTTGTTTGAATAGTTCCGGATACAGCATGGTGTGCCTTTGTTTGACGATTTTTCTGCGCCGCCCCATCGTGTCATCCTAGTGTGCCAGTATGAACAAACCATGACAAATCAGGGTGCAAATAAGCCCATAAATACCATACAGTCATTTTTATACTAATGAGTATATAATAAATCTCATGCGTACGAAACCGTTCCCGGCCAAGCCCCTGATTTGCGTGAACCCCAGAGGGAACTCTTCGCCTGAACCGGGAGTCTATCCACCGTCTGGGCTGCTGGATGCCCCGGCCAGTTTTCTGCTGCGAAGCCGGTCCGGCGCCCTTGGCCCGGTGGCAATCCCGGGGCGGTTTTTCTTCTCCTCCCTCTTGTTCGCCTTGGGGCGCTTCGCAGCTACTTTATTGCCAACCCACCGGTTTCCGGTTGGGCCGGTCCACCCATGAAAGTCGCCATCGTTGGCTCCGGCATCGCCGGACTGGCCGTGGCCCACACGTTGCAGGGACTGGCCGACATCACGCTGTTTGAGGCGGGTGACTATTTTGGCGGCCACACCCACACGGTGGACATCACGCTGCCAATAACCGCAATACCCGGCCCGGCAGGATCTGGCCGCAACACGCCAACAACTTTCGGTGTGGACACCGGGTTCCTGGTTTTCAACGAACGCACCTACCCCAACCTGATCCATCTGTTTGCTGAATTGGGCGTAGCAACGGCCAACGCGGACATGTCATTTTCGGTGCAGGCCCCGGTCACGGGCAGCAACGGCCTGGGTGGCAACAAACTGGAGTGGAGCGGCTCCAGCCTGAACACCGTGTTTGCGCAGCGCAGCAACCTGCTGAACTGGCGCTTTTTGAACATGCTGCGCGACCTCACCCGGTTCAACGCCCTGTGTTCCGGCATCGCCCAGCGTGGCCATGAGGCTCAACTGAGCCAGCTCCTGGGTGACTTCCTGGACGAGCACCGCTTTGGCAATGAATTTCGTGACTGGTATTTCCTGCCGATGATGGCCTGTATCTGGAGTTGCCCGACCGACCAGATGCTCAAGTTCCCGGTGGCCACGATGATCCGCTTTTGTCACAACCATGGGCTGATTCAGGTGCGTAACCGCCCGCAATGGCGCACGGTTGCGGGTGGTGCGAAACACTACGTGGACAAAATAGTCGCCCGCATCGCCGACAAACGCCTCAACACACCGGTGCGCCTGATTGAGCGGCTCACCGAAGCCGACACGTCCGGGGCAAGCGGTGGCGTGCGCATCGTCACCGACGGTGCCGCCGAGCACTTTGACAAAGTGGTGGTGGCCACCCATTCAGACCAGGCGCTGGCCTTGCTGCGTGACCCCACCGCGCTGGAGCGCAGCACGCTGGGTGCCATCCGGTATCACGCGAATCGTGCCGTGCTGCACACCGACGCCTCGGTGCTGCCGGGCCGAAAAATCGCCTGGGCCGCCTGGAACTACGAGCGCGGCCTCAGCCTGAACCCCAGGCCCGGCCAGGAATCCGGCCAGGTCTGCCTGCATTACCTGATTAATCTGTTGCAGCCCCTGCCGTGGCAGCAACCGGTGATCGTTTCGCTGAATCCGCTGCGCGAGATTGCACGTACCCATGTGATGGGTGAATACCACTACGCGCATCCGGTGTTTGACCTCGCCGCCACCCGGGCCCAGGGCCAGATGCCGCACTTGCAAGGCCGCCGCGACACCTATTTTTGTGGTGCCTGGATGGGTTATGGTTTTCACGAGGACGGCCTCAAAGCAGGGTTGGGTGTGGCCCGGCAACTGCTGCAAGAGATCGGGCTGGACGCAACAACACCACGAGCGGCGGCAACATGAAACAACCTGACGCACCCGTTGCCACCCCGCTGATCGGGTTCGGGCAGGTGCGCCACACACGCCTGCGCCCGGTGCACAACGCGTTTGCGTACGCCACCTATTTTTTGATGTTGCCCATGCGGTCACTGCGAGACAGCAACGGGCTGGCACGTGGCCCCCTGGCGATCAACCGCCACGCACTTCTGAGCTTTTTTGACTGTGACCACGGTGACGGGCGCAGCCCTGAGCAAGGCGGCGCAATGGCCTGGCTGGATGAACTGCTTCACAACGCAGGCATTGCCGACGCCACCGGCGAAGTCTGGCTGCACTGCTACCCAAGGGTGCTGGGCCATACCTTCAAACCGGTGAGCTTCTGGTATTGCCACCGGCGGGCGGACGATAACGGCGGCTCATTGCGGGCCATTGTGGTGGAGGTGAACAACACCTTTGGCGAACGCCATTGCTACTTGCTGGATGCACCTCAGTTCGGCGCAGAGCTGACTGCCACCAAAGTGTTTCACGTCTCGCCCTTTTGCCCGGTTGAAGGCTTCTACCGTTTCCGCTTCCTGCGCACGCGGCGCAACGGTGTGGAAAAAACCGTGGCCCGCATCGTCTACGACGATGCCCTGGGCGAACTGCTGCAAACCAGTGTGAGCGGCACGCTGGAACCCGTCACGCGGGAATCCATCCGCAAGGCGCTGTGGCGCCACCCCGCCATGACGCTGGGCGTGGTGTTTCACATTCACTTCCAGGCGCTGCGGCTGTGGCTCAAGCGCGTGAAGTTCTTCAGCAAACCCACACCGCCCGATGCTTTTGTGACCAAGTGACCCGCACTCCACCCATGAACACCACCACTGCCTCCACTTTTTCGATCCCACAAGGCGCCCCTGCCGCTGCGCGCACCGCGCTCAAGTTGCTGGCACGGCTGCGCCACGGCTCGCTGGCCGTGCAACTGCCCGATGGCTCCCTGCATTGTTTTGGCACGCATCCCGATCATGTTGTCGCCCACGGCGAGGCCCCTGCAGCAGCGCTGACGCTGCGCAACTGGAACGTGTGCGGTGCGGCACTCAAGTCGGGTGACATCGGTTTTGCCGAGAGCTACATTGCGGGTGACTGGACCACGCCCAACCTGACCGACCTGCTCAAGGTGTTCATCGCCAACCGGCAGGAGGTGGAAGATGTGATCTACGGCACCTGGGCGGGCCGCCTGCTGTACCGCATCAAGCACCTGCTCAACCGCAACACCCGCACCAACAGCCAGAAAAACATCCACGCGCACTATGACCTGGGCAACGCGTTTTATGCGCTGTGGCTGGACGACACGATGAATTATTCGTCCGCCTGGTTTGAAGCAGGCCACACCCAGCCCATGCGTGACGCCCAGCTCGCCAAAGTGCGCCGTGCCCTGCGCATGGCCCACGTCAAGCCCGGTGACCGGGTGCTGGAGATTGGCTGCGGCTGGGGTGCGCTGGCCGAGATGGCCACCACCGAGTTTGAGGCGGCCCTGACAGGGGTCACACTGAGCACCGAACAACTGGCGTTTGCCAACCAGCGCATGGCAAGGTTTGGCGTGACCACCGGCACGGGACAAAACGCCGACTTGCGGCTGCAGGACTACCGCGACATCACCGACGGGCCCTATGACGCCATCTGCTCCATCGAGATGGTCGAAGCCGTGGGCCGCGAATACTGGCCAACCTACTTTCAGACCGTGAGCCGCCTGCTCAAACCCGGTGGCCGTGCCTGTATCCAGAGCATCGTGATCGACGACGCGCTGTTTGAACGCTACATCAGCTCCACCGACTTCATCCAGCAGTACATCTTCCCCGGCGGTTGCCTGCCCTGCCCGCGTGAATTCCGGCGCGAGGCCCAGGCCGCGGGGCTGGTGGTGGTGGATGAATTTGCCTTTGGCCAGGACTATGCCGAGACGCTGCGGCGCTGGCGTGATGCCTTCCTGGCCAAACGCCAACAAATCCTGGCACTGGGTTTTGACGAGCGCTTCATGCGCATCTGGGAGTTCTACCTGGCCTACTGCGAAGCCGCGTTTGACAAGCAGAACATCAACCTGGTGCAATACACACTGGTCAAGCCAGGCTGAGCATTTGCTATGAAATCCATAGCTGATTACGCAGCATTGACGGGGGCCATATGCCTATATGGCTTGCAAAGTGTGGCCCAGACGGCGCCAACGGCCTTGCAGGCCAGCGTGCCCGCGGCCACGCTGGCGGGCACCGCCAGGCTCACTGTTTGGGGCGTTGACGTTTACAACGCCAGTTTGTGGGTTGCGCCCGGCTTCAAGGCCAGCGAGTTTGAGCGCCACGTGTTCGCACTGGAGCTGGGCTACCTGCGCGACTTCACCAGCGAGGCCATTGCCCGCCGGTCCCTGGACGAAATGCGTCGCCTGGGCCCCATCACGGACCTGCAGGCCCAGCAGTGGGAGCGCGCCCTGCGCGACGCTTTTCCGAACGTCAAGGCCGGCGACCGCATTGCGGGTGTTAACCGCCCCGGCATTGGCGCACAGTTCCTGACCAATGGCCGGCCCACAGGCGACATCCGCGATGCCGGTTTTGCCCGGCTGTTCTTCGGCATCTGGTTACTGCCCGACACCCCTGAGCCCGCACTTCGCCGTGCCTTGCTGGTGCAGGCAGCACCCTGACCAGCCAATGGCTTGTTGCCCATGACATCCGCCAGCCAATCGACCCAATCAGGCCACGCTGCCAGCGCCGCCCACACCCCGCACGCCGGTTTGCCCGCGGGCCCGCGTCACGGTTTGCTGTACGGCCTGCTGGGTCTGCCGCTGGCGTTTGTGGCGCTGCCGCTGTACGTGATTTTGCCCAACCATTACGCGCGTGAATTTGGCGTGCCACTGGCCACACTGGGCTTGCTGCTGCTCGGTGCCCGGCTGTTTGATGCCGTGATTGATCCGCTGATTGGCCGCTGGAGCGACCGGCTGTTTGCCCGCTCCATTCGCAGTGTGCTGGCGTTCGGCGCGGTGGCGGCATGTGTTCTGGCACTGGGCTTTGCCTTGCTGTTTTTCCCGCCCACACACGAGCCGCCGGGCTTGATTCTGTGTGCCGCAGCACTCCTGGTCGTCACCTACGCCGCCTACAGCGCCCTGAGCGTGGCCCATCAGTCCTGGGGCGCCATGCTGGGTGGCAACGAGGCCCAGCGCAGCCGCGTTGTGGCCTGGCGCGAAGGCCTGGGCCTGACGGGCGTGGTTTTGGCATCCATCAGCCCGTCAGCCCTCGGGTTAGCTGCGACAGTAGCTATCTTTTGGATAGCGCTTGCGGCGGGTTGGGTGGCCTGGCGGTTTGCGCCCCGGCCCACACCGCCAGCCGTCACCTTGTCGGTCACGTCCTCTGCTGCACCCCCTCGCGAGCTGACCACAAGCCGGGCTATCGGGTGGCCTTTTCAAAACCCGGCCTTTCGCCGGCTCCTCACCGTCTTTGTGCTCAACGGCATTGCCAGCGCCGTGCCCGCCACACTGGTGCTGTTTTTTGTACAGGACCGTCTGCAAGTCCCCTCCAACATCGAGCCCGTGTTTCTGGGCAGCTACTTCCTGAGCGCCGCCCTGTCGATCCCGCTGTGGCTGCAGGTGGTCAACCGCATCGGTCTGGCGCGCACCTGGCTGGCTGGCATGGTTTTGGCCATGACCGTATTCATCTGGGCCGCCCAGTTGGGCACGGGGGATGCAACGGCCTTCGTGATCGTTTGTGCGCTGTCAGGTGTGGCCCTTGGCACCGATCTGGCCCTGCCCGGTGCCCTGCTCGCCGGGGTGATTGCCGACGCGGGTGACCGGGGCCGCTCGGAAGGGGCTTACTTTGGCTGGTGGAATTTCGCCACCAAACTGAATCTGGCGCTCGCCGCCGGCCTGGCCCTGCCGTTGCTGGCCCTGTTTGGTTACGCGCCTGGCGCACGCACCGAAGCCCCTCTGCAAGCCCTCACCGCAGCGTATTGCGTGCTGCCCTGCGCCCTCAAACTGCTGGCTGCCAGCGCTTTGTACACCCTCATCATCCGACCCGCCCATTCGAGGAAAACACCATGAAACGACGCCTTCTCATCACCGGCGGCACGGCAGCCGCAGTCACCACGCTGACCGGCTCACTCAGCGGCTGCGCCTCGCAGCAAATTGCAGACTACGCCGGCGAAAAACCGGTGCTGGACCTGCGCCAGTATTTCAATGGCACGCTGGACGCCTACGGTGTGTTCACCGACCGTTCCGGCACCGTCATCAAACGCTTCACGGTGGTGATGAACTGCAACTGGCAGGGCGATGCGGGGGTGCTGGACGAAGACTTCACCTACGCCGATGGCACAAAACAAAAACGCGTCTGGCACCTCACCCGGACCACCGGCACACAAGGACAGGGCCAGTACACCGGCCGCGCCGATGACGTGGTGGGCGTGGCCACCGGCCAGGAGCGCGGCAACGCCTTCCACTGGACCTACACGATGGCGCTGCCGGTAGACGGAAAAGTCTACGCGGTCAACTTCGATGACTGGATGTATCTGGTAAACGACCGGGTCATGCTGAACAAGGCGGTGATGAGCAAGTTCGGCTTTCGGCTGGGGGAAGTCACTTTGTCGTTCGCCAAGCGGTGAAACAGGCATCAGCCCCGTCCCCTATGCGCAAGCAGCTACCAAAACAATAGCAAGAAAATTCCTGAGGAGCCCCTGATGTCATTGAACCCGCGCATGCAGAACTGGCAAGGCAAGGTCGTCTGGCTGGTCGGTGCCTCCACCGGCATTGGCCGCGCGACCGCTGCCGCGCTGCACCGCCAGGGCGCCAGGGTCTTTGTGTCGGCCCGCAATGCCGAGGCCTTGAACAGCTTTGTAGCCGGGCACGCCGGTGCCACGGCCCTGCCACTGGATGCCTCAGACGCAGCCAGCGTCAAAGCCGCTGCGGCCACTATTTTGAGCACAGACGCGCTGGACTGCGTGGTGTACTGCGCCGGCCACTACCGCGAGATGCGCGCCGAGGGCATGGATCTGCCCGACATGCTGCGCCACGTGCAGATCAACTACTTCGGCGCGCTGCACCTGCTGGACGCCGTGCTGCCGCACTTTCTGGCCCGGGCACAGGCTGGCAAGCCCGGTCACATCAGCCTGGTGGGCAGCGTGGCCGGTTACCGGGGCCTGCCGCAAAGTCTGGCCTATGGCCCTACCAAGGCGGCCCTGATCAACCTGGCCGAAACCCTGTACCTGGACCTGCACGACAAGGGTATGGGTGTGTCGGTCATCAACCCCGGCTTTGTCGAAACACCGCTCACCGCGCAAAACCGGTTCGACATGCCGGCCCTGATTTCCCCGGAACAAGCCGCGCAGGAGATTTTGAAAGGCTGGGCACAGGGCCGCTTCGAGATGCATTTCCCAAAGCGCTTCACGCTGTGGATGAAGACGCTGCAACTGCTACCCTATGGGCTCTACTTTGCCGTCACCCGCCGATTCACCAAGTTATGAACAACACACCCGGTTCAAGCCGTTTTGCGGTTGACCGCATCGTCCAGGTTTTCGAGACCCTGACGGCGCAGCAAGTGGCAAGCCTGGGTGATATTTACGCACCACAGGCGCGCTTTAAAGACCCGTTCAACGATGTCCGGGGTTTGCCCGAAATCCAGCGCATCTTTCGCCACATGTTCGTGGCGCTGGAGAGCCCCCGCTTTGTCATCACCAACCAGGTGGTGGATGCACAGCAGTGTTTTTTGACCTGGGAATTCAGGTTCCGGTTTCGCAACTTCCAGCGCGGTGTGGCGCAAACCATCCAAGGCGGCTCACACCTGGTGCTGGATGCGTCGGGGAAGATCACGCTGCACCGTGACTACTGGGACGCTGCCGAAGAGCTGTATGAAAAACTGCCCGGTGTGGGCAGTTTGATGCGCTGGCTCAAGAAACGGGCCAATAGCTGACGCTGAACGGCCAGGCCGCGAACTCAAGCCGGCAAGGTGTCCATGAAGCTGGGGCGCAGCATCAGCTTGTCCTGCAGCCGGGCCAGATTGGGGTAGTCAGCGCGCCAGGCGATCTCGGGAAAGCGAAATTCCAGGTAACCGAGGGCACAGCCCACTGCAATGTCGGCCAGGCTCATGTGGATACCCGAACAATACGGTTTTTCACCCAATCCACGATTCATGGCTTTCACACTGGCGCTCACCTTGCCCAGTTGACGGTCAATCCAGGCCTGGCTGCGCTGCTGATGGCTTCGGCCGTCCCAGGTGGCTTCCAGGCGGGCCAGAATGGCGGCGTCCATCAGCCCGTCGGCCAGTGCTTCCCAGGTTTTGACCTCGGCCCGCTCGCGCCCGACGGTGGGAATCAGCTTGCCCACGGGGGACAGCGTATCCAGGTATTCCACGATCACGCGCGAATCAAACAGGGCATCCGCGCCCTCCATGATCAGGCAGGGCACCTTGCCCAGCGGATTGGACTCGGAAATGTTGCTATCCGGACCCCAGACGTTGTCGGTCACAAAGGCATAGTCCAGCTTTTTTTCAGCCATGACAACGCGGACTTTGCGCACATAAGGACTGGAAGTGGATCCGATTAATTTCATGGTTTGTTTGCTTTCCCTTGAGCGCTCATTCTACCGACAGGGGGGTGTCGCATTCCCCGGCCCGCTCGTCTGGCGGACCGCAACCTACAATCCGGGGATGACTTTCTCTACTATTTCTGCCCTTTCACCACTGGACGGCCGCTACGCCGGCAAACTCAGCGCATTGCGCCCCCTGATGAGCGAACAGGGCTACATGCACCGCCGCGTTCAGGTCGAAGTGGCGTGGTTCATTGCCCTGAGCGATTGCGGTTTTGCCGAGTTCAAGCCCCTGTCACCCGGTGCACGCACTTACCTGATGGGTTTGGTCAAGCATTTCTCGGAAACCGATGGCGAAGCCATCAAGGAAATCGAGAAAACCACCAACCACGACGTGAAGGCGGTCGAATACTGGATCAAATCCAAATTTGAAGCGCGGCCAGAGTTGCTGCGCGCCAGTGAATTTGTGCACTTTGCCTGTACCAGCGAAGACATCAACAACACCAGCCATGCCCTGCAATTGCGCGCCGCGCGCGATGTGGTGCTGCTCCCGGCCCTGGACCGCTTGCTGCTCAAGCTGCGCGAGATGGCCCACACCTTTGCCGACGTGCCCATGCTCAGCCGCACCCACGGCCAGACCGCCAGCCCCACCACCGTGGGCAAGGAAATTGCCAACGTGGTGATGCGCCTGCAAACGGCATCAGACCGCATCGCCAGCATCAAGATTCTGGCCAAAATGAATGGTGCTGTGGGCAACTACAACGCCCACCTGTCGGCCTGGCCCGACTACGACTGGGAGGCTTTCAGCAAACGGGTGGTCGAGACACCCGAGCCGCTCGGGTTAGGGCTCACTTTCCAGCCATTCAGTATCCAGATTGAACCGCATGACTACATGGCCGAGATTTTTGATGCCGTGGCCCGCACCAACACCATCCTGATTGACTGGTCACGCGACGTCTGGGGCTATGTGTCTCTGGGCTATTTCAAGCAGAAGCTGCGTGACGGCGAGGTCGGCTCATCCACCATGCCGCACAAGGTCAACCCGATTGATTTCGAGAACGCCGAAGGCAATCTGGGCCTGGCCAACGCCCTGCTGCGGCATTTGAGCGAAAAGCTGCCCATCAGCCGCTGGCAGCGTGATTTGACCGACAGCACCGTGCTGCGCAACATGGGTGTGGCGCTGGGTTATGCGGTGCTGGCCTACCAGTCGCTGAGCATAGGCCTGAGCAAGCTGGAGATCAACGAGGCGGCGATTGCCAAAGACCTGGACGGGGCCTGGGAGGTTTTGGCCGAGCCGATTCAGACCGTGATGCGCCGCTTTGGACTGCCCCAACCCTACGAACAGCTCAAGAAATTCACGCGCGGCGAGCCGATGACACGGGAGCTGATGCAGGGGTTTATCACCGGGCTGGCGATTCCCGAGGCCGAGAAACAGCGCCTGCTGGCCATGACGCCGGGCAGCTACACCGGCAAGGCAGCCGAGCTCGCGAGAAGGGTGTAACACCCCCTCGTATCTATGGCACTCAAATCCACCATCTTCAAGGCCAGTCTGCAAATTGCGGACATCGACAACAGCTATTACGCCGACCACAGCCTCACTCTGGCGCGGCATCCCAGCGAAACCGACGAACGCATGATGGTGCGCCTGGCCGCGCTGGCCTTGTATGCACACAAACTGCAAACCGTCTGCGGTGGCGACGGCACGCTGGCTTTTGGCGCGGGCTTGAGCGACCCCGACGAGCCCGATGTGTGGCTGCGCGACTTCACCGGCCGCACCCGGTTGTGGATCGAAGTCGGCCAGCCCGAAGACAAACCACTCATCAAAGCCTGCGGCAAGGCGGATGAGGTGGTGCTGTACTGCTTCAGCAATTCGGCCGAGATCTGGTGGCGGGGCATGGAGAGCAAACTCGCACGCCCACGCAACCTGAGTGTGTACCGGGTGCCCGCCGTCGCGGCACAAACACTCATTCCCATGGCGCAGCGCAGCATGCAGCTGCAGGCCACGATTCAGGAAGGTGTGCTGATGCTGGGCGACGGCACCAACACGGTAGACATTGAGCCGCTGCGCTGGAAATAGCCCATCCATCCAGGCAGGCTGACCACGCCGAAAAGACCAAAAACCTTCTCTTCGTGCCTATTTAGGCCTTCAGCCCCCGCCCACCCTGCGTAAGTAGCTATTATTTTTATAGCGATTCCTGGGTCTTCTCGGTAGCCCGTTCGGCGTACTTGTGAAACCGCCAGGAGGTGTTTTCCAGGGTAATGCGCCGCCAGGTCTGGCGTTTTTCGGCCGGACGCATCTCGGTCCAGTACTGCACCTCGGCAAAAGTGCGGCCACAGCCCTTGCACATCTCGTCGCCCTGGCTGGTGGAGCAAATGGCGATACACGGCGTATCGGGCGTTGACTCGTACCAGACCAGCCAGGCCGCGTGCGCCGCTTTGGGAAACGAGAACTCATCAGCCTCAACTTCGTGGTGGTACACCATCAGGGCATACACCTCGGCCAGCGCGCGGGTTTCCGGGGGCAAGGCGATGCCATCGCTTGAAGGCTTGCGCGCGCGCCAGTAGTTGATGGCCGACTCGATGTCGATGATGTGAATGCCTGCCAAGTGGGTCTGCCAATCTGTCCAAAGTCTGCCTGTGGGGGAGGCGCATCATAGCCCGGCTGAGCGATCCGGGTGCTATGCTGCGGCCATGAAACTCATCCTCAAATGGTTGCTCAGCGCAGCCGCCCTTCTGGCTGTGGCGTATATCTACACCGGTGTCCAGGTCACCAGCTTCACCGCCGCCCTGATCGCCGCGTTTGTGATTGCACTGTTCAACACGATTTTGCGCCCCCTGCTGGTGATTTTGACGCTGCCGGTGA
>JBEEMW010000014.1:0-70311 GCA_041192445.1 Pseudomonadota bacterium | reverse complement strand
AAGCGGTGGTCTACAGCCTGGGCAACGCCATGGCCCACATCACCGACCTGCGCCGCACCGTGCTGCGCCAGGCGTGGCGGCGCAACCTCAAAATTCAGCAGACACTTAACGCCGCAGGCATTGCGCTAACACCCTTGCTGTTGGTGCAGGTAGCCAACGGTGACAAGACCGTAGACGAAGCCGCTGACGACCTGATGCGCTTGTGCGGCGTGCCCGCTGATGCCATTGGCCGCCACAGCGCGGACGAGCCCGATCCGGTGCTGATGGCCGCTATTGCCAATGACAGCACCAAACGCGTGCTGGTGTTCAAGCAGTCCGCAGGCACCGGCTTTGATGCGCCCCGCGCCTTTGTGCTGGCCAGTACCAAGCCGGTGAACGACGCCGACTTTGCCATGCAGTTCATTGGCCGGGTGATGCGCGTGGCGCGGCCCGTGCGCGATGCCTTTGGCAAGCCCTTGGAGATTCCGGCCGACTTGAATACGGCCTATGTGTATCTGGGCAACGCGCAGGCACAGGCTGGGTTTGAATCGGCGGTGAAGGCAAGTACCGAGGTGAAAAGCCAACTCGAAGGTCAAACCGAGAAGCTGCTCACCCTGCAAACCGTGTCGGGCGCGGTGGTGTACAGCAACCGCCCCACTGAGCAGGAACCGGTGGCGTTTGATATGGCGATACCGGAAGCACCGCAGCGCGCTGCATTGCCGTCGACGGAAACCGACGCGGATGGGCTTGGACCGCAGGGCTCGTTGTTCAACAATGGCCGCGACGGAAGTACGGAGCTTGGTACTGGCCCACATGTCAACTGGGCCGAAGGCTTTGCACTGGACGAAGTGAGTCGCCCCGTCGCGCCACGTGTTCGCCGCAAAGAACCGCGCAACAGCGCAGAGTTGATGGCCGAATTGGCGAGCCATGGACTGCATGCCTACCCGCGCAAACACCCGTTGCCGCAATTGGGCCGCAGCCTGAAAACTGAGGAAAAACCGGAACTGAACGATATGTCCGATATCTCCCGGGCCGTTGCCACGCGTCTAGAGATTTCTGAGGGCTTGCATGGCATGGCGGTCAAGGCCGCGCTGAACCGCATCAAGGAAAAAGAGCAACACACCGAGCTGACCACAGGCGAAGGCTATACCGAAGACATTCAGGTGTTCACAGACCGCAGCGCCCTGGCCCGCGAAGCCATGCAGGCTCTGCAAACACTGCCGCAAGCAGAGGAGGAAGATTACAAGCTCATCGTGCAGGTGCTGGCCAGCAGACTGCGCAGCGCCCTGGATGAAGAACTGGAGAACCTGCCCCCGGAGGCGCAACCCGCTGAGGCCGAGCGTGTGCGCCTGTCTCGTGATGCGGCGCATTGGGTGATCCGCAAAAGCGCGCAAGAGCTGTGCGAGGCCATGTTCAGCGAAATTGCCCAACGCGCCAAGCTGATCGATGCCAAGCCGCTGCCCGACATCATGGTATTCCCAAAAGGTATTTCGCTGGAGCGTTCAGCCAAAAACATCTATGGCGTGCTTCCACCCAGCACGCACGACGGCGAGCGCGTGGCGCAAGAGCTGCTGGTAGACGACCGGCAATGGATGGCAGACAAGAACTACCAATTTGACAGCGGTGACTTTTCGCAAGGTCAGTTCGACGGAACCTGGTACGGCAATACCCTGGAGAATGCATTTTCAAGGGCGCTGGACACCGCCGACTTTGTGGTCTGGTGGCACAGAAACCCCCGCAACAAACCCTATGCAGTGCGCGTGGTGCGGGCCGAACACGACAATTATTTTTACCCCGACTTTGTGGTCTGTGTGAGGCACAACCCGGCCGATGAGCCTCTGCAGCGCTTGCTGGAAACAAAAGACGACACCAAAGATGCGGCCCGCAAAGCACAACACTCACCCAAAAGCTACGGCAAGGTCTTGTTCTTGACCCCCGATGGGGACCGCATGCGCTGGGTAAATGACGACGGCAGCCTCGGCGCGGTGCTGGACTTTGACGATATGCAGAGCGCCCTGGGCAAGCTGGCGGCGACCCGGCCTGGCGTCTGAGGGATAAAATCCACACTCCCTCGCAAGCCGCCCTTCCCGATGCCACGTCAACTCTTCGTCACCACTGCCCTACCCTACGCCAACGGAAACTTCCATATCGGCCACATCATGGAGTACATCCAGGCTGACATCTGGGTCCGATATCAACGGATGCAGGGCGTGAATGTGGACTTCGTTTGCGCGGACGACACGCACGGCGCACCCATCATGATTGCTGCTGAAAAGGCAGGCAAAACGCCCCAACAGTTTGTGGCGGACATCGCTGCTGGCCGTAAACCCTATCTGGACGGCTTTCACATCAGTTTTGACAACTGGCACAGCACCGATGCGCCGGAAAACCACGACCTAGCCCGCCAAATTTACCGTGACCTGCGCGACCTGCCCGAAAGCAAGGGCGGCTCACTGATCGAGCGCAAAACCATCGAACAGTTCTTCGACCCCGAAAAGAACATGTTCCTGCCCGACCGTTTTATCAAGGGCGAATGCCCCAAATGCCACGCCAAAGATCAGTACGGAGACAACTGTGAAGTGTGTGGCTCGGTTTACGCGCCCACGGACCTGATCAATCCTTACTCAGCACTCTCGGGCGTGAAGCCCGAGCTGAAAAGCTCCGAGCATTTTTTCTTCAAGCTCTCTGATCCGCGCTGCGTGGCGTTTCTGGAGAGGTGGACGCAGAATGGAAAGCTGCAACCCGAGGTGGCGAACAAGATCAAGGAATGGTTCTCCGTGCGCACCAACCCGGACGGCTCCAAAAGTGAGGGCCTGGATGACTGGGACATCAGCCGCGACGCACCCTACTTTGGCATCGAGATTCCCGATGCTCCGGGCAAATACTTCTATGTGTGGCTGGATGCGCCGGTAGGGTACCTGGCTTCGCTGAAAAACCTGCTGGACCGGCGTGGCGTGGACTTTGATGCCTACATGGCCAACCCGGCGCTGGAGCAGTACCACTTCATCGGCAAGGACATCGTCACGTTTCACACGTTGTTCTGGCCAGCGATGCTGCATTTCAGTGGCCGCAAGACGCCTGACAACGTGTTTGTGCACGGCTTTTTGACCGTGAACAACGGGGAGAAGATGAGCAAGAGCCGAGGCACCGGGCTGGACCCGCTCAAATACCTGGGCCTGGGCATGAACCCGGAATGGCTGCGGTATTACCTGGCAGCCAAGCTCTCAAGCCGCAATGAGGACATCGACTTCAACGCCGATGACTTCATGGCCCGGGTGAATAGCGATTTGATCGGCAAGTATGTGAATATTGCGAGCCGGGCTGCAGGGTTTTTGACTAAGAATTTTGATGGGCGGATGGGCGATTCGGCTGGTGAAGATACTCCTCGAATTGTTGCCCAGGTTCGAGCTAAGGCATCTGAAGTGGCGCAACACTACACAGACCGCGAATTCGGCAAGGCGCTCAGACTCATCATGGAGCTTGCGGACGCCGCGAACTCTTTCTACGACTCACAAGCACCTTGGAAACTCGCCAAGTTCAAATCTGGGGATGTGGAACATGCTCGGTTGCAGCGAATATGCTCCCACGCAATTGAGTGCTTTCGCTTGCTGACAATCTACTTATCGCCCGTACTTCCTGCGTTGAGTGAAGACGCTCGAAAATTTCTCAACGTCGAATCATTGAATTGGAGTGATGTTGAGAATGATTTGGTTGCCTCAGGTCACACCATCGGTGCCTACCAACATCTCATGCAGCGCGTCGAAGAAAAGCAGCTTGATGCACTATTTGAACCCCCAGCCCCCGTCGAATCTGCACAAGAAGCTATCGAAATAGTAGCGCCTGGCGGTGAAGCCATCGCCCCGCTCATCACCATCGACGACTTCGCCAAAATCGATTTGCGCATTGCCAGGATCGTCAATTGCGAAGCAGTGGAAGGCTCTACCAAGCTGCTGCGTCTGACGCTGGACGTGGGCGAAGGCACCGACCCGCAGGGCCAAGCCGTCACCCGCAACGTGTTCAGCGGCATTGCCAGCGCCTACAAACCCGCTGATCTGATCGGCAAACACACGGTACTGGTCGCCAATCTGGCACCACGCAAGATGAAGTTTGGCATCAGCCAGGGCATGGTGCTGGCCGCCAGCCATGGCGATGAAAAAAGCAATCCCGGCATCTACGTGCTGGAACCCACGCCTGGCGCCCTGCCCGGCATGCGGGTACGCTAGAACGGCCAGAACGGCCTGTGCGCCAGCTACGGGCTTGAGTCCGCGCGCTGCAGGCGTGCACGACCGCCTCGTTTGGCCTCGTACAGTGCAATGTCGGCCTGCTCAACCAGGCTTGTGGGGTCAACCCCCTGCACGGCGACCCGGGTTGCCACACCAATGCTCAAGCTCAGGTGTGGCGACGTGGGTGAATCGGCGTGCGCAATGGCGGCCCGGCGCATGCCGTCCAGGCAGCGCTGGGCAATCAGCACCGCAGCATCGGTGTCGGTGCCCGGCAACAAAACCGCAAATTCCTCGCCCCCGTATCGGGCTACCAACTCGCCCGAACGCTGGACGCAGGCACCCAGCACCTGAGCCACCTGGCGCAGGCATTCATCCCCCGCGAGATGGCCATAACGGTCGTTGTACAACTTGAAATGGTCAATGTCGATCATCAGCAGGGACAGTGATTCGGCACCCCGCGCACTGCGCTGCCATTCGCTGACCAGGTTTTCGTCAAAGAACCGACGGTTGGCCACGCCGGTCAGGCCGTCTGTCGTGGACAGACGTGCCAACTGCTCATTGGCCCGCTCAAGCTCCCTGCCCGCTTCAATGGACGCTGTCACGTCCAGCCGGACCCCCACCACACCGCCGGAGCGGGTGCGCTTTTCGTAAACATGCAGCCACCGACCCGATGGCGTGGCGATCAAGCGCACGTCATCCGGCGTGGCCCGGCTGTTCAAGGCGGCGGCAACGTAGTCTTCTTCACGGCCTTGCGCCTCTGGAATCAGTCCGGCGCGAATGCTGTAGCGCAGCAGTGACTCAAATGTGCGCCCCTCATCCAGCGCCGCCGCGAGTTCCCTGGCCATTTCCGGATACATCAGCACCAGTTGCTGGTTGTAGAGCACCAGCCTGTCTTGTGAATCAAACACCTCCAGCCCGGCCGGCATGGCTTCCACCGCCTCACGCAGGCGAAGGTCAGCCAGCCGGATCTGATCACGCGCAGCGTCCAGGGCTTCACGCTGGCGAACCATGTCGGTCACGTCGACACGCACCGTGGCAACCCAGCCCGACGTGGTTCGGGTCTCATACCGATACGCCCAGTTGTCATCCGGCAGACGCTGCAATTGCGGCCCATCGGTCGCACATCGCTCATTCAAACGCTGGTTGATCCACAACTCCTGCTCCTCGGGCGATGCGCCTGCGGGCCACCCAGGTGGTATCGCGTTGCGCAGTTGTTCTTCGAAGGTGTGGCCCAGTGCCATGCCTTTTTCGAGCTGTGGAAACATCTCTTCCATGCGGCGGTTGTAGACCACGACCCGGTCCTGGGCGTCAAACAATTCGATGGCGGCGGGCATTTCATCGATGGCCTCACGCAGATTGAGATAGGCGGCCTCGTCATCCTGGCGGGCCTCTTCGGTGTGGAATGCCAGCCGGGCCAGCAACATCACCAGCCACCCTGTGCCCAGCAGGCCCGTCCCGGCGAGGGCAAGCACCACCGTTGCGCTCAACCCGCCGGTCCCCGACAACGTCAGAACGACAACCCCGATCTGAGCCAGCAAAACGCCAGCCAGCAGCGGCCAAAACCACCGCACACCCATAGCACGTACAAACTCAAACAGGTATTTCATTGACACATCCGCCGCCACGCCGGGCCAGGTTTCCGTTAACTGCATGAGGGAAAAGCCGCGTGAGTTTGGCCCCATGTCTGCGCATGATGGCAGAACTTGGCCCAACTGTACAAACCGGGGCGGCTGCAGCGTGGCGGCCAAGCGTAAACTTACACGAAGTTACGCCACAGCTTCGCACCGCTTTGCACACCTTTCTTAACCGCCCACCCACTCACTGCGCATGACTCCCCTGCCGTCCGGCCGCCTGGCTTTTTTTCGCCCCTACCTGCTGAACTCCTTGAATGGCTATTCAATGTCGAAGTTTGGCAAAGACCTGAGCGCCGGCGCAACGGTGGGCATAGTTGCCCTGCCGCTGGCGATGGCGTTTGCGATGGCCAGCGGGCTCAAGCCTGAAGCGGGCATTGCAACGGCCATCATTGCCGGGTTCCTGATCTCGGCGCTGGGTGGCAGCCGGGTTCAAATTGGCGGGCCGGCGGGCGCGTTCATCGTCATTGTGTACGGCATTTTGCAGCGCTACGGGCTCAGCAACCTGGTCATTGCCACCGCCATGTCCGGCGTGATGCTGTTTTTGATGGGGTTCTTCAAGCTGGGTTCCCTGATCCGGTTTATTCCCGTTACGGTCGTTATTGGCTTCACCAACGGCATCGCCGTACTGATTGCGCTGTCACAAATCAAGGATTTTCTGGGTCTTCAGGTTGTCAGCATGCCAGCCGATTTTTTTGGCATTCTGGCAACCCTGGCCCGTACCCTGCACACCCTCAACCTACAGGCCATGGCCCTGGCGCTAGCCTCTTTGGCGGTGATCATATTCTGGCAATTCTGGTTGCCCAAGCTGGGCCACCACGCCCCACGTGCGCGCCGTTTTGCCATCGTGCCGGGTTCGGTCATTGCGCTGGTTCTGGCCACATTGGCGGTGTCGTCGCTGGACCTGCAGGTGGAGACCATTGGCAGCCGCTTTGGTGGCATACCGGCCAGCCTGCCACCCTTTCAATGGCCGGCTTTTTCATGGGATTCGGCCCGCTTCCTGCTGGTACCCGCCACCACGCTGGCCATGCTGGGTGCCATTGAGTCATTGTTGTGTGCACGCGTTGCCGACGGCATGATTGACGACCGCCACAACCCGAACCAGGAGCTGATGGCCCAGGGCATAGCCAACTTCATCACGCCATTTTTTGGCGGCATGCCGGCCACAGGCACCATTGCCCGCACCATCACCAACATCAAGAGTGGTGCGGCCAGCCCCATCGCCGGTATCGTGCACGCGCTGACACTGCTGCTGGTTGTTTTGATTGCCGCGCCCCTGGCGACCCATGTGCCACTGGCTGCGCTGGCCGCCATTTTGATGTTTGTGGCGTGGAACATGGGCCAATGGCGTGAGTTTGTCCACCTGCGGCAGTACCGCGTGCCCTACCGGGTGACGCTGCTGGCGGTATTTTTCCTGACAGTCGTGTTTGATCTGACGGTGGCGGTTGAGGTCGGCCTGATGGCAGCCTGTGTCACCTTCATCTACCGCATCTCCAGCCTCTCCCGGTCTGAGGCGGTCACCCTCGCAGGCCAGCTGGTGCCCGCGGGCGGCACCGTGCAGGTGGCCGCACACCGACTTTACGGGGCCCTGTTTTTCGGAGCCGTCCAGCTGGTTGAGGCAATTGAGAATGCACTGCCCCGGCAAACTTTGGTGCTGGACCTCAAAAACGTGATCTACGTGGATTCATCCGGTGCTGATGCCCTGATGAACCTGGTGCGCGCGTGCCAGAAAAAGCAGGTCCGGCTGATTTTGTGCGGTTTGGTGCATCAGCCGCTGGACATGGCACAACGCTGCGGCTTGTTGCTCCAGGTGCCAGAAGGGGATCTCTTCCCCGATCTGCCCGGCGCCCTCACGGCTGTATGCGGTTAACAGCCACCCGGCCAAGGAGTCAGCACAGTTATAGGTCAGGGTTTTTCATCTGCCACAGGATGCGCCCAAACTCGGGTCTTAACTGCATGCGGGCCTGGGCGTCCAGCGGCTCCAGACTGTCTTTCAGGTTTTTAACGCGCGCCACCATGGACGGGTCCTTGAAGGCAAAAATAATGCCGTTGCTCTTCTCTGCCGCCACGGCCTCCAGCATCGCGCCGTTAAAACTGCGGCTGATGCGATCGGTGAGCAGCCCATAGCTGGCATGGTCATAGTGAAGGTTGGCAACCAGCATGCCCTGGGGCGACAGTGCCTGAAAACAGTCGTCATAGAAAGCCTGTGAACACAGTTGCGCCGGTTGCCCGGAGGTGTCGAACCCATCCACCATGAGCACGTCGGTTGGTGCAACTGAATCGTGGACCCACAACGCACCGTCACAGGCCATCACTTCAAATCGCGCATCGTCGGGTGGCACCTGAAAGTCGTCACGCAGCGCAATGACGTGGGGGTTGATCTCGGCCACGGTGATGTGGGTTTGCGCCAATTGGCGGTAGCAGAATTTGGCCAGCGAACCGCCACCCAGCCCAATCATCAGGATGTTGGCGGGGCAGTTGTTGAACAGCAGGAAACCCATCATCGTTCGGGTGTAGTCCACCTCCAGATGCCACGGGCTGTTGATGCGCATGCGGCTTTGCAACTCGCCGAAGGTGAAATGCAGGGACTTGGTGCCCTGCTCTTCATGGATGAATGGGGGCTCGAACTGAAGGTTTTCAAAACGCCCGCTGTTCATGGGGCGTTGCGGTTTTCCGTGGAATTGCGGTCACCCATTGCGCCGGTGCGCAACACCCGGTAATCGGGGTTGAAGTACACGGTGAAAATCATGGATTTGTTGCCGTCTTCCAGGTAGCGCCAGTCATAGGCAATCTCCCGCTTCAGCTCAAAGGGCGTGATTTTCATGGGTTTTCCCAGCAGCTTGCGCACGTCTTCCATCATCATGCCCGGCGTCACTTTGGCGAAGTTCGCCGGTGTCAGTACCTGGCGCAGCGCACTCATTTTGCCGTCAGCACCAATGGTGATCATGTAATTCACGTGGCCTTCGGGCTGGCGGCTGTATTCAAAAATGCGCGCCCCGTTGGGGCCGTCCCACACTTTTTCCGGCTCGCCGAACTTCAGGCGAACATCCCCTTCCGTGGCGACACCGTCCTCCAGTTCGCTGATGCGTTGCTGGTCGCAGGCGACCAAACTCAACATCACGGCGATCAATCCGGCAATCAAAATCCTGTTTTGCATGGCGGCCCCGGTAAAATTGGCGAAAGAGGTCCAGTTTATGTCCATATTTCAGTCAATCTTCCGCCGTCCGGACTACCAGTCCGAAACCACCCAGTTCATCGACCAGCTCAAGGCCAGCAAGCCCGATCTGGAGTCGCAGCAACGCCAGGGCCGTGAATTGTTGTGGGACAAAACCGTCGACCGCAGCGCCTGGGCCGAGTACCGTGCCGCCGAGGTGGCCCAAAACCCGTACGTTTACCAGACCAACGCGAAATAGTGCCAAAAGGGCCTCCAGCCCCCGATGGATCTGCGCGAGCAGCTACTATTTTGATAGCAAATGAATGTCAAACGCCCTCGTGAGCACGCCCCTGTTGTTGCCCGCAATACCTGACCTCGGCGGCATGCCCGCGGTTGTGGACCAGGTGGCACTGGCACGTTTGTATGGTGAGCCGCTGTTTGCCATGCCCCAGGACCTGTACATCCCGCCCGATGCGCTGGAAGTGTTTCTGGAGGCCTTTGAAGGGCCACTGGACCTGCTGCTGTACCTGATTCGCAAGCAGAATTTCAACATTCTCGACATCCCGATGGCGGGTTTGACGCGTCAATACCTGGTCTACGTGGACGAAATTCGGGGGCGCAACCTCGAATTGGCGGCCGAATACCTGCTGATGGCCGCCATGTTGATCGAAATCAAGTCGCGCATGCTGCTGCCGCCACGCAAGGTAGCCGGTGGCGAAGAGGCCGAAGACCCGCGTGCCGAGCTGGTGCGCCGCCTGCTGGAGTACGAACAGATGAAGCAGGCTGCCGCCAAACTCAACGCCATGCCCCAGTCGGGCCGCGATTTTCTCAAGGCCCAGGTTTTTATCGAACAGTCGCTGGTGCCGCGCTTTCCCGATGTCAATGTGGTGGATTTGCAGGAAGCATGGGCGTCCATCGTCAAGCGGGCCAAACTGATCCAGCATCACAAGATCAGCCGTGAAGAGTTGTCGGTACGCGAGCACATGAGCATCGTGCTGCGCCACCTGCAGGGGCGCAAGTTTGTCGAGTTCGAGAATCTGTTTGACCCCACCCAGGGCGCACCCGTCCTGGTGGTCACTTTCATCGCCATGCTGGAACTGGCCAAGGAAACCCTGATCGAAATCACCCAGGCAGAAGCCTTTGCGCCGATCTATGTCCGACTGGCCTATTCGCAGACCTGAGTTCACCCAGGATATCAACCCGCTATGACCGCCTCTGCCGCTTCTACTTTTGAATTCGATGTGCTGATTGTCGGCAGCGGCCTGGCAGGCCTGTCAGCGGCGCTGCACCTGGCCCCGACGCACCGGGTCGCGATTCTCACCAAACGCGCCATGAGCGATGGTTCCAGCGGCTGGGCACAGGGTGGCATTGCCGCCGTGCTGGCCGAAGACGACAACTTTGAGTCGCATGTTGATGACACGCTGGTGGCTGGCGCGGGCCTGTCGGACCTGGGGGCCACGCGGTTTGTCGTTGAAAACGCGCCGCAAACCATTGCCTGGCTGCGCGAACTGGGTGTGCCATTTTCCGAAGAGGACGGTCACTTGCATCTCACGCGTGAAGGCGGCCACAGCGCCCGGCGCATCGTGCACGTCACCGACGCCACCGGTGCGGCGGTTCAAAAAACCCTGATCGAGCAGGTGCGCCGCACACCGGGCATCACCCTTTTCGAGAATCACACCCTGGTAGACCTGATCACGCAAAGCAAGCTTCACACAGCGGCCGGGCAACCGGATCGCTGCCTGGGCCTTTATGCGCTGGACGAAGCCACGGATGAGGTGGTGACATTCAACGCCCCCCAGACCATTCTGGCCACCGGCGGGGCAGGCAAGGTCTACCTGTACACCACCAACCCCGACACCGCTACTGGCGACGGCATTGCCGCCGCCTGGCGCGCCGGTTGCCGGGTGGCCAACATGGAATTCATCCAGTTCCACCCCACCTGCCTGTTTCACCCACATGCCAAATCGTTTCTGATCACCGAAGCGATGCGCGGCGAAGGCGGCCTGCTCAAGCTGCCGGAATCCGCGGGCAGCGTGCGCTTCATGCCCCAGCACGATCCGCGGGCCGAACTGGCACCGCGCGACGTGGTGGCGCGGGCCATTGACTTCGAGATGAAAAAAGGCGGCTTTGACTGTGTGTATCTGGACATATCACATCAGCCCCTGGCGTTTTTAAAAGAACACTTTCCCAACATCTACGAGCGCTGCCTGTCACTGGGCATCGACATCAGCAAACAGGCAATTCCGGTGGTGCCGGCGGCCCACTACACCTGCGGCGGTGTGCTGACTGATTTGGCTGGCCGCACTGATTTGACCGGCTTGCACGCGATTGGCGAGACCGCCTGCACGGGCCTGCACGGGGCCAACCGGCTGGCCAGCAACTCACTGGTGGAATGCATGGTTTTTGCGCTGGCAACGGCACAGGACATTGTGCGCACGCCGCTGGTGGCGGCACCCGCTTTGCCAGGCTGGGACGAAAGCCGCGTGACGGATGCCGATGAGGCCGTGGTGATCTCGCACAACTGGGACGAGTTGCGCCGCTTCATGTGGGACTACGTGGGTATTGTGCGCACCAACAAGCGGCTGGAGCGGGCAGCCCACCGCATCGCGCTGCTGCAAGGGGAAATACACGAGTTCTATGCGCACTTTCACGTTACACGCGACCTGCTGGAGCTGCGCAATCTGGTGCAGGTGGCTGACCTGATCGTGCGCTCGGCCCAGTCGCGCCATGAAAGCCGCGGCCTGCATTTCAGCCGGGACTATCCCCAGCTCGACACCGTGGCACGAAGCACCATCCTGACGCCAAAGGCCTGATCAAGCACCCGGCTATACTTGACCCTGCTCCGGGGTGCGTTCCGCCAATTGTGGTGGTTCGCTGAGATGGCCAGGCCCAAACCCGTGAACTTGAATCGGTTCGTACCGACGTAAGAAGAGCTGCCAGAACTCGCTGCCAAGCACGCAGCGCACACCACGAGTTCAGGCCTGCCACACCTTTCGGAGCACTTGTGCACTAGCACACCGAAAGGATGGTCTCTGATGAACGCTCCCGACAAATTCGCTCAAGCGCTGGCCCTGACCCGCGAGCCTTTCCCTGCGTCACGAAAAATCTACGCACCGGGAAGCTTGCACACACAACTTCGCGTTCCGATGCGCGAAGTGGCCTTGAGCAACGGTGAATCCGCCACGCTTTATGACACCTCCGGCCCCTACACCGAGCTGGACACCGACATCGACGTTCGCCGAGGCCTGCCAACCCCGCGCACGCCCTGGATTGAAGCACGTGGGGATACCGAGATTTACACCGGTCGCGAGCGCAAGTCGCTGGACGACGGCACCAAACACGAAGAGCGCGAAATCCAGCGCATTGCCTCGCTGCGTGCGCAGGCTGAAGGCTTGCAGCGTGCCCCGCGCCGTGCCAAATCCGGCAGCAATGTCAGCCAGATGCACTACGCGCGCAAAGGCATCATCACCCCCGAAATGGAATACGTGGCGATCCGCGAGAACGGCAAACGCGAGTGGGCGGCCGAGTACCTGGCGGACACGGAACGCGCCAGCCGCCTGCGCGGCAACCCCATGGGCGCGCAGATTCCAGAGATCGTGACGCCAGAGTTTGTGCGCAGCGAGGTGGCCCGGGGCCGCGCCATCATTCCGGCCAACATCAACCACCCCGAAATCGAGCCGATGGCGATTGGGCGCAACTTCCTGGTGAAGATCAACGCCAACATCGGCAACTCGGCCGTCACCTCAAGCATTGAAGAAGAGGTGGAAAAACTGGTGTGGGCGATCCGCTGGGGCGCCGACAACGTGATGGACCTCTCGACCGGCAAAAACATCCACACCACGCGCGACTGGATCATCCGCAACTCACCCGTGCCCATAGGCACCGTGCCGATCTACCAGGCACTGGAAAAAGTGGGCGGCGTGGCCGAAGACCTGACCTGGGAAATTTTCCGCGATACGCTGATCGAGCAGGCCGAGCAGGGCGTGGATTACTTCACCATCCATGCCGGCATCCGCCTGCCCTTCATCCCGATGACGGCCAAACGCCGCACCGGCATCGTCTCGCGCGGCGGCTCCATCATGGCCAAGTGGTGCATCTCGCACCACAAGGAAAGCTTTTTATACGAGCACTTCGAAGACATCTGCGACATCATGAAGGCCTACGATGTGAGCTTCAGTCTGGGTGACGGCCTGCGCCCAGGCAGCGGTGCCGACGCCAATGACGAGGCGCAGTTTGCCGAGTTGCGCACGCTGGGTGAGCTGACCAAAGTCGCCTGGAAACACGATGTGCAAACCATGATCGAAGGCCCCGGCCACGTGCCCATGCACATGATCCAGGCCAACATGGAAGAGCAGCTCAAACACTGCCATGAAGCGCCTTTCTACACACTGGGGCCGTTGACCATCGACATCTCGCCGGGCTACGACCACATCTCCTCGGCAATAGGCGCGGCCATGATCGGCTGGTATGGCACGGCCATGCTGTGTTATGTGACGCCCAAGGAACACCTGGGCCTGCCCGACCGCGACGACGTGAAGGCCGGCATCATCGCCTACAAGATCGCCGCCCACGCGGCGGATGTGGCCAAGGGGCACCCGGTGTCGCGCGCACGTGATGAAGCGCTTTCCAAGGCGCGTTTCGAGTTCCGCTGGCAGGACCAGTTCAACCTGTCACTGGACCCCGACACAGCGCGGGAATTCCACGATGAGACCCTGCCCGCCGAAGGCGCCAAGGTGGCGCATTTCTGCTCGATGTGCGGGCCGAAGTTCTGCTCGATGAAGATCACCCAGGAAGTGCGCGAATACGCGGCGAAGCAAGAGGAAGACATCGCGGCGGGCATGGCGACCAAGCAGGAAATCGCCGCAGGCATGGCGGCGAAGAGTGCCGAATTCCGGGCTGCGGGCAGCGAGATTTACATTCCTATCCAGAAAGTCTAGGGTGCTCGCCCCCAGTTTTTCGGCTACGGCGGCGGTCTGATGCACATCGGCATCGCCGGTGCAGGCCTGCTTGGGCGCTTGCTGGCGTTTGAGCTGGCGCGCGCCGGGCATCGTGTTGAGGTGTTTGACCCGGCTGCGGACGCTGCAACGCGGACTGCGGCGGGCTGGACGGCCGCCGGCATGCTGAGCCCCGTGGCCGAGCTGGAATGCGCCAATGAAGACGTGTTTGCACTGGGCCTGCGCTCGCTGGAACTCTGGCCGCAGATCGTGGCAGCACTTGGCGAACAGGGCACACCGGTTGCAATGCACCAGCGTGGCAGCCTGCTGCTGGCACACCGGGGTGACGAAGGCGCGGCGCGGCGCGTGGTGGACTTGCTGATGCGCAAAGCACCCAACGGCCATGCCCCGCAAATGCTGGATGCCGCCAAGCTGCGCGAACTGGAACCCGCCATACAAGGCCCCACGCACGCCTGGCTGCTGCCGCAAGAGGGCCAGATTCACACAGTGCAGGTCATGGCGGCGCTGGGTGCGGCGGGTGTGGCGCGCGGTGTGCACTGGCATTGGGGTGAGGCTGTTACCGCCATCCGCCCCGGCTGCCTGCTCACGGCAAGTGGTGATCATCACTTTGACCACGTGTTTGATGTGCGGGGCACTGGGGCCCGGCCCGAATTGCCGGTCCGGGGAGTAAGGGGCGAAATCCTCTGGCTACACGCTCCCGGCGTGGTGCTTAACCGGCCTTTGCGCCTGCTGCACCCGCGCCACCGGGTTTATCTGGTGCCACGTCAGGACGACATCATCGTGGTGGGTGCAAGCGAGATTGAAAGCGAAGACCGTTCGCCCATCTCGCTGCGCAGCACGGTGGAGTTGTTGGCCGCGGCACACAGCGTGATGCCGGAACTGGCCGAGGCGCGCGTGGTGCACACCGAGACCAATTTGCGCCCTGCCTTGCCCGACAACCTGCCACATGTCGGGCAGGTTGTCGGGCAGGTGCCGGGGCTGACCCGCATCAATGGCCTGTTTCGCCATGGCTGGCTGATTGCGCCAGCGCTGGTGGAGCAGGTGCTTGTTTCACTGAATGAGGTTCAAACTGCATGACGCTGATTACAGTCACCCTCAACGGCGAGCACCGGCAGGTGGCAGCCCACACCACACTGGCCGGTTTCATCGCCACCACGGGCCAACCGCCCCAGGGCTTAAGCACCGCCATCAACGGCGAGTTTGTGGCGCGCGACGCCCGATCAGAACGTGAATTGACGCCAGGCGATGCCATCTTCACCTTCCAACCCATCACCGGCGGCTGAACCCGACTTCACCAATGGACAGACCATGACCCTCCCCATGACGTTTCACATTGCAGATGTCGAACTCGGCAGCCGCTTCTTTCTCGGAACCGCAGGCTACCCCTCGCCGCTGGTATTGCAGAGTGCCATTGCGGCATCGGGCACGCAAGTGGTCACGGTGGGGCTGAAGCGCCAGCTTTCACAAGGCGGCGCACCCAACGACTTCTACGCCATGATCCGCGCCACCGGCGCACGCCTGCTGCCCAACACTGCGGGCTGCCGCACGGCGCGCGAGGCCGTCACGCTGGCGCACATGGCGCGCGAGCTGTTTGGCACGCACTGGATCAAGCTCGAAGTGGTGGGTGATGAGTACACCCTTCAGCCCGACCCGTTTGAGCTGGTGCAGGCTGCCACCGAGCTGGCGCGCGCGGGCTTTGAGGTCTTCCCGTATTGCACCGACGACCTGGTGATCTGCCGGCGTTTGCTGGACGCGGGTTGCCGCATCCTGATGCCCTGGGGCGCACCGATTGGCTCGGGCCAGGGCCTGCTGAACCCGCATGCACTGCGCACCCTGCGCGAGCGCCTGCCCGACGTGCCGCTGATTGTGGACGCCGGCATTGGCTCGCCACGTGATGCCGTGCAGGCGATGGAGCTGGGTTTTGATGCCGTATTGCTCAACTCGGCCGTGGCGCAGGCACACGACCCCGTGGCGATGGCGCGCGCCTTCAAGCTGGGCATTGAGGCCGGGCGCATCGCTTATGACGCCGGCATCATGGCGCGTCAGGACATGGCCGTGCCCACCACGCCGGTGACGGGGCAGCCGTTTGTGCTCTGAGCAGCCATCAATTGCTATATTTTTAATAGCTACTCACGCACAATGCACGAGGGCTAGAGGCCGAAATGACTCATAAAACTCCTGAAAACCCGCCCTGGACGCCGCAACCACTCCAAAGCCCCATCGTGTGGAGCATTGCAGGCTCCGACAGCGGCGGTGGCGCCGGCCTGCAAGCCGATCTGCGCGCGCTGGAAGCATTTGGCGTGCACGGCTGCACCGCCGTCGCGGCCATCACGGCACAAAATTCGGTTGCTATTGAATGCATCGAACCCGTATCTGCGGCGCTGCTGGAAGCGCAACTGGCCGCGCTGGCTGCGGACATGCCGCCCGCCGCGATCAAGACCGGCATGCTGGGCAGCGCCGCCAACGTCGACGTCCTGGTGCGCTGGATTGACCGCCTGCGCGAAGCCAACCCCGGCCTGCCGGTGGTGGTGGACCCGGTGCTGCGCGCCACCACCGGGGCCGCGCTTGCAGATGGGTCACTGCTGCACGCCTACCGCACCGCCCTGCTGCCGCGTGCCACACTGATCACGCCCAATCGCGCTGAGGCCGCTGCCTTGCTGATGATCCAGCTCAATCCGGTTCGGGCTGAGCCTGTCGAAGCCCTTCGACAAGCTCAGGGCGAACGGTTCAACGCCAGCGCAATACGCTATGAGACATTAAGCAGCCGAACCGACGTTGAGCAGGCGGCCACGGCGCTCATGGCGCTAGGCTGCAAAGCCGTCGTCATAACTGGCGGGGACCATGCGGGTGTCAACAGCGAAGACTACGCCGCCACGCCCCAGGCCAGCGGCTGGCTTAGCCTGCCACGCGTGGACACGCCGCACCACCACGGCACGGGCTGTGTATTTGCGTCCAGTGCAGCCGCGGCCTTGGCCAGGGGGTTTGTCGCCATCGACGCCATCATTCTCGCCAAAATGGCCACCACACACGCGCTGCGCCACGGCTATGCGGCGGGGTCAGGTGCCGGCCCGGTGCGCCCGCGCACCGACTTTGCACTGCAGGCGCAAAACCTGCCCTGCTTCAGCATTCCCGGCCAGACCTCTGTGCAAGGTTTTGCCGCGTTGAGCGATCCCGATCTGGGCCTGTACGCCGTGGTGGACAGCGCCGCCTGGGTGCAGCGTGTCTTGAGCGCAGGCGTTCGCACCGTGCAGCTCAGGGTGAAAAAGACCCCCGCGCCCAGGAGCGGCCCGTCGCCGCTCGATTCCGTAATACGTGACGAGGTGCGCGCCAGCATCAAGGCGGCACGCGCCGCCAATGCCCAGTTGTTCATCAACGACCACTGGCAAATCGCCATGGAAGAAGGTGCGTACGGCGTGCACCTGGGCCAGGAAGATTTGGTGACGGCGGACCTGCCCGCCATGGCCCATGCGGGCTTGCGTCTGGGTGTCAGCACCCATGCCTATTGGGAAGTCTGCCGTGCCTGGGCGTTGCAGCCCAGCTACATTGCCTGCGGCCCGATTCACGCCACCCAAAGCAAGGACATGCCCTGGGTTCCCCAGGGCAACAACAACCTGGCCTACTGGAGCGCCCTGCTGTCCCGGTCCGGAGGGTTGCCGGTGGTGGGCATTGCGGGCATGAACGCCGATCGGGTATCGCAAGCCATGACCTGCGGTGCGGCGGGTGCGGCCGTGATTACCGCCATTACCGCAGCGCCGTCTCCCGAGGCCGCTATGGCGCAGTTGCAGCAAGCCGTTGTGGCGGGAAACGCCTTGTTACGCCAGCCGGTGCCGCTGCTGCCACAATCGACTCTTCACTGAGGAACCCCATGTTTCGCACCCTGCTGAAATCAAAAATCCACCGCGTCGCCGTCACCCAGTGCGAGCTGCATTACGAAGGCTCATGTGCCATCGACGAAGACCTGCTTGATGCGGCCAATATTGTCGAGAACGAACAGATCCACATCTGGAACATCAACAACGGTGAACGTTTCATCACCTACGCCATCAAGGGCCAGCGTGGCAGCGGCATGATCTCGGTCAACGGCTCGGCGGCGCGCCGCGCTGCCGTGGGCGACCTCATCATCATCGCGGCCTTCGCACAGGTGCATGACGATCGGGTGGCCGGGCACCAGCCACAACTCGTGTTTGTGGGCGAGGCCAACCGCCCGGCAAGTGCACGCCAGCACGTGCCCACACAACGCCTTTGACCATGCAAGACTCCCTGGCCTCGCGCAGCCTGCGCAGCGTCTGGCACCCCTGCACACAGATGAAGCTGCACGAAGCGCAGCCACCCGTCGCCATCGCACGGGCGCAAGGGCCCTGGCTGCATGATGTGGATGGCAAACGTTACCTCGACGGTGTCAGCTCCTGGTGGGTTAACCTGTTTGGCCACAGTCATCCGCACATCAAGGCCGCACTGGTCGATCAGCTCGACCGGCTGGACCACGTGATGCTGGCGGGTTTCACCCACGCCCCGGTGGTCGAACTGTCCGAGCGCCTGGCTGCCCTGACCGGACTGGGGCACGCTTTTTATGGCAGCGACGGGGCGTCTGCAACCGAAATCGCACTCAAGATGAGTGCCCACTTCTGGCGCAACAGCGGCCAGCCCGGCAAATGCCGCTTCATCGGGCTGGCAGGCGGCTACCACGGCGAAACCGTGGGTGCCTTGGCCGTTACCGACATCGCCATTTTCCGTGAAGCCTATGCGCCGCTGGTGCGACTGGCCACCACCGTCCCCAGTCCCGACGCGCGCGGTGCGCTAGGCGGTGAAACCGCAGTGGATGTGGCCCGACGTTGTGCCCGTGCGCTCGAAGCCTGGCTGGCCGACCACCATCAAGACACCGCCGCGCTGATTGTTGAGCCCATGGTGCAGTGCGCGGCAGGCATGGCCCTGTATGACGCCGAGTACCTTCGCCTGGTGCGCGCCCTGTGCGATCGTTACCAGATCCATCTGGTGGTGGACGAAATCGCCACCGGTTTTGGCCGCACCGGCACCCTGTTTGCGCACCAGCAGGCCGGCATCCGGCCTGACTTCATCTGCCTGTCCAAAGGTTTGACAGGCGGCACCTTGCCCCTGTCGGCGGTGCTGACCACCGACACGGTTTACGACGCCTTCTACGACGATGAAGTGGCGCGTGGTTTCCTGCATTCACACTCCTACACCGGCAACCCGCTGGCCTGTCGCGCGGCACTGGCCACACTGGAAATTTTTGAGCAGCACGATGTGTTGACGCGCAATGCGGTACTGGCCAGCGAGCTGACCGATGCCCTGGCGCCGCTGACCAACCACGCCCGGATTCGCCACGCGCGCCACCTGGGCATGATCTGGGCCTGGGATGTCCAGACCACGGTGCCCGACTTCGCCCGCCGCTACCACCACCATGCCATGGCGCTCGGCCTGCTGTTACGCCCTATCGGCAACACGCTCTACGCGATGCCACCCTATGTGCTGGACGCCGAAGCCGTCCAGTGCCTGGCGCAGGGTGCGCTGGGCGCGCTGGAAGCCACGCTGGCAGAAGAAGTGTAAAAAGTGGGCCGCGCATGAATGCAATGACTGTCAAGGCGTCCTGGTTCGTTACCGGCACCGATACCGGGGTCGGTAAAACAGAGGTCTCGGTTGCACTGCTGCACGCACTGGCCAGGCACCACCCGCGTGTGGTGGGCATGAAGCCCGTGGCAGCGGGCTGGGTTCGGGCCGGGACGACCTGGGCCAGTGAGGACGCACTGGCGCTGCGTGCGGCGTCCACCGTCCGGGTGCCACCCGAGCTGGACAACCCCGTCTTGCTGCCCGATCCGCTGTCGCCCCACATCGCAGCCCGGCGTGCGGGGGTGCCCATCCGCATTGATCACATCGTGGCCTGTTACCACCAACTGGCTCTTCTGGCTGACGCCGTCGTGGTGGAAGGTGCGGGCGGTTTTCATGTGCCGCTGTCAGACACCACCACAGGCGCTAACCTGGCCCAGGCCCTGGCACTACCCGTGGTGCTGGTGGTCGGGCTGCGGCTGGGTTGCCTCAGCCACGCTGTGCTGACGGCCGAGGCCATTCGTGCGCGTGGCCTCAAACTGGCGGGCTGGGTGGCCAACCGCATCGACCCTGACATGCAGGCCCAGGACGACAACATCACCTGGCTGCAACGCCAGCTCGGTGCGCCCCTGCTGGCTGACATACCCCATTTCACTGGCCTCAGCTTGCCAACCGGGCCCGCCAGGCTGGCCATCACACTGCCGAGCGCCTGAATATGACGACTTCCTGGCTCGACGAATTCCCCGACCGCATCGCCGCACTGGATCGCACCCATCTGCGCCGCCGCCGCCGCGTGGTGGTGCCGGAGGCTGGTGCACGCCTGCGCGTGGACGGCCAGTCCATGTTGGCATTTTGCAGCAACGACTACCTGGGTCTGGCCGGCCATCCCGTGCTCATTGACGCCGCCTGCGCCGGTGCACACACGTTTGGTGTGGGTTCCGGCGGATCACCTCTGGTCAGCGGTCACAGCGCCGCCAACGAGGCGCTGGAGCATCAACTGGCGGCCTTCACGGGATTGCCTCGTGCACTGTACTTTTACGCCGGGTATGCCACCAATGTCGGCATTGTGCCGGCGCTGGTGGGTGAAGGCGATGCGCTGTTTTCGGACGCACTGAATCACGCCTGCCTGATCGACGGCGCACGGCTGTCACGCGCTCAGATCCACCGTTATGGACACGCTGACCTGGGCGCACTTGACCAGGCACTCGCCCAAAGCCCGGCACGGCGCAAGCTGGTCCTCAGCGACGCCGTTTTCAGCATGGATGGTGCCAGGGCCGACATCCATGGCCTGCTGGGCTTGTGCGAGCGGCACGACGCGCTGTTGTTGCTGGACGACGCACACGGTTTTGGCCTGCTCGGGCCACAGGGCCGCGGCAGCCTGGCGCACGCCGGCCTGACCGGGGCCAGGGCCTCGCGCCGCGTGCTGTACATGGCCACCCTGGGCAAGGCCGCAGGGGTGGCAGGTGCTTTTGTCGCCGGTCATGACACGCTGATTGAATGGTTGCTGCAAAAAACCCGCACCTATATCTTTGCCACGGCCGCACCGCCGCTTCTGGCCAGCGCCCTGCAGGCCAGTCTGCGTCTGATCGAAGCGGGTGACGACCGCCGGGCCCATCTGGCCGGGTTGATCACCCGGTTGCGCCAGGGACTGTCGACTCTGCCCGGCCCGACCGGCTGGCGGTTGATTGCCTCAGGTGTCCCCATCCAGGCACTGGTGATCGGCAGCAACGAGCAAGCCCTGTGGGTGATGGATGGACTGCGCGAGCAAGGCATCTGGGTGCCCGCCATACGCCCGCCGACCGTGCCCGTCGGCACCGCGCGGCTGCGCATCGCCCTGTCTGCTGCCCACACCACCGCTGATGTAGACCAACTGGTCACGGCGCTGCAAACCCTGGCAGCACAGCGTCAGCGGGAATCAGGCACCTGAAAGGTGCTGCGCCCGTGCAAGTCCAGATCCGGGCAGCTCAAGGGGTGGATGGAGGGCAAAAATACCTCCTGCACGAGCAGGGCAGGCCCGCCACACGGCCGGGTAAACCGGGCGCTGCGCATCCACAAGCCACCCACACGGGCGTGCTGGCCCTGCGGCCTGGGTGCCGCACACTCACCAGCGTCAACATCCTTCGCAGCCTCGACCGCACGATGGTGCCGCTGCAACGCACGCAAAACATGTGTATGCAATGGCGACACCGGGCGCAGACGCCTGACCGGCAGGGCATAACGGCGCGCCGGACGGCGCGCATACAGCAGGTCGGCCAATGGCCGTGTGCCCAGGGAACGCAGGGCCCGCCACGGCCCCTGCACCGCATGGGCCAGCGTGAGACTACGCGCAAACACCAGCGCCTGCCCATCCACGGACAACAAAACTTCGCGGCCCCAGTGTCGGGTACCCTGCCCGCTGAGCAGTCGCGTATTTTCGGTGGGCAACAACCTCAGGCTCTTTTGCTGCAGGGGCCGCACACGATAGTGTGAGCCCAAGGCAGCCAGGTGCTGGCTCAGCGAACCTTTTACAGCCAACCAGTGGCGCAGCGATTTGGGCAGCAGGGGTTTGCGGGCATGAGTCACCACGATCGGCCAACATCCAGCTGGCGTTGAAACACCCCGGCAGGTGAAAAATCAGGGCAATGGGTCATTTGCCAAAGCATACCTTGTCAGGAAGGACACCCCGGGTATTGGGTACACTGCGCACCACTGCTGCAGCGCAGCATTGACACACTTTCACGAGGAGCACCCATGAACACCACCGCCCTGGAACAAACCGTCACATTGCACCGTGCAGCCAAACCCGTACAGACGGCCGCAGCGCTGGCCACCGATGCGCGCTGGACCGTGCAAGCCGTTGCAGAACTCTTTGAGCTGCCATTTCCCGAGCTGCTGCACCGCGCACAAACCGTGCATCGCACCCATTTCGACCCGACCCTGATTGAGTTTGCGACCCTGCTGTCGGTCAAAACCGGTGGCTGCCCCGAAGACTGCAATTACTGCCCGCAGGCAGCCCGGTTTGACACGGGTGTCGAGGCCACCAAACTCATGGAGCCAGCCGCTGTGCTGCAAGCCGCTCAACGCGCGAAAGACGCCGGCGCCACTCGCTTTTGCATGGGTGCGGCCTGGCGCGCGCCCAAAGACCGCGATATCGAGAAAGTAGCCGAACTGGTCAGCATTGTGAAAGGCCTGGGCCTGGAAACCTGCGCCACCCTGGGCATGCTCGATAACGGCCATGCCGAAACATTGCGCGACGCGGGGCTGGACTACTACAACCACAACCTCGACAGTGCACCCGATTTTTACGGCGACATCATCACCACGCGGGATTATCAGGACCGGCTGGACACCCTGGGTCGTGTGCGCGGAGCCGGTGTCAAGGTCTGCTGCGGCGGCATTGTTGGCATGGGTGAATCGCGCCTGCAGCGCGCCGGGCTGATCGCGCAACTGGCCAATCTGGCACCCTACCCCGAATCAGTGCCCATCAACAATCTGGTGCGCGTGCCCGGCACGCCGCTGGCCGATGAGGCACCGCTGGACCCATTCGAGTTTGTCCGCACCATTGCGGTCGCACGCATCACCATGCCGCTGGCGCGTGTGCGCCTGTCGGCAGGACGCCAGCAAATGGGGGATGGCATTCAGGCGCTGTGTTTTGTGGCGGGTGCCAACTCCATCTTTTATGGCGACAAGCTGCTGACCACCGGAAACCCCGATACCCAGGCCGATCTGGATTTGCTGCGACGTCTGGGTTTGCGCCAGGCCAGCACCACGCCGGTTGTGCATGACAACCGGGGTTGAATCCGCGTTCAGTCCGCATCCCATTTGCATCGAACCCGAATTTTGAGCATTGCCCCATGAATCAAGCCTCGACGCCTACCGCCCGCAAACCCGTCACCCTGCATCGCCTGCGCGAGATGCATGCCGCAGGCGAGAAAATCGCCATGCTCACCTGCTACGACGCCACCTTTGCCCATCTGCTGGACGCAGCAGGCGTCGACTGCCTGCTGGTGGGCGATTCCCTGGGCATGGTACTGCAGGGTCAGGCCAGCACGGTGCCGGTCACGCTGCAAGAGATGGCTTACCACACCCGTTGCGTGGCACGCGGCAATCAAACGGCCTGGGTCATTGGTGATCTGCCGTTTGGCACGTATCAGGAGTCTGCCGAACAGGCCCTGCGCAGCGCCACCCTGCTCATGCAGGCCGGTGCCCACATGGTCAAACTCGAAGGCGGTGGCTGGACGGCGGATACCGTGCGGTTCATGGTGGAGCGAGGCATACCGGTTTGTGCCCACCTGGGGCTCACACCCCAATCGGTCCATGCACTGGGTGGTTATCGCATTCAGGGCCGCACGGACGATAGCGCCGCCCTGCTGATGCAACAAGCCCGCGAGCTGGCAGATGCGGGTGCGGCCATGCTGGTGCTGGAACTCATTCCCGCATCATTGGCACAACAGGTCAGTGCAGCCCTGCCCATCCCGGTGATCGGCATTGGGGCCGGGGTGCAATGCGGCGGCCAGGTGCTGGTATTGCACGACATGCTGAACATCAAAACAGGCAAGCTACCGCGCTTTGTGCGCAACTTCATGGCGGGCAGCACCAGCGTTGACGACGCGGTGCGCCGTTATGTGGCCGCGGTCAAGGACCAGAGCTTTCCCGATCCTGCGCTGCACGCGTATTGATCCGCAGAGCCATGCACATTGCCCACACCATCGCCGAGCTGCGCGACCGGCTTGCCGCATTCAAACGCCCCGCCTTCGTGCCCACCATGGGCAATCTGCATGAAGGCCATATCACGCTGGTCGACCAGGCCAAGGCACTGGGCGACGTCACCGTGGCCAGCATCTTTGTCAACCGCCTGCAATTTTTGCCACACGAAGACTTTGACACCTACCCGCGCACCTGGGACTCCGACTGCGCCAAACTCAGGGCTGCAGGCTGCGACGTCTTGTTCGCACCCAGCGAAAAAGAGCTGTACCCCGAGCCCCAGACCTACACGGTACACCCGCCACCTGAGCTGGCCAACCTGCTGGAAGGGCATTTTCGACCCGGTTTTTTTGTAGGGGTGAGCACGGTGGTGATGAAGCTGTTTGCCTGCGTGCAGCCCGGCGTGGCGGTGTTCGGCAAAAAAGATTACCAGCAACTCATGATCATTCGCCGCATGGTGCAGCAATTTTCCTTGCCCATCGAGATCATCGGGGGCGAAACGCAACGCGCAACCGATGGGCTGGCGCTGTCATCGCGTAACGGCTACCTGTCGCCCGCTGAACGCGGGGAAGCGATACAACTCTCCCTGGCGCTCCAAAGCATGGCGGCCGAACTGCTGGCTGGCGGCACAGACTTCGCGGCAATCGAGATCCGCGCCATGGAGACGCTGGCCCGACGTGGCTGGAAACCCGACTACATGGTGGTGCGGCGACGCGCCGACCTGCTGGCGCCTGTGGGTACCGGATCGGTGGTGGAATCGCCAGTAGCGCCGCTGGTGGTTCTGGGCGCGGCAAAGCTGGGTAACACGCGCCTCATCGACAACCTGGAGTTGTAGGGCCCCAGGGTTCAGGCAGCGCCAATACCCGGCACCAGCGCCCCGGCATTCTGCCCGCTCCTCAGCGCCGACGTAAAGGCCAGCATCCGGTCAATCGGCAAGCGGGCGCGGAGGCCCAAAGCGGGATCAACATGAATCTCGTTGCTGCCGGTTTCCAGCACATGGGCCAGGCCAGCCAGACCATTCATCGCCATCCACGGACAATGCGCGCAGCTCTTGCAGGTGGCGCTATTGCCCGCGGTCGGGGCCTCAATGAACAGCTTGCCGGGGTTGAGCGTGCGCAGCTTGTGCATCATGCCGTTGTCGGTGGCGACTATGAATTCTTTCGCGTCCATCTGGCGTGCAGCTTTCAGGATGGCGGAGGTGGAACCCACGGCATCGGCCAGCGCCACCACATCGGCGGGTGACTCGGGATGCACCAGCACCTTGGCCAGGGGGTGTTCTTTTTTGAGTGCTTCCAGCTCAAAACCCTTGAACTCGTCATGCACGATGCACGAACCGTTCCAGAACACCATGTCGGCCCCGGTTTCCCGCTGGATGTAGCCACCCAGATGCCGGTCGGGAGCCCACAGGATTTTGTGGCCCTTGTCTTTGAGGGCCTGCACGATATCCAGTGCGCAACTGGATGTGACGAGCCAGTCGGAGCGGGCTTTCACGGCCGCGCTGGTGTTGGCGTAGACCACCACGGTGCGGTCGGGGTGGGCATCACAAAACGCGTTGAATTCGGCTATGGGGCAACCCAGATCGAGCGAGCAGGTGGCGTCCAGATCGGGCATCAGCACGGTCTTGTTGGGCGACAGGATTTTGGAGGTTTCGCCCATGAAGCGCACACCGGACACCACCAGCGTTTGCGCGGCGTGGTCGCGGCCAAAGCGCGCCATCTCCAGCGAGTCGCTGACCAGACCACCGGTTTCTTCGGCCAGGTCCTGCAGGTCGGGGTGCACGTAGTAGTGCGACACCATCACCGCGTTGCGCTCTTTCAACAGGCGGCGGATCTTGTCCTTGAGCGCGGCGCGCTGTTTGGGGCCCGGCTCAACCGGGATGCGCGCCCAGGCGTGTTTGGTCTCGCAGACCGAGGCGCCCACGGTCGCCGGTTGTTCGTATTCAACGTCGACCAAAGATCCTGTCGTGTCGGTTGAGGCAGTCATCACAGCTCCTGCAAACGCATGGAAAAGTCGGTCGCCTTGACGTCTTTGGTCAGGGCCCCAATAGAGATGCGGTCTACACCCGTTTCTGCAAGGGCTCGCACGCTGTCCAGTGTGACACCACCCGAGATTTCAAGCACAGCCCGGCCCGCGTTGATGCGAACCGCCTCACGCAAGGTGGACAGGTTCATGTTGTCCAGCAGCACCATTTTGGCCCCGGCATGCAGGGCTTCCTCCAGCTGCACCAGGGTTTCCACCTCAATCTCGATGAAGCGGGCCCGGGCCGCCAAGCTGGCTGCGGCCTGCAATGCAGCGGTGACGCCGCCAGCTGCTGCAATGTGGTTTTCCTTGATCAGCACAGCGTCATACAGGCCAATGCGGTGATTGGTGCCACCACCGGTTTTCACCGCGTACTTTTGCGCCAGGCGCAGGCCCGGCAAGGTCTTGCGGGTGTCCACAATCTGCGCCCGTGTGCCCTGGACGGCCTCGACATAGATGGCGGTTTTGGTGGCCACCGCGCTGAGCAACTGCAAAAAATTGAGCGCAGTGCGTTCGGCAGAGAGCAGCGCGCGCGCTGCTCCCGCCATCTCCAGCACCACCTGGTCGGGCGAACAACGCTGACCCTCAGCCACCCGCCACTGGATGCTAACGGCGGGGTCGAGCTGGCGCAAGGCCGCTTCCACCCAGGGCGCACCGCAGATGATGGCGGACTCGCGCGCCAGCACGTGGGCCCGCGCGCTTCGGGTGGCATCGATCAATCCGGCGGTCAGGTCACCGCTGCCCAGGTCTTCCTGCAAGGCGCGCGCGCAGTCAGTGGCAGCCAGCTGGGCCAGTTCGGTCTCGGTCAGGTCAAAGCTTGGGGTCATCGTCATGGGGTCAGGTTTCTTCTCTGGCTTCGCGCCCCATCAAGGCGGCAACCGCCTGGGCCGGGTTGATCTGACCGTCCAGCAAGGCCACCACCGCACGGGTGATGGGCATGTCTACACCCAGGCTCTGAGCCCGTTGCGCCACGGTACGGGCGCAAATCACGCCTTCGGCCACGTGACCCAGCGACGCCACGGCCTGCGCCAGGGACTGCCCCTGGGCCAACGCCAGCCCGACCTTGCGGTTGCGCGACAAATCGCCTGTGGCGGTGAGCACCAGGTCCCCCAGGCCACTCAAGCCCATGAAAGTCTCGGCTTTGGCGCCCAGCGCCAGCCCGAGGCGGGTCATCTCATTCAGACCCCGCGTGATCAGGGCTGCGCGGGCGTTGAGCCCCAGGCTCAGGCCATCGCACAGGCCGGTGGCGATGGCCAGCACGTTTTTAACAGCACCGCCCACCTCCACCCCCACGATGTCGTCGTTGGCGTACACCCGCAAGCTGGGGCTGTGAAAGGCGGCCACCAGCGCGTCGCGTACGGTGGCATGCTCACTCGCCGCCACCAGTGCGCTGGGTTGGCCGCGCGCAACCTCCTGGGCAAAGCTGGGCCCGCTCAGCACACCCGCTATCAATTCAGGAGCTACCTGCGCTTGTATTTCGTGGGCTAACAGGCCAAAACCCGTCAAAGCCGATGGCTCGAAGCCCTTGCACAGCCAGGCAACAGGCACCGGGCACCCGTGCAGCTGTTGCAGCATGCTGCGCAGGCCGGCCATGGGTGTGGCCACAACGATGAGGTCGGCATCCAGCCAGGCCGGTGACCCGCTGAGAACATTGAGTTGCGGTGGCAAAACGATATTCGGCAGGTAACGGGCGTTCACCCGCCGGGACTGCATGGCCAAAGCCTGCGCGCCATCACGCGCCCACAGGGTAACCGTATGCCGGGCAGCGATGTTGTGGCACGCACTCAGGGCGAGCGCCGTTCCCCACGCACCGGCACCCAGAATGATGACTCTCATGACGCTACTATTTTCATAGCGGCTTGCGCATGGTGGACGAGGGCTAAGGGGCTAAAACCTTACTGAATGGCCGTGGGAGCACCGTTACCGTCAGCATCGGCACGCCGCTGCTCGTACATCGCCTGGAAGTTGATTTCCGACAAATGCACGGGCGGAAAACCGCCGCGCTGAATCAAATCAGCCACGTTGCCACGCAGGTAGGGATAAACAATTTGCGGACAGGCAATACCCATGATTTGGGCCATTTGCTCTTCGGGCAGGTTGCGGATCTCGAAAATACCCGCTTGTTGGGCTTCAATCAAAAACACCGTCTGGTCCTTGATTTTGGTCTGGATGGTGGCGGTCACCGACACCTCAAAAATGCCATCGGCCACGGGAACAGCGTTCACACCGAGCTGAATGTCAACCGACGGCTGCTCTTGCTCAAGCAAAATCGCGGGCGAATTGGGTTGCTCAAGGGAAGCGCCCTTCAGATAAACGCGCTGGATCTGGAATACGGGGTCTTGCTGGTCGGCCATGGGGGTTCTTTCAGGTTAAAACAAAGCCCGCTGCGGCCTGGAAATACGGCAGACGGGCAATCAGGAAAACGATTGGATCAGAGTTTGGGGCAGATTATCTCAGGCGCCACTGAGCAGCGGCGTCAAGCCGCCCCGCCCATCCAGCGCCATCAGGTCATCGCAGCCGCCCACATGGGTCTGGCCAATGAAAATTTGCGGCACCGAGCGACGCCCGGTGGTCTGCATCATGCGGATGCGCTCCTCATCAGACAGGTCCACGCGAATCTCTTCGATCTGCGAAACCCCGCGTGAGTTGAGCAATTGCTTGGCACGCGTGCAGTAAGGGCAAACGGCGGTGGTGTACATCTTGACAGCTTGCATGGTTCGGCCCCGGTCCTGTCAGGCTTTTTCCACGGGCAGATTGGCCATTCTCCAGGCCTTGAGGCCGCCACCCAGCGATTGGGCCTGCTCGTAACCGAGCTTTTTCACGATGTCGACGGCACGCCCCGACCGCGCACCCGTCTGGCAAACCAGAATAAGGGGCAGGGACTTGTTTTTAACCGTGCTGGTCAGTTTTGTTTCCAGCTGATTCAGGGGAATGTTCTTTGCGCCACCCACGTGACCGGCTGCAAATTCCTCGGCCTCGCAGACATCAATCACCACCGCTTTTTCGCGATTAATCAACTGGACAGCACCGGCTGCGCTCAAGCCAAGGGTGGTCGCGCCTTGAATCACCGGCCACAGCAACAGCGAGCCTGAAGCCAGTGCAACAGCCATCAACATCCAGTTATCGATAATAAATTTCACTGTGATCCTTGTTAAATTGCCAACGCCAAACCCGACATTTTATAGAATGAGGCCCCGTGCGTTGATCGCAGGTTCATCTTTCCCTCAAAAACCATTCACCATGTACAAAATTGTTCTTGTTCGCCACGGCGAATCCACCTGGAATCTCGAAAACCGCTTCACGGGCTGGACTGATGTGGATTTGACGCCCACGGGGCTGGAGCAGGCGAAACAAGCCGGCCGCTTGCTGAAGGAAGGTGCTTATGAGTTTGACGTGGCCTACACCAGTGTGCTCAAACGCGCCACCCGAACCCTGTGGCATTGCCTGGACGAAATGGACCGAACCTGGCTGCCCGTGGTTCACAGCTGGCGTCTGAATGAGCGTCATTACGGTGCCTTGCAAGGGCTCAACAAAGCCGATACAGCCAAGAAATATGGCGACGAACAGGTTCTGGTGTGGCGTCGCAGCTACGACACGCCGCCACCGGCGCTGGAACCCACCGACCCGCGAAGCGAGCGCGGTGACCTTCGCTATGCCAAGCTGGCAGCGTCGCAGATTCCCCTGACCGAATGCCTGAAAGACACGGTAGCGCGGGTTTTGCCGTTCTGGAACGAGGCCATGGCACCCGCCATCAAGGCCGGCAAGCGCATTGTGGTGGCCGCCCACGGCAACTCCATCCGGGCTCTGGTGAAATACCTGGACAACATCGCTGACGACGACATTGTGGGCGTGAACATTCCCAACGGGATCCCTCTGGTGTATGAACTGGATGCGGACCTGAAACCCATCCGTCACTATTACCTGGGTGACGCAGAGGCCGCCGCCAAAGCGGCCGCTGCCGTGGCCGCACAGGGTAAAGCCTGAGTAAATTCGGCCAAACACCGCCACACCGGGGAACCGGCAGGTGAAGTGCGCCTCCAAGGTGTATATTGAAGCGGCAGTTTCTGCTGCACAGGATGCTATATGGGTCAAAAACTGAAAATTGCGGGCTGGATTTCTGTGGGCGTGGTCGCCGGAGCGCTGACCACGGTCTCGCTCCAGACGGTAGCGCGGGGCACGCTGGCACCCTTGCCACTGGAAGAGTTGCAACAATTGGCAACGGTGTTTGGCATCGTCAAGACCGACTACGTCGAGCCGGTTGACGAAAAGAAACTGATCACGGAGGCCATCACCGGCATGGTGGCCAGCCTGGACCCCCATTCCCAGTATTTTGATAAAAAGTCATTCAAGGAATTTCGCGAAGGTACGTCGGGCCGTTTTGTCGGTGTGGGCATTGAAATTACCCAGGAGGACGGTTTGGTCAAGGTGGTCACACCCATTGAAGGCTCTCCTGCTTTTCGGGCCGGCATCAAGACCAATGACCTGATTACCAAGATTGACGACACCGCCGTCAAGGGCCTGCCGCTCAATGAAGCTGTCAAACGCATGCGCGGCGAGCCCAACACCAAGGTGATCCTGACCATTTTCCGCAAGGATGAGAATCGCAGTTTCCCGGTAACGATCACACGCGAAGAAATTCGCACGCTGTCGGTGCGCGGCAAGGTGATGGAGCCCGGTTATGCCTGGATTCGCCTGAGCCAGTTCCAGGAACGCACGGTCGATGATTTTGCGCGCAAGGTGGAAGAGGTATACAAACAGGACCCCAACCTCAAAGGCATGGTGCTCGATCTGCGCAATGACCCGGGTGGTTTGCTGGACGCTGCGGTGGCCATATCGGCAGCATTTTTGCCAGAGAATGTAACCGTGGTCTCCACCAATGGTCAGTTGGCGGACAGCAAGTTCACCTACAAGGCGTCGCCCGAGTTTTATCAGCGTCGGGGCGGTGCTGATCCACTCAAACGCCTGCCCGCCAGTCTCAAGACCATTCCGCTGGTGGTGCTGGTCAACGAAGGTTCGGCTTCTGCCAGCGAGATTGTGGCGGGTGCCCTGCAGGATTACAAACGGGGTGTCATCATGGGCAACCAGACCTTTGGCAAAGGCTCGGTCCAGACTGTTCGCCCGCTGGGCCCCGACACCGGGCTCAAAATCACCACGGCGCGTTACTACACGCCCAGCGGCCGCTCCATTCAGGCCAAAGGCATCGTGCCTGATGTGATGGTCGACGAATCCGAAGAAGGCAACCTGTTTGCCGCCTTGCGTACCCGTGAGGCGGATCTGGAGAAACACCTTAACAGCGGCCAGGGCGTTGAGACCAAAGATGTCGCCCGTGAAAAAGCGCGTGACGAAGCACTTAAAAAGCTTGAGGCCGAAGCCAAAAAACCGGTTGCCGAACGCAGACTGCCTGAATTTGGTACCGAAAAAGACTTCCCCCTGATGCAAGCCATCAACAAACTCAAAGGCCGCACCGTGATGGTCAGCAAAACACTGACCGAGCGCAAGGAAGAGGTCAAGGAAAACTGAACCGCGCAAACGCAGACGCTGCGCCATGACCGACGACCAGCTGCTACGCTATTCGCGCCATATCCTGCTCAACGAAATCGGTATTGAGGGGCAGGAACGGATTTCAAACGGTCACGCCCTGATCATCGGTGCCGGGGGCCTGGGCTCTCCGGTCGCGCTGTACCTGGGGTCGGCTGGCGTTGGACACATCACCCTGGTTGACGACGACACGGTGGACCTGACCAATTTGCAGCGGCAAATTGCACACACGGCTTCCCGGGTCGGCCAACCCAAGGTGGCCTCTGCCATGGCGTCCATTGCCGCCATCAACCCGGAGGTCAACGTCACGACCGTTATGGCCCGCGCAGATGCGACGTTATTGAGCGAACTGGTTGCCCAGGCTGATGTGGTGGTGGACTGTTGTGACAACTTCACAACCCGCCACGCGATCAATGCGGCCTGTGTGAAGCACCGCAAACCCCTGGTATCAGGCGCCGCCATCCGTTTTGACGGACAACTCAGCGTGTTCGATCCGCGCGATGCCGATTCGCCCTGTTATGCCTGCATCTTCCCGCCCGACACCACCTTCGAAGAAACCCGGTGTGCAACGATGGGGGTGTTTGCGCCGCTGGTGGGCATCATCGGCTCCATGCAGGCGGCAGAAGCGCTGAAATTGCTCAGTGGTGCAGGCCGCTCGGTGGCCGGACACTTGCTGATGCTGGATGGCCGTGCCATGGAGTGGAGCGACATCCGGCTGCCGCGCAACCCGTCGTGTGTGGTTTGTGGCTCAGGTCATTGACACGATCCGTGGGTTTTTCTGAAGTCCCGCGGACGGATCACCGGGGGTTTGGCAAACAGGCCCCGATGGGCGTTGAGCGCCTGCATCTCCTGCTCGGGGTAAGGCCCCACATTCCGCTGGTAATGGTAAGACCAGGCATAACCCTGCGTCACCATCCAGGCCCCTACGTCGTCACCCCTGAACTTGAGCGCCGCCAGTGTGCGATCAAAGCTGTCTTTGCGGCGTGACTGCACCAGCACCGTCTGATGCAAAAGGCGGCTCTCCAGGGCGTGGCGCGACTGAAGGCCCCAGGCTTGGCATATTTCTGGTGCGTCAATGCCATCAATACGGATTTTGCGGGGTTTGCCACCGTCTGCGGGCCGCACCCAAAGCGTGTCGCCATCCGTCACATGGGTAACGATTCCAGTCCAGGGCGTCGCTGAGTATGCGCAGCATGCTACAAAAACAGTAGCAAACGCGGTGAGGCTGCTTTTCATGTGTTCGTGGCCAAAGGCATCAGCCTGGCTGGGTTGGTCTTCGCCAGCAATTTGAATGAGGTCATGAAACGGCTTGAGCAATAACGTCGCGCATCATGCCACGGCGGCGTGATCCCGTCTGTCGGGTACGCTACAGGCTTGATGGCAGACCAGGATTGACCATGAACCGATTACACCGCTGGTTTCCCTTCCTCAGCTGGCCACGCCCGTCGGCCAGGCTGCTGCGTGGTGAAGCGTTGGCGGGATTGACGGTTGCGCTCATCATGGTGCCCCAGACCGTCGCTTATGCCGCTCTGGCGGGCATGCCGCTGGTCACCGGCTTTTATGCGGCACTTTTGCCGACACTGGTCGGCGTACTCTGGAGCTCGTCCACCCGGCTGGCTGTGGGGCCTACGGCACTAACCTGTCTTTTGGTTGGTGCGTCGATCACGGGCATGGCCGAGCCCGGCAGTCCACAATGGGTTGCCATTGCAGTCTGGCTGGCGATCCTCTCGGGTGCCTTGCAACTGGCGTTGGGTCTGGCGAAGTCGGGCTGGTTATTGAACCTGATCAGCTCGCCTGTCCTGGCAGGGTTTACACAGGCGGCCGCGCTGCTCATCATCGCGTCCCAATTGCCCGCGCTGCTTGGGCTGGAGGGGTCACTCTCCAGTTTGTGGAGTCATCCAAAAATAAATACCTATGCGGCAGCCATGGGCCTGGGCGGCCTGGTGATGCTGATGCTGGGTAAGCGGTATTGGCCCCACATTCCCATGATCATGCTGGTGGTTGTGGGGGCGGCGGTGATCAGTTATGTCACCCGTTTTGAAGCTTTGGGTGGAGCCGTTGTCGGAAATCTGCCCTCAGCTCTGCCCACGCTGCAAATGCCCCTGCTGCTGCCAATGGACACGCTCAGTGCACTGGTGCTGCCCGCCATGATGATTGCGTTGGTCAGTTTTGTGGAAACGGCGTCAAGCGCAAAAATAGAAAGCCAGAAAGACGGGATACGCTGGAACGACAACCAGGACCTGATTGGTCAGGGACTGGCCAAACTTGCCTCTGCCGCTGTCGGCAGCTTTCCAACCAGCGCCTCATTTTCCCGTGCAGCCATCACGCTGTATTCGGGCGCACGTACCGGCTGGGCAACCGTTTTCCTGGTGTCGATTGTTTTGCTGGCGCTGCTGTTTTTTACCCCCGCACTGCATCATGTACCCCGGTCGATACTGGCTGCCGTGGTGGTGGCCGCGGTCATGGGCCTGATCAAAACGGCAACTTTCCACCAGCTGTGGCGCGTATCCAGGGTTGAGGCCATCACCAGTGGCATGACATTTGCCATCACGCTTTTAACCGCCCCGCGCATTTACTGGGGGGTGTTGGCGGGCGTTTTGATGGGTTTGGGGCATTTTCTGCACTACCGGTTGCATCCCCGCATCATTGAAGTGGGTTTGCACCCGGACGGCAGCCTGCGCGACCGCCACCTGTGGAAACTGCCGCCCCTGGCGTTGAAGCTGTACGCCCTGCGCATGGACGCCGAGCTGGACTTTGCCGCTGCCAGCAATTTCGAGCGCCATATTCTTGAACACTTGGCGACGCAACCGGAGATCACGGATGTCTGCCTGTTTGCAAACGCCATCAACCGGGTTGACGTGACCGGTGTTGAAACCTTCAGACAGTTGCTCAACACGTTCGCGCAGCGCGGCATCACCCTGCATATTTCAGGTCTCAAACTCCCGGTGGAGCAAATTTTGCGGCAAGCGGGCCTGCTGGCCCCCGATGCACGACTCAAAATGTACCGGACGGACGCCGAGACTCTGGAGGCGCTGCGCAACCCGCCCGCTGCCTGAGCCCCCGGTAATCCCGGTAATGTGCGGGAATCTGGCCTGATTTCAGCCAACCAGCCGGAATTCGCCCTGTTAGACTTTCTTGGTCAAAACTTCAATCAAGCCGTGGTCAATTCAACCGCTTCCCCCTCTGTGAGTGTGTGTGACCTGCGACTGGGTGATGCCCTGGCGTTGTTGAAACATGACGGCGCAGCAGCCCGTCTGGCCTCGCCTGAAGACGCCTCGCTGGCCTATCTTCAAGGTGTTATTGACGGTCTGTGCGAACTCTCCCTCAAGGATCCCTTGACCGGGCTGGCCAACCGGCGGCAATTTCACACCGTGCTGGAGCGGGGTATTGATGTTGTTGCCCGCTCGGGGGAATCCGCCCTGCTGCTCATGCTGGACATTGATCATTTCAAGCGCGTGAATGACTCGCATGGCCATCAGGCCGGGGACCAGGTTTTGCAGGCCATTGCCAAATGCCTGGCGGGTTGTGTGCGGCCCATGGATACTGTTGCCCGGTATGGTGGAGAAGAGTTTGCGGTGGTGCTGCCCAACTGCCAGGTGTCTTTTGGAGATGCTGTGGCGGAACGGATCCGGCATGCCATCGAGGCCCTGGCCATCAGCGTGTCGCCACTGGTCACACTCCATGTCACCGTGAGCATCGGTGGTGCCTATGCGCCGGAATGGGTCAGGTCGACCAAAGCACTGTGGACCGAGCGTGCTGACCTGCAACTGTATCGCGCCAAGTCCGAAGGACGCAACCGGGTCTGTCTGGATCACCCACAGGTGATCTCGGTCAGTGCCGAAGAGAAAAATCTGCTGTTCGGCCACCTTGCCATCGGTGAGCCGGCCTGGATCGAGGCTGTTAACGGCGAAGGCGTCCCAAGCGCTGCACAAAAGGTAAGCTCATGAGTGAAATTTCGCCACCGTCACCAGACGGTTTGAAACCGCCCGCGGTACCGTTGAAACCCTCCGGCAAGGTCTTGGCCATCACCAGCGGCAAAGGTGGTGTGGGCAAAACCTTCGTCGCAGCCAATCTGGCGGCCGCATTGGCCAAACGCGGGCAACGTGTGCTGGTGCTTGATGCCGATTTGGGTCTGGCCAATCTGGACGTGGTGCTCAACCTTTATCCCAAGATCACATTGCATGACGTGTTCACCGGCAAATCCACCATTGAGCAGGCCATCATCAAGGCACCTGGCGGGTTTTCAGTGTTGTTGGCCGGCTCGGGCATGGTCGAGTATTCGCGCCTGACCCCTGAGGTGCGCGACGATTTTCTGCGCATCATGACCGGGCTGGTGCCCCACTATGACATTCTGTTGCTGGACACGGGCGCGGGCATTTCGGATGTGGTGCTGTTTGCCGTGTCGCTGGCCTCCGAGGTGCTGGTGGTTGCCACGCCGGAGCCGACGTCCCTGACAGACGCTTACGCCACCATCAAGGTTCTGGTCGGACAGCAAAAAAGGAAAAACGTGCGCCTGATCGTCAATCAGACCGCTCGGCTGGGTGATGGCCGGGCCATCACGACCCAGCTGCAGCAGGTGCTTGACCGGTTTGTCATCGCGGAGCCCGGACAGGGGGTGAGGCTACTCCACCTGGGGGACATTCCCGCCGACCCCATGGTGCGTCAGGCTGTGATGCGTCGCCAGTTGCTGATGCAAACCACCCCCGGCTGCCCGGCGGGTCTGGCCATCTCGCAGCTGGCCGCCAAAGTGATGGAAACCGTCATCCCCGGCCGCCCCTGAAGCCGGATACCCGGCTTCGGCTCAAGCCGTGACAATCCAGCCCTCCAGCGGGTCCATGGTCTCAGGCAAACCGTAAAGCGGCGCACCCCGGCTCTGGGCCCATGCGGCCTGTATCAGGCACAACACGGCATCCAGTGAGTCACCACGGGCATCGTCCACCACAGCGTCGCGCTGGGCATGGGTGAGCTTGAGCCGCAGACCCAGGCGGGTGTGGCCATTCTCAAGCGCTACCACCAGATCTTTGCGGGCAATCAGGCGCTCAGGCGTCTGCTTTGCCTTGTCGTCACTCTTGTAACTCCGGTTGCCCAGCACCTCACGGGCCAGCAAGCCGGGGTAGGCCTCCAGTGCAACCCGGCGCGGTTGACCGGCAAGGTTCACATCGCCCTGGTCACCCGGATGCAGGCCCGGTAAATGCACCCCGGCACGCAACAACAGGGGAACTCCTGCATGCAGCATGTAGGCGACTGGTGGATTCACCCACTTCATCGACGGGCTGGACCCGGCCGCAATATCGGTTGCACGGTGCGCGAATTTACCGCCAACTGGCCGGGCATTGCAAAAAGAGGCGAATGTGGCCCGAATGTCGGCGCGGGCAAGGGTTGCGAAATGCGTGATGCACGCCTCCCATCGGGTAGGCCAGCCCAGTGTTTCAACCAGTTCCCGTGGCAGGCCAAACGGCAGATCCAGCGCGCCAACCCATTCACCAGGCTGGCTGAGCCACTGCTCAAAACCCGCCAGTGAATTGAAGCGCTCTAATTTTGATAGCTGAACACGCCCATTTTGCGAGGCTCCAAGCGCCAAAACGATCGGTTTCCTGTTGCTGGGACTGCTGGTGAAATCGCACCCCATTAACGGCGTCATGACGAACGCCCATGCCTGGCGACTGGCAAGGCCGCGCCTCAGGCCCTGCCGATGATGGATGCGGTCGCCATCAGCTCTTCAAGCAGCGCCAGCGACACTTTGCCGGACACGGCATAGGGGTCCAGCTCAGGTTTCTCCGCATATTTCAGCAAGATCGAGGTGTTGATTTTGGACATGTTGACCAGCCCCATGGTCCAGCCACCAAAACGGCGTTCGGCTATTTCTTCGTAGTGCAACAGCACCACATCCTTGTGGCGGGCATCTTTCTGAATGTGACCGTACAGCTCACTCACCGCCATGCGCCCACCCTCGATGGCCTGCAAAAATATGCCTCCACCGTAACAAAGAATGCCGGTGATGCCGCAGCTGGGATTGGACTGGCGGGACTGCGACAGGATGGCGTCAATGGCGTCCGGACTGGTGTCCAGCGCGCGGCTGGCATAAAGAAGTCGTACCAACATGATTTCAACCCCTTCCAGGAATAAGTGACAAGAATTCGCGACGCAGGTTGGAATCCTTGAGGAAAGAACCCCGCATGACCGAGTTGATCATCTTGCTGTCCATATCCTTGACGCCGCGCCAGGCCATGCAATAGTGGCTGGCTTCCATGACAATGGCCAAGCCGTCAGGCTGGGTTTTCTGCTGGATCAGGTCTGCCAGTTGCACCACCGCTTCTTCCTGAATCTGGGGACGCCCCATGATCCACTCGGCCAGGCGGGCGTATTTTGAGAGGCCGATCACGTTGGTGTGCTCATTGGGCAGCACACCAATCCAGATCTTGCCAATGACGGGACAAAAGTGGTGGCTGCAGGCGCTGCGTACCGTGATCGGTCCCACGATCATGAGCTCATTGAGGTGTTCGGCATTGGGGAATTCGGTAATCGTGGGCGCATGCACGTAACGGCCCCGAAACACCTCGTTCAAATACATCTTGGCAACCCGTCGCGCGGTGTTGTCGGTATTGTGGTCACGCTCGGTGTCGATGACCAGGCTGCTGAGCACGCCCTTCATTTTTTCTTCCACCTCGTCGAGCAGTTTTTCCAGATCGCCCGGCTCTATGAAATCGGCGATATTGTCATTGGCATTGAAGCGTTTGCGGGACGCCACCAGCCTTTGCCGGATTTTTACAGAAACCGGCGTGCCAACGTCTTCATCGGTTGAGTTCATGGGGGTCGGGTTTTTCATTAACATGAAGTTATATTAACAGCGATTGGTTTTTAAGGTCTTTAGCCATAAGCCCTCACCAGATATGCATGAGTAGCTATTGTTTTAGTAGCGATTGCCACTCAGGAACAAGGCCACACGCATCAGGGCGAATGCAACCCGGTCCCGAATTCGCTGGCGCCAGGGCCTGTTGGCGTATTGGGCAGGATCAACACGGCGGCCATCCTGGGTGATCGCCCGTTCAAGCCTGTCGTGCAAGGTCGCGGCAAAATTGGCGTCGTCCACCAGCACATTGGCCTCGCGCGCAAGCAGCAGGCTGAGCGGATCCAGGTTGGATGAACCCACAGTCGCCCACCGGGCGTCAATCACCGCCACTTTGGCATGCAAAAAACTGGTTGCATACTCGTTGATCTCCACACCGGCAGCCAGCAACGCGCCATAAACCGGTCGGGCAGCGTGGTATTGCATGAAATATTCGTAACGTCCCTGCAACAGCAAACGCACCCGCACACCACGCTGCGCGGCATGAATCAAGGCCTTGCGCAACTTGGCTCCCGGAAGAAAGTAGGCATTGGCAATGATGATTTCGCGGCGCGCCTCACCAATGGCTTGCCGGTAACTGCGTTCAATCCGGGTGCGGTTGCGCAGGTTGTCGCGCAACACCAGCCCGGCCCGCACCTTGCTCTCCATCGGCACCGTTTCGCCACCCGATGGCCCGCCAAAGCGGTCAGGAGCCCGCCATTGCGTCACCACAATCTTGTGCAAGGCCGCCCACGCCATCTGCAGGTCAGGTTGACGCACCGACCTGCCTGCCTCAAGCCGCAACCAGAACAGCGTGACGGCGCGGTAGACATCCTGCACCAGGGGACCTGTCACGCGCACAGAGAAATCAAAGCGGGGTGCGGCAAGTGGCCCGTAATTGGGGTCGTGAAAATCGTCCAGCAGGTTGATACCGCCGCAAAACGCCACCAAACCATCCACCACACATAGTTTGCGATGCAAACGTCGCCAACGGCTGGGGATCAGCAAGCCAAAACGCCCCAAAGCCGCAAAAATACGCCATTGCACGCCGGCCCGGTCAAAACGCGCCACCCACGGGGCCGGCAACCGGGGCGTTCCGACGCCATCTATCACCAGAAAAACTGCAACACCCCGCAAGGCCGCGGTCTCCAGTGCCAAAGCCACCTCACCGCCCGCCCCCTCGAAATCAAAGATGTAGGTCTCCAGCCGGATTTCCCGCTCTGCGCCTTCAATCGCTTCAATCAGGGCAGGAAAGAACTCGCCCCCGCTTTCGAGAAGGAGAACCCGGTGGCCATTGGACAAAAAATTCATCCCGTCACGTCCTCATCGGACAGGTTGAAATCCGCGATCAGGGGCAGATGGTCAGACATTTGCCACCAGATGCGTCCACGCGGGACGTGCACGGCGGTGGGAACCACTCCCCTGCCAAAAACATGGTCCAACTGCACCAGTGGCAGCCGGGCGGGGAAGGTGGGGTACCGGGAAGCCCGAAACGACTTCAGACCCACATCATCAAACGCGGTCTGGACCAGACTGCCCCAGTCGTTGAAATCACCCGCCACCACCAGCCGCGCATCCACCGGCACTTCACGCGCCACATAGCGCTGCAACTGGGCCACCTGGCGCGCCCGGCTGGCAGGAATCAATCCCAGGTGAACCACCACCACATGCACAGACTGCCCGTAAACCATCACTTCGGCATGCAACAGTCCACGTTGCTCAAAGCGATGGTCTGACATGTCTTCGTGCTGATGGGTGATGACTGGCCAGCGCGACAAAATGGCATTGCCGTGTTCACCGTGGCGCGTCACCGCATTGGTGCGATACACCGCCTCATAACCTTCAGGGGCCAGAAAATCGGCCTGTGGCATGGTCGGCCAGCGCGTGAAATACTGCTCCTCGCCGCGATGCACCTTGCGCACCTCCTGCAGGCACACGATGTCGGCATCCAGTTGCTCGATGGCATGACCCAGGTTGTGAATTTCGAGCCGACGCCGTGGGCCGATGCCTTGAACACCCTTGTGAATGTTGTAGGTGGCAACCCGAAGCGTGCTCATGGTGTCATGGTGTTGGAGACGAATGGTCCCGCAAGAAGTGGGGCAGCATCAGTATCGCCTCTGCATTGGACGCCGAGAAACATTTTTCTGCGGCCTGTTGGTAAGGCAGCCACTCAAAAGCCGTGTGCTCACGCGGACTCAGGGTGATTGCGGTGCCCTGGGGTACCTGAAGACCAAACAAATGCTCGGTGTTGCGCGTGACGCCGGGTGCATACCGGTGCTGCCAGCGTGGATAAATGTCGTAAACATTTTCGAGTTGCCAATCCGTCAACCCGGATGCCAGCGGGGTGCCGGTGCTGCAATCGATTCCCGTTTCTTCAAACACCTCGCGCATCGCTGTTTCGCGAAAGTCCTCGGCAAGCCTGTCTTTGCTGCCCGTCACGGACTGCCAGAAATCAATGGCATCTGCCCGCCGGATCAGGAGCACGTCCAGCGAGGGTGTGTGAATCACCACCAGGACTGACTGGGGGATTTTGCAGGATTTCACGGGAGACGTCACACCCCTGCCTGGCACAAGCGTCAGCTGGTTTTTGCCAGATCTGCGCTGCGTAATTTGATGTGCAGTTCACGCAACTGCTTCTCATCCACCACGCTGGGCGCCTGGGTCAACAAATCCTGCGCGCGCTGAGTTTTGGGGAAAGCAATGACGTCGCGAATCGACTCCGCACCCGTCATGAGCGTCACGATGCGGTCCAGGCCAAACGCCAGGCCGCCGTGCGGAGGCGCACCGTACTGCAACGCATCCAGCAGGAAGCCGAATTTATCCTGGGCTTCTTCCGGGGTGATCTTGAGGGCATCAAAAACTTTTTGCTGGACATCGGCCTGGTGAATACGCACCGACCCGCCCCCCATCTCCCAGCCGTTGAGCACCATGTCGTAGCCCTTGGAAATACACTTTTCGGGTGCCGTCACCATCCAGTCTTCGTGCCCGTCCTTGGGCGCCGTAAAGGGGTGGTGCGTCGCGGTGTAACGCTGGGCTTCTTCATCAAAATCGAACATCGGAAAGTCAACCACCCACAGTGGACGCCAGCCCGCCTCAAACAAACCATTCTTTTTGCCAAACTCGCTCAGGCCAATCTTGATCCGCAAGGCACCCATGGCGTCGTTGACAACTTTGACCTTGTCCGCACCAAAGAAAATCAGGTCTCCATCCTGTGCCCCGGTACGCGCCAGTACCTCGGCAATCGCCTTGTCGTGGATGTTCTTGACGATGGGCGACTGCAAACCGTCACGCCCCTTTGCCAGCTCATTGACCTTGATATAAGCCAGGCCCTTGGCACCATAGATCTTGACAAACTCGGTGTAGGCGTCAATCTCGCTGCGGGTCAGTCCGCCGGTTTCGCGCGCCCCACCGGGTACGCGCAGGGCAACAACCCGGCCGCCCTTCATGGTCGCAGCACCCGCGAACACCTTGAAATCCACGTCGGCCATCACGTCAGTCAACTCGGCAAATTCCATTTTGATGCGCAGATCAGGCTTGTCAGAGCCATACCGGTGCATGGCTTCCGAGTAGGCCATCACGGGAAACGCTCCCAGATCCACCTTCATCGTGTTCTTGAACACGGTGATGATCATGCCCTCAAACATTTCACGGATTTCCTCTTCGCCCAGAAACGAGGTTTCGATATCAATCTGGGTGAATTCCGGCTGGCGGTCCGCACGCAAGTCCTCGTCACGGAAACACTTGGTGATCTGGTAGTAGCGGTCATAGCCCGCCACCATCAGCAACTGCTTGAACAACTGGGGGCTTTGTGGCAAGGCGAAGAAATGGCCATCGTGCACCCGGCTGGGGACGAGGTAATCGCGTGCGCCTTCGGGGGTCGATTTGCCCAGCATGGGTGTTTCGATATCAATGAAACCATTGGCATCCAGGAACTTGCGCACTTCCATGGACACGCGGTAGCGCAACATCAGGTTGTTTTGCATGTAGGGACGGCGCAAATCCAGCACACGGTGAGTGAGACGCGTGGTCTCACTCAGATTGTCATCGTCAAGCTGGAAGGGTGGTGTGACCGACGGATTGAGCACAATCAATTCATGGCACAACACCTCAATCTTGCCACTTTTCAGGCCCTCATTGACGGTGCCTTCGGGACGCGCCCGGACCAGCCCCTTGACCTGCACGCAGAACTCGTTGCGCAGCCCTTCCGACACCTTGAACATGTCAGCCCGGTCGGGATCGCAGACGATTTGTACGTAGCCTTCGCGGTCGCGCAGATCAACAAAAATCACGCCGCCGTGGTCACGCCGCCGGTTGACCCAGCCGCACAGGGAAACGGTTTGACCCATCAGGGCTTCGGTCACGAGACCGCAATAGTGGGAACGCATAGCCATAAATTGCTCTTTTCAGAAACGGCACCCCGGCTGGCGCGGCGCCAACAGGTTGTTTATTGGATCAAGGTCTGGACGTGGGCGTCGGGAACAACCACGCCCATGGAGACAATGTATTTAAGCGCTTCGTCCACGCTCATCTTGAGTTCGATGCAATCACTGGTCTTGAGCATCACAAAATATCCACCGGTGGGATTCGGTGTTGTGGGCACATAGACGCTGATGTAATCCCCACGCAGGTGATTGGCTGCATCACCACCGGGCACCCCTGTCACAAAAGCAATTGTCCAGACGCCTTCCCGGGGCCACTGCACCAGAACAGCCTTGCGAAATGCATTGCCTGTTTCGGAAAAAAGGGTGTCCGACACCTGTTTGACGCCAGAGTAAATCGACCGCACGATGGGGATACGATTCAACAGGGCGTGCCCCCAATTCACCAGTTTTTTACCGAAAAAGTTACTGGCGGTGGCGCCCAGAATCAACAAAATGGCGAGGGCCAGCAACACGCCAAAGCCGGGGATATGAAAGCCGATCAGCTTGTCCGGGTGCCAGCTGGCGGGCAGGATGAGCAAGGTTTTATCCAGCGTGCTGATCACCCACTCAAGCACCCACACCGTGATGGCGATCGGGACAATCACCAGCAACCCGGCCACCAGCCATTTGCGAAAAGAAATCATGAATGTTTTCATTGCCCGGTACTGGATGAGCCAGCGCTCGGCGCGGTTGGTGCAGACACCGCCTTGGGTGCAGCGGCAGCACCGTCTTGCGACTTGCCAGCGCTACCCGATTTTGGATCGGCCGGGCCGGTACCTGTGGCCGCCGTACCGGATTCGGCTTTGACGCTGCCAGAGCCCTCAGAAGCCGGTGTTGCATTGGCTGCAGGCCCGCCCTTGAAATCGGTGGCGTACCAGCCAGAGCCCTTGAGTTGAAATCCGGCCGCCGTCAGCTGCTTTTTGAATGCGGATGCCCCGCAAGACGGACAATCGGTCAATTGCGCATCAGACATCTTTTGAAGCACGTCTTTGGCGAATCCGCAGGACTCGCATTTATAAGCGTAAATTGGCATGGCGTTAGGGGCTTGGGTAAGGATGCAGCGTGGGTGCAAAGCCTTCAATTATAGGCTGGCATGCCTGTTTCAAGTCGACGCTAGAAGAGGCGCACCCGAATCACGATCTGCATCGCAAAAAGACCCAAGGCAAAACCAATGCCGCCATAAATCAAACCCTGCAGCATCTTGTTGGTCCGCTTTTGTTCCGTCAACAGTTCATCCAGCCCGCGCAGGGGTGCGATCGGCCCGCGCCGCAGGTACTCATGCAGCAGCCGGGGCAACTCTGGCAGCAGTTTGGCGTAACCGGCGGACTCTTCCTTCAGTTTTTCAAGGAATTTCTGCGGCCCGACCTGCTCCAGCATCCATTTCTCGAGGAATGGTTTGGCGGTGCTCCACAGGTCCAGATCAGGGTCCAGCTGGCGTGCCAGACCTTCAATATTCAACAGGGTTTTCTGCAACAACACCAACTGGGGCTGAATTTCCACGTTAAACCGGCGTGACGCCTGGAACAGGCGCATCAGCACCATGCCCAGTGAAATTTCCTTGAGGGGGCGGTCAAAGTAAGGCTCACACACCGAGCGTATGGCACCTTCCAGCTCGTCAACACGCGTGCCCGACGGCACCCAACCCGACTCAATGTGCAATTGGGCAACCCGTTTGTAATCGCGGCGGAAAAACGCCAGGAAATTGTGGGCCAGGTACTCCATGTCTGATTCGGTCAGGGTGCCCACAATGCCGAAATCCAGCGAAATATAGCGCCCGAACGTTTCCGGCGCCACACTGACCTGGATGTTGCCCGGATGCATGTCGGCATGGAAAAAACCATCACGGAAAACCTGGGTGAAAAACAGGGTGACACCATCCCGTGCCAGCTTCGGAATATCCACCCCGGCCTGGCGAAGCCGGTCAACCTGGCTGATGGAAATGCCGTCCATGCGCTCCATCACGAGCACATCGTTCGTGCAATAGTCCCAGATCATTTCGGGAATCAGAACCAGATTGAGCCCGGCCATGTTGCGGCGCAATTGGGCGGCGCTTGCAGCCTCACGCACCAGGTCCAGTTCATCGTGCAGGTATTTGTCAAACTCGGCCACCACCTCCCTCGGTTTCAGACGCCTGCCATCCGCAGAGAGACTTTCAACCCATCCCGCCATCCAGCGCATCAGGCTCAAGTCTTTTTCAATGGCAGGCAGCATCCCCGGGCGCAGCACCTTGACTGCCACGTCACGGGTTTGACCGGCCCGGTCTTTCAGCACCGCAAAGTGCACTTGTGCAATGGACGCACTGGCCACCGGCACCTGGTCAAACGAAACGAATAGATCATTCAAGGGTTTGCGCAGGGCACGCTCAATGGCGGCAACCGCGAGGCCAGAAGCAAACGGCGGCACACGATCCTGCAGGCGCGCCAGTTCGTCGGCAATATCCAGCGGCATCAAATCCCGCCGGGTTGACAAAACCTGTCCGAGTTTGACAAAAATTGGGCCCAGACGCTCCAGCGCTTCGCGCAATCGCTGGCCACGCGGGGCACTCAGATCGCGACCGACCGACACCATACGCGCCAAAAAGCGAAGCCAGGGCTTCTGAAAACTGCTCAGTACCAGCTCATCCAGCCCAAACCGCAGGACCACCCAAACGATGAAAATTCCCCGAAACAGCCGTGTCATGTCTTCACACCACCGACAAAACCCCTCAGGGCCTGTGCTGCGCGCCGAAAGGCTTGCCCCACCGCATGGGCTGGCGCATCACCCATGATTTTTGACAGGTCTTCCTCAATGTCCCAACGAACATGCTCGACCAGCCAGTTCACTTCGGCAGCCAGCTGGATATCGCCCTCGATGCGAACCGCAGGCTTGTCCCCCCGCAGCGCCGCCTGCAAGACAGCAACACCGGAGTCTTCTGTCATGGCCAATGTCAATTCGGGCAAGGCATCGGGCTCGGCCAGGTCGAGCAGCCCGGCAGGCGTCACCACAAATTTGATGGTGACGGCGCGCCAACTGACCAGGACAACCCGGCCCTTTTGTCGCACCAGCCGGGCCATTGCTTCGGGTTCCTGCATCAGGATGTGGTTCAGGAGCAGAACGATGCGTCGTTGCGCCTCGTCAATGGCCCAGTCAGGCGGCTGGAAACTGCTGCTGAGCTTTTGGAGGAAATCTTCGAGCAAGGAAAACGGGGACTGTGTTGCCATAGTCCCCGATTATCACCAGCTTATTGCAGCGCTTGAACTCCGGCCACCAGCCAGCCCACGGAACCACTCTTGGGTTTGGACATGTTCCAGACTTCGCGGAACGGGCTCGGGCTGGATGAAGGCTCTTCGCGAATCATGCCGGAGAACTCCACACTGGCCATATAGGCGTCACCCAGGTCCTCAATACCCAGCAATTTGGCGTCAATCATGACCACATCGGTCTGGTTCACCGGGCCACCGGTATGCACTTCGCGGTCAGCGAGCTGGGTCTGGATTTCCTTCAACATCTCGTCGGTCATCATGGCACGCAGCGAGTTGATGTCTGACTTGTCCCACGCTGCCTGCAAAGTCACAAAATTGGCTTTGGCCGCGTTCAGGAAACCCTCGGAGTCAAAGTCGGCGGGAATACCCCAAGTCTGGGACCCCGACAAGGCAGACCCAATCATGGAGCCCGATGCGCCCGCCACGCCCGGCGTCTCAAACGCCATGCTGCTGCTGCGTTCCCAGGGACGGGCCGAAGCATCGTTTCCGACATTTTCAGGCCGATAACGCTTGACGTCAGTCACCTGAACGCCACCCGCTGCGGCACCCTGGAATGCGTAGGACCCAGCGCTCTGCGTCTGGGCATTTCTACGATTGCGCATGAACCAGCTGATCGCCATCATGACGCCCATCGCCAGCAAGGCAAACATGATGATTTGACCAAAGCCTTCGCCAAACCCCATCGAGTTGGCCAGCCAGGCCAATCCCAGACCGGCGGCCAGGCCACCGAGCATCGCACCCCAGGGCCGCTTGGGCGCAACCGGGGCTGCGGCAGGTGCAGCACCAGCCGCAGGTTTGGCCACCGAATTGGTGGCACCCTGCGCCGGACCGGCCGGCGTGGCCTCGCGCTGGGTCACGTTGCTTGACTGCTTGCCAAACGATTTGCCGCCCCCCATGCGGCGTGCCGCATCCGCATTGACAGACGCCAAGGCTATCACCAGCGCCAACATCACAGACCAAAATTTCATAGTGCCTCCATACTCATTATCAAGTTGTGTTCAATTCGCAAAAAACAATTCCTCAGCACTTGATTCCAACATGCAATGCCACCATGCCGCCCGTGAGGTTGTGGTAATCCACATGGCCAAAGCCATTATTTTTCATGAGGGCTTTCAGCTCTTCCTGCCCCGGGTGCATCCGAATCGACTCGGCCAGGTAGCGATAGCTGGCATCGTCGCCCGCCACCAGCTTGCCCAACCGGGGCAACACCTTGAACGAATACCAGTCGTACGCTGTTTCCAGTGGCTTGGCCACCTTTGAGAATTCCAGAACCAATAGCTTGCCGCCGGGCTTGAGCACCCGGCTCATCTCTGACAGTGCGACCGCCTTTTGCGTCATGTTGCGCAGACCAAAGGCTACGCTGACCACATCAAAGTAATTGCTTGAAAAAGGCAGCTTTTCGGCGTCACACACCACCGTTGGCAAAAACACCCCGGCGTCAAGCAGCCGATCGCGGCCGGTTCGCAACATGGCCTCGTTGATGTCGGTATGGACCACCTGGCCCGTTTTCCCCACTTTTTTGGAGAAAGCCAAGGCCAGATCCCCGGTGCCGCCGGCAATGTCCAGCGCCCTGCCACCCTCCTGCAGGTTGGCGACCGCCACCGTGTAGGCTTTCCAGACCCGGTGCAGGCCCAGCGACATGAGGTCGTTCATCACGTCATATCTGGACGCCACCGAGTCAAAAACGCCCCGTACCCGGCGTGCCTTGTCGGTCTCGTCGACAGATTCAAATCCGAAATGGGTTGCGGCCATATCAGTGGCTCGCGCAGCCGTGGCCGCCTTTTTCAGGCATGGCCGCATCGCGGTCCACACCGGCTGCCGCAAGGCGCCCGGTGTACTCGGCCCACAACCTGTCCTGATGGGAGCCTAAAAAGTAGAGGTAATCCCAGGAAAAAATGCCGGTATCGTGCCCGTCCGAAAACGTGGGCTGCACGGCGTAGTTCCCCACCGGCTCCAGCGCGGCCAGATCAACCTGGCGTTTGCCGGTCTGCAGCACTTCCTGCCCCGGTCCGTGGCCCTGCACCTCGGCTGAGGGCGAGTAAATACGCATCAGTTCAAACGGAATCCGGAACTCGGTGCCGTCTGAAAACGCCACTTCCAGCACTTTGGACTGGTTGTGCACGACGATCGATTGTGGCGTTGGAGCGCCAGACTGTAAACCTGCCATGGGTGTTCCCTGCCGCTGGGGGCTTCAGTACAAAAGACTCAATTGTGCCCTGTTGTGCCCTATACCAGCACGCGCTCGATGCCACCCGAATTGGCGGCCTCCACGTAGGCAGGCATCCATTGGTCACCCAGAATCTGGTTGGCCATTTCCACCACGATGTAGTCGGCCTCCAGAAGCCCGTTCTGCAAATCGTTGCCGTAGCGGCTCAGGCCCTGCAAACAGCTTGGGCAGGAGGTCAGGATTTTCAGCGGGCCCTTGTCGGGCACAGCACCGGTCTTGCGCAGCGCCGCCTCATCACTTTGCAGCTCCTCTTCCTTGCGGAAACGGATTTGTGTCGAAATATCCGGCCGCGTCACGCCCAGCGTGCCGCTCTCGCCACAGCAGCGTTTGCTCTCCAGCACGCTGTCGGGGTTGGTTCCGCCCACCAGCGCCTTGACGGTTTTCATCGGATCCTGCAATTTCATGGGGCTGTGGCAGGGGTCGTGGTACAGGTAACCGCCGCCGCCGCCCAGGGTAATGCCCTTCTCAAGCAGGTACTCATGGATATCAATGATGCGGCTGCCCGGGAAAATCTTGTCAAACTCATAACCCTGCAGCTGGTCATAACAGGTGCCGCAACTCACCACCACGGTCTTGATGTCCAGGTAGTTCAGCGTGTTGGCCACCCGATGGAACAGCACCCGGTTGTCGGTGATGATTTTCTCGGCCTTGTCGAACTGGCCACTGCCGCGCTGCGGGTAACCGCAACACAGATAGCCGGGCGGCAGAACAGTTTGCACACCCGCGTGCCACAACATGGCCTGCGTAGCCAGGCCCACCTGACTGAACAGGCGCTCCGAGCCACACCCCGGAAAATAAAACACGGCTTCGGTGTCGTCCGTGGTGGTTTTGGGGTTGCGGATGATAGGCACGTAGTCCGAATCTTCCAGGTCCAGCAAAGCGCGCGCCGTCTTTTTGGGCAGGCCGCCGGGCATTTTTTTGTTGATGAAGTGAATCACCTGCTCCTTGACGGGCGCTTTGCCAACCGTGGAGGGCGGTTTGGTAGTTTGCCGGACCGCCAACTTGCGGAACACATCATTGGCCAGGCGCTGGGCCTTGAAGCCTACATCCACCATGGCTGATCGCATGAACTTGATGGTGGCCGGGTTCGTGGCGTTCAGGAAGAACATGGCGGCCGCGTTACCGGGCCGGAACGACTTTTTACCCATCTTGCGCAGCAGATTGCGCATGTTCATGGACACGTCGCCAAAGTCAATCTTGACCGGGCAAGGGCTCTCGCACTTGTGGCAGACCGTGCAGTGGTCTGCCACGTCTTCAAACTCTTCCCAGTGCTTGATGCTCACGCCCCGGCGGGTTTGTTCTTCATACAAAAACGCTTCCACCAGCAGCGAGGTGGCCAGAATCTTGTTGCGCGGGCTGTACAGCAGGTTGGCACGCGGCACGTGGGTGGCACACACCGGTTTGCACTTGCCGCAGCGCAGGCAGTCCTTGATGCTGTCGGCGATGTCACCAATGTCCGATTGCTGCATGATCAGCGACTCATGCCCCATCAGCCCGAAGCTTGGAGTATAGGCATTGGTCAGGTCGGCATACATCAAATCAGGCTTTAGCCCCCGTCCCTGTTGCGTGGGTAGCTCTGAATTTCGTAGCAACTTGCCCTTGTTGAAGTGGCCCTGTGGATCCACTTTCTGCTTGTAGTCGGTAAACGGGCGCAATTCGTCGTCGGTCAGGAACTCCAGCTTGGTGATGCCAATGCCGTGTTCGCCCGAAATCACGCCGTCCAGTGAGCGGGCCAGCGCCATGATGCGTTTGACCGCACGGTGGGCGGTTTGCAGCATCTCGTAATCGTCGCTGTTGACCGGGATGTTGGTGTGCACATTGCCATCACCGGCATGCATGTGCAGGGCAATCCACACCCGCCCCTTGAGCACCCGTTTGTGGATGGCGGTGCACTCTTCCAGAATCGGGGTGAACGCGCTGCCCACAAATATTTTCTGAAACTCCCCGCGCAACTGGCTCTTCCAGCTGGCGCGAAGCGTGTGATCCTGCAATTGGGCAAACAGGCCGTCCACATTGTCCAGCCAGCCCTGCCATTGGGCTTTGACCCTGGCCGTCTGGGCCAGCGCCTGGGCAACCCGGTCTTCCAGCAATTCGGCGGACGGGATTTCATTCGCGTCGTCATGCCGGCCCAGTGGCAGGTTACCCCGGCTGAAAAAGGCTTCCAGCTCATCACACAACTTGAGTTTGTTGCGAAGGCTCAACTCGATGTTGATGCGTTCAATGCCATCGGTGTACTCGGCCATGCGCGGCAGGGGAATCACCACGTCTTCGTTGATCTTGAACGCGTTGGTGTGCTTTGAAATGGCCGCCGTGCGTTTGCGATCCAGCCAGAACTTCTTGCGCGCTTCGGGGCTGATGGCCACAAAACCCTCACCATTGCGGGAATTGGCAATGCGCACAATCTCCGATGTTGCGCGGGCTACCGCGTCGGCGTTATCGCCCGAAATGTCACCCACCAGCACCATCTTGGGCAAACCACCGGATGTACCCGGCAACGCACCCGCGCCCCGTTTGGATTTGGTGGTGTAACCCACCGCCTTCAGGTAACGGTCATCCAGATGCTCCAGCCCGGCCAGCAGGGTGCCGCTGCGCTTTTGCTCGGCAAACATGAAGTCGATGATTTCCACAATGCTGGGCACGGCATCTTTGGCATTGCCAAAAAACTCCAGGCACACGGTGCGGGTGTGTGTGGGCATGCGGTGCACCACCCAGCGTGCGCTGGTGATCAGGCCATCACAGCCCTCTTTCTGGATGCCCGGCAGGCCGCTCAGGAACTTGTCGGTAACGTCTTTGCCCAAGCCTTCCTTGCGAAAACTGGCACCGGGAATGTCCAGCCGCTCGGTAAGCTCCAGCGTTTTGCCGTCGGCCTTGTAGTATTTCAGCTCGAAACTGGCTACCGCTGCGTCATGGATCTTGCCCATGTTGTGGCCGATGCGGGTGACTTCCAGCCAGGTGGCCTGCGGCGTCACCATGCGCCAGGACGCCAGATTGTCCAGCGCCGTGCCCCACAAAACAGCCTTCTTGCCGCCTGCATTCATGGCAATGTTGCCGCCGATGCACGAGGCTTCGGCCGAGGTCGGGTCTACCGCAAAAACATAACCTCCGCGCTCGGCCGCATCAGCCACGCGCTGGGTCACCACACCGGCTTCCGTCCAGACGGTGGCCACCGGCGTGTCCATGCCCGGCAGGGTCAGCATCTCGACCTCGGTCATGGATTCCAGCTTTTCGGTATTGATGACGGCGCTGTTCCACGTCAGCGGGATGGCCCCGCCGGTGTAACCGGTGCCACCGCCCCGGGGAATGATGGTCAGCCCCAGATCGATACACCCCTTGACCAGCCCGGCCATTTCGACTTCCGAGTCGGGCGTCAGCACCACAAATGGGTATTCCACACGCCAGTCGGTCGCGTCGGTCACGTGGGACACGCGGCTCAGGCCATCAAACTTGATGTTGTCTTTGGCCGTCAGTTTGCCCAGGGTGCGCAAAGTCTTGCGCCGCAAGTTGCCCACCTCGACAAACGCCGCGTCAAACGACTGAACCGCCCGCTGAGCCGCCGTCAGCAGCTCGCCCACCATCAGGTCACGCTCCGGGTCGGCTTGCGGAGTTCGGCGTTTTTCAACCTCACCCAGGCGGTGATTCAGGGCGTCCACCAGCAAGCGGCGGCGTTTGGGGTTGTCCAGCAAATCATCCTGGAGATACGGGTTGCGCTGCACCACCCAGATATCGCCCAAAACCTCGTACAACATGCGTGCGGATCGCCCCGTGCGCCGTTCATCCCGCAAGCGGTGAAGCAGCTCCCAGGCGGCAGCGCCCAGCAGGCGAATCACGATCTCGCGGTCGGAAAAAGAGGTGTAGTTATAGGGAATCTCGCGAATCCGCTCCTGCCCGGCAGGCACCTGGGCATCAGGGGAAACAAGGGAATCGAGTCGAATCGGGGCGTTCATCAGTCTCTCAAATCACAGCCATCACGTTATGTGGTCGGCGGTCTGCCGATGTTACCGCAGCGCAGCATTTTCGGGCATGCCGGGGTTTTGTATGCCCCGGATGGGTGCCACAATGTTGATCACTTCTTCGGACAACTCCCATGCCAGCCATCCCTCCAGTCACCGCTGAAAACTGGCCCTACCCACGCTGGATCGCCCACCGCGGCGCCGGCAAGCTCGCCCCCGAAAACACCCTGGCGGCCTTTCGCGTGGGTGCCAGCCACGGCTACCGCATGTTTGAGTGCGATGTGAAACTCAGCGCCGATGACCTGCCTTTCCTGTTGCACGATGACACACTGAACCGCACCACCACCGGCCAGGGCGTGGCGGGCAACCAGCCGTGGCGCGATCTGTCGCAGCTGGATGCGGGCAGCTGGCATTCCCGCGCATTTGCGGGTGAACCGCTGCCGGGCTTAGAGAATATCGCCCGTTTTTGCCTGCACAACGGCTATTTTTTGAACATCGAGATCAAGCCCACGGCGGGCACCGCGCGCCACACGGGCGAGGTGGTGGCGCGCCATGCAGCCCGGCTGTGGCAAGCTGCCGCCGTGCCGCCCCTGCTCACCTCGTTCGACCCCGAGGCGCTGGAAGGCGCCCAGGACGCTCAACCCGAATTGCCACGCGGCCTGCTGCTGGACACCTTGTGGAAAGGCTGGCTGGAGACGGCCCTGTCGCTGGACTGCGTGGCCATCGTCTGCAACCACGCGCTATGGGATACCGCCAGCGTGACCCAGGCCAAAAGCGCGGGCTTTCGTACCCTGAGCTACACCGTGAACGACGAATGGGCCGTGCAACGGCTGATTGATCTGGGCACTGACGGCATCATCACCGACCGGGTGGATTTTTTTGCGCCGGCCCATTAGGCCCTCCAGCCCCGTCCCATCACCCACTGGCAGGTGGCGCTCACCAGCACCATCACGGCGTAGGTGGCCATCTTGCCGTCGCGGCCAAAAAACCACAGGCCAAGCAGCAACACGGCCAGACACGCTATAAAATTAATAGCTATTCGCGCAATGGATACGGGGGCTAAGCCCCGATTTGGCATCACAAACCGGGCACACAGGCCCACCAGCAACGCCACCACCAACGCGGGCGCCACAAAGTTAAACAGGTGAAATATCAGATCAATAGGGCCCATGGTGGCGCAGATTTTATAATCGACAACTAAACGGTATGGCAGTCTGGGCTTTAGGCATCAATCACAACACCGCTCCGCTCGATCTGCGCGGGCGGTTTGCGTTCGCCCTGGACCAGATTGAACCCACCCTCAAGGGCCTGCGCCAGACCTTGCACAGCCGGCCCGAGGCGGCCATCATCTCCACCTGCAACCGCACCGAAATTTATTGCGCCGGGGATACCCCGGAACTGGAGCCAACCCTGCACTGGCTGGCCCATGCGGGCGGTGTGTCGCCTGCACTGCTGCGCTCCCACGCCTATACGCTGGAGAACGGTCTGGCGGCCCGCCACGCCTTTCGCGTCGCCAGCGGGCTGGATTCCATGGTGCTGGGCGAGCCCCAGATTTTGGGCCAGGTCAAAGACGCGGTGCGCGCGGCAGACCAGGCCGGTGCCCTGGGCAGCACACTCAGTCAGCTGTTCCAGCGCAGTTTTGCCGTGGCCAAAGAAGTGCGCTCCAGCACCGAGATTGGCGCGCAATCCATCAGCATGGCCGCCGCCGTCGTGCGCCTGGCCGGGCAATTGTTTGAAAACCTGAATGACGTGAAGGTGCTGTTCGTGGGTGCGGGCGAGATGATCGAGCTCACCGCCACGCACTTTGCCGCCAGGCAGCCCAAAACCATGGTGATTGCCAACCGCACGCTGGAGCGCGGCGAAAAACTCGCCAGCCGCTTTGGTGGCGAGGTGATGCGCCTGGCCGACATTCCTGACCGCCTGCACGAATTTGACGCCGTGGTGAGCTGCACCGCCAGCACACTGCCCATCATTGGCCTGGGGGCGGTAGAGCGCGCGCTGAAGCGCCGCAAACACCGCCCCATGCTCATGGTGGACCTGGCCGTGCCGCGCGACATCGAGCCCGAGGTGAAGGCGCTGGGTGATGTGTACCTCTACACCGTGGACGACCTGGCCGGTGTGGTGCAGGCCGCCCAGGCCAACCGCCAGGCCGCCGTGGCGCAGGCTGAGGTCATCATCGACGCGGGTGTGCAAAGCTTCATGCACTGGGTGGACCAGCGCAACCCGGTCCATGGTGTGGTGCCGCTGATTCAGCAACTCAACGCCCAGACCGATGCGTGGCGGGCCGCCGAAATCGCCCGGGCCCGCAAGCTGCTGGCCAAGGGCGAAGACGTGGATGCGGTGCTCGAAGCCCTTTCCCGGGGCATCACCCAGAAAATGCTGCACGGCGCCCTGGCCGAGTTGCACGCCGGTGATGCGGCCGCCCGTGAGCGCGCCAGCTCGGCTGTTCAGCACTTCTTTTTGCGCAACGGCCGTTAAAACATGGCCCCCACGCTTGTCACTGCGTGTACTGCGCTGCCCCCCGTGGGGGCTTCACTTGCTCGGGGCGGCCCGTCGCTGCGTTAGCGGCGCGGCCCGCCCGATATTGCCCCTTCGACAAGCTCAGGGCAAACGGGCCTCTCCCCTCCACGCCATACAGCCGTCCGAGCTGAACCTGGCTAAGCCCTCACCAACGATTCACCATGAAACCCTTTCTCCGCCAACAACTTGTACGCTACGCCGACCGCCTGGGAGAGCTTGAATTTCTGCTCTCGCGCGAGGACATCATGAAAGACATGAAGCAGTTTCTGGTGCTGTCCCGCGAGCACACCGACGTGGCGGCCGTGGCCACCCGCTGGGCCCGCTACCAGCAGCGCGAGGCCGATCTGGTCGCTGCCCGGGAGATGCTGGCCAGCTCGGCCAACGACACCGACATGACCGCCATGGCCGAGGAGGAAATTGAGGGCGCTGCGGTTGAAATCAGCCAGCTGGAGGGCGAATTACAGCGCATGCTGCTGCCCAAAGACCTCGACGACGCCCGCAACGCCTTCATGGAAATCCGTGCCGGCACGGGCGGCGACGAATCAGCCCTGTTCGCGGCTGACCTGGCCCGGATGTACACCCGCTATTGCGAGCGCCGCGGCTGGAAGTCCGAGATCATCAGCGAGTCATCCAGCGAACTCGGTGGCTACAAAGAGGTGGTGATCAAGATCGACGGTCAAGGCAGCAATTCGCCTGGCGGCTCAGGCGTCTACGGCGCCCTCAAGTTCGAGTCGGGCGGCCACCGCGTGCAGCGCGTGCCGGCCACCGAAACGCAGGGGCGTATCCACACCAGCGCCTGTACCGTGGCGGTGCTGGCCGAGCCGGACGAGGCGGTGGCCATCACCATCAACCCGGCCGATTTGCGCATCGACACCTACCGCGCCAGCGGTGCTGGTGGCCAGCACATCAACAAGACCGATTCGGCGGTGCGCATCACCCACATCCCCACCGGCATCGTGGCCGAGTGCCAGGAGGGCCGCAGCCAGCACGGCAACAAGGCCCAGGCGCTGAAAGTGCTGACCGCCCGCATCCATGAAAAAGACCGCAGCGAGCGTGCCGCCAAAGACGCCGCCGAACGCAAGGGCCTGATCGGCACCGGCGACCGCAGCGACCGCATCCGCACCTACAACTTCCCCCAGGGCCGCCTGACCGACCACCGCATCAACCTCACACTGTATAAATTGCTGTACATCATGGAAGGTGATCTGGATGATGTGGTGGGGGCGCTGCAGGCCTATGAGGCGGCGCAACAACTGGCGGAGCTGGAAGTGGGTGCGGCGGGTTGACATGGCAATTTTTTATACAAAATAGGCCATCAGCCCCCGTGTAATATGCATGAGCAGCTACTGTATTGATAGCAAATGAATATCTCGCAAGCCCTCGCTGAAGCCCTGTCCCGTGGGCTGGACCGGCTGGATGCCCAGTTGCTGATGCTGCACGCACTGGGCCACGCCGCACATGACCGCGCCTGGCTGCTGGCCCACGACACCGACCCGCTGACACCCCTGGCGCACACCGCGTTTGAGGCCTGCATGCAACGTCGCGCTGCGGGTGAACCGCTGGCCTACATCACCGGTCACAAGGAATTTTTTGGCCTCGATCTGGAAGTGGACGCCCGCGTGCTGGTGCCGCGGCCGGATACCGAGACCCTGGTGGCTTGGGCGCTTGAGGTCCTGGACGCAGCGACGACCATGGGGGCCGGGCCGCTGGCGCCACCCACATCGGTGCTTGACCTGGGCACCGGCAGCGGCGCCGTGGCCCTCGCGCTCAAACACCAGCGCCCCCAGGTGCAGGTGAGCGCCACGGACTTCAGTCATGAGGCGCTGGCTGTCGCCCGGGCCAACGCCCAGCGCCTGAAACTGGGCGTGCAATTCAGTCAGGGGTCATGGCTGGCGCATGTCAGTGCTCACTACCACGCCATCGTCTCCAATCCGCCCTACATTGCCGCGCAGGACGCACACCTTGCCGCCCTCGCCCATGAGCCCCTGCAGGCGCTGGCCAGCGGTGCAGACGGTCTGGACGACATCCGTCACATCGTCAGTCAGGCCCCGGCGCATCTGCATCCAGGCGGCTGGCTGCTGCTGGAGCATGGTTATGACCAGGCGGCCCCGGTGCGTGAATTGCTCACGGCTGCGGGGTTTGGCCAGGTGCAGTCCCGCCGCGACCTGAGCGGCATTGAGCGCTGCAGCGGGGGCATGCACACCGGATTTGGCGCGGTAGCGCCGAAGGTGAAATAATCGGGGGAGTAACGCTTACATTGACGCATAAGGAGTATGGATATGAGTGACACACAACAACGCATTGACGAGCTGGTCAAGGGCAACGACGTCCTGCTGTTCATGAAGGGCAACGCCAGCTTCCCGCAATGCGGTTTTTCAGGCCGTGCCATCCAGATTTTGAAGGCCTGCGGTGTTGAGCCCAAAGCCATCAAGACCGTGAACGTGCTGGAAGACGCCGAAATTCGCGCCGGCATCAAGGACTACAGCCAGTGGCCCACCATTCCACAGCTCTATATCAAGGGCGAGTTCATCGGTGGCTCGGACATCATGATGGAGATGTACGAAAACGGCGAGCTGCTGCAGGTGCTCAACAAACCGGCCTGAATGCCCCGGAACAGGGCAGCCCCCGCATCACCAGCCGCCTTCACGGGCGGCTTTTTTTTGGCATGTTGGCAAACAATGTCACTAATGAGTGCTTTTATCGCGTTAAGGGTAGGCATGACATATGCTTGAATGAAGGCGTCGGTTGAGAGTGTCTGTTTTCCCCGGAAGTTAATACTCAGGAGGCCGTGATGGAATCTCGCAGTCTTGTTACGCAGTCTTCATCGTTTCACTTGCCCGTGGCGCAGATGCGCCGTGTGTTCCAGCCTGACGAGGTCGAGCGCAAGCTGGCCAAGTTGCAGGGCAGTGAACACGACGCCCTGCGGGCCACCTACCGGCGCATGCTGGAGCGCGGACCGCAGCGCTTCTCGGTCAAGCCGTCGGGTGTGCCCGACATGGCAGGTCTTTACCTCACGCTGCCCAATTTCACCGAAGTGCTGGATGACGTCAAACGCCACGTGGCCCTGGCCCAGGACAGCCGCGACGGCCTGGAAGTCACCCCCATCCTGCTGCTGGGCCCGCCCGGCATTGGCAAGACCCATTTCGCCAAAAAACTGGCCGATCTGTTGGGCACCGGCATGACCTTGGTGCCCATGAGCTCCATGACGGCGGGCTGGCTGTTGTCAGGCTCGTCCTCGCAGTGGAAAGGAGCCAAGCCCGGCAAGGTGTTTGAGGCGCTGGTGGACGGCGAATACGCCAACCCGGTGATTGTGGTGGACGAGATTGACAAGGCCAGTGCTGACGCGCAGTACGATCCGATGGGCGCGTTGTATAGCCTGCTGGAGCACGACACGGCGCAGAATTTCACCGATGAGTTTGCCGAAGTGGCCATTGATGCCAGCCAGGTGATCTGGATCACAACGGCCAATGACGAGCGCGCCATCCCCGAGCCGATTCTGAACCGGATGAATGTCTTCACTGTCGAGCCGCCCTCCATCGAGGCCGCACGCCAGATTGCCCGCAACCTGTACCAAACCATCCGCAGTGAGCACGGTTGGGGCGAGCATTTTGCACCCGAGCCGCAGGACGATCTGCTTGACCTCCTGAGCGAACTGGCACCCCGGGAAATGCGCCGCGCCCTGATGACCGGCTTTGGCAACGCACAGCTGGACAAACGCGACGGGATCAGCGTAGCCGACCTGCCCAAGGCGGGCGTCAAGAAGGGGCAGATCGGGTTTTTGCAGTGAATTCCCAGGCCCGTTTGGCACCCAGCACGGCGTTCGGGTACGGCGCCTTGCCGCGTGAGCCGTTGTAGCGGCCCAGCGCCATGAACAGGTCGCCGCGTTCGCGGTCCAGGTAGTGGCGCAGGATCACGCAGCCAAAACGCAGGTTGGTCTGCATGTGAAACAGTTTGCCCGCATCGCCCCGCGTCGCTTCGTCGCTGGCCAGCACACGGGTCCAGAACGGCATGACCTGCATATAACCACGGGCACCGACAGGAGAGACGGCGTATTTGCGGAAATTGCTCTCCACCTGGATGAGCCCGAGCACCAGGCTGGTGTCCAGTCCGGCGCGTTTGCTCTCGTACCAGACGGTTTGCAGAAATTCCTTGCGCACCTGCAGCTCGGGTTTTTGTCTGGTGAGCCGCTCACTCATGCTGGTCAGCCAGCGCAGGTAATGCAGGCGCGATTCGGTGTCGGCAAACTCGGGCACCGGAGGGGCCTTGTTGGCGATGGCCGAACTCAGGGCGGTGCGCACAGCGTCCACCAGCGGCTCTTCAACCTGAGCACCAGCGCTGGAATGCTCATGAATTAATAGCAGTCCAAGCCCTGAAATTGAGGGCATCAGGGCTAAAAGGCTCTTTCTCCGGGAAATCATGCCAACCCCCACAGGCAGGGTCATGCCGCCAGTCTGGACTGGATCAGACCCAGAATGTCAGTGACGGGGACAGCTGTTGAAGCCGTATCCCGGCGATGCTGGTATTCCACCTGACCGTCTTTCAAGCCCCGGTCCCCAATGGTCACGCGGTGCGGCACACCAATCAGCTCCCAGTCGGCAAACATGGCGCCGGGTCGCTCACCCCGATCGTCCAGAATCACGTCCACACCGGCAGCCAGCAGGTCGCCGTAGAGCTTGTCGGCAGCGGCCTTGACATCAGGGAAACGGTCCGGGCTGATGGGGCACAGCACCACCGTGAAGGGTGCCAGCGCGTCTGGCCAGATGATGCCGCGCTCGTCGTGATTTTGTTCAATGGCGGCGGCAGGCAAACGGGTGATGCCGATGCCGTAGCAGCCCATTTCCATGAACTGCGGTTTGCCGTTGTCGCCCAGAAAAGTGGCGTTCATGGCGCGGCTGTACTTGGTGCCCAGGTAGAAAATATGTCCAATCTCGATGCCCCGCTCGATGGCCAGCACACCCCGGCCGTCGGGCGAGGGGTCGCCTGCGACCACGTTGCGAATGTCGGCGACCAGCGCGGGCTCGGGTACATCACGGCCCCAGTTCACACCCGTGATGTGAAAGTCTGGCTCGTTGGCACCACAAATCCAGTCGCTCATGACCGCCACTTCACGGTCGGCCACCACCTTGACCGGTTTCTTCAGGTTGATCAGGCCCAGATAACCGGGCTTGCAGCCAAAATGCTCATCAACCTCCTCCAGTGTGGCAAAGCGGAACCCGCCTTCCATGCCGGGGATCTTGTTGGCTTTGACCTCGTTCATCTCATGGTCGCCACGCAGCATCAACAGCCAGATCTGGGTTGTGATGACCTTGCCGTCTTCATTTTTTTCCTCGGTCGCCAGCACGAGCGACTTGATGGTTTGCTGCAAGGACACTTTCAGGTACTCAGCCACATCAGCGCAGGTGCTTTTCCCCGGCGTTGCCGTCTTCGTCATGGCCTGTGCGGGTGCTTTGCGGGCAGCTTGAGGTGACAGGGCTTCGGCTTTTTCCATGTTGGCCGCATAGTCGCTGGTGGGGCAATACACGATGGCATCTTCGCCGGTCGTCGCGATCACCTGAAACTCTTCACTCAGGTCGCCGCCAATGGCACCGCTGTCCGCCGCCACCGCGCGGTAGGTCAGGCCGAAACGGTCGAAGATTCTCCGGTAGGCCTTGGCCATGATCTGGTAACTGGCTTTGGCTGAATCGGGGTCGCGGTCGAAGCTGTAGGCGTCTTTCATGGTGAACTCGCGCCCGCGCATCAGCCCGAACCGGGGACGCCGCTCATCCCGGAATTTGGTCTGAATCTGGTACAGGTTCTTGGGCAGCTGTTTGTAGCTCTTGATTTCCTGACGTGCAATGTCCGTCACCACCTCTTCACTGGTGGGCTGCACGATGTAGTCACGCTCATGGCGGTCCTTGATGCGCATCAGCTCGGGGCCCATCTTGGCGAAACGCCCGGTCTCCTGCCACAGCTCGGCGGGTTGCACCACCGGCATGGACAACTCCACCGCACCGGCACGATTCATCTCTTCACGCACGATCGCTTCAACTTTGCGAATGACGCGCAAACCCAGCGGCATATAGGTGTAGATGCCGGCACCCAGCTTTTTGATCATGCCCGCACGTGTCATCAGCTTGTGGCTGGCCACCTCGGCGTCGGCAGGGGCTTCTTTGAGGGTGGAGATAAAAAATTGAGTGGCTTTCATGGGGCGAATTGGGGTACCGAAACAGCGTGCGCCCCTTGATGCGCAGCGCATGCTGTGCATAATGGACTCAGTTTAAAAATTGGGGTTTGATTATGCTTGACCGCGAAGGCTTTAGGCCTAACGTCGGCATCGTCCTGCTCAACCAGAAAAATCAGGTGTTTTGGGGCAAGCGCATTCGTACCCACTCGTGGCAGTTTCCGCAGGGTGGCATTGACCGGGGTGAAACCCCGGAACAAGCCATGTACCGTGAACTGCATGAAGAGGTGGGGCTCCAGCCGGAGCATGTGAGTGTGATGGCCCGAACCCGCGACTGGTTGCGCTACGAGGTGCCGGACCGCTATATTCGCCGCGACGCACGCGGCCACTACAAGGGCCAAAAACAAATCTGGTTTCTGCTCCAGTTGGTTGGCCACGATTGGGACTTGAACCTGCGCGCAACCGACCACCCCGAGTTCGACGCCTGGCGCTGGAACGACTACTGGGTTCCGCTGGACATGGTGGTTGAATTCAAACGCGGCGTCTACGAGATGGCGCTCACCGAGCTCGCACGTTACCTGCCAAGGCACGAGGTGCGCAACCGTTTCCTGCGTCATGGAACCCGCCCGCGTGACCATGACCCGCTCACCGAGCACGAGATCGTGCCGGGAGCAGGGTTTGAGCTGCCTCCGGGTGGTTCTTTTGAGCCGGACCCACAGACCAATCTACCCGGCAACACCTTGCCTCAAACCCATGCAAACTAGGCTACTGGCTGGCTGCTTGCTGGCCTTGATTTCATGGAACACATGGGCTGCACTGGTTGACATTGATCCAGACTGGCAGGAAACCGATGCACCTCCACCGCCCGCATTCAGTCGCGACAAGCTGATACCGGTGGATATGCCCCTGTATGTCACGCTCAAGCTGGGGGTTGACCCCAGCACCCTGACAATTACCTCAGATGGGGTGGTGCGTTACGTGATGGTGGCCAGCAGCACCAGCGGCTCATTCACCGCCATGTATGAGGGCATCCGCTGCTTGACCGGGGAAGTGAAGCTCTATGCGCGGTTCAGCGCGTCCGGCCAATGGCGGGCTGTAGACAACCCGCAGTGGCGGCCGTTGAACGACAACCAGCCCTCCCCGCACGCCTTGGCCCTGGCCCGCCAGGGCGCTTGTGATGGCCGCTCGGCCGCTGCAGCATCAACCGCCGCCATCGTGCAAAGACTGTTGAACCCCAATCGGGACCGCATCATCAAAAACCGCCCCGACTGAGTCGGTCAGCACGCCGCAAACCCTAGCGGGTAATGACCAGATTGTCCCGGTGCAGCATTTCCGGGCCTGCCGTGTACCCCAGCAGCTTTTCGTACTCGGACGAAGGCTTGCGGCAAATCAGGCGTGCCTCGCTGCTGGAGTAGTTGGCCAGCCCACGTGCGATTTCCGCACCCAGCGCATCCCGTACCGCGATCACATCACCTCGGGAGAAGTCGCCTTCCACAGCTGTCATGCCAATCGGCAGCAGGCTTTTGCCCTCGTCCCGCAATTTGGCCGCAGCGCCTTTGTCCACCACCACAGCACCACGCAATTGCAGGTGATCGGCGATCCACTGCTTTCTTGCCTGATTTTTCTGTGTCTGGGCAACCAGCAGCGTTCCGATGGCTTCGCCACGAAACAGGCGCAGCAGCGCATCCGGCTCCCGACCCCAGGCAATGGCGGTTGATGCCCCTGAACCGGCGGCACGTTTGGCCGCCAGGATTTTGGTAATCATGCCGCCCCGGCCAATGCTGGAGCCCGCACCACCGGCCATGGACTCCAGCGCCGGATCGCCCGCTTTGGCCTCATCAACAAAACGGGCATCGGGGCTGGAACGCGGATCAGCCGTGTACAAGCCTTTTTGATCGGTCAGGATGACGAGCGCGTCAGCTTCCACCAGGTTGGCCACCAGTGCCCCCAGGGTGTCGTTGTCGCCGAACTTGATTTCATCGTTGACCACCGTGTCGTTTTCGTTGATCACGGGAACCACGCCCAGTTTCAACAGGGTTAACAGGGTGGAACGGGCATTGAGGTAGCGCTCCCGGTCAGCCAGATCGGCGTGGGTCAACAGCACCTGGGCACTGCCCAGCCCGTTTTCACGCAACTTGGTCTCGTACATCTGGGCCAGGCCCATTTGCCCCACCGCGGCTGCGGCCTGCAAGTCACTGATGTTGTGCGGGCGGCTGGCCCAGCCCAGCCGCTTCATGCCTTCGGCAATCGCGCCACTGGACACCATGATGACCTCGCGCCCTTCCCGCACCAGAAAGGACAGCTGCCGACACCACTCGCCGATGGCCTGGTCGTCAAGCCCGCGGCCCTCGTTTGTCACCAGACTGGAGCCCACCTTGACCACGATTCGGCGTGAGTCACGCATCACATTTGACACTGCTTTATATGTCCTATTGGCTATTAGCCCCCGTCGCCATTGCGTGAGCAGCTATTATTTTTGTAGCGATTGATTTATGCCAAAGGATCTGGCAGAAACCGCGGATCCACATACTCAGGTGGTTGCTCGGCAATCTGCTGCGCCTTGATGTGCTTGTAGACCGCTTTCACCAGCGCCTCGCAGCCTTCACGGTTCAGTGCCGAGATTTCAAATACCGGGCCCTTGAACTTGAATCGCTTGACAAACTCTTTCACCAACTCGGCGCGCTGGTCGGTTGGCACCATATCCAGCTTGTTGAGCACCAGCCACCGCGGCTTGTCAAACAGTGCTTTATCGTATTTTTTCAACTCATTGACGATGGCCTTGGCGCCCGCCACGGTATCGACCGCGTCGTCAAAAGGCGCCATGTCCACCACATGCAGCAACAACCGGGTGCGCTGCAAATGACGCAGGAAAAGGTGACCGAGGCCAGCGCCGTCCGACGCGCCTTCGATCAGGCCAGGCAAGTCTGCCACCACAAAACTTTGCTCGGGGCCGACCCGCACCACACCCAAATTGGGGTGCAAGGTGGTGAACGGATAGTCTGCAATACGCGGGCGCGCATTGGAAATGGCCGTGATCAGGGTGGACTTGCCCGCGTTGGGCAGACCCAGCAAACCCACGTCGGCGAGCACCTTGAGCTCGAGTTTCAAGCTCTTTTTATCGCCCGGCCAGCCTGGCGTCTTTTGTCGGGGCGCACGGTTGATGGCGCTCTTGAAACGCATGTTGCCAAACCCGCCGTCGCCGCCCTTGGCGATGGTGATGACTTCACCAGGGACCAGCAGCTCATGCAACACCTCACCGGTCTCGGCATCGGTGATGATGGTGCCCACCGGCATTTTGAGCGTGATGTCGTCACCCGCAGCCCCAAACATGTCTGAGCCCATGCCGTGCTGGCCGCGCTTGGCATCATGACGACGCGAAAAACGGAAATCAACCAGCGTGTTGAGGTTGGCATCGGCAACGGCAAAAACATGCCCGCCGCGACCACCGTCTCCCCCGTTGGGTCCACCAAATTCTTTGTATTTTTCATGCCGGAACGAGACGCAGCCGGCTCCGCCATCTCCAGCAGAGATGTCGATAAAAGCCTCATCAACGAACTTCATGATGTAAAAACCACTTTCGCTTTGCGCCAGTGCTCCGACTGCAACATGTGCCGAAGCCACTTACTTGAGCAGATGCACCGACAGGATGCATTTTCAAGGTTTATAAACTAAAAACCCCGCGCCAGGCGCAGGGTTTCATACCGGGTCAAGCGGTCAATCAAGCCGAGGTGATGTTCACCGTGTGCTTGTTCAACGCGCCTTTGATTGCAAACGAAACATGTCCGTCGACCAATGCAAAGAGGGTATGGTCTTTGCCGATACCAACGTTGGTGCCGGGGTGGAACCTGGTGCCGCGTTGGCGCACGATGATGGCGCCGGCACTGATCAACTCACCGCCAAAGGCCTTCACGCCGAGCATTTTGGGCTTGGAATCACGCCCGTTTCGCGTAGAGCCGCCGCCTTTTTTCTGTGCCATGACTCTTGCTCCTTAGCCGGCAATCGCACCAATCAACAGCTCAGTGAACTGCTGACGATGACCTTGACGTTTTTGGTAATGCTTGCGACGGCGCATTTTGAAAATGCGAACCTTGTCGTGTTTACCGTGAGACACCACCGTGACAATCACAGTTGCGCCGGACACCAGGGGCGTGCCAATCTTGATGTCAGTGCCGTTTCCGACCGCCAACACCTGATCAAACACAATTTCCTGGCCTACGTCCGCAGCAATCTGTTCTACTTTAATTTTTTCGCCGGCTGCAACCCGATATTGCTTGCCGCCGGTTTTTATGACCGCGTACATGTTGACCTCTTCAATTTAGCTCCGGGAACGAATTTTCACAGAGCCCAAGAGTATACCATTGTTTGGAATCACTAACTTCACACCCAAACCTGGCGACGCCCCTCCCCGGCAGAACGGGCTCGCGGGCTTTCTATAATCGCCGGCATAGTACTGATTGCACCGCTTTGCAGCCCATCACCCCTACCCCCGACTCGCCGCTGGCCATCATCGCCGAAGACATGCGCGCGGTCGATCGTGCCATCGCCTTGCGACTCGACTCCGGTGTTCCACTGGTAGGGGATGTCTCGAGGTACATCATTTCAGCTGGCGGGAAGCGGTTGCGCCCGGCATTGCTGCTGCTCACGTGTGGCGCCTTGGGGTACCAGGGGGTTCAACGTCACAACCTGGCGGCCGTGGTGGAATTCATTCACACCGCCACCCTGCTGCACGATGATGTTGTGGACGACTCCGCAATGCGCCGCGGCAACGCCACAGCGAACGAGCGATTTGGCAATCCGGCAAGCGTTCTGGTCGGTGATTTTCTGTATTCACGGGCGTTTCAGATGATGGTCGATGCCCAGGACATGCGCATCATGCAGGTATTGGCAGATGCCACCAACGTGATTGCAGAGGGTGAAGTGCTGCAACTCATGAACATGCACAACCCGACACTGAGTGAGGCCAGTTACCTGCAGGTGATTCGGTCCAAGACGGCCAAATTGTTTGAGGCCAGCGCCCGGGTGGGTGCCATTCTCGCTGGCGCATCAACACAGATGGAGACAGCCTGTGCCGACTATGGCCAGGCGCTTGGAACAGCTTTTCAGATCATTGATGACGTTCTTGATTACACCGGTGACCACCATGTCATGGGGAAAAGTATTGGTGATGACTTGCGGGAAGGCAAAACGACACTGCCGCTGATTGCCGCCATGGAACGAGGCAACGCCGCGCAGCGGGACGTCGTCAGGCAGGCCATTGAAACCGGTGGCGTGGCCATGCTGGATGAGGTGATTCAAATCGTCAAGGCCACAGGCGCCATTGACGTCTCGCGGCAGGCCGCCATGGAGGAGGCGCGACGAGCCATCGAAGCAGCAAAGTGCCTGCCACGGGGGCCGCATGCTGACTGCCTGATTCAGTTAGCGTCCCAGTTACTGGAGCGAACCGCCTGACTTGGGCGCGCCGCCCACGCGGGGTACACCGCTTGAAGTTTCTCATCGCCTTTTATCAGTTTATTTGTTGCTACGCAACGCGAATGGCCCCATTGACCATTCACCGCCGGTTTTAAATTTACTTCGGCATACCAATCAGCGATGATTAGGTGAATATCCCCCCTCATAGTACATTTTCGGGTCATGGCTGCCGTCGATACCTCATCTCGTGAATCCCCCTCTACCGCACTCCCCGGACTTGGCCGGGCGCTGGTTTTGGCCGGCAAACTGGGGCAAAAATCTGCGGAAGATATCTACCGGAAGGCATCGGGCGGGCGCACCAGCTTCATAGCCGAGCTCATGGGGTCGGGCGCGGTGTCGGCATCTGATCTGGCCCATACGATGTCGTCAGCTTATGCCGCCCCCCTGATTGACCTGGACGCTGTCGATCCGCAACGGCTGCCAAAAGGCCTGCTGGACAGCCGAATCTGTCAGGACTATCGCGTTATTGTGCTCAACAAACGCAATAACCGTTTGATTGTTGCCACCGCAGACCCATCAGACCAGGAAGCAGCCGAGCGCATCAAGTTTTCAACCCAGCTAGGCCTTGACTGGGTCATTGCCGAGTACGACAAATTACTGAGACTGGTAGAGGTGAATTCGACCACGGCAGCCGAGGCCATGGAAGACATCATCGGCAGTGAATTTGAGTTCGATGCGGCTGCCGCCGAAGCCATCTCTGACAATGCCCAGTCCACCACCGCCGAAGTTGAAGATGCGCCGGTTGTCAAGTTCCTGCACAAGATGCTGATGGACGCATTCACCATGCGCGCGTCCGATCTGCACTTTGAGCCCTACGAACACAATTACCGGGTGAGATTTCGCATTGACGGCGAGTTGCGGGAAATCGCGGCACCACCGGTTGCGATCAAGGACAAACTGGCTTCGCGCATCAAGGTCATCTCGAGAATGGACATCTCGGAAAAACGTGTCCCGCAAGATGGCAAGATGAAGCTCAAGGTGGGGCCGGATCGTGTCATCGATTTTCGGGTGAGCACACTGCCTACCCTGTTTGGCGAAAAAATAGTAATCCGTATTCTGGATCCGAGCAGCGCCAAATTGGGCATTGACGCATTGGGGTACGAACCCGAAGAAAAAGAGCGCCTGCTGCACGCCATCGGCAGGCCGTACGGCATGATTCTGGTCACCGGCCCCACAGGCTCCGGCAAGACGGTGTCGCTTTATACCTGCCTGAACATGCTGAACAAGCCGGGGGTCAATATTGCCACGGCCGAAGACCCCGCCGAGATCAACTTGCCAGGTGTCAACCAGGTCAATGTCAACGATAAGGCAGGACTGACTTTCGCGGTCGCCTTGAAATCGTTCCTGCGGCAGGATCCCGACATCATCATGGTTGGGGAGATTCGGGATCTTGAAACCTCAGATATCGCCATCAAAGCCGCTCAGACAGGGCACCTCGTCCTCTCAACGCTTCACACGAACGATGCCCCGACAACGCTGACACGCATGCGCAATATGGGTGTTGCACCGTTCAACATCGCCTCCAGCGTGATTCTCATCACGGCGCAGCGTCTGGCCAGGCGTCTGTGCACCAATTGCAAGGCGACGGCGGATATTCCCAAAAAGGCGATGCTCGATGCGGGTTTTGACAAAAGTGAGCTCGATAGCAGCTGGGTCAGCTACCGGCCCATTGGCTGCTCCATGTGCAATAACGGTTACAAAGGGCGTGTAGGCATTTACCAGGTGATGCCCATCACCGAAGAGATACAACGCATCATCTTGCGTGACGGCAGCGCCGTCGATATTGCGGAACAGGCCGCGCGTGAGGGCGTCAGGTCGCTGCGCCAGTCTGGTTTGCAAAAGGTCAAACTGGGGCTCACTTCCCTTGAGGAAGTACTGGCCGTGACCAACGAATAAAACAAAAAATCCAAGGGGCACTATGGCTACTGCGAAGTCCAAAAATACTAAAGAACTTGTCTTCGAATGGGAGGGCAAGGACCGCAATGGCAAGCAGGTCCGCGGGGAAACAAGGGCTGCTGGCCAAAATCAGGTTCAATCGCTTTTGCGTCGTCAGGGTGTCACACCGACCAGGATCAAACGGCGTCGCATGAGTGCGGGCAGCAGAATCAGGCCCAAAGACATGGCCATTTTCACGCGCCAACTCGCGACCATGATGAAAGCCGGCGTGCCTCTCCTTCAGGCCTTTGATATTGTTGGAAGGGGCAACCCCAACCCCCGGGTGACCAAATTGCTGAATGACATCCGCACTGACGTCGAAACCGGCACGTCGCTCAGTGTCGCTTTTCGCAAGTACCCGCTTTACTTTGATAACCTTTACTGCAACCTGGTCGAGGCCGGTGAGGCCGCGGGTATTCTGGACCAGCTGCTGGACCGGCTGGCGGTTTACATGGAAAAAACCGAAGCCATCAAATCGAAAATCAAGTCGGCCCTCATGTACCCCATCTCGGTTCTGGTTGTCGCCTTTGTTGTTGTGGCGGTCATCATGATTTTCGTGATCCCGGCGTTCAAGGAGGTATTTAGCTCATTCGGCGCCGATTTGCCAGCACCTACCCTGGTCGTCATCGCCATCAGCGAGATTTTTGTCAAATATTGGTGGCTCATTTTTGGAGCCATTGGGGGCGGCTTTTATTTCTTCATGCAAGCCTGGCAGCGCAGCGAAAAAGTCCAGATGTTCATGGACCGGGTCATGCTTAAATTGCCCATTTTTGGCACACTGGTCGAAAAATCATGCATCGCGCGCTGGACCAGAACCCTGGCAACCATGTTCGCCGCGGGTGTACCACTTGTCGAGGCGCTCGACTCTGTCGGTGGCGCAGCCGGGAACTCCGTCTTTACAAAGGCAACAATCAAGATCCAGCAGGAAGTGTCAACCGGCACGGCGCTGACTGTCGCCATGACCAATGCCAACCTGTTCCCCTCCATGGTCTTGCAGATGTGCGCGATTGGCGAAGAATCAGGTTCTATCGACCACATGCTGGGCAAGGCCGCCGACTTCTACGAGGCCGAAGTGGACGACATGGTGGCCGGTATTTCCAGTTTGATGGAACCCATCATCATTGTTGTATTGGGCGTGATCATCGGCGGCATCGTCATTTCCATGTACCTCCCCATCTTCAAAATCGGACAGGTTGTTTGATGCCGGTCGGGCTCTGGACTGATGCGGCACTTACCGGGCTGCTGGGACTGCTGATTGGAAGCTTCCTGAACGTGGTGATATACCGGTTGCCCAAAATGCTTGAGCATCAATGGGCCGCAGAATGTGCGTCACTGTCGGGCAAGGAGCCCGAGCGTGAGGAAGTTTTCAACCTGATGCTCCCACGCTCAAGATGTCAACAATGCGGGCATCAGATCCGCTGGCATGAAAATATTCCCCTCATCAGTTATTTGTTTTTGCGCGGCAAATGCTCGGCTTGCGCAACGTCCATCAGCTTGCGTTACCCGATTGTCGAACTGTGCACGGGCTTGTTATTTGCATTCTGCGGCTGGAAGTGGGGGCTTACCGTCACCACCCTGGCCTGGTGTGGATTCTCGGCAGTGCTCGTGGCGTTGGCCCTGATTGACTGGGATACCACCTTGCTGCCCGACGATCTCACTCTCCCGCTTTTATGGGCCGGTCTTGCGGCAGCGGCTCTGAAATGGACATCCGTGCCACTGAATTCAGCGGTTTGGGGTGCCATTGCCGGCTACTTGTCGCTATGGATCATTTATTGGGTTTTCAAGCTGGTCACCGGAAAAGAGGGCATGGGGTATGG
>JBEEMW010000013.1:0-19323 GCA_041192445.1 Pseudomonadota bacterium | reverse complement strand
GCACTTTTATAAGCCAGGCCCATGCGCAGATTTTCTTCCACGGTGAGGCGCGCAAAAATCTCACGACCCTGGGGCACAAAGCCAATGCCGGCACGTGCGCGCTCAAAGGGTGTGGCGTTTTGAATCGGCTTGCCGTCAAACTCAATGCTGCCGGTCTTGATGGGCACCAGGCCCATCAGACTTTTGAGCAGCGTGGTTTTACCCACACCGTTGCGGCCCAAAATCACAGACACCTTGCCCTGTGCCGCCTGCAGGCTCACATCACGCAGGATGTGCGAGCCACCGTAATACTGATTAATATTTTTGACGTTTAACATGTGGCTTGCTTTAGCGACCCAAATAGACTTCAATCACCCGCTCATCCGCCTGCACCTGCGCCAGCGTACCCTGGGCCAGCACCGAGCCATCACACAGCACCGTGACGATGTCCGAGATGGTGTTGATGAAGCTCATGTCGTGCTCCACCACCATCAGCGAATGTTTGCCTTTGAGGCTGAGAAACAACTCGGCCGTGCGCTCGGTTTCTTCGTCCGTCATGCCGGCCACCGGTTCATCCAGCAACAGCAGTTTGGGGTCTTGCATCAAAAGCATGCCAATCTCAAGCCACTGCTTCTGCCCATGGCTCAAATTGCCTGCCTGCCTGGACATACTGGGTGCCAGGTGAATGGTATGCAGTACCTGGGCCAGTCGATCACTCTGCATTGAATCCAGACGGAAAAACATCGACGCGGTCACGGCCTTGTTGGTCTTGAGGGCCAGCTCCAGATTTTCAAACACCGTGAGGTGTTCAAACACAGTGGGTTTCTGGAACTTTCGCCCAATGCCCATTTGCGCAATTTCCGGTTCGGTATACCGCAGCAAATCAATCGTACTGCCGAAATAAACACGGCCCTCATCCGGCCGGGTTTTGCCAGTGATGATGTCCATCATCGTGGTCTTGCCCGCGCCATTGGGCCCAATGATGCAACGCAACTCACCGGGCGCAATGTCCAGTGACAGCTTGTTGATGGCCTTGAACCCATCAAAACTCACACTCACGTCTTCAAGGTACAGGATGCGACCATGGGTCACATCGACCTCACCCGGGGTGTGCACGCGCGAGAAACCCGCCTCGCGGCCACCCGATTCGGTTTGTCCCGTTTTAGCCGCCAGGGCGGCCATGCGCGCCTCCACACGGCGGGCACCTTGCTCCATCAGATCAGGTGTCATGCCTTTACCCCTCTCAATTTCCTGACGAGCCCGACCAGGCCGTCGGGTAAAAACAGGGTCACACCAATAAACAGGGCTCCCAGAAAATACAACCAGTACTCTGGATACGCCACCGTCAGCCAGCTCTTGGCACCGTTGACAACGAAGGCGCCGATGATAGGACCAATCAACGTGGCCCGACCTCCAACAGCGGCCCAGATGGCAATTTCAATCGAGTTGGCCGGGCTCATTTCGCTGGGGTTGATGATTCCCACCTGCGGCACATACAAGGCCCCCGCCACTCCGCACATCATGGCCGAAATGGTCCAGATGGTGAGCTTGTAGCCAATCGGGTTGTAACCCGAGAACATGACCCGCGTTTCGGCATCCCGCACCGCCTGCAGCACGCGACCAAACTTGCTGTGGACCAACCAGCGCGCAAACAAAAAGAAGCCCAGCAGCGTCACCCCCGTTAGCACAAACAGCGTCATGCGCATGCCGGGCGTGGCAATGGGGATGTTCAGAATCCGCTTGAAATCAGTGAACCCATTGTTGCCGCCAAAACCTGTCTCATTGCGAAAGAACAGCAGCATCGCGGCAAAGGTCATGGCCTGCGTGATGATGGAAAAATACACACCCTTGATGCGTGACCTGAAAGCAAAGTAACCAAACACAAAGGCTACCAGCCCCGGCACGGCCACCACCAGGAAAAGCGTGGCCACAAAGCTGTCGCTGAACGTCCAGTGCCACGGCAGCGTTTTCCAGTCCAGAAACACCATGAAGTCAGGCACATTGCTTTTGTAGTTGCCGTCCAGACCAATCTGGCGCATGAGGTACATGCCCATGGCGTAACCGCCCAGCGCAAAAAATACGCCATGCCCCAGACTGAGAATCCCGGTGTAGCCCCAGATCAAATCCATGGCCAGCGCACAAATGGCGTAACACATGATCTTGGCCGTCAGCGCCACGGCAAAATCACTCATGTGAAACAGGCTCTCTTTGGACACCAGCAAATTCAATGCCGGCGCCAGGGCACACACCACGAGCAGCGCCATGATGAAGGCGCTCCAGCCTTTGCCGGACAACACTGGCGGTTTTTGTGGAAGATTCACCCTGTCCGTTCGCACTGAGCTTGTCGAAGTGCTCGCGCTGGCTTCGACAAGCTCAGCCCGAACGGTATTTTTGGTGCTTGTGCTGTTCTTCATGCTTCGGCGCTCCGGCCCTTCATGGCAAAGATGCCTTGTGGACGCTTCTGGATGAAGATGATGATGAACACCAGCACCGCAATCTTGGCCAGAACCGCTCCCGCCCAGCCTTCCAGAAACTTGTTCAACACACCCAGGCCCAGTGCGGCATACACCGTGCCTGCCAACTGGCCGACCCCCCCCAGCACCACCACCATGAACGAGTCAACGATATAGCCTTGCCCCAGGTCCGGCCCCACGTTGCCCACCTGGCTCAATGCGCAGCCGGCCAGCCCGGCAATGCCGGAACCCAAGGCAAACGCGTAGGTATCGATACGGGCCGTGTTCACCCCCATGCACGAGGCAATCGCGCGGTTTTGGGTAACGCCGCGTACAAACAAGCCCAGCCGCGTTTTGCTGATCAACCAATAGACACCGGCCAGCACAAAAATGGCAAAACCGATGATCACCAGCCGGTTGTAGGGCAGTGACAAATTGCCCAACACCTGCACACCACCACTCATCCAGGACGGGTTTTCAACCCCTACGTTTTGAGCACCAAACAAGGTGCGCACCAACTGCATCAGCATCAGGCTGATACCCCAGGTGGCCAGCAACGTCTCCAATGGGCGGCCATACAAAAAGCGGATCACGCTGCGTTCCAGCGCAGCCCCCATCAAGGCGGAAGCCATGAAAGCCACGGGCACAGAGGCCAGCAGATACCAGTCAAACGCACCTGGCAGGTATTTTTGGAACAGGCCCTGTACCACGTAGGTGGCATAAGCACCAATCATCATCAGCTCGCCGTGTGCCATATTGATCACACCCATCAGCCCATAGGTAATGGCCAGGCCCAGCGCCACCAGCAGCAGGATGGAACCCAGACTGATGCCGCTGAAGATTGCCCCCAGCCGGTCGCCCCAGGCCAATGCAGCCTCCACCTTGCGCAAGGAGTTCTCCAGCGCCGCCTTCACATCCGGTTCGGTCTCTTTTGTCAGCCGGGCCAGCAACACAGTTTTGGTATTGGCCTGCGTGCTCGAGCCCAGCAATTTGGCCGCCTCCAGGCGCCTGGTTTTGTCGGTACTGTTGAGCAGCGCAGCCGCGCGCACCAGGCCCAGCTGTTCCTTGATTTGCGGGTTTTGCTCCGCTGTAAAAGCCTTCTCGATCAGCGGCAATTTGGTTTCATCTGCATCGCTTTGCAATTGCCGGATGGCACCCATGCGGGTTTTCTCGTCACCTGAAAATAGCTTGAGCGCAGCCAGGGCGGAATCCAGCTCGCCATGCATGCGGTTGTTGTTCATCACGTCTTCAGCCGTGTCGGGCACAACCCTTTCGACACCGGTCACGGGGTCAAAGCCCTTGCCGTCCCGGATGACAAACACCTTGTCACCCGCCACTTTGACAGCGTCGTCATTGAGGGCCTGCAAAAACGCGACCGTGTTGTCGTCAGCCGTCGCCACGGCCTTGTTCAAAGCCTCAATGCGCGTATCGGCTTCGCCAATTGCGATGGCTTTTACCTCGTCAACCGTTATGGAATGCGCGTGACAGGCTATAAAAACTATAGCGAATGCCGTCAATCGGATCAAACGTCGAATCATTGACAGGCTCTCTCGTGGGGTTGTTGTTGCGGCACGAACAATCCGGGGTTGGGTTTTTGGACCCAACCCCGGACGGTGTGACAGATGACTGGCCTGCGTCGGGCTTACTTCTTCGCGATTTCCATCTTGGCGGGTTCATCTGGCTTTTTGTCATTGCCTTCGATGTACGGCGACCATGGTTTGGCTTTAACCGGACCGGGTGTTTTCCACACCACATTGAACTGACCGTCGGCCTTGACCTCGCCAATGAACACCGACTTGTGCAGATGATGGTTTTTCTCGTCCATCTTGCTCACGATGCCGCTCGGCGCCTTGAAGGTCTGGCCCGCCATGGCGGCGATGACCTTGTCCACATCGGTGGATTTGGCCTTTTCAACGGCCTGCTTCCACATGTTGATGCCGATGTAGGTCGCTTCCATCGGGTCGTTGGTCAAAGGCTTGTCAGCGCCTGGCAGCTTCTTGGCTTTGGCGTAGGCCGACCACTTGGCGATGAACTCGGTATTGGTCGGGTTCTTGATGGACATGAAGTAGTTCCAGGCAGCCAGATGACCCACCAGCGGTTTGGTGTCCACGCCGCGCAGCTCTTCTTCACCCACGCTGAATGCAACCACGGGCACGTCTTTGGCCTTCAGGCCGGCATTGCCCAGCTCTTTGTAGAAAGGCACGTTGGAGTCCCCATTGATGGTGGACACCACCGCGGTCTTGCCACCGGCTGCGAATTTCTTGACATCAGCGACGATGGTCTGATAGTCAGAGTGACCAAACGGCGTGTACTTTTCATCGATGTCGGTGTCCTTCACGCCCTTGGATTTCAGGTAGGCACGCAGAATCTTGTTGGTGGTGCGGGGGTACACATAGTCGGTGCCCAGCAGTACCCAGCGCTTGGCCGCGCCGCCTTCTTTGCTCATCAGGTAATCCACCGCTGGAATCGCCTGCTGGTTAGGCGCGGCGCCGGTGTAGAACACGTTTTTGGACAACTCTTCACCCTCGTACTGCACGGGGTAGAACAGCAGACCATTCATTTCTTCCAGCACCGGCAGCGCCGACTTGCGTGACACCGAAGTCCAGCAACCAAATATGACAGCGACTTTGTCCTGGCCGAGCAACTGCTTGGTTTTCTCGGCAAACAGCGGCCAGTTGGAAGCCGGGTCGACCACCACGGGCTCCAGTTTTTTGCCCAGCACACCCCCCTTGGCGTTGATCTCGTCAATCGCCATCAACACGGTGTCTTTCAACACGGTTTCCGAAATGGCCATGGTGCCCGAGAGGCTGTGCAGAATGCCGACCTTGATGGTGTCGGCGGCATAAGCCGGCAGCGCCGACAGGGTAGTGAGGGTGATGGCAGCGGTGAGCGCCTTGAGCGTAAAGCGTCGTGAATTCAGGTGTTGCATGTGTGCTTCTCCGGTGGTGATAAGTTTCCATCTCGCTGCGCAGTGGCCTGTTTTCAGTCTTCAGACAGGCTTTGCGTGGCGATGAGGTGACTTTAGGGATGACCGGAGGATTGGGGAATACGCCTTGTGGCGTATGTGTTGGCCAATTTCTGACCCGATTCGCTATTGATTAGATAGCTGCTCACGCATTTCCGACGTGGGCCGGAGGCTTGAAGGTGAAGCACTTTTTCACATCAACCGTTGATCGCCGTCCAATGCCATCGACATGTTCCGCGAGCCAGGCCGTCGCGCACTCGCGTCCCTGGCCACGCAGCAACTCCAGGAACGGGCCGTGTGCCAGAAGCTTGGTCTCACTGCGCTGCAAGCTGGCCAGATGGCTGGGATCAATCATGTGAAAACGCGTCTTGTGCAAGCGCCGCTCAAGCCGTCCCAACGGGAAAAATCCCGCGCTTGAGAATTCAATTGCCTGTACAAACTGGCGCATCTCGCGCATGAAGGTGGCGCTGAACGCCAGTTCAACGATGCGGGTCTCAATCTCTTGCACGGTATGCGGTGTCCCTTCGCGTTTGAGCGGATTCAGCAACACCAACATGACATCGGGCGAATCGCAGTCGTAAAACAGCGGAAATACCGCCGGATTGGCAGCGTAGCCCCCATCCCAATACGGCTCACCATCGATCTCCACGGTGTGATGGATGGTGGGCAAACAGGCAGAGGCGAGCAACACGTCAACCTTGAGTTCGTTTTCGCGAAACACCCGCAGCTTGCCGGTGTTTACCTGCGTGGTGCCAACGAACAGCTTGAACGGGCTGCGTGAACGCAACTGCTCAAAGTCAACCTGCCGGTTGAGCAAATCGCGCAACGGGTTCAAATCCATAGGGTTGAGCTGCGACGGCGAGAAGTACCCGGCCCACTTCACCAGCAACTTGCTGGCTGGCGACAGGCTGAACGCATCACCCTCGCCTTGCATCACCATGCCCGCCGGCATCTGTTTGCCAACCTCGGTCCAGAAATCTGCCAGCCCCTGACGCGCACCTTCACGCCCACCCTTCAGCCAGCCATTTGCCAAAACGACTGCGTTCATGGCTCCGGCGCTGCTGCCGCTGAGTCCCTCAAATTGAATGCGGGGGTCTTCAAGCAGGGCGTCCAGCACACCCCAGGTAAAGGCCCCGTGCGCGCCACCGCCCTGCAGCGCCAGGTTGAGCCGGGCCGGTGCGCTACTCACCCAGCGTTTTAACCGTGTGGATATCCCTTTGCTGTCGATCAAATGACGTCCATTAAAAAGTTAGCCTTCAAACTGGGGATGCAGCTGGCGAATGCGGCTCATGGCCATGCCCGCTGCGGCGGTGCGTGTCTCCACACCGAGTTTGGCAAACACACGTTCAAGATGTTTTTTCACGGTCATGGGGCTGCTGCCCAGAATGTCCCCAATGTCACGGTTGATCTTGCCCTTGACCACCCAATACAGCACCTCGGCCTCACGGGGGGTTAGCTTGAAACTCAGTGTAATGGCTTCAATCACGCTTTCATCGGACGCCTCTTGCATGATGATGAGCCAGTCACCTCCACCTTCGCTGTCACCAATTTGCTGATGCAGGCGAAAGGTCAGGCGTTTGGGTCCTATTTCGATACTCAGGCGCGGCGGCTCGATCAGCACCACCGTATCTGCTACATGGCGACGCAGCCAGCCCAGCACGGCCGGGGGCGTGTGAGGTGCTTCGGTGCCGTAATAGCGCAGCAACAGCTCCCGCGCCAGCGGGGTTTGCCACATCAGTTTGCCGTCGCTCATGCGCACCGTGATGCTGGCAAAACCGAAGGCGTCCAGCGCATTGCGGGCCTGGCGCTTTTCGCGCGCGCCTTGAAGATGTACCTGCATGCGGGCCAGCACTTCTTTGGGTCTGATCGGTTTTGTAACGTAGTCCACACCACCGGCCTCCAGCGCGGCCACCAAATATTCGGTCTCGGTCAGGCCGGTCATGAAAATAATGGGAATATGCGCCGTTTGCGGTAATGCCTTGAGCCGCCGCGCCACTTCAAAGCCGTCCATGCCGGGCATCATGGCATCCAGCAGCACGATGTCGGGCAAGACTTGCGCGGCACGCTGCAAAGCCGCCTGGCCGTGGGTGGCCACCAGAACGGTGTAGCCGGATTCATCCAGCGCGTCGTGCAGCACCGACAGGTTGTCGGGCACATCATCCACGATCAGCACGACATCACTATTGGCACGGTCCAGCGTGCCATCCAGTTTCGTGCGGTCAGGCCTCTGGTTCAACAACGGGTGGTGCGTATCAGCCTTCATGGGTTGCCTTGTTCAAATGCAGGCTCATGGCTTCAAACTGGAATTGCTTTGCCAGGCTGCGCATGTCCACAACAAAGGATGCACTTTGCGGCTGCCCAGCTTCAATTTCATCAAGTTTGTTCAGGATGCCCCGGTAATAGCCCAGGCTCACCACTTCGCGTAGCGCATCGAGGTGCTGCCGTTCGGGGTAGGCCCACTTGACACTCTGGGCTTCAACTGCGGGAGCCCGGGGAGCAATGATGTCTTCCCGCCAGATAAGGGACAGCCGCAGCGTCAGCCAATCCAGCAGTTCGGAATGACGCAGGGGCTTCAAGATGAAATCTTCACCAGGGATGGCCACGTCGTTGTCCAGTCCTTTGTCAAACGCGTTGGCCGACACGATGGCAATCTGGGCTTTTGTATGTGGGTGGGTGCGCTCCAGCGCGCGCACACGGCGAATGGTCTCCCAGCCATCAATGCCAGGCATGGCCAGGTCCATGAAGATGATGTCGGGCTGGTAACCCGCCGTGAGCAGGTCCAGGCAGTCATGGCCGCTGGCGGCCGTGCGCAACTCAAATCCCAATGGCTGCAACAAATTGACGAGCAACTCACGATCGACCTCTTCGTTGTCCACCACCAGCACCCGCCTGCGTGGCCCGGCATAGCTGTGGCGTGCCCGGCTCTGCATGGGTCTTGGCCTGCCGGATGAAGGACTGGACAAGGACAAGGCACCGGAGGTGCCCAACGTCACCCGTACTTCAGGCAAAAACAATTTCACCTTGAATACCGAACCCACACCTGGCGTGCTGGACACCGTGAGTTCACCCCCCATCAGGTCAGTCAACATCTTGGCAATGGTCAAACCCAGACCTGAACCGGGTGCTGCAGGCCCGGGTGTATTGGCGCGCGTGAAGGGCTCAAAAATGCGATCGTGCTCTTGTGCGGACAAGCCGGGCCCGGTGTCTTCAATGTCAATCGCTGCCATCTCGCGGGCGTAGCGGATACGAAAAGTTACCTGTCCCACGCTCGTGAACTTGATGGCATTGCCTAGCAGGTTGATCAAGATCTGGCGCACACGTTTTTCATCGGCGCGCACAACGGCTGGCAGGGCACCGTCCTCAACATAGTGAAAGGCCAGGCCCTGGGCCTGTGCTTCCAGTTCGAACATGCTGGCGATTTCCTGCACAAAACCGGCGAGGTTCATGGGTTTGAGGTTGAGCGTGAGCTTGCCGCTCTCGATGTGGGCAATGTCCAGGGTGCCCTCTATCAGCGACAGCAGGTGCTCGCCACTGCGCTTGATGACGTTCACCGCCTGCCTGCGCTGTACCGGGATCGAGGCATCCTCACCCATCAACTGCGCGTAGCCCAGAATGCTGTTGAGCGGTGTGCGAAGTTCGTGGCTGACGGCGCTGATGTAACGGCTCTTGGCCTGGTTGGCGTGGTCAGCGGCATGGCGGGCCTGCTCTGCAATGCGCTTCGCATTTTGCAGGGCCAGGTCAGTCTTGCGGTGCAACTCAATCTCGCGCATCAACAAGTTGGTTTGCCGGTTGGACTCCTCTTGCGCCACCTGGCGGCTTTTATGAGCCAGTACCACCCACCAGGCCACCAGCCCGGCAATGACGATCAGCGCCACATAGGCCTTCAAAAAGCCCGAGCGCAAAGCCTCATGCGGGGCCTCCATCACATTGCTGCCGGATATCGCCAGCGCCAATGCCCGCAGTTCCTGGTGATACAGCAAGCCAAACACCGTGGCCAGCAGCGGAGCAATCACCAGCATGAGCAACATGAAGTAACCCAGACCGTTGTCCAGGTAAGGCCAGCTGCGCCGCGGCAACAGCCAGTGCAAGGTGGCCGTCCATTGGGCAGACAGGCTGGCGTGCGGTTTGCACAGGTCACCGCAGCGTGCGTCCAATGTGCAACACAGTGAACAGATGGGGCCCTGATAGGCCGGACAATGCGCCATATCGGGCCCTTCATACTCACGCTCGCAGATCACACAGCGCTTGAGTGGGTCAGGCTGGCCACCGCAGCGCGCAATGTAGTACTTGCCTTTTGTGACCCAGGCAATCAGCGGTGCGCTGATAAAAGCCGTACCCAGTGCAATCAATGCCGAGAAGGCTTGCGCTGTGACGCCCAGGAATCCGAGATAAGCCGTGACTGAAAAAACCGAGGCCAATGCCATGGCCCCCACACCCACGGGATTGATGTCATACAAATGCGCGCGTTTGAACTCGATCCCCGGTGGCGACAGGCCCAGTGGCTTGTTGATGACCAGGTCTGCCACCACCGCCATCATCCAGGCGATGGCGATGTTGGAATACAGCCCCAACACGTCGCCCAGTGCCTGAAACACATTCATTTCCATCAACATGAACGCAATCAAGGTGTTGAACACCACCCAAACCACCCGGCCGGGGTGGCTGTGCGTGATGCGCGAGAAGAAGTTGGACCAGGCCAACGACCCGGCATAGGCATTGGTGACATTGATCTTGAGTTGCGAGATCACGACAAACAGGGCGGTCGCGGCCACGGCCCAACCGTAGGTGGGAAACACATATTCGTAGGCCGCCAGATACATCTGGTTCGGATCCACTGCCCGGTCCGCGGGCACCGCATGGCTGATCGCCAGCCAGGCCAGCAGCGCACCGCCCAGCATCTTGAGTACGCCCAACACCACCCAACCCGGCCCGCCCACCATCACGCTCAGCCACCAGCGGCGCTTGTTGGCAGCTGTCTGCACGGGCATGAAACGCAAATAGTCAGCCTGCTCCCCCATCTGGGTCATCAGGGCAATGCCCACCGTCAGCGCCGCACCAAACAAGGGCAGACTGAAATCAGAAGTCGTACTCTTCTCCCCGATGTAGTGCGCCACCCCCGAAAAAGCACCGGGATCGCACACGAGCACTGTGACAAATGGCACCACCAGCATCAACAGCCACAGGGGCTGGGTCCAGACCTGCAGGCGGCTGATGGTCGAGACGCCGTGCGTCACCAGCGGAATCACCACCAGCGCACAAATCAGGTAACCCCATCGGGGCGGAATGCCCAAAGCCAGCTCCAGGGCATAGGCCATGACGGCCGCTTCCAACGCAAAAAAAATGAACGTGAAAGACGCGTAGATGAGCGAGGTGAGCGTGGAGCCGATATAGCCGAAACCCGCACCGCGCGTGAGCAAATCCATGTCCACCCCATAACGGGCGGCATAGATGCTGATGGGCAAGCCAGCCAGGAAAATGATGAGCCCCGTGGCCAGAATCGCCCAAAAGGCATTGGTAAAACCGTATTGCACCAGTAACGTGGCACCCACCGCCTCCAGAATCAGGAACGAGGCAGCCCCGAAAGCGGTGTTGGCCACCCGCCATTCGGACCATTTGCGAAAGCGCTGCGGTGCAAAGCGCAGGGCATAGTCTTCCATGGTTTCGCTGGCCACCCAGGCGTTGTAGTCGCGGCGCACCAGGGTGATGCGCTGGACGGCGTCGGGCGGGGAGACAGGCGATGGGATAAGGGTCACCCGTTTACGGTGCAGTTTTCATGCCACGGCACGGGTATTGCATACTGATGGGCATGGAACTCACTCCCCGCGAAAAAGACAAACTGCTGATTTTTACCGCCGGTTTGCTGGCCGAGCGCCGCAAAGCACGCGGGCTCAAACTCAACTACCCCGAGGCATTGGCCCTGATCAGTGCCGCCGTGATGGAAGGTGCGCGCGACGGCAAAACCGTGGCACAGCTCATGAGCGAAGGCCGCACCATCCTGACCCGCGCCGACGTGATGGACGGCATTGCCGAGATGATTCCCGACATCCAGGTGGAGGCCACCTTCCCCGATGGCACCAAGCTGGTCACCGTGCACCAGCCGATTGTATGAACACCCCCCGGCTTGCCCACTGCGTGTGGCCGCTTTCCCTCTTGCAGGGGGCAACACCAGTGGCCCGGCTGAGCCGGCTCCACGGTGTTTCTGAGAAAACCCGCAATACTCATGTCCTCTTTTTGATCTGACTTTTTTGGAAACCCACTATGCGTCAAATCTCTAAAAATGCTCTTCTTTTGATAGCTACTTGCGCAGCATCTACGGGGGCTATGGCCCATACTGGCCATGGAACCGGGAGTTTCATGGAAGGTCTGGTGCATCCCTTCGGCCTGGATCACCTGCTGGCCATGCTGGCCGTGGGCGTCTGGTCGGTCAGCGCCTTGCCCGCCCAGAAAGCCTGGCAAGGCCCTGCCACCTTCCTGCTGGCCCTGGTCGTGAGCGCGGCGCTGGGCGCCAGCGGCGTGACCCTGCCCTATTTGGAACACGCCATTGCCTTGTCCGTCGTACTGTTCGGCGCCATGCTGGTGCTGGCAGCCAAGCCCATGCTTAAGGCATTTGGCCTGGGTCTGATCGCTGCGGCAGCCTCGCTGCACGGCCTGGCCCATGGCGCCGAGGCGCCCGACACTGGCTTTGCGGGCTATACCGCGGGCTTTCTGCTGACAACGGCTGCGCTGCACCTGGGCGGCGTAGGCATGGGCCTGGGCATTCGCCGCTGGCTGGCCGTACGCAACACCGTGGTCTTGGGCGGCCTGGGCACGCTGCTCGGTTTCGTCGGCCTGTACCTGTTCAGCCAAATCTGAGGGCCGCACCATGACCCCCGGCGAAATCATCACTGACGGCCCCGACCATCTCCTGAATCCGGATCGCCGCACCCTCACACTGGTGGTGCAAAACACGGCAGACCGTCCCATCCAGGTGGGCTCGCACTACCACTTTGCCGAGACCAACGGCGCACTGGGTTTTGACCGCATGGCCGCCCAGGGCATGCGCCTGAACATTGCATCGGGCTCGGCTGTCCGGTTTGAACCCGGACAGCAGCGCACCGTCGAACTGGTGGACTACGCCGGGGGCCGCCTGGTGTTTGGCTTTCGTGGTCTGGTGCAAGGCCCTCTTTAACCAAAAAATCGCCGCCCCTTCGACAGGTTCAGGGCGAATGGAAAGCAAGTTTTATGGCAACGATTGGACGACGCGCTTACGCTGAAATTTTTGGCCCCACCGTGGGGGACCGGGTGCGCCTGGCCGACACCGATTTGACGGTTGAGGTAGAGCAAGACTTCACGCTGGGTGCTGGTGGTTATGGCGAAGAGGTCAAGTTCGGTGGCGGCAAGACCATCCGTGACGGCATGGCACAGTCGCAACGCACCCGCGACGGCAACGGAGTCGGCCCACAGTCCGGGGGGGCCGTGGATTGCGTCATGACCAACGCCCTGATCCTGGACCACTGGGGCATCGTCAAGGCCGACATCGGCCTCAAGGGCGGGCGCATTGTGGCCATTGGCAAGGCCGGCAACCCGGACGTGCAACCCGGCGTGGACATCATCATCGGGCCCGGCACCGAGGTCATCAGTTGCGAGGGCAACATCGTCACCGCTGGCGGCATCGACTCACACATCCACTTCATCTGTCCGCAACAAATTGAAGAGGCGCTGGCCTCCGGCGTCACCACCATGATGGGCGGCGGCACCGGGCCTGCCACCGGCACCTTTGCCACCACCTGCACGCCGGGGCCGTGGAACATCGAACGCATGCTGCAAGCGGCCGACGCCTTCCCGATGAACCTGGGCTTCCTGGGCAAGGGCAACGCCAGCCTGCCCGCCGCGCTGCACGAGCAGGTCAACGCCGGGGTCATCGGTCTCAAGCTGCACGAAGACTGGGGCACCACGCCAGCGGCCATCAGCAACTGCCTGGACGTGGCCGAAGAGGCTGATGTGCAGGTGGCGATTCACTCCGACACGCTCAACGAGAGCGGCTTTGTCGAGAACACCATTGCCGCCACCAAGGGCCGTGGCTTGTGCGCCTTCCACACCGAAGGCGCAGGTGGTGGCCATGCACCGGACATCCTGCGTGTGGTGGGCGAGAGCAATTTTCTGCCCTCCTCCACCAACCCGACCATGCCTTACACCGTCAACACACTGGACGAACACGTGGACATGTTGATGGTGTGCCATCACCTGGACGCAGGCATTGCCGAGGACCTGGCCTTTGCCGAAAGCCGCATCCGCAAGGAGACCATCGCCGCCGAAGACGTGCTGCACGACCTGGGTGCCATCAGCATGATGAGCAGCGACAGCCAGGCCATGGGTCGTGTCGGCGAGGTCATTTTGCGCACCTGGCAGACGGCGCACAAGATGAAGGGGCAGCGGGGGTGGTTGAATCCCGGTCCCGTTCGGACCGAGCCTGTCGAGGCCCTGCAGCGCAACGACAACTTCCGCGCCAAACGCTACATCGCCAAGTACACCATCAACCCGGCCATCGCCCACGGCATCAGCCACGAAGTGGGCAGCATCGAAGTCGGCAAATGGGCTGATCTGGTGGTGTGGAAACCGGCGTTCTTCGGTGTCAAACCGGCGCTGATTTTGAAAGGCGGCTTCATCGCCATGGCGGCCATGGGGGACCCCAATGCCTCCATCCCGACGCCGCAACCGGTGCATTACCGGCCCATGTTTGGCGCTTATGGTGGGGCGCTGGCCCGAGGCTCCCTGACGTTCGTGTCACAAGCGGGCTTGAGTGCTGGCATCAAGGAACGCTTCGGGCTGGCCAAAACCTTGAGTGCCGTCAAAAACATCCGGGGCGTGCGCAAGCAGCACATGGTGCACAACAGCTACCTGCCCAAAATGGAGATTGACGCGCAAACCTACAGCGTGCGTGCCGACGGCCAGTTGCTCACCTGTGAGCCCGCGACAAGTTTGCCCATGTCGCAACGTTACTTTTTATTCTGATGCTGCAAATTTCCAAACTCATGCCGCAAGGCGCCGGATTGGCCTCTGTACTGATCAAACGCGCAGCCACCGTTGAACTCGACTGGGATGTACGCCAGAAAAGCCGCTTTGACGCCACCGACTCGCAGGGCCGCACCTTGGGCGTCTTCCTGCCGCGCGGCACCCTGGTTCGCGGTGGCGACGTACTGGTCGCCGAAGACGGCTCGCTGATCCGGGTGATGGCCGCGCCGCAGCCGGTGCTGGTGATCACCGCCTGTACTGAGCACGGCGGCGCCTTCGACCTGACCCGTGCCGCCTACCACCTGGGCAATCGCCATGTGCCAATCGAGCTTAAACCCGATCACCTGAAAATCGAACCCGACCACGTGCTGGCCGACATGCTGCGTGCCATGCATTTGACGGTGCGCGAGGCGACACAAGCCTTTGAGCCGGAGGGCGGCGCCTATTCGAGCACCGGCCACAACCATGCCGCGGCCGACCACGGACACGCCCACGCCCACTGATGCCTCGCTCCGACGCCAGCCTGATGCAGCTGATGTGGCTAGCCTCACCAGCCCTGCCCATTGGCGGCTTTTCATACTCGGAATGCCTTGAAGCCGCCGTGGACAGTGCGCGAGTAGCTACAGAATCAGGAGCAACTGATTGGTTGCTGGATCAATTGCATTTGAGCCTGGCACGCGCTGATCTGGCTGTGGTGGCCAAGGCGGTGCCGGCCTGGCAGCTTGACGACACCCCTCAAATTGCCGGGCTCAATGCCTGGGTTCTGCAAACCCGCGAGAGCAGCGAACTGCGTGCGCAGACCGAACAAATGGGTCGCTCCCTGCTGGAATGGCTGCGTAACCACACCACGGCACGGGCCGGGCAGATCGACACGCTGGCCACCCTGCAGCCCACCTACCCCGTCGCGTTCGCGCTCGCCGCATCCGCCACCCAGGCGCCCCTGCGCGACTGCCTGCTGACCTACGCCTTCGGCTGGGCCGAGAACATGGTGCAAGCTGCCATCAAATCAGTCCCCCTGGGCCAGAGTGCGGGGCAGCGTATCCTCTCGGCTCTGGCTGCAGACATCCCAGCTGCCGTGGAGCACGCACTCAGGTTGGCTGAAAGCGAACGCCAGGCCTTTTCCCCCATGCTGGCCATACTGAGCGCCCAGCATGAAGTTCAATACTCCCGCCTTTTCAGATCCTGAGCGCCCTCAAAATGACACCTTTGCACCACATCAAAAATCGCACCAAAAAGCTGCCACCCCTGCGCGTGGGCATTGGCGGCCCGGTCGGCTCCGGCAAAACCACACTTCTGGAGATGCTGTGCAAAGCCATGCGCAACCAGTACGACCTGGTGGCCATCACCAACGACATTTACACCAAGGAAGACCAGCGCATCCTCACTGTCAGCGGGGCGCTGGACGCCGAGCGCATCATGGGTGTGGAGACCGGTGGCTGCCCGCACACCGCCATCCGTGAAGACGCCAGCATCAATTTGGAGGCCATCGACCGCATGCTGGTGGACTTTCCCGATGCCGACATCGTGTTCATCGAGAGCGGCGGCGACAACCTGGCCGCCACCTTCAGCCCCGAGTTGAGCGACCTGACAATCTACGTGATCGACGTGGCGGCTGGCGAGAAAATTCCGCGAAAAGGTGGCCCCGGCATCACCAAAAGCGATCTGTTTGTCATCAACAAGATCGACCTGGCACCTTATGTGGGCGCTGACCTGGGCGTGATGGACGCCGACACGCGCCGCATGAGAACCACCGCCAAAGGCCTCAAACCCTTCGTCATGACCAATCTAAAAACCAGGGTCGGCCTGGCTGAGGTGGTGGCATTTATTGAAAGCAAAGGAATGTTGCTGGCTTAGCGCTCCAGCACAAAGTCGATAAAGCCGCGTTCAACATGGGTTGAAACGAGCTTGACGCGGACTTTTTCACCGACCTTGAGCCCCACCGAGCTGTTCACCAGCTTGCCCTCTGCGGGCGGGGAAAAAACCCGGACCCAGACACCGGCGGACGAGCTGCCGGTCACGATGGCATCAAAGTGCTGGCCAATACGCGACTCCAGCAAGAGCGCCGCCTCGGACTTGCGCATCTGACGCTCCACTTTCTGGGCAGCGTCCTCCTGGCGGGTACAGTGCTCGGCCAAGGCACCCAGCTCGGCGTTGGTATACGGTGGCGGCTGGTCTGCCAATACCGCTTTCAGCAGACGCGAGGTGATCAGGTCCGGAAAGCGCCGGTTGGGCGCTGTGGAATGGGTGTAGTCGCGCACGGCCAGGCCAAAGTGACCAATAGGCAGGCCACCGGGTGTCTCCACCACATACTCGCCCCGCCCCATCAGTTTGACGATCACCAGCGACAAATCCGGAAAACGCAGGGGGTCGGCCTTGTGGCGTTTGGCCAAAAAAGCCTCCAAGGCCCTGGCGTCAGGCTCAGGTGGCAGTACCTCACCATACTCCTGAGCCACGCCCACAATGCGCAACCACCGTTCAGGGGAACGCACCACCCGCCGCAGCGACGCACCCCCCTTTTGGGACAGATAACGCGCCGTGCAGCCATTGGTGGCGATCATCACCTCTTCGATCAACTGGCGCGCCCGGTTTTGCACTTGCTGGCGAATATCAACAACCTGTTCACCGTCAAACACAACGCGAGGCTGAAAGGTTTCAAACTCCAGCGAACCTTCCTCATGCCGACGCACGCGCAGTTGCTGCGCCAATGCATCTTGCGTGCGCAGTTGCGCCTCCATGCCGGGCACGGCGGCGGCCCCCGGCAATGCGCCCTCGCCATCTATCCAGGCGCTCACGGCGTCATAAGCCAGCTTGGCGTGGTTGCGCACCCGGGCCCGGTACACCGTTGAGCCCGCCAGCGTGGCGTCGGCGTTAAAGACCATCTCGGTCACCATGGCCAGCCGATCCTCGTTCTGGTTGAGCGAGGTCAGGTCGGTGGACAGGCGCTCGGGCAGCATAGGGAAGATGCGGGCCGACGTGTAGACCGAGGTCGTATTGGTGCGGGCATGGCCGTCAATGGCCGTGTCTTTCTTGACCAGCGCATCCACATCGGCAATGGCGACCAGCAATTTAACCGCCCCTTGCGCCAACACCTCGCAGACGGTGAGCTGGTCCAGGTCACGCGAGTCATCGTTGTCGATGGAACACCAGAGCAGCGCCGTCAGGTCCTGAATGTCGGCCCCGGCCTCGCTGCCTGGGCCGCTGATGGCCGCCAGCTCCGCTTCAACGCTGGTGGAGAACTCAGGTTGCAGGCCACGCTCGGACATCGCACTGGTGGCAATGCGGACGAGGTCGGAGCGGTGATGGTGGTAGTTGGCAGGCATGAATCAATATACATCCGCCGGCCACAACGAGGTTGCTCAGTTACCCTGCGCCCGGCGAATTTCACGCAGCATGAAGAGATACAGCCCCTCCACCTTGTCGCGGGCCCACGGGGTTTTACGCAAAAACTTAAGGCTGGACGCCACACTGGGATCACTGATGAAGCAGCGCACCGGTATGCGTTCGGCCAAATCAGCCCAACCGTAGTGGTCGGCCAGCGCCGTCACGATGGCTTCCAGCGTCAGGCCGTGCAAGGGGTTGCGGGCCTGGGTTGGAGGTGCTGGCGGTTTGGCCGGGGGTGGAGATGGGGCTTGCATGCTGCGATTTTGGCACCCCCCGACGCCAGCGCGGCCGCTTCGCGTCGAAAGCCCGGTTAAAATACGCGCACAGGAAGCTTGGCCGAGCGGTTTAAGGCACCGGTCTTGAAAACCGGCGAGGATGTGAGTCCTCCGTGAGTTCGAATCTCACAGCTTCCGCCATTTTTCAGCCGTTTTTCGAAGACGGTCTAAAAGTGTGCTTTTTGGCTCTGCCTCCAGTGCGGCAATCGCAACCCAGTGGCCCGCGTCTTCTCCTAATTTCATAGCAAGACCGCCAGCAATGGTAGGGCTTAGGCGTCCTCTCGTCTTTGCAACTGCCAGTGTATTTCTCGATACTCCAAGTTCATCGCACCAGAATTTAGCCGATGGTTTTATCTCTAGTGCTCTGCTGTAGAGGTCCATAGTCGTTTGCATAATTCCTCCAAATCGATAACAGACTGTAATCTTTTCGTTGATTACCGTCTGTAATCCTGTTAAGGTCGCTCCAGATTACATCTTGTAATCACTTTAGGGAGCCGCCATGTCACTCAAGAGTTTTGCCCTATCCGGGGTTTTTGCATACCTCAACACCCGATATCCGGCCTCTGTAAGCATTGCGTCCCTGTTTGCGTCTTCTTTCTCGCGTCCCTTGTGGCTGCTGTCGTCCAGTTCGATTACAGCCAACACCTTGAATGACTTGTCGAGCAAAACGAAATCCGCCATTTTTTGCGAAAAACTCCCTCTTGACGCTCCGCCTTTGGCACTTAGTAGCGCTCCAAAACTCACCTGCGCAAGCACTACAAATTCCGGTTGCTTGAAGCATTCCGCAAGCCGCCAAAACATCCCCTGTTCGTTGGCCGTTGCTATCTGCCGTTTGGCAAAAGTCCCCTTTTTGGTTTTCTCCGGTTGCTTCAATTTCGCCAGGACAACTCCAGCCGCAATTGCTGCAACGGCTAGGACGCCGAGTACGTACGTGTTCATTCTTTCCCCCTGTTTGAGAGCCCAACTGTAAGGCAACCTCACCATGCTAAATATTTGCTTACCCGCTGCTGAAAAAGAAACGGTTCCTGCTGTGGTGGCTCAAGCTGCTTCTATGCCGTGGGTAAGCGCCCAATCCATCGCCCAGTACGCCCAAGCCTTCCACATGGCGAACGGTAACAAGTCCGTCCCCTTCGCTGTCGTCTGCGCCCTCGGCGTTCGTGCCCGGGCGTTTGCGAAGCTGGGCGGCGGCGCGGGTGAGCGAAGCGAAGCCGCCACCAGCGCCGACGCTCTGCGCAGCATCCCCCATGGTAATCACGGGGATAACAACTTTCCGAGCCCA
>JBEEMW010000012.1:0-12512 GCA_041192445.1 Pseudomonadota bacterium | reverse complement strand
TCCCAGGCTCAGGCCCTGGTGCAGGTCGTCTCCGTGTTCAAGCTCACGCATGAGGCCCCTCTTCAGCCCCGCAAGATTGAGGCCCCAGCGCCCAGGCTGGTGCCTGCAGCGACCCGGGCTGCGGCTGGCAAAGCAGCCGTCCCACCTCTCGCAAACACGGAGCGGCGCAGCCCCAATCGGGCTACCAATGTGGCCCGGTTGAGTACCCGGGTCGAGCCCGCAAAAACGGGAACAGACGATGACTGGACCAATTTTTAAGGCGATCAGGTCGCCAGTTCCGCCAGACTGTCCACATAAGCATCGGCATCCAGCGCGTGCACCGGCTGGCCGTGGTTGTAGCCGTAGGTGACCAACACCACCGGACAACCTGCCGCCCGCGCAGCCTGGGCATCATTGACCGAGTCGCCAACCATCAGGGTCCTGTGGGGTGAGGTGCCCAAAGCCGCACAGGTTTGAAGCAAGGGCAGAGGATCCGGTTTCTGGCGGTCGAAGGCATCACCGCCAAAAGTCAGCTCGAAAAACCCGTCCAGCTTTTTGGCTTTGAGCAAATCCCGCGCAAAGGCCGTCGGCTTGTTGGTGAGGCAAACCAGGCGCAGGCCACTGGCCCGAAGCTGCGTCAGCCCCGCCACCACGCCGGGATAAACCACTGCATACATCCCGTTGACGGCCCGGTAGTGCCGTTGATAACTCGTCATGGCGGTCTCGAACTGCTCGTCACAGGTATTCACAACCCCGCCAGATGCTCCTGAATGCATAGCTGCCTGCGCAGTATCCACGAGGGCCAGAACCTGTTTTATCAAACTTTCCGAACCTTTGCCGACCAGTTTTTCAACGACGGCGGCATCGGCCCGAAACACACGGTGAGGCACGGCCAGCTCGTCCAGCATGAGGTTGATCGCGGCAACAAAATCGCCCAGCGTGTGGGCCAGGGTGCCGTCCAGGTCGACCATGGCGGCGTCCACCCGATGAATCCACTCACAGCCCCTCATCACATCGCGTCCCGGCGGGCCTCAATCCATTGCACCAGTGCATCGCGTTCCAGCGGCGGGCTGTACAGGTAACCCTGCCCGGTGGTGCAACGCAAGGCCGTCATGATATCGGCCTGTGCACCGGTTTCAATGCCTTCGGCCACGGTTTTCATGCCCAGCGTTTCGGCCACCAAAATGGTCGCCTCAATCAGCACACGGTGGTAATCACTGGTTTGCGCAACGCTCACAAACGCGCGATCGATCTTGACCGTGTCAATCGGCAACTCGGCCAGGCACGACAGTGATGAATAACCGGTGCCAAAGTCGTCAAGCGCCAGCGTGACGCCCAGGGCCTTGATTTCGCGCAGCTTGGCCTGTACCGATTGATCCTGTGCTGCCAGACTCTCGGTAATTTCAAGCTGCAACTGGTGCGCCGCCATGCCGTTGGCGCGCAGGACATCCAGGATATTGACCACCAGACCCGCCTCGCGCAGTTGCGCCCGCGACAGGTTGACGGACACGGTCCTGGGTGCTGCCGGCCCCAACCTGGCCTGTAAATGGGCAAACGCAGCGCAGGCGGTTTGCAGCACAAACGCGCCCAATTTCACAATCAGCCCCACCGCCTCAGCCATCGGAATGAATTCCACCGGCGACACCATGCCGCGACCCGGGTGCTTCCAGCGCACCAGCGCCTCCATGCCCGTGAGTTCACTGGAGTGGAGGTTGATCAAGGGCTGGTAGACAACGTACAAGTCACCTCTGTCCAGCGCACTGCGCAAATCGTTTTCCAGCGTCACATCATCGCGTACACGTCTGTGCATGTCCGGCTCAAACATCACGTAGCGCCCGCGCCCGGTGCGTTTGGCCTCATACATGGCGATATCCGCGTCACGCAAGACAGACTCCACATCGTCCGCCGCGTGCGTGGCCGTCACGATGCCGATGCTCACGCTGGAGTTCACCGTATGCTGGTCAATCACGTAGGGAACCGCCAGCACATCCAGCAAACGCCCGGCCACCACCTCGGCATCCAGATCACCCCGTATGTCGTCCAGCAACACCACAAATTCGTCACCCCCGATGCGGGCCGCCAGCTGGCCAAAATCACTGGTCCGCACGAAAGCGTCGCCAGGACGCAGGCTGGTTTGCAGGCGCTGGGCAATCTGGCGCAACAACTGGTCGCCCACCAGGTGCCCCAAGGTGTCATTGACCTGCTTGAAGCGGTCAAAGTCCATGAACAAAACAGCAAAGTGATACCCCGGCTGGGCATGCCGGCGCAGCAGGGCCGCCCGAATTTGATCGGTCACCACACTGCGGTTGGGCAACTGGGTCAGGCCATCCGTTCGGGACATGTCACGCAGCTGCTGCTCCAGTTGTTTCTGGTCGCTGACGTCCATGAAGCACTCCACCACACCGGAGAGTTGCCCCTGTCCATCCATCAGCGGCTCGGTATTGACGAGGGTCCAGTAACCGTTTCCACCAAGGCCGAAGTGGCCAACCGACTCCCGTCGCAGGCCGCGTCGGGTGACCAGCGTGCGCGCCACAGGCTGCTCGGCCATGGGGTAGTCGGACAGGTCATCCCGCACCACACGCCGCCCCGGATGCGCCTCGGATACCGGCATGGTCATTGACTCATAGTTTGCAAACTCGTGCATCTGCAAGCTGGTCATTTGCAAGGCCGTCGCATTGCAATCAGCAACCACACCGGCGCGGTTGTACAAAATCACACCAACCGGCAATACGTCAAACAAGGCCCTTAACTTCTTACGCTGGTTCACCTGTTCGGTGACGTCGTTTCCCACAGCCAAAAACCCCGTGATCACACCCGTGTCGTCAAACAGGGGCTGGCAATCCATATCCAGCCAGATGCCATGTCCATCGTGGGCCAAGGCCAGTATTTCAACCCTGACGCTCAGCCCCTGCCTGAGTTCCTCCCCGGCCCGATCGAGTTCATCGCGATCATTGCCGTTAGGTGACAGAAAAAACTGCATGCTCTTGCCGATGACTTGCTCAAGCGTCATGCCAACACTCTTGAGGAACGCTTCGTTACCCCAAGTAACCATGCGCTGGGTATCGGCCATGACGACCCAGTTGGAGGTACTGGCCGCCACCAGGGCGAGGCGCTCCATTTCACGCGATTGCGCTTTTAACAGCAGGTATTGACGTCTGACAAAACGGGCGGTGGGCTCTGCAACACCCAGGGTGAGCAGGCCGAGCAAGCCAAAAAGCAGGAGAGTCCAGTCCAGCGACTGGCTTTTGAAGGTCTTGTTATGCCCGTCCGTCACCAGTCGCGTCTGAAAGGCCAGCCGCTGGGAATTTGCAAAGTAAACATCTGCCTGTGCCTGCAAGGCGCGCGAGGCGCGGGGAAACTCTGCAAACTCATAGCCTTGCCTGACCTTGATGAGCTGCACAACACTGGCCACAAACTGTTCGTGGGCCGCACGCCATGCGGCCACCACCTGCGGCAATGCAGAGGTCTGGCCGGCGTCGAGCACGCCGAGGTCGCCCAACAAACGCTCCAGACGCAACGCCTGTCCTTCAGAGTCCACCAAAACCGTCTGCATCTCGGTTTGCGCAGAGTCGGTGGCATTTTGCAGGGCCAGACGCGCAATGGTTTGGCTGTGTGTCTGCTGTCCGCTGGCGAGTGCGATGATTTCCAGATCGGTCGAGCGCAAGGCCTCGGCCTTCATGCCTTGCCAGGCCTGTACACCCACCACAATGGCGATCAGGACCAAGGCCAGCCACATCGCCAGGCGGACCCGCTGGGCAACGGGTTCAGTCTGCGCGACAGCCTTGTTGAGTTCCATGTTCGAGCGGTGGCGTCCTGAATGGGGTCAGCGTTGCAAAGCGGTTCGCATGGCGTCTATCACCGCCTTGTAATCGGGGCGGCCAAAAATCGCGCTGCCCGCCACAAAGGTGTCAGCGCCGGCATCGGCCACCTGGCGAATATTATCAACTTTGATACCACCATCAACTTCCAGACGAATATCCTTGCCGCTGGCGTCGATGCGTTTGCGCACCGCTTCAATCTTGCGCAGCGCGGAATCAATGAAACTCTGCCCGCCAAAGCCGGGGTTGACACTCATGATGAGAATCAGGTCAAGGTCCTCAATCACCCAATCGAGCACGTCCAGCGGCTCGGCCGGGTTGAACACCAGACCGGCCTTGCACCCTTTGGCCTTGATGGCCTGAATGCTGCGGTGCACATGACCCGACGCGTCCGGGTGAAAACTGATGAGGTCAGCACCCGCATCGGCAAAGGCGGCCGCCAGTGCATCGACCGGTTTCACCATCAAATGCACGTCGATGGGGATGGCCACCCCGGCTGCGGTCTGGGCATGGGGCTTCAAGGCCTGGCAGATCATGGGGCCAAATGTGAGGTTGGGCACATAGTGGTTGTCCATCACGTCGAAATGGATCCAGTCGGCGCCGGCGGCAATGACGTTTTTGACCTCATCGCCCAGATAGGCAAAGTTGGCCGACAAAATGGAAGGGGCTATACGGTAGGTTTTGGTCATGAGGTATTTTCGCAGGTAGCATTGGGGGATGGCCAAGTATCAATTTCTCGTGGAAGTCCAGCCCCTGTATCTGCCGGAACAATCCAGTCCCGATGATGCACTGTATGTGTTCGCCTACACCATCACGGTCACCAATACGGGTGAAATAACCGCCCAACTGATTTCCCGGACCTGGAACGTCAACGACGCCAGCGGGCACACCGAAAAGGTCAAGGGCCTGGGGGTTGTCGGCCAGCAACCCCTGCTCAAGCCTGGTCAGGCCTTCGAATACACCAGCGGCACGCGTTTGCGCACCCCCACCGGCACCATGCACGGCAGCTTCTTCTGCGTGGCCGAGGACGGCGAAAAATTTGACACCGACGTGCCGATGTTCGTGCTGGATGCCTTGAGTGCCGGTGGTGGCACCCGCACCTTGCATTGACCCGGACGCCGGCGCGCACCATGCGTAACCTGCCCGGCCTGCTGGACACCCTGAACCCTCAAGGCACGCTGGTTGAGCGGCATTTGTGGCTGATTGACCTGATGGCCTGGATTCGGGGCGATGCCGGGTCGGTACCCGCCACGCTGGCGCGTATCGGCTTGCTGCTCGACGCCTTGCAGACCCGGCCCGAATTCAGCGCCCGCCTCACGGCCTGGTGGCGGGCCATGACCCAGACCCTGGACGGCGCCACGCTGCTGGCGGACTACGGATTTTCCTCGCGCAACGCCTTCGTCAGCGAGTTTGCCGAGCGTCTGCGTCAAAAAATTCTTCCCGGCACGCCGGAAACCCGGGACGCAACCGAGCTGTTTTCACTGGTGATGTGCGACGGGTTTGATGCACTGTGGCTGGGCGCACTGGACGACCTCACCCTGGCGCGGATCGCTGATTTGCTGGAGCCGCCCGCGACGGAGATGCCCGCGCCCCCGGCCCCCCCCTCAGCACCCCTTACCCCCTGGCAAGACACGGTACTGGAGGCCATCACCATCAGCACCAGCCAGGTCCGGGCCGCCGGTTTCGCGTCGGAGTTGCGGCTGCGCATGAGCGCCCCGGCCCTTGAGACCGCGCCTTTTCATGCCCTGGCATCAGACTTTGATGCCGTTCGCGCAGCGTTTATCACCGTCCAGTCTGCTTCCGGCGCAGGCCCGGTTGAACTGGCGGCTGCGTTACAACAGTTCCGCGAGCGGCTGGAGGCTTGCCGTGCGGCGGCGGCATCGGTCTACACCCATCTGGACGAACACGGCATCTCGGTCAGCCTGGTCTTTCGCATCCGCCAGCTGCGCGAACGCATTTTGCGCATACGCGCCTTGCTGGACTGCCTGCTGTCGGGCAACCCCACCGCCAGCACGGCCCGCCTGACCGCGCATCTGGTGGTGGTCGGGCAAGACCGGCGCAGCCTGCGTTCGCTCATATCGTCCAATTCGTCGCTGCTGGCCGCCAAGGTCACCGAGCGCAGCTCGGAGGTGGGTGAGCACTACATCACCCGCAATGTCGGTGAATACGCCAACATGCTGCGCAAGGCTGCGGGTGGCGGCGCACTGACGGCGGTCACCACCCTGCTGAAGTTCGGCATCATGAGTCTGGCCCTGTCGGCCTTCTGGAACGGCTTTTGGGCCAGCCTGGCCTATGCCGGCAGTTTTGTCGTGATCCAGTTGCTGCACTACACCCTGGCCACCAAACAGCCGGCCATGACAGCGCCCGCCATGGCCGCCAAACTCAAGGACCTGAGCGACCCCGCCTCACTGGACGGCTTTGTGGATGAGGTCACCCACCTGGTGCGCTCCCAGGTGGCCGCGGTGCTGGGCAATGTGGGTGTGGTGTTTCCTGCCGTCCTGCTGCTATCGGGGGCCTTGCTGCTGGTAAGCGGTCAGCCCATGATTGATGCCAAGGACGCCGCCTACGTGCTGCACTCGCTGCACCTGCTCGGCCCCACCCTGTTGTTTGCTGCGTTCACCGGCGTGCTGCTGTTTGCCTCCAGCATCCTCGCGGGCTGGGCCGAGAACTGGTTTGTGCTGCACCGGCTGGACTCCGCCGTGCGCTACAACCCGCGCTTCACCGACCGGCTGGGGGCTGCGCGCGCAAACCGCTGGGCCCACTTCATGCGCCACAACATTTCAGGCTTTGCGTCCAACATCTCGCTGGGTTTCATGCTGGGCCTGATCCCGGCGTTTGCCACTTTCTTTGGTCTGGGACTGGAGGTGCGCCACGTCACCCTGTCAGCGGGCCAGCTGGCCGCAGCCTGCGCGGCACTGGGCTGGAATGTGGTGCACGAGCCCGCGTTGTGGTGGTGTGTGGCCGCCCTGCCGCTGATCGGCGCACTCAACCTGGGGGTGAGTTTTTACCTCGCGTTCAGGCTGGCCTTGCGGGCCCACAACGTCGGCGACCTGGACCGGGGGCGCATTCGCGGGGCCATCTGGCAGCGCCTGGCCAGCAAACCTCTGAGCTTTTTGTGGCCAACTGAAGACGCCGCCAGCCCGCAACCCGACCGAAAAGACGAGACAGCATGAGCGAGGTGGCACCCCTGGGCGAGTTTGACCTGATCGCGCGCTACTTCACGCGCCCGCCGTCCAAAGCGGTGCTGGGCGTGGGTGACGACTGCGCGCTGTGGCAGCCAGCGCCCGGCACCCAGCTGGCGATATCAAGCGACATGCTGGTTCAGGGCCGGCATTTTTTCCCTGACGTTGCCCCCCACACCCTGGGCCACAAGGCACTGGCGGTGAACCTGAGCGACCTGGCTGCCTGCGGGGCCAAACCCCTGGCCTTCACGCTGGCACTGGCCTTGCCAGACGCAGACCCGGCCTGGCTGGGCCCTTTCTCACGCGGCCTGCTGGCGCTGGCCGACGCACACGGTTGCGAGCTGATTGGCGGCGACACCACGCAGGGGCCCCTGAATATTTGCATCACCGTGTTTGGCGAGGTGCCGGTGGTCCATGGCCACTCGCAGGCCCTGCTGCGAAGCGGTGCCCGGGCCGGTGACGACCTGTATGTGAGCGGCACCCTGGGTGACGCCCGGCTGGCGCTGGAGGTGTTGCAGGGCAAGCTGGCTGTGCCCGCCGAGGTGTTCAACCCGGCGCGTATGCGGCTGGACATGCCCACACCCCGCGTGGCGCTGGGCATGGCGTTGCGCGGCATTGCGACGGCAGCGATTGACGTCAGCGACGGGCTGCTGGGCGACCTCGGCCACATCCTGAAACAGTCCGGCGTGGGCGCCACGCTGGACACGGATGCCGCTATTAATTTGGTAGCTACCCACGCATATAATTCGGGGGCCACAGGCCAATTTTGCTTTGAAGTCAGGTCATCACAATGGCTGGCATGGGCCTTGGGCGGAGGCGACGATTACGAGCTGCTGTTTACCGCACCAGCGTCACAGCGCGAACACGTCGCCGCCGCCGCCCTGGCCAGCCAGACACCGGTCACCCGCATCGGCCAGATTGACGCGGTGCCCGGCCTGCGCCTGGTGGATGCGCAGGGGCAGACGGTACCCAACACCTATACCTCGTTTGACCACTTTGCCTGAGCCCGCACCTTCCCCATGCCCCTCACGTCCCTTGCGCCCACCCCTTTTGAACGGCAAGCCCCCGTGCGCCCCACCGCCCGCTTCATGCTGTCGCACCCGGCGCATGCCATCGCACTGGGTTTTGGCTCGGGCTTGAGCCCCATGGCACCGGGCACCGCCGGCACCTTGTGGGCCTGGCTGGCGTTTCTGGTGTTGCAGCACTACGGCATGACCGACGCGCGGTGGGCGCTGGTGATGGCCGTATCGCTTCCGCTGGGCTGGTGGGCCAGCGCGGTCACGGCGCGCAACATGCACGTGCTGGACCCCGGCAGCATCGTTTGGGATGAAATCGTCGCGTTCTGGATCGTGCTGTGGCTGGTGATGCCGACCGGGTTTTGGGGCCAACTGGCTGCGTTTGGCCTGTTCCGGTTGTTTGATGCGGCCAAGCCGGGCCCGGTGGGCTGGGCCGACCGGCTGTTTCATGGCGTGGACGCCAGCACCGACCGCCACGCCTGGACCAAAGCCGGCCTGGGCATCATGCTTGACGACCTGGTGGCAGCGGGCTGCACCGTGCTGGTCATCGCCTTGTGGAGGTTTGTGTGACATCCAACGCGCTATCAAATTCAGAGCTATCTGCGCAGACTGCACGGGGGCTGGTGGCCGATTTTCTTCAAAAAAAGAACTGGTTGATGGCCACGGCAGAGAGTTGCACGGGGGGCTTGATTGCCGCCACCTGCACCGACCTGGCGGGCTCAAGCGCCTGGTTCGAGAGCGGCTTTGTGACCTATTCCAACCAAGCCAAAACCGCGATGCTGGGCGTGGACGCCGCCCTGATTGCGCAACACGGTGCCGTCAGTGAGCCCGTTGCGCGCGCCATGGCACAAGGCGCCTTGACCCACTCACCGGCTCAGGTGGCTGTGGCCGTTACCGGTGTGGCCGGCCCCACGGGCGGCAGCGCGGCCAAGCCGGTCGGCACGGTCTGGTTTGGTTTTGCCACGCCCGCCGGCATCACAACCGAGATGCGCCGCTTTGACGGCGACCGGGCCACCGTGCGCGCTGCCACGGTGACACACGCCCTGCAGCGGCTGGTGGCGCTGCTGGCGCCAGCCGGGCCATGACGCCTCACCTGACGGCCGGCGTGACCGCCGATGTGCTGGCCGGGTTTGTCACCGGCCTGGCCCTGATTGTGGCCATTGGCTCGCAAAACGCCTTTGTGTTGCGCATGGGGCTGCGGCGTGAACACGTGTTGCCGGTGGTGCTGTTTTGCGCCCTGTCCGATGCGGCGCTGATCGTGGCCGGCATTGGTGGTGCTGGTGCCGTGATTCGGGGCAACGCCCCGCTGCTGGCGCTGGCGCGTTATGGTGGTGCGCTGTTCCTGGCCGTCTATGGCCTGTTGGCCGCGCGGCGCGCCTGGGCGGGAGGCCAGATGCGTCTGGCCGCCGACACCCCAAGCGCGCTGATGGCCGCCCTGGCGGCCTGCTTTGGTTTCACTTTTCTGAACCCCCATGTCTACCTGGACACCGTGGTGCTGCTGGGCGCGGTGGCCAACCAGCGGGGTGACCGCTGGGCCTTTGGCTGGGGTGCCTGCCTGGCCAGTCTGGGCTGGTTTGCAGCGCTGGGTTACGGCGCGCGGCTGCTGGGGCCGCTGTTTGAAACCGTGACCGCCTGGCGGGTGCTGGACAGCTTCATTGCCCTGGTCATGTTCACGCTGGCGAGTACGCTGCTGACAGGCTGAGCGCTGGTTGAGCGCTGCCGCCCCTCATGTCATTGAAGGCCCCCATGAACCCCCACCCCCCATCCAGCCCCTGGTTTGACGGTTTTGAGACCCGATACTTTGACGTGGCCGGCGCACGCATTCATGCCCGGGTGCCGCTCGGGCCCATCGGCAGCCGGCCTGCGTTATTGCTGTTGCACGGCTTCCCCCAGACCCACGTCATGTGGCACCGCGTGGCGCAGTTGCTGCAAAAGGACTTCTATCTGGTGCTGCCCGACCTGCGGGGTTATGGCGACTCATCCAAGGCACCGGGTCTGGCCGACCACAGCAACTACAGCAAACAGGCCATGGCGCAAGACATGGTGGCGGTGATGGATGCGCTGGGTGTGGCGTCTTTCTTGTTGTGCGGCCACGACCGGGGCGGCCGTGTGGCGCACCGGCTGGCACTGGACCACCCCAGCCGTGTGCAAAAACTCTGTGTGATCGACATTGCGCCCACGCTGGACATGTACGCGGCCACCGACATGCGCTTTGCCAGTGCCTACTACCACTGGTTTCACCTGATCCAGCCCAGCCCGCTGCCCGAGACCATGATCGGGGGCAATGCGCTGGCTTACCTGCACGCCACACTGGGCGGCTGGGGCGCGGCGGGTCTGGCACACATCGAGCCCGCGGCGCTGGCCGACTACGAGCGCTGTTTTTGTCTGCCCGAGACCATTCACGCCCTGTGCGAAGACTACCGGGCCAGTGCGGGCATCGACCTGGAGCACGACCGTGCCAGCCGCGCTGAACAGCCGGGGCACGCGGCTCAGACCGGCGTGGCGGGCAAAATTGCCTGCGACACCCTGGTGCTGTGGGGCGAGCGCGGCGTGGTGCAACGCCTGTTTCAGCCCCTGGCCTTGTGGCAGGCGCAATGTGCGGCTCAGGCGTCGGGGCGGGCAATGCCGGCGGGGCACTTCATCCCGGAGGAGTTGCCGCAAGCCACGGCCGAACACCTGTCTGAATTCTTCGGCGTCAGGTCGCGCCGTGGCACTTCTTGAATTTTTTGCCGCTACCGCAATGGCACAGGTCGTTGCGGCCCAGGCTGGCCGTTTTGCGAATGGTCTCCACTTTCGGGCCCAGGGTGCGCCACAACTCGCGCAAGTCATAAACCGCCCAAATGGCGTCTGCAAACGCGTTGAAGCGGGCCACACTCACCGAGGGCGGGTCCTGCTCGCTGAAGATGGAAATGGTGGGCTCGTCGTTGTCGTCTTCAGTCAGCGCCACCAGGGCCTGCAGCGACAGGTCCAGCCATTTCGCGCCCTCTTTGTCGCGGGGTGCGGTCCAGTCATCCGGCCAGGTTTCCACCACGAACATGAAGCCCAGCGCCCAGACCTGGCCAAACGAGGGCAAGGCCTCGTCTCCCATTTCGGCCCGCTCCGCGTCTGACAGGGCCGCCACCGCACCGCGCACATCCATCACCTCGGGGTGGTAGGCGGCCTCATCTTCGAGCGACTCCACCGCGGTATTCAGGGCGGTCTGCACCTCGCTCCAGCGCTGCGTCCACAGCGCCATGAAGCGTTCACGCTGGGCGGCATCGGCAAATGAGCCCTCGGGCTGTTCGCCCGAATCTGCGTTGTCGCCCTCGTCGGTCGCCAGCAGCACCGAAAAGTACTCTTCAGGCGAAATCACCCGGCGGTTGCAAATGAGGGCCGCCATAAAGCCTTCGCAAAACTCCCACTGCGGGGTTTCGTCGTAACGGGTACGAAGGTCGTCCAGGATGGCGTCCATGTCGTCGAAGGCTTCGGGGCTGAGGGCAGTTGGTTTCATGGTTTGCGCCACGTGATGGGCGGGGTAAAGACAAGAATTGGCAGGCTTTCCGAGTTTAGCGGTTGTGCTCCCGGTGCCAGGGCTGGTATGGTTTGAGACGAGGAGAATGACCCATGTTGCACACCCTGAATTCTTTTTTTCCGGTTCGCTACACCAGCTTCGGCCTGTGTGTCATGGGCCTGCTGCTCAGTGCCTTCACCATGGTGGCATTTGGCGTGGGTGGGGGGTCGGCACTGGTGTTTTTGCTACTGGTCGCGCTGGGTGTCTACGATTTGCGCCAGTCCAAACGCTCTATTTTGCGCAATTACCCGGTCATCGGCCACCTGCGTTTCATGATGGAGTTTGTGCGCCCCGAGATCCGGCAGTACTTTCTGGAAGGCGACAACGAGGCTGCCCCGTTTTCGCGATCACAACGCTCCCTGGTTTACCAGCGGGCCAAGGGCGACTCGGACAAACGCCCCTTTGGCACACAACTCGCGGTGTACGAAGAGGGCTACGAATGGATGAACCATTCCATGACACCCACCCAACTGGCGACGCATGATTTCCGCCTGACCATCGGGCCGGACACGGCACAGCCGTATGAGGCCAGCATCTTCAACATCTCGGCCATGAGTTTCGGCGCTTTGAGCGCCAACGCCATCCTGGCGCTGAACTCGGGTGCCAGGCGCGGCGGCTTTGCGCACGACACGGGCGAGGGCTCGATCTCGGTTCACCACCGCGTGCATGGTGGCGATCTGATCTGGGAAATCGGCTCGGGTTACTTCGGTTGCCGCAACGACGACGGCACGTTCAACGCGGACAAATTCACCACCAACGCCCGAGACCCGCAGGTGAAGATGATCGAACTCAAATTGAGCCAGGGCGCCAAACCGGGCCATGGCGGTGTGTTGCCCGGCCCCAAGGTCACCGCAGAAATCGCGCAGGCGCGTGGTGTGCCCATGGGTGTGGATTGTGTGTCTCCCGCGTCGCACAGCGCGTTTTCCAACCCCACCGAGATGATGCATTTCATTGCCCGCCTGCGCGA
>JBEEMW010000011.1:0-57453 GCA_041192445.1 Pseudomonadota bacterium | reverse complement strand
GCCACACAGGCGGCCAGATCACCCCAGCCGGAGCTGCACATTCGCGGGGACAAGGCGGTGCGGTATGAGCGGGTGGCACACGTCATGGCTCAGGTCCAGCGGGCCGGGCTGAAGAAGATCGGATTCATCACGGAGCCGGGCAACACGCCCTGATCCCCGGCACCTAGAACCGGGGCAGGTCCGGGAACACGGCCGCGTGTTTCGGCTGCCCCCCGCGCACCAGCTCACGGCCATATTCGGCGCAGCGCTGCAGCGTGGGGATTACCTTGCCGGGGTTGAGCAAACCCCTGGGGTCAAACGCCCGCTTCACGCCGAACATCTGCTCGTTCTCGGCTGCAGAAAACTGCACACACATGGAGTTGAGTTTTTCGACGCCTACGCCGTGCTCGCCCGTCACCGTGCCACCCATGGCCACGCTGGTTTCCAGAATGTCTGCGCCGAACAGCTCGCAGCGGTGCAGCTGGTCGGGGTCGTTGGCGTCAAACAGAATCAGCGGGTGCAGGTTGCCATCACCCGCATGGAAGACGTTGGCACAGCGCAAGTTGTACTTTTTCTCCATCTGCTGGATCGCCAGCAAGATATCGGCCAGGCGCTTGCGCGGGATGGTGGAGTCCATGCACATGTAGTCGGGGCTGATGCGCCCGCTGGCGGGGAAAGCGTTCTTGCGGCCGCTCCAGAACTTCAACCGCTCGGCCTCGTTCTGGCTGACTGCGATGGCTGTGGCCCCGCAGCGTTTGAGCACCTCGCTCATGCGGCCAATTTCTTCTTCCACCTCTTCCGGCGTGCCGTCGCTCTCACACAGCAATATGGCCTCGGCGGTCAGGTCGTAGCCCGCATGCACGTAGTCTTCTACGGCGGCGGTCATGGGTTTGTCCATCATCTCCAGACCGGCGGGGATGATGCCAGCGGCAATCACGGCCGCCACCGCATCACCGGCTTTTCGGATGTCGTCAAAACTGGCCATGATGCAGCGCGCCAGTTGGGGCCTGGGGATGAGCTTTACCGTGACTTCGGTGGTCACGGCCAGCATGCCCTCCGAGCCGATGATGAGCGAGAGCAGGTCATAACCCGGCGCATCCAGCGCGTCGCTGCCGAATTCCACCGCCTCGCCTTCTACGGTGAAGCCGCGCACCTTCAGCACGTTGTGCACCGTCAGCCCGTATTTCAGGCAATGCACGCCGCCCGAGTTTTCGGCCACGTTGCCGCCAATGGTGCAGGCGATCTGGCTCGACGGGTCCGGCGCGTAATACAGGCCGTGCGGCGCGGCGGCTTCGCTGATGGCCAGGTTGCGCACGCCGCCCTGCACCCGCGCGGTACGGCTGACCGGGTCTACTTTGAGGATTTTGTTGAATTTCGCCAGGCTGAGCGTGACGCCCAGTTTGTGCGGCATGGCGCCGCCCGACAGACCGGTGCCCGCGCCGCGTGCGACGACCGGCACGCCCATGGCATGACAGGTTTGCAGGACCGACTGAACCTGCTGCAGGGTTTCCGGCAAGGCCACGACCAGCGGGCGTTCGCGGTAGGCGGTCAAACCATCACATTCGTAGGGCGTCGTGTCTTCGTTGTGCCAAAGCAGTGCGTGTGATGGCAAAACGGCCTGTAGCCCCCGTACTACCTGCGCCTGGCGCTCTGCTCTTTGTAGCGGCTGAGTTTGCTCCGCGGATTGGGGTGCGTTCATGGGGGTGGCTGGGTGATCAGGTGGTGGGTCGGGGCGGCGGCTGTTGACAACTGTAGGTCAAAGCCACGGCTGGCGGATTGAAGATTTCTTCAGGCCGGTGTGAAAAACCTAGGCCACGATCTTTTTCAGCCATTCGGCAAAGGCCGCGCACTCCCAGCGTTCCATCATGCCGGTGCGCCAGCACAGGTAATGGGCGTGCGGACTGGGCACGTTGTGGTCAAACAGGCGAACCAGGGTTCCGTTTTCCAGCCACGGTGCGCCGAGCTTGAGGCGCACCAGCGCCACACCCATGCCGGCGGCGGCAGCGTCGCAGGCCAGGCCCACGTCGTTGAACTGGGAGCCGTCCAGCGGCTCTGGCCAGTCCAGCTGGTTGGCCGCGAACCAGGTGCGCCAGGGTTCCAGCGGGCTGCGCAGAAGTGTTTCGCCTTCCAGATCCTGCAACACCTCAAAAGGCCCGTGCTCACGCACATAGCCGGGCGACGCCAGCGGCGTCACCACGTCTTTCATCAGGCACACATGCTCCACGTCAGCGTAGCGGCCCGTGCCAAAACGCACCATCAGGTCAGCGTCCTCAGCCACCACATCCAGCAGCGGGATCGAGACCTGCAGCGTCACCTCAATCTCGGGATAAGCCTCGGTGAACTGGCGCAGCTTGGGCAGCAGGATGGAACGCGAGAAGGTGGGTGTCACCGCCAGGCGCAGTTTGCGTTTACCGGGTGCCGAGGCCGCACCGGGGAACTTTTGCAAGGTGGCCAGGCCGTCGCGCACATGGGCCAGGTACTCGCTGCCTTCGGTGGTCAGCGAGAAATCGGCCCGGCCAAACAGCTTGGTGCCAATGATCTGCTCCAGTTGCTTGACGCGGTGGCTCACCGCGCTGGGGGTGACGCACAGCTCCTCCGAGGTCTGCGTCACGCTGCGCAGACGGGCCAGCGCCTCAAACGTCAACAGGCACTGGATCGGGGGAATGCGGGCGGCGCTCATGTTGCCATTGTGCCGCTGTCGATCCTTCTTGCTGTCCTTTTATAATCCGCCACCCCTCGCAATCCCGCCCGACCATCCCGCCCCCCTCTCCCATCAACCCAGCAGGTTCTCCATCCGTGTCTGACCGCCTCGCCGTACTGCCCCAATACCTGCTCCCCAAAAGGGCCCTCACCGTCTTTGGAGGCTGGGTCGCCACCCGACGCTATGGTGTGCTCACCACGCGACTGATCCAATGGTTTGTGGGCAAATACCAGGTGAACATGGATGAGGCGGCCAATCCGGACATCGCCAGTTACGCCTCGTTCAACGAATTTTTCACCCGCGCGCTCAAAGCCGGCGTGCGCCCGCTGGCCAGCGCCGATCTGATTTGCCCGGTAGACGGTGCCATCAGCCAGTTTGGTGCCATTGCCCAGGACCAGATCTTTCAGGCCAAAGGCCACCACTATTCCACCACGGCGCTGGTGGGCGGCGACACCGAACTGGCCGCGCAGTTTGAGGACGGCCACTTTGCCACCCTGTATTTGAGCCCCAGGGATTACCACCGCATTCACATGCCCTGTGACGGCCGCTTGACCCGCATGATTTATGTGCCGGGTGCGCTGTTCTCGGTCAACCCCACCACGGCGCGTGGTGTGCCGGGCCTGTTTGCCCGCAATGAGCGGGTCGTGTGTGTGTTTGAGTCGGCGCAGGGGCCGTTTGTACTGGTGCTGGTGGGGGCCACCGTTGTGGGCAGCATGGCCACCGTCTGGCACGGCATGGTCAACCCGCCGCGTACCCGGCAGGTACGGGTGTGGCGTTATGACGACCAGCCGGTGCACCTGAAGCAGGGTGATGAAATGGGCCGCTTCCTGCTCGGCTCTACCGTGGTGATGCTGTTCCCCAAAGGGCTGCTGACCTTCAATCCGGCGTGGGCGCCGGCAAAGCTGGTTCGATTGGGCGACGCGATGGCGGACCAACGCCGCTAGACGGCCACGTCGCGTCATGCTTTGCCGAGGAGATGGCGGAGATGGAGGAGGTGAGGGGCCCGAGCGCCCCTACCGGCCCATTTGTTTTTTCATGTCGGCGCAGTAGTCCCACGGCGGCAGGGCCGGTGTCAGCCACACGCCGTCTGCTCCTGAATCCATAGCTGTCTGCGCAGTACTGGCGAGGGCTAACACCACTTTTACCTTGATATTGTCGGGAAACCTGTCAGTAGACCTGACCGTAAACCGGTCGGGTAGATGAGCTGGCAAATGAGCCGGCAAATGGGTCGGCACCCCGAGTTCCCGCGCCACATGGCCAGCGCCGGCAACCAGCAGCACGGTCTTGCCCGGTTGCCACGCCGCCAGCACAGTTTGCGCCATGGCGGCGTCCCGCGCAATCTGGATGCGGGTCATGGGGGCAATCTGGCCATCGGGCAACAAACCGCAATGGCCTTCACGTATGCGCTGGCGCTGAATCGCCAGTTTTTCGGGGCTCAGGTGCTGGTCCCAGGCTTCATTCTTCATGGCTTCCGGCATCCGGGTGCGCGGCAGGTTGGCACCCAGCACCGGCACCCCGGCACGCACCGCCGCCATCACCACCGGGCCATAGGTGGCCCAGGGCCAGCCCGCATCGTTCCACTGCAGCGCCTGGCGCACCTTGTCTTCAGGGGCATCTTGCGTCAGGTCAACGGTGCTGACACCCTGGTCCGCCATTTCCAGCGTTAGCGCCGCCAGTTGGCCACGTGCTGCCAGGGCTTGCACCACCGCACGCTGCAGGCGCTGGTGATCCGGGGCGTCATGTTGCTCACCCAGCAACAGGATGTCGGCGGGCAGCAGGGCGTCAAGACGCGTAAAAAGGTCGGGGGCTGGGGTGGCGCAGGCCGTTAGCAAGGCCAGGGCCAGCGTGGCGGGCAGCGCCCGGCTAGTGCACCACCACCGGGTTTTGCGCCAGCTCGGCATATTGCTCCAGCGTGTCTTCCACTTCTTCCTGGGTGGGGGTGTTGAGCTGCCAGGCCGAAATATGCTGTTGAAACAGCTCGGCCCATGACCCATCCAGATAAACCTCTTTGTTGGCGCGCTTGTCCACAATCTCAAAGCCGTGGCGGGCCAGGGTGTGAACCGGCGAGACCGGTGCCAGCGCATCCGCATCCACGGCGTTGGCCAGCATGTGGGTCACCGAAAAGGTCTCAGAGTCGTAAAGCGTGTGCATGCCGAATTATCCTGTAAACCGTATTCACCCACAGTTGGCTGCGGCTTGGGGGTTTTCAAGGTGCCTGCGACTCGCGCCACTGCTGGTCCACAAAGTCGCCATTGGGCAGGGTGAGCTTCAAACGGGCCGGCAGGTAGCCCAGCGTCGGGGCCAGCCACAGCTCGGCTTTCTGGTCGTATTCACGTCTGGGGTTGCGCACCAGTTTCAGCGTTTTCAGCTCGCCACCGGGGAGCTGCAGTTTTTCCTCTCCCTCCACCGTCACCACCCAGGTTTCGGCGGCGCGGGGCCCGACAGTTTGCAGCGAAATGCTGGTGCCTGCCGGGTATTTGCCGGGTTCGCCGGCCATCATTGCGCCGAGCTGGATGAACAGGCTGAGCTGGTCCTGGGCACCCGCCAGCAGCGGTGCTTCAGGGCCGTTGCTGAACGTGATGCGTTCCTTGTCGCGGTCGAAATGGGCGGCTTGCTCGCCCCGGGTCTTGTCTGAAAAACGGGTGGGTGCCAGGCCCTGGGCCGTCATGCGGCCGCTGCTGGTGCGCACGCGTGAACCGATCAGGAAGGCGCTGACCTCCATGCGGGCGTCGTAGGTGTTGCCGTCGTGTAACCACAGCAGCTCGGCCCGGGCGTGGTAGGTGAGCCCGTCTTTGCCGCCGGTCACCTCGTATTTGAGGCGCGACGAGCCGGGTATGGCCAAAACCCTGGCTGCCAGGCTGGGGTCGGATGCCGGCGCACCTGGCACGGTGGCGGGTGTGCGGGCTTCGGCCGGGTTGGCTGCCGCCGGTGTGTCGGTGGCAACGGACGCTGCGGCGGACGGCTCTGGCGCTATTGTTTTGGTAGCTTCCTGCGCATATTCCACGGGGGCTGAAGGGCTATTTTGTGCCAAAGCCGGGGTGGTTCGGGCGGGTTTCTTGCGGGCGGCGGCGGGCGGCGCAACAGCACTTGCGGCCACTGGTGCCGGTTCGGTCGCCACAGCCGGGGCGGTGATCTGGACCATCCGGGTGATAAAAGGCCGGGTCATGGTGGGCTCATTCAGGCTCAAGGCCACGGACGTGCCCTGCAGCACCACGATGTGGGCAACCAGCACGCCCAGCGTCAGCACCACCAGCGCCTTGAACTGCGCTGCGTCGGGTCTGGATGCCGCCACGCTCAGCCCCTGGTTCACCCTGCGCAACCCAGGTCAGCCGACAACTGCGCTGCGGCGGCCCGCAGCGTCTGGGCCACCACACCATCCCAGCCGGCATCAAAAGTAGCCACCGAGCCCAGTGCCACGATGCCCAGCACCATGTGGCCGTCAAAGTCGAACACGGGGGCGCAAAAGCCGGCAATGCCGGGCAGCAAGGTGTCCACCACGCGGGCAATGCCGCGCTGGCGCACCTCCTGCAGCAGAAGCTGCACCTCGGCCTGGCTGCGTGGCACATCGGTGCGGGCCAGCTTGCGGGCGCGGGCCAGTTCGTCGGCCAGCATCGGTTTCAGGGCGTCGCGCGACTTGTGGGCGGCAAAGCAGCGCCCGGTGGCGCTGGAGAGCAGGGGCATCACGTCGCCCAGGCGCAAATTCACGGTAACTGCCCGGGGCGATTCCTCCCAATGCACGATGGTCGGGCCCTGATTGCCCCACACCGCCAGCGCCAGTGTGTGGCCCATTTGCAGCATGAGTGAGCCCACACGCTCCCGCGCCAGCTTCACGGCATCAATGCGGGACAGGGAGGCGAGCCCTAACTTCAGCGCAGCCGGTCCGAGGTCATAACGGGTGGTGGCGGCGTCTTGCACCACCAGGCCAAGGCGTTGAAAGCTCACCAGATAACGATGCGCCTTGGCCGCACTCATGCCTGCTGCACCGGCCAGATCACGCAGCATCAAGGGGCCGACGGCGCGCGCCAGGGCGTCCAGCAGGGCGAAGCCCACCTCGACCGATTGAATGCCTGCGCGTGCTTTTTGCATGTGTTTTAGAATCGGGTCAATTTCGATTAGTTAAATCAGTTTAACAATACGTAATCTCAATGCGTATGCCGATACGTCATTTTCAGTGCCATCATTGCAATCCAATCCGGAGACCCCGCGTCCATGAAACTCGCTACCTACAAAGATGGCTCCCGCGACGGCCAGCTGGTCGTCGTCTCGCGTGACCTGAGCATCGCGCATTATGCGACCGGCATTGCCAGCAAACTGCAGCAGGTGCTGGATGACTGGAACTTCATGTCGCCCCAATTGCAGGACCTGTATGACGCGCTCAACCGCGGCGGCGAGGCCACTTCGGGCACGGGCCTGGCGCGCCACGCGTTTGTATTTGACCCCAGGATGTGCATGGCGCCGCTGCCGCGTGCCTACCAGTGGGCCGATGGCTCTGCCTATATCAACCACGTGGAGCTGGTGCGCGCTGCCCGCAACAGCGAGGTGCCGGATACCTTTTACACCGACCCGCTGATGTACCAGGGCGGCAGCGATGACTTCATTGGCCCCTGTGACGACGTGGTGTGCGCCAGCGAGGCCTTTGGGATCGACTTCGAGGCTGAAATCGCCGTCATCACCGGTGATGTGCCCATGGGCTGCAGCCCCGAGCGCGCGCTGGACGGCATCCGCCTGGTGATGCTGGCCAACGACGTGAGCCTGCGCAACCTCATCCCCGGTGAGCTGGCCAAGGGTTTTGGCTTCTTTCAAAGCAAGCCCGCCACCGCGTTCAGCCCGGTGGCGGTCACGCTGGATGAGTTTGCGGTCAATGGCGACAACGCCTGGAACAAGGGCCGCCTGAACCTCACGGTACAAAGCACCTGGAATGGCCGCAAGGTCGGCATGTGCGACGCGGGCCCGGAGATGACCTTCCACTTCGGCCAGCTCATTGCCCACATCTGCAAGACCCGCAATGTGCGGGCCGGCAGCATCGTCGGCTCGGGCACGGTCAGCAACAAGGGGGTGGCGGTCAAGGGCCGCACCGAGTGGCCCAAAGGCTATAGCTGCATCGCTGAAAAACGCGCCATCGAGACGCTGCAAGACGGCCAGCCCGGCACCGAATTCATGAAATACGGCGACACCATCCGCATCGAGGTCAAGGGCCGGGACGGGCAGAGCGTGTTTGGCGCGATTGACCAGCAAGTGGTCGAGCCGGCCTGAACCGGCTGGCGGATAATCGGGCCATGCACGCTTTTCGCAACGCCCATCACCTCGCCCGCTTCGTGCTGGTGTGGTTTGTGCTGTCGATTGGTGCGGCGGTAGCGTCACCCCTGATCAAGCCCCAGGGCATCCTGCTCATTTGCACCAGCGCGGGCGCGATGAAGGTGCTGGTCAAGGCCGATGACGGCGGCACACCCGAGGTGGTCAGCCATGCCATGGATTGCCCCTTGTGCCTGTCCGCCGGTGCGCCGCCCCCGGTGATACGGCTGACGGTAGCGCCCGCCCAGCCCCTGGCTTATGCGCTCAAGGGCATCCCCGCCGCCCATATCGCCTGGGTAACGGCTGCGCCGCTGCCAGCCCGTGGACCGCCTGTTTTCTTCTGAGCTATCAAATTCATAGCGCCTGACGCCCGTTCTACGGGGGCTGATGGCTTGTTTGATTCCTGTTCTGGAGATTTTCATGCGTTTTTTCAATGCGGCCCTGGTCATGGGCCTGTCAGTTTTTGCTTCCTCTTCTTTTTCTCATGTGGTGCTGAGTGATCAGGCCGCTTTGGCCAACACCGCCTACCGTGCCACGCTGCTGGTGGGCCATGGCTGTGAGGGCTCGCCCACCACCTCGCTCAAGGTCACGATTCCTGCGGGTTTTCGGGGTGCCAAACCCATGCCCAAGGCGGGCTGGGTGTTGTCCACCACGCTGGGCAAGCTCGCCAAGCCTTACGATGACCATGGCAAACCGGTAACCGAAGGGGTGATCGAGATCACCTGGACCGCTGCGGGCAAAGACAACTGGCTGCCGGAGGCCTGGTACGACGAGTTCGTGCTGCGCGGCAGCCTAGCCGGCGAGGCCGGCCCGATGTGGTTCAAGGTGCTGCAAACCTGTGAAAAGGGACGCATCGACTGGGTTGAGGTGCCGGCTACCGGCACCTCAACCCAGGGCCTGAAGTCACCTGCCGCCCTGCTGGAGGTCATCGAATCCAGCCAGACCGGCCATCAGCATTAACCTGAGGAAAAATCATGACATTCGCTATCAAATTAAAAGCACTCTGCGCACTATTGGTGCTGGCTGGCAGCACTTTGCATGCTCAAACCGTGGAGGTGAAAGACGCCTGGGTCCGCACCAGCGTGCAAGGCCAGAAGGCCACCGGTGCCTTCATGAAAATCACGGCCAAAGTGGACCTGAAACTGGTGTCGGCCGCCACCCCCGTAGCGGGATCTGCCGAGGTCCACGAGATGAAGATGGACGGTGACGTCATGCGCATGCGCGCCGTGCCGGGTGGTTTGAACCTGCCTGCGGGCAAGACGGTTGAGCTGGCGGCGGGTGCCTACCACCTGATGCTGATGGACCTGAAAGCCGCGCTTCCCAAAGACAGCACCATTCCGCTCACACTGGTGTTCAAGGACGCCGCGGGGGTTGAGAGCCGGGTTGTGCTGACGGTGCCGGTGGCCACCGTTGCGCCGGGCAAAATTTCTGGCGAACCTGAGCACAAACATTGATCAGCGGCCATGACATTGGGGTAAGCTGATACCCGTTTAGCCAACCCATCTGGAGTGCCCATGTCTGATTCACACAATGCCGGTTTCGGGAAATTCGTGCCAGGTTTTGATTTTCTGCAAAACCTGGCCAAAAGTGCGTCGCAGGGCCTGCCGCAAATGCCCGACATGGGCAATTGGGTGGCACCGTCGCTCAATGTCGAAGATCTGCAAAAGCGGATCGATGAACTCAAGGCCGTCCATTTCTGGCTGGAGCAGAACTCCCGTGCTCTGGGTGCCACCGTTCAGGCGCTGGAAGTCCAGAAAATGACCCTGTCAACCCTGAAGGGCATGAACTTCAATATCGCGGATGTGGCCAGTGCGTTCAAGATGAAGACGCCCGATCCGGTGCAGGCCGAGGCACCCCCACCCGCGCCGGAAAAACCGGCCCCCGCACCGGCTGCAAAATCTGCCCGCAAGAGCGCCAAACCTGCCGAAGCAGCGGCCGCAGGGGCTGCCGGGCTGGTCGACCCCATGCAGCTCTGGGGCTCACTCACCAAGCAGTTTCAGCAGATTGCGGCCGATGCCATGAAAGACGTGGGCAAAGCCACCGCCGTCGATCTGACCAAGAATATGGCGAGCGGCCTGGCCAAAGAAGCGCTCAAAACGGCAACCGGCATGGCTGGAGCTGCTAGTAAATCGATAGCTGATGGCGCAGGCTTGATGGGGGCCAAGGGCAAAAAACTCGTGAAAAAGGCGGCCGTCCGCGCCCGCAAATAGATAACCTGCCTCAACGAGGTGCCAGACGGCATGAAATTGTTTCCCTACGGTCATGCCACCCATCCGCAATGGCAGATGGCGGCGGCTTTGGTGCTGGCGCAACTGCGCGCGCAAATGGCCCTGCCAGACTATGCGTCGGCCCCGGCGCTGGGGCTGCTCTACATCACCGACCATTACGCCAGCGTCGCACCCGACATCCTGGCCCATCTGGAGGCCGAGCTTCCAGAAATTACCGATTGGTCGGGCACGGTGGGGGTGGGGGTGGTCACCAATCAGGCAGAGTACCTGGATGAGCCAGCGCTGGTGGTCATGCTGTGTGAGCTGCCCGCCGACCAGTACCGTGTGTTTTCCGGGGTAGCCCCGCTGGGCCTGGGGTTTGAAGCCCATTCGGCCCTGATCCATGCCGACGGCAGTACCCCGGATTTGCCCGAGTTGCTGCAGGAAATGGCCGCGCGCACCGCGTCGGGCTACCTGTTTGGCGGTCTGTCGTCCAGCCGCAGCAACACCGTGCAGTTTGCTGTGGGGGGCAACGGCAACATCAGGGGGCAGGGCGCGGCAACCGGTGTGTTCAGCGGCGGCCTGAGTGGTGTGGCATTTGGCGAGGGTGTGAGTCTGGTGTCACGGGTGACGCAGGGCTGCCAGCCGGTATCCAGAGCGCGCACCGTCACCCAGACCGAGGGTAATGTGGTGATGGCACTCGATGATGAGCCCGCGCTGGATGTCTTGTTGCGGGACCTGGGTGTTTCCCTGGATGCGCCGCGCGAGGCCCTGGCCAAAGTGCGTGCCACGCTGGTCGGGCTGATCAACCCGGAAGACGCCGGGGGCCAGAACGCTGTGGGCCGCAGTGGCAACTTCGGCAGCGATGTGGTTGTGCGGCACATTGTGGGGCTTGACCCCGGGCGCAGCGGGGTGGCGGTTTCGGCCCCGGTCGATGTGGGCATGGAACTGGCGTTTTGCCAGCGCAATGTCCAGGCGGCGCGGGCTGACCTGACCCGCATCTGCGCTGAAATCCGGGAAGAGCTGGAGCCCGAGGCCTTGTCGGTTGAGACCGCCCACGCGCTGGCTTTTCATGAAGCCGAATCTGCCCCGCACCTGGGGCGCCGCATTGCCGGTGCGGTGTATGTGAGCTGTGTAGGGCGTGGTGGCCCGCACTTCGGCGGGCCCAGTGCCGAGCTGCAAATTGTGCGCCGGGCGTTGGGTGACGTGCCCCTGGTTGGTTTTTTTGCCAGTGGCGAAATTGCACGCCATCACCTGTACGGCTACACCGGGGTGTTGACGGTTTTTTCAACGCCAGCCACGCCTGCAGCGACCTGAAACCGGTTGCGCACCGGGGCGCACCTGTCGCGCAAGCGTCATTTGGCGTCGCTTTCATGGGCACTCACACGGGTCTTGCGGCTAGCATGCGAAACGGTCTAAAGACCGGCTTGCCCATCCAATAGACAAAGAGGACATTGCGTGGCTGAAAAAATTGTCGTCAAGAATCTGTACAAGGTCTTCGGACCCAACCCCGGGCTGGCGATGCAAATGCTCAAGGGTGGGCACGACAAGGACGCCATCTTTCGGCAAACCGGCATGGTGGTGGGGGTTCAGGACGCCAATTTCCACGTCAACGAGGGCGAGATTTTTGTGCTCATGGGGCTCTCGGGCTCCGGAAAATCCACCCTTGTCCGTCTGCTGAACCGCCTGGTGGAGCCCACGCATGGCCAGATCCTGGTGGGTGGCAATGATGTGGCGGCCTTGAGCAAAAAGGCGCTGGTGGCCTTGCGTCGCAAAGACATGGCCATGGTGTTCCAGTCGTTTGCGCTGTTGCCTCACCTCTCCGTTTTGAACAACGCAGCCTTTGGTCTGGAAATCGCGGGGGTGGACCGTAAAACCCGTGAAAAGCGGGCCATGGAGGTGCTGGACCAGGTGGGGCTTGGCACGTTTGCCAACAAGCTGCCTGCCGAGTTGTCGGGTGGCATGCAGCAGCGCGTCGGGCTGGCGCGGGCGCTCGCGGTAGACCCGTCATTGATGTTGATGGACGAGGCGTTTTCGGCGCTGGACCCACTCAAGCGAACCGAAATGCAGGCGCTGCTGCTCAAGCTGCAAAGCGAGCAGCAGCGCACGATTGTGTTTGTCTCACATGATCTGGATGAGGCTTTTCACATTGGCGACCGGATTGCCATCATGGAGGGGGGGCGCATTGTCCAGATCGGCACACCGGACGAGATTTTGCGCAACCCCAGTGACGAATACGTCAGGGCCTTCTTCAAGGGGGTTGATGTCAAGAAGTACCTGGTGGCCAGGGACGTGGCCCGTACCGATGAGACGCTGGTGATTTGCCCTTCATCGGATGCCCGGGCGGATTGTGCGCGGGCCATCGGGCAACTGCGGGAAACCCGCCGCAACTACGCCTTTGTGGTGGGGGATGATGGCCGGTTTCAAGGCGCGGTGTCGATTGACTCGATGCTGCAACACCTTCAGGTGGGGGGGGAATCCGGTGGCGCATCGTTCCACGGCGCGTTGCTGGACGATTTGGAGCCGGTGCCGGAAAACCTGAGCCTGCGGGATCTGATCACACGCATCGTCAGGAACCCGGTTCCCCTGCCCGTGGTGGACGGGTCGGGTCGTTATCTCGGTGTCGTGACCCAGACTGTTTTGTTGAAAAAAATGGTTCAGGAGGAAGCTGATCATGCGTAATTTTCTGCCGCTTGGCGAATGGGTCGACCAGGGCGTCAAGTTTGTCATTGATAACGATGGTGGCACGCTGGAGCAGCTGGGCTCGGGCATTGGCACCCTGACGGAGGCCATTGAGCTGGCCCTGCAGGCGGTGCCGGTCTGGCTGGTTGCGGGCTTGTTGGTGCTGACCGGGTTCTGGCGTGTGGGCTGGAAGTTTGCACTGTTCTGCCTGGCCTGCTGTGTGGTGATTGAGGGCACGGGTTTCTGGCCGCAGACCATGGTGACGCTGGCGCTGATCATTTCGGCCACCGTCATCAGTCTGGTCATCGGCTTGCCGCTGGGCATCTGGGTGGCCCGCAGTGACCGGGTGGCCGCCATCGTTCGCCCGACGCTGGATTTCATGCAGACCATGCCCGCTTTTGTGTACCTGATACCCGCCGCCATGTTGTTTGGCCTCGGAAGGGTGCCCGGCGTGCTGGCCACCGTCATTTTTGCCATGCCGCCGGTGGTGCGTCTGACCAGTCTGGGCATCCGCCAGGTGAACAAGGAGCAGGTTGAAGCGGGTGTCACGTTTGGCTGTACACCGATGCAGGTGTTGTTCAAGGTCCAGATTCCGGGGGCCTTGCCCTCCATCATGGCGGGCATCAACCAGACCATCATGATGGCCTTGTCCATGGTGATCATCGCGTCCATGGTGGGCGCTGGCGGGCTGGGCAATGACGTGCTGGCCAGCATTCAGCGGCTGGATATTGGCCTGGGCTTTGAGTCGGGGTTGGCCGTGGTGCTACTGGCCATCATGCTGGACCGGATCACGGAAACCTTTGGTGCGCAGGGACCCAGGCGGTCACTGCGGGATCGCCTGGGTCTTGGTGCGAAGCCGGATGATTCCCGGAAAGCGTGACATGAGTGTTTCCGTAACAGCCCCTCTGCCCAAACACAGGTTCATCTTCCTGACCTTGCCGAATTATTCGCTGATTGCACTTTCCAGTGCGGTTGAGGCCTTGCGCATGGCCAATCGGGTCACCAACCATGATGTTTACGAATGGTCCCTGGCCACGCTGGACGGCAATGCGGTGGCCGCCAGCAACGGGCTGACCTTGTCACCCACGGTGGCGGTTGAAAAAGCGGGGCCTGCCGACATCGTTTTTGTATGCGGGGGGGTCAATGTGGAGCAGGCGGCCACGCCGGAGTTGCTGTCGGCATTGCGCCGACTGTCGCAGCGCCATATTCCCCTGGGCTCACTGTGCACAGGGGGTTATGTGCTGGCCAAAGCCGGCTTGCTGGACAAATACAAGGCCGTCATTCACTGGGAAAACATGTCGGCTTTGCAAGAGCAGTTTCCAAGGGTCATTTTTTCAGAGCAACTGTTTGTCATCGACCGGGACCGCTACACCTGCACCGGGGGCATTGCACCCCTGGACTTGATGCTCAACATCATCAAGGATCATCTGGGCCGTGACATCGCGCCCATGATTTCCGAGCAGTTCATTTTGGACCGCATTCGCAATGATCAGGACCGCCAGCACATTCCCTTGCAGGCCCGCGTCGGCCTGTTTCATGAAAATCTGATTGAGGCGGCCGCCCTGATGGAGGCCAATATTGAAGAACCCCTGTCGCTGGACGAAATAGCGGCCCTGGTGGGGGTGTCAAGGCGCCAGATCGAGCGACTGTTCAAACGGTATGTTGGCCAGGTGCCCACCAAATATTACCTGGACATGCGTTTGCGGCGGGCCCGTGAGTTGTTGTTGCAAACAGCCATGTCCGTCATGGAAATTGCGGTGGCCTGCGGGTTTCAGTCGCCACCGCATTTTTCCAAGTGTTATCGCAACATGTTTGGCCATACCCCCAGCGCCGAACGCCAGATCAGCCGTCGCAATGCCCTGGGCTCCCCTGCGGCCATGCAAATGGGCTGAAGCATTCTGCAAAAAGACGGTTTACCTGAAAACCACGGTTCTGCTGCCATTCAGGAAGACCCGGTGCTCAATGTGAAACCGGACTGCGGCAGACAGGGCCCGGCATTCTGAATCGCGTCCGGCTGCAGCCAGTTTTTCGGGGGTAAAGGTGTGATCCACCCGCTCAACGATTTGCTCGATGATGGGGCCTTCATCCAGATCGGCGGTCACGTAGTGCGCGGTTGCCCCGGTGAGTTTGACCCCGCGTTCGTGCGCCTGGTGATAGGGCTTTGCGCCTTTGAAACCCGGCAGGAATGAGTGGTGTATGTTCATGGCGCGGCCCCGCAAACGGCGGCACAAATCGTCAGACAACACCTGCATGTACCGCGCCAGCACCACCAGGTCGCTGTGGGTCTCACCCACAATGTCCATGAGCCGGTTCTCTTGAGTCGCCTTGGTGTTGGTGGTCACCGGCAGGTGGATGTAGGGGATTTTGTGAGATTCAACGAGTTCCCTCAAATCCGGGTGGTTCGACACCACGGCCGTGATGTCCATCTTCAATTCACCCGTGCGGTGACGGTAAAGCAGGTCGTCCAGACAATGGTCAAACTTTGACACCATGATCAGCACACGTGGTTTTTTCTCGCCGTCGTAGATCGACCATTCCATCGCCTCGCGGCTGGCCACTTCCGAAAACTGGTCCCTCAACCCCGGCAGAGCGGGCGTTTTTTCCGGGTCGCCGTAAAACGTGGCGCGAAGAAAAAATCGGCCACTCAGCACGTCATCAAACTGCTGCATGTCGGTGATGTAACACTGGCGGGAAGCCAGAAACCCGGAAACTGCGGCAACCGTTCCCAACCGGCTGTCACAGCTTGCGTTGAGGATGTAGTGCGGCTTGCCTTCGAGGGTGACGGTCATGGCGATGCTGCTCCGGTTCGGTATTGAGTCGTGGATGGGGGTGACGCTGCACGGTGGGCAATGCGTTGTGGTCTCTGCAGTTTATGAAAAGAGAGCCGGTGCGATTGTTCCGGGGCGACGAAATTTTCGGCTCGTGCGACGGGCTCGGACCCATTTTCATGGGCTGGATGAGCCTGGATCATGTCGTCGCGCGACAACCGCAAGTCGCGAATCTGCCAGCTGTGCCAGAGGTGGGCCCGTACCATTTTCCTCAGGCAAAGTCTTGAAATGGCTGGCGTTCGCAGCATTTCCAATTTAAGGGGTTCAGCATGGCAGACGAGTTTGACGACGACCTGGACTTGAGCACGCTCAATGACGAGGATCTGACCGAACAAGTGCATGATGACTTGTACAACGGCTTGCGTGACGAGGTGATTGAGGCCACGAATATTTTGCTCAGCCGGGGCTGGTCAGCAGACCGTGTCCTGAATGAGGCGCTGGTGGAGGGAATGCGCATCGTCGGGGTTGATTTCCGCGATGGCATCCTGTTCGTGCCCGAGGTCTTGCTGGCGGCCAACTCCATGAAGGGTGGCATGGAAATCCTGCGTCCTCTATTGGCCGAAACCGGGGTCGAGCCCATCGGCAAGATGGTGATTGGCACGGTCAAGGGTGATATCCATGACATTGGCAAAAACCTGGTCGGCATGATGATGGAAGGTGCGGGTTTTGAGGTGATTGATCTGGGCATCAACAACCCCGTCGAGAAGTATCTCGCCGCACTGGAAGAGCACAAGCCTGACATTTTGGGGCTGTCCGCTCTTTTGACCACCACCATGCCGTATATGAAGGTGGTGATTGATACGCTCAAGGAAAAAGGCCTGCGCAACGATTACATCGTGCTGGTGGGTGGTGCGCCGCTGAATGAGGAGTTTGGCAAGGCCGTGGGTGCGGATGCGTATTGCCGGGATGCGGGTATCGCTGTCGAGACCGCCAAAACGCTCATTGCCGCCCGTCGCGCACGCGCCGCGGCCTGAAGCTGCGGTCATGGGCACTGTTGCAGGCACCCTGGTTATAGCTTGTGGCGCTTTGGCTCGCGAGATTGTTGCCTTGCGCCAGGCCAATGACTGGCCGCACATGGACGTGCAGTGCCTGCCGGCCGAGTTGCACAACAGGCCGGAAAAAATACCGGCGGCCGTGCGTGAAAAAATCCAGGCGGGCCGCGGCCGTTATGCCTCGATATTTGTGGCTTACGCCGATTGCGGGACCGGGGGCTTGCTGGATGCGGTTCTGGCTGAAGAGCAGGTGGAGCGTATTCCCGGTGCGCACTGTTATGAGTTTTTCGCAGGGAGTGCGGTCTTTGAAGCATTGGCAGACAGCGAACCCGGCACGTTTTACCTGACGGATTTTCTGCTCAGGCACTTTGACCGGCTGGTCATTCATGGTCTTGGCATAGACCGCCACCCGGAATTGATGGGTCAGTATTTTGGCAACTACCGAAAACTGGTTTACCTGGCCCAGGTGGCGTCGCCACACAACGTTGAGGATGCAAAGTGTGCTGCTGAGCGCCTGGGGCTGGCTTTTGAATACCGTGTCACGGGTTATGGCGAGCTTGAGCGCAGTTTGCATCGCGCCACTACTGGAGTTATTTCATGGCAAAACTGATTGTTATTTCCTGGCGTGACGTGCCCGCCCAAGTGGTTGTCAAGCTGGGGCGTGAGACGGCCAAGGTGCAGCTGTCGCACCGCTTTCAGGAAGCGGTTGACCGGGCCGCGATGCGGGCGGGTAAGGCCAGTTCGGGCGATTACCTGGCTGACTGGAAACGTGCCGAGCCACGCCGCTGTGGCGATGACATCCAGGCGGAGGCGGCGGCTGAGGCGCAAAGAATAGAGGCGCGTTATTCCGATGAGGATCTGCTGCGTTTGATCCGGGCGCATGGGCTGGAAGCCGTGACCGTGGCCCCTGCGGCAGATCCGGTGGCGTCTGGAGACGCCTGATGTACGCTGCGCGTCGCTGGTCGGTACGTCATGCGGCGGGCCTCGAAATTTTCTACAACGGGTTTGAACGCATCGTCGTTGGACTGCATCCATTCTGGAAATGGATCGGGTACGCCCGGCTTGAACGGCCTGTTGCCGCCATTGAAAAGGTCGTCAAGGGTTTCCTGTTTGATTGCCAGATGTGCGGCCAATGTGCCTTGAGCTCCACGGGTATGGCCTGTTCCATGAACTGTCCCAAGACCTTGCGCAATGGTCCCTGCGGGGGTGTACGGGCCAACGGCAACTGTGAAGTCAGGCCCGACATGCGGTGTGTGTGGGTCGAAGCCTTTGAGGGCAGTCGGCGCATGCGCGAAGGCAAGCAAGCCATTCACGTCGTTCAGTTCGCTGTTGACGGCAGGCTTCAGGGCCGCTCGTCCTGGTTAAAAGTGGCGCGGGACAAAACTGCGGGCGGCATTGCGGAGAAGGCATGAGATTCGAAGACGAGCCGGTTCCTGGCTACCCACTGCCCATTCTGCCCGGCCATACCTCGCCTGGCCGCCTGGAGCGGGTGTTGCGCAGCGGTGTTTTTGCGGTGACGTCTGAGCTGGACCCACCTGATTCAGCCGATCCCGAAGATGTTTACCGCCGTGCGCGGGTGTTTGACGGGTATGTAGACGCCATCAACGCCACCGATGGCAGTGGGGCCAATTGCCATATGTCGAGCCTGGCGGTGTGTGCACTGCTGACGCGTATTGGTTATGCGCCTGTCATGCAAATTTCCTGCCGTGACAAGAATCGCATTGCCATTCAGGGCGACATTCTGGGTGGTGCGGCGATGGGCGTTGCCAACATGCTGTGCCTGACCGGTGACGGTGTTCAGTCAGGCGACCATCCCCAGGCCAAACCTGTGTTTGACCTGGATTGCATGTCTTTGCTGGAGATCGGTCGCACCTTGCGTGACGAGCACCGGTTTCAAAGTGGGCGCAAGCTGAGCTTTGCGCCCCGTGTTTTTTTTGGTGCGGCGGCCAATCCGTTTGGTCGGCCTTATGAATGGCGGGCCGAGCGACTGGCAAAAAAAGTGGTGGCGGGCGCGCAGTTTGTCCAGACCCAGTATTGTTATGACGTGCCGCGTCTGCGGGCCTTTATGCGGCAGGTTGAAGATTTGGGCCTGCTGGGCAAGGTATTCACTCTGGTCGGCGTGGGCCCCTTGCGGTCGGCCAGGGCTGCGGACTGGATGCGAACCAACGTGCCGGGCATTCACATTCCAGATGAAGTGATCAAGCGCATGGCGGGCGCTGAAAAGCCGGCTGCCGAGGGGCGGCAGATCTGCATTGACCTGATCCAGGAGATTCAGGACATCCGGGGTGTCGCTGGCGTGCACGTCATGGCGTACCGCCAGGAGGAGTCAGTGGCCGAGATCATTCAGCGATCCGGTGTGCTCAAAGGCCGCATCCCCTGGTACCCGGGGCGTGACACCGTTAATCAGTCAGCAAAGGAGTCATCGTGACAGACACCGTTATCAGTTCGGCGAGCAAAGAAGTCGTTATTGGGTTCGAGCGCCCATTTGTCATCATTGGCGAGCGCATCAACCCAACCGGTCGCAAAATCATGGCGGCGGAGATGCTGGCCGGTGATTACAGCCGCGTCATTGCCGATGCACTGGCCCAAGTGGAGGCTGGCGCCCACATGCTGGATGTGAATGCGGGCATTCCCCTGGCCGATGAGCCGGGCATTTTGGCCATGGCCATCCAGCTGGTGCAGTCCGTGACAGACGTGCCGCTGTCCATTGACTCCTCGATTGTGGCGGCGCTGGAGGCCGGGTTGGCCGTCTACAAGGGCAAGGCACTGGTCAATTCGGTGACCGGTGAGGAAGACCGGCTTGAGACGGTGCTGCCACTGGTCAAGAAATACGGTGCTGCCGTGGTGGCCATATCCAACGATGAAACGGGCATTTCGCAAGATCCGGATGTGCGCTTTGCTGTGGCCAAAAAAATAGTGGAGCGCGCGTCAGACTACGGCATTCCGGCTTGTGACATTGTGGTCGATCCGCTGGTCATGCCGATCGGGGCCATCAATCTGGCGGGCGTTCAGGTGATGCGGCTGGTGCACCGGCTGCGCACTGAACTCAAGGTCAACACCACCTGTGGCGCATCCAACGTCAGCTTTGGCCTGCCGGAACGCAATGGCATCAACGCGGGGTTTTTGACCATGGCCATTGCGTCGGGCATGACCTCCGCCATTACCAACCCCCTGCACGCAGAAGTTGTGAAAGCCTGTATGGCGGCAGACGTGATGATGGGCCACGACCCCGACTGCATGCGCTGGATCCGAAAATTCCGCGAAGCACCCGTTATGGGTGCTGATGGTGAAATGGGCCGTGGTCGCCGCGAGGGCGGCAGCAGAAAACGACGGGAGTGATGCTGTGAGTGACAAGGACGCATTGGTTGTCTTCACGCCATCGGGGCGTCGCGGCCGCTTCCCGCTGGGGACGCCTGTGCTGCAGGCTGCGCGATCGCTGGGCGTTGATATCGATTCGGTGTGTGGCGGGCGCGGCATTTGCGGGCGTTGCCAAGTCCTGGTTTCGGAAGGGGAGTTTGCCAAACACGGCCTGGTCTCACGGGCTGGAAACCTGTCTCCACCGGGCCCGGTAGAAGACGGGTATTGCAGCACGCAGCCCATGCTGGCGGGCCGGCGGCTGTCCTGTTCCACTCAGCTTCTGGGTGACGTCGTGATTGACGTGCCGTCCAGCAGCCAAGTGCACAAACAGGTGGTGCGCAAGGAGGCTGAGGCACACGACGTTGAGCTGGATCCCCTGATCCGCCTGCATTTTGTTGAGGTACAGCAGCCCGACATGCATGACCCATCAGGTGACCTGCGCCGGCTTGAAGACGCACTGGAGTTTGAGTGGCGGCTGACTGACCTGGCCTGTGACGTGATTGTCCTGCAGCAATTGCAGACAGCCTTGCGCCAGGGCGGCTGGAAAGTAACGGTGGCCGTGCATGCCGGTTGCCAGATTGTTGCGGTGTGGCCGGGTTTTCGGGAGCATGTTTACGGCCTGGCCATTGATGTGGGCTCCACCACCATCGCGGCCCATTTGTGTCATCTGGCCTCTGGCGAAGTGGTCGCATCAGCCGGGGTGATGAACCCGCAAATCCGCTTTGGTGAAGATTTGATGAGCCGCGTTTCCTACGTGATGATGAATCCGGGCGGTGAAAAAGAGATGACGGCTGCCGTGCGTGTGGCGCTCAATGAATTGGCGGCTGAGGTGTCACGCCAGGCGGGCATCGTGCCGCAGGATATTCTGGAAGCCACGTTTGTGGGCAATCCCATCATGCACCACCTGCTGCTGGGCATCAACCCGGTGGAGCTGGGTGGTGCGCCTTTCGCGCTGGCCACTGATCGCGCCATCACCCTGTGGGCGGTGGAGATTGATTTCGCCATTCACCGCAATGCCCGTATTTATGTGTTGCCCTGTATTGCCGGCCACGTCGGGGCCGATACTGCGGGTGTCATTCTGGCTGAGCGTCCCGATCTGTCCGACAAAATCACCTTGCTGGTTGATGTGGGTACCAATGCCGAGATTGTGTTGGGCAACAACCAGCGTTTGCTGGCCTGCTCCAGCCCGACCGGGCCTGCTTTTGAAGGTGCACAGATCAGTTGCGGACAACGTGCAGCGCCGGGTGCCATCGAGCGGGTGCGGGTTGACCCCCAAACCCTGGAGCCGCGTTTCAAGGTCATCGGGTGCGACTTGTGGTCGGATGAGGCGGGATTTGACGCCGCGGTTGCAGGCTCTGGCGTCACCGGTGTGTGTGGCTCCGGCATCATCGAGGTGCTGGCGGAGATGTATTTGGCGGGCATCATCCGCCACGATGGTGTGATCAACGGTGACATGGCCGGGCGCAACCCGCGTATTCAAGCCGATGGCCGCACGTTTTCCTACGAGTTATACAAGGCCACCGGCTCCGCACCTGCTCTCAAGGTCATGCAAAACGATGTCCGGGCGATTCAACTGGGCAAGGCGGCACTGTATGCCGGGGTGCGCCTGCTGATGGAGAGAATGGGCGTTGCGAAGGTCGATCGCATTCGTCTCGCAGGTGCTTTTGGCAGCCATATCGATGTGAAATACGCCATGGTGCTGGGCATGATTCCGGACTGTGCGCTGGATCAGGTCAGCTCGGCGGGTAATGCCGCTGGAACCGGCGCGCGTATCGCGTTGCTGGACCAGCGTTCCCGCCGCGAGATTGAGCAATTGGTGCGTCGGGTCGAAAAAATTGAAACAGCGGTGGAACCCCGGTTTCAGGAGTTCTTTGTCGAGGCCATGGCCATTCCCCATCTGACGGCACCGTTTGAACGTTTGCGTGATGTGGTGACTTTGCCGCAGCGTGTGGCTGCAGACGTCAACACCCGTGGGCGACGGGTGTCGCGTCGGGATGCCAAATCAGATTAAATACGGTGTATAAAACAGTTGCCATCAAGCTGGCAAGCCGTTCAGGTTGTCACCGATGTAAGCCATTGGTGAATATCGCGCGTTGAGTTAGTCATTCATATTTAACAACGAGGAGTCAGCATGAAATTGAATTCGAAGTTGATTGGCATCATGGCCACCCTGGCCACCGTCGGCGCGCAAAACGCCATGGCTGAAGATGCGAGTTGCAAAACGGTTCGTTTTGCCGATGTGGGCTGGAGCGACATTGCTGCAACAACCGGCATGGCCGCGGTTGTTCTGGAAGGTCTGGGTTACAAGCCCACCGTGACCATCGCGTCCATCCCCATTGCCTTCGCCGGCATGAAGAAGAAGCAGATTGACGTGTTCCTGGGTTACTGGAATCCGTCCATGACACCCCAGATTGAACCGTTTGTGAAAGCGGGGGAAATCAAGGTCCTGGATACGCCAAACCTGGTGGGCGCCAAATACACGCTGGCGGTGCCAACCTACCTGTATGACAAAGGGCTCAAAACCTTTGCTGATATTTCGAAGTTTGACAAAGAGCTTGGGGGCAAGATTTATGGCATTGAGCCCGGTAATGACGGCAATGCGTTGATCGCAGGCATGATCAAGGACAACAAGTTCGGTTTGAAGAGCTTCAAAATGGTGGAGTCATCCGAGGCGGGCATGTTGATCGAAGCCCAGCGCGCAGCCAAAAACCAGAAAGCCATCGTCTTCCTGGGTTGGGAGCCGCACCCCATGAACGTCCAGATGAAGATGAGTTACCTGCAGGGTGGAGACGACATATTTGGCCCCAACCTGGGCGAGGCCAAGGTTTATACCGCCATCCCGCCTTCCTACGAAGCACGTTGCCCCAACGTGACCGCGTTCCTGAAAAACCTTCAGTTCACAACCGACATTGAGAACCAGGTGATGGGCCCCATTCTGGAAAAGGTCAAACCCAACGTGGCGGCGCGCAATTTCCTGAAGAAAAATCCGGCTGTTCTGGACAAGTGGCTCAAAGGTGTGAAAAGCTTCAACGGTAAAGAAGGGCTGACGGAGGTCAAAGGCGCCTTGAAGATCTGATCTGCAATGATCACGCTGTGGTATGCCTTAGGCCCGCCACAGATCGCGTTGAATGCGACAACCACTCCGGCTCAATCCTGTTGTGCCGGAGTGGCTTTTTGGAGTTGGGATTGATGGGCGGGGCAAGAAAATCATGAATAAATCGGCGGTAACCAGTTTTGTTGATGGCAAGCCCCTGAATGGCAGCGGCGAAAAATTCGAAACCATCAATCCAGCCACGGGCGAGGCATTTGCGTTTGCCTGCGATGCGTCATCGGTTGACGTGGACGCCGCTGTGGTGGCCGCCCAGCGGGGGTTCGAGATCTGGGCGGCCATGACGGGCGCCGAGCGAGGCCGCATTTTGCACCGTGCCGCACAGTTGCTGCGCTCGCGCAACGACGAATTGGCTGCGCTGGAAGTGCAAGACTGTGGCAAACCGCTGCAGGAAGCGCTGGTGGTTGATGTACAGAGTGGTGCGGACTGTATCGAATATTTTGCGGGCGCGGCAGCAACCCTGGTCGGCGCCCAGTACCCGTTGAAGAATGCATTTGCCTACACGCGGCGGGAGCCACTGGGCGTGTGTGTGGGCATTGGCGCGTGGAACTACCCCTTGCAAATTGCCTGCTGGAAGTCGGCCCCTGCACTCGCAGCAGGCAACGCGATGATCTTCAAGCCGTCCGAGCTCACGCCCGTCACGGCCCTCAAGTTGGCTGAAATCTATCTGGAGGCCGGCGTCCCGCCCGGTGTGTTCAATGTGTTGCAAGGGCGCGGCCAAACCGGTGCGTTGCTGGCGGCGCACCCTGGCGTGGCCAAGGTGTCGGTTACGGGCGCCATACCGACAGGCAAGAAAGTGATGCAAACCGCTGCCGGCACGCTCAAGCGGGTGACGATGGAGCTGGGCGGCAAATCACCGCTGATCATTTTTGACGACGCAGACTTGGAGCAAGCCGTCGCCGCCGCGATGATGGGCAACTTCTATACCCAGGGTGAAGTCTGTACCAACTGCACGCGGGTGTTTGTCCAGCGGGGTCTGGCAGATCGATTTCTTGCCCGCCTGCAGGAGCGCACCGCCCTTTTGCGTGTGGGCGACCCGATGGATGTGGCGACGGAAGTGGGGGCACTCATTTCTGCAGCACATGCCGATAAAGTGATGGACTACATTGCCAGTGGTGTTGCAGACGGTGCGACGCTCGCAGGCGGCGGGCGTCGTGTTGAAGTCGCCGGGTTGCCGGGTGGCAATTTTGTTGCGCCAACCATTTTTTCCAATTGCCGTGACGACATGCGCATCGTGCGTGAAGAAATCTTTGGCCCGGTTCTGGCGATGCTGGTTTTTGATGATGAAGCCGAAGTCATCACCCGCGCAAATGCGACCCGTTTTGGCCTGGCCGCAGGGGTTTTTACCCGTGATCTGGCCCGTGCCCATCGGGTGGTCGCCCGGCTCAAGGCCGGTATCTGCTGGATCAACAACTACAACGTGACGCCCATCGAGATGCCGTTTGGGGGCGCCGGAGAATCAGGCATCGGCCATGAAAACAGCATGGTCGCGCTGGACCATTACACCCAGTTGAAAACGGTCTACGTGGAACTCGGTGAAGTGGCCTGCGGCTACCGCTGAAGGCAAGTGAATACGATGAACAAGGAATTTGATTACATCATTGTGGGAGCCGGGTCGGCGGGTTGTGTACTGGCCAATCGCTTGAGTGAAGACGGGAACGTGCGGGTGCTCTTGCTGGAAGCCGGCGCGGGTGACCGCAGCATCTTCATTCACATGCCGTCGGCTTTGGCATACCCGATGGCCAATGAAAAATACACCTGGTTGTACGAATCAGAGCCCGAGCCCTTCATGAACCAGCGCCGCATTCATTGCCCGCGCGGGCGGGTGATTGGTGGGTCCTCGTCGATCAACGGCATGGTCTATGTTCGCGGCAACGCGCAAGACTATGACGGCTGGGCCTCACGCGCAGGGCTGCAGGACTGGTCCTATGCCAATTGCCTGCCTTACTTCCGTAAAGCGGAGGCGCGCGCCAAGGGGGGCGACCTGTACCGCGGTGACGCAGGCCCACTGCACGTCAGTACCGGCGCTTGCCGCAATCCGCTGTACCAGACCTTCATCGATGCCGGAAAACAGGCCGGGTACCCCTATACGGAAGATATGAACGGTTATCAGCAGGAGGGTCTGGGGCCCATGGACATGACGGTGCACAAGGGTCGTCGCTGGAGCACGGCCATGGCTTATCTGCGCCCGGCCTTGAAGCGCAAGAATCTCAAGCTCCAGATCCGCAGTCTTGTGACCCATGTGATGTTTGAAGGCCCGGATGATGCCCCCAGGGCGGTTGGCGTTGAGGTGTCCCATGACGGTCAACGCCAGCATTTGCGCGCCACCCGCGAAGTCATTCTGTCAGGGGGTGCCATCAACTCGCCGCAGTTGCTCATGTTGTCGGGTATCGGCAACCCGGATGAATTGCAACCCTTGGGCATCGCTGTTACAGCGCCACTCAAGGGTGTCGGAGAAAACCTGCAGGATCATCTGGAGACCTATGTCCAGTATGAATGCAAAGAGCCCATCACGCTTTACTCGGCCCTGAATCCACTGGTCAAACTCAAAATTGGTGTGGAGTGGTTGCTGTTCGGAACGGGTCTGGGTGCCACCAACCATTTTGAGTCGGGAGGCTTTATTCGCAGTGAAGCCGGGGTCAAAACCCCGGATTTGCAGTACCACTTTCTGCCTATGGCTGTTCGTTATGACGGCAAATCACCGGCAACCTGTCATGGTTTCCAGGCGCATGTCGGGCCCATGCGCCCGACCAGCCGGGGGCATGTGAAGCTGCGCAATTCCAACCCCATGACGCCACCCTTCATCCAGTTCAACTACATGGGAACCGAGCAGGACCGCAAGGAAATGCGCGCGGCGATCCGGTTGACGCGCGAGATTTTCGCGCAAACTGCATTTGACCGGTTCCGGGGCAATGAGCTGTCGCCAGGGCCAGCCATTCAGACCGATGCCGAGATTGACGCCCACATCCGGGCCAATGCCGAGACTGCCTATCACCCCTCCTGTACCTGCCGCATGGGCACCGACGACATGGCGGTGACCGATGGCGCAGGCCGGGTGCACGGTGTGCAAAACCTGCGGGTGGTGGATGCATCCATCATGCCCGACGTGGTCAGTGGCAACCTGAATGTGCCCACCATCATGATGGCCGAAAAACTGGCAGATGCCATACGCGGCCGCGACCCCCTGCCACGGTCGGGTGCACCATCGTTCATTCATCCGAACTACCTGACCCAGCAGCGCTGAGGGAATGCCGATGCGCCTGATCCATTGGCCAGAAGATGTAGCCGCCCGTCTGGAAGCCTTGATTGACGCCCATGCGCATAGCGGCGCGTTTGCCATTTTTGACGCGGACAACACCAGCTACCAACATGACCTGCTGGGTGCGTTGTTGCCGTTCATGGAGATGCGGGGCGTGCTCACCCGCGAAACCATGAACCCCGCACTCAAACTGATCCCGTTCAAAGACAGTGCCGCGCATGCCGAGAGCCTGAACAGCTACTACTTGCGGCTGGGCGATATTGATGACCAGGTGGGTTACCCCTGGGCTTCGCAGATTTTTTCCGGCTTCACGCTGAAAGAGTTGAAGGTGCATCTGGATGCCATGATGGCCTATGGCCAGCCCATCCCCGCCGAGTGTTTTGTTGGGGACGAGGTGCGGGCAATACAGGTTGAACCGCCCCAGCTGTTAAGGGGTCAGCAAGAGCTCTACAACACCCTGATGCAAAACGGCATTGCGGTGTTTGTGGTCAGTGCGGCCAGTGAAGAACTGGTCCGCATGGTGCTCTCAGACCCCCAATACGGTTACAACGTGAAACCGGAAAACGTGATCGGTGTGTCGCTGTTGCTCAAAGACAGGCGCTCGGGTGATATCACCACAGCCAGAAAACGCATCGCTGAAAACCGCTATGTGCCAGCTGAATTGGTCGACCATGAATTGACAGCCACGCTGTGGGCTCCCATGCCCTGGTACGAAGGCAAGCAGGCCGCCATTCACACCTACATTCACCCCTGGAAGAAACCGATTTTGGTGGCGGGTGATACGCCACACAGTGATGGCCCGATGTTGTTTCGCGCGCCGGATGTCGAGCAGGGCGCCATGCGTCTCTTTGTCTCGCGCCAGGACACTGCAATGCAGGCAATCAACCACATGCAGACACAGCATGCAGCGTCTCAACGCGAGCACGGACTGCCCGTCACCGCGCATCACAACTGGCTTGTGGTGACGCCGGAACAGATCAGGTAAAACATGGACACCACCAACCGTATGACAACAATGCCCCCATCTCCATCCAATCGATTTTCCAGATTATTGGCGTCCCGTCCCTGGTTGCTGGCTGATGGCGCTACCGGCAGCAACCTGTTTGATGTTGGTTTGCTGTCGGGTGATGCGCCCGAGCTGTGGAACACCGAGCACCCGGATCGCATTGCCAACCTGCACCGCAGTTTTGTGGAGGCAGGCGCAGACATTATCCTGACCAACAGTTTTGGAGGTACCACCTACCGCTTGAAGTTGCACAAGGCCGAAAGCCGTGTGGCCGAGTTGAATGAAGCCGCCGCGCGGATAGCCCGGCAGGTGGCCGATGCCAGCGGCCGGGAAGTGGCTGTGGCGGGCAGCGTGGGGCCTACGGGTGAAATCATGGAACCCATTGGTCCGTTGACCTTTGATCTGGCCAAACAGGCATTTGCCGAACAGGCGCGCAGCCTGAAGGCTGGCGGCGTTGATGTGTTGTGGATCGAGACCATGTCGTCCCGCGAAGAAGTGGAGGCCGCTGTTGCCGGGGCGGCCACGGTGGGCCTGCCCATCGTTTGCACCCTGAGTTTTGACACCAATGGCCGCACCATGATGGGCATATCCCCCAGTGACTTTGCAGATATCGAAAAGTCATTGATTCCCCGGCTGGCGGCCTGTGGCACGAACTGCGGTGTTGGTGCATCCGAGGTGGTGGCCTGCATCCACAACCTGGCCAAGGCGGCGGGGCCGGACGTGGTGCTGGTAGCCAAAGGCAACTGCGGTATTCCGCAGTATGTTGATGGGGCCATCTGCTACAACGGCACGCCCGAGCTGATGGCCATCTATGCCCGCATGGCCCTGGATGCCGGGGCCCGCATCATCGGGGGCTGCTGTGGTACTTCGGCCAAACACCTGCGTGCCATGCGTGATGCGCTGGACGCGCACACCAAAGCCCCGTCGCCCGAGCTGGAAACCATCGTTAATGCTTTGGGTGAGGTGTCCACTGGTGCCCGAGCACAGTGGGGCGGTGAGCTCAGCCGCCTGGGTGGTGCGGCGGCGGGGGCAAACCTCAAGCGCGGCAGTGGTCGGCGCTCGTCGGCGGGCTCGTCCTCAGCTTAGGCTTGGGGTGGTCGCGATCAAGCTGTCGAAACAATGCGAATGACAGACTCCCGGTACTCGCTAAAGCCCATTTGCGCATAGAGCCGGTGGGCGTTGCTGTTTTCACGCACGACATGGAGCAGCGGTATTTCATTGCGCTGCATCTGGCGCCGGATCAGTTTGGCGACCAGCCGGCGTGCAAACCCCCGGCCCTGGAAGTCAGGGTGCGTACACACACCGCTGATTTCGCGGAACCCTCCCGCGTGCATGCGCTCGCCGGCCATGGCCACCAGACGTGGGCCTTCGAAGCAGCCGAAGTACTCGCCGAGTTCGATGTTGCGCGGGCCGAACGGTCCGGGATGGGTCAGTGTGACCAATTCCAGCATTTGTGACACGTGTTCCAGACCCAGTCGCACTGCTTCAGGGGCTTCGTCGGTTGCGGGCATGGCGACCTCCCAAATCATTTTGAACATGGTGGTCTGGGCTTCAATGTGCCATCCGGACGGGGCAGCGCCCGACCAGCCTTCGCAGTAGAAATGTTCGTCAGGCTTGCTATAAGGAGCCAGGGCATCGAAGTCGGGCCGTTCGGGATCCGCGAAGGCAACAATGGATGCGAAACCCGGCGCGTACCGGCGCACATGGCCTGTGCCGGTGGCAAACAGGGCCTGTGGGCCACAAAGGCTGTGCCAGGCGAAGTTGTCGAGAAGATGTTTCATTTTTTGGGTGCGCGGGCGGTCGTTGGTTTTCTAATGGCATGATTGATTTCATGACTGCACTTGCTCACAGCCCAGATACTAACGCTGTGTCTTACCTGATTGGTGTTGATACCGGCGGCACCTACACCGACGCGGCCATCATCGAAGCTAACGGCCATCGCGTCATAGCCTCGGCCAAAGCCATCACCACCAAGGGTGATCTCGCCATTGGCGTGACCGAGGCCATCACGCAGGCGGTCACCAAACTGCCGCAAGGTTTGCGACCGCAAGACATTGCCATGGTGTCGGTTTCCACCACGCTGGCCACCAATGCGGTGGTCGAGGGGCATGGCAGTGCCGTAGGGGTGATTTTGATCGGCTTTGATGCGCCCATGGTCGAGCGCACCGGCATTGCCAAGGCGTTCCCCGGCATGCCGGTGGTGGTGATTGCCGGTGGCCATGATCACAACGGCTTCGCGCCCGTGCCGCTGGATACCGGGGCGCTTGAAGCGGCGTTGCAGCGCATGGCGGGCCAGGTGGACGCCTTTGCCGTTGCATCGACCTTTGCGGTGCGCAATGCCGGGCATGAGCTGGCTGCACGGGATGTGATCGTGGCGCGTACGGGCAAGCCAGTGACCTTGTCGACCGAGCTCTCCTCCTCGCTTGATGCGCCCCGCCGGGCGCTCACGGCGGCACTCAATGCCCGTTTGATTTCACGCATTTCCAATCTGATTGATGCGGTGAGCCGTGCCATGGTGCAACTGCACATGCACTGCCCGCTGATGATGGTCAAGGGCGACGGCACGCTGGCGCTGGCGCAAACCGTGGCAACCCGCCCCATTGAAACCGTGTTGTCCGGCCCGGCGGCCAGTCTGGTGGGTGCGCAATGGCTCTGCGGGCTGCAGAACTTCATCATGTCCGACATGGGGGGTACCACCACCGATCTGGGTCTGCTGGTGGATGGGCGGCCCCGGGTAACGCAGGAGGGTGCCGAGGTTGGCGGCTGGCGCACCATGGTGCGTGCCATTGACGTGCGCACCATCGGCCTGGGTGGTGACAGCGACGTGGTGGTCGGCCCGAACCAGCGCATCAGCATCGGCCCGCATCGTGTCGTGCCGGTCGCGTTGATAGGTGCACGCTTCCCCGAAGTGTTGACCCTGCTGGAAGCGGATCTGGCCGACGTTGACGGTGGTGGGTCCATGCACGGCCGCTTTGTGTTGCTGCCGTTTGGCACCCGCCATGATGTACCCACGGGTGAGTTGAGCCCGAGAGAGAGTGAGGTGATGCGGCGGATCACCGACCGACCCCAACCCTTTAGAAAAATCGCCAACACCCTGTCGGCGCAACGCGCCATCGCGTCGCTCAGGCAAAAAGGGCTGGTTCAGGTGAGCGGTTTCACGCCGTCTGATGCCGCCCACGTGCTGGGCCTGCAGGCAAATTGGTCAGCACCCGCCGCCTTCATGGCGGCACAACTGGGCTGCCGTCTGTGTGACATGAAACTCCCCACGCCGGAGCGAACCGGGGCTTATGCACGCGAGGTCTGGCATGAGACGGTGCGACTCGCGGGTCGGGCGATTCTTGACACCGCCTTTGGCATGAGCCCCACCGACGACCGCCTGCTTGATGCGGTGTGTTCGGGGGAAGACCGGATCGGGTTGGCCCGTGTCAGCATGGCGCCCACCGTGCCGGTTGTGGCCGTTGGTGGGCCGGTCAAGGTTTATTACGGCGAAGTGGGACGCCGCCTGGGCTGTGAGATGGTGTTCCCGGAATTTTGTGATGTTGCCAACGCCGTGGGCGCTGCCACCGGTGTGGTGGCGCAAGCCGTGACGGTGCGGGTTGAGGGCGACGGCAGTGGCCTGTTTCGGGTGCACTCCACGGTCGGCACGTCTCAGTTCACCGACCCTACCGCCGCGATTGAAGCCGCCACCGGGCTGGCCAGGCAGTTGGCGCATGACGCCGTGATGGCCATGGGCGCACACGAGCCGGACGTCAAAATCACGGTCAACAAACAAATGCTGCCCAATGCGGTCAGTGATGCGGGCTTGCTGGAAGCGGTGATCGTGGCCGAAGCGATTGGGCGGCCAAACTTGACCTGGGGATAGCTATCTATTTGATAGCTACTCACGCATATTTGACGAGGGCTGAGGGCCAGTTTGGCATCAATCCTTGCCAGATTCCTTCAATGCCACCGGATCAAACGGCGCGCGGCTGAACACCTCGCGCAGCAGTGGCTCGAAGTGGCTCAGCGGCCGGGTTGGGTAACCGGGGTCAAACGCTGCCTGGTCGTAACGTTCGCAAAACCGCTGGCAGGCGTCAAACCAGGGGTGGTCTTTATGGGCCAGATAAGCATCCGGGGTTTTGCCATAGTGGTGCGCGTAGTACTGCATCTGAAACAGGCCGTGCATCTCGATGATCCAGGTGACCTCGGCACGCACGTAGGGGCGCAGGATGGCCGCCGCGAGCTGCGAGTGGTTCTCCGGGGCCAGCTCATCGCCCAGGTCATGTACCAGCGCGGCAACGATGACCTCGATGTCTGCCCCGTCGTTCTGCGCACGTGTGGCGCTTTGCAGTGAATGCTCAAGCCTGCTCACCTGGTAGCCCTGCAGCGAGTCACCCAGCCGCGCCAGCGCCACCAGCAGCCGGTCCGGCAGTGTGCGAATGTAGTTGTGCTCCAGGTCTTGCAGAAAAAGGTATTCCTCGCGGGTGCCCTCTTTCATCTGGGTGAATGCAACGGAGTTCATGGTGTTGTGGTCAGTTTGCGATGCAGTACGCGGTACAGGCTGCGCGGGCCGTCCCGATCAATGTAGCAGCCCTGCAATTGGCGGTGCCCCTCAACCGGGTCAAACGAGGTGCGGCCATGCAGCACCCGGTTGTTGTCAAACATCATCATTTGACCGGGCTCCAGGCGAAAACGCAGCTCGTACTGCGGGTCTTGCAGCAGCGTGCCCAGGCGTTTGCGGGCGCGGTGGTATCGCCGGGTGTCGGCGTCCGACATCAGCGGCATGTCGTCCAGGCGCGGGCTGTAGTGCACGCCGGTCATCTCGCCGCGCCCGTCCAGCTCGATCATGGGTTTGACGGCGACCAGTTGTGTGGTGGCATCGCGGTACTCAAACCGCACCGGCACGCGGTTCAGCAGCGCAAAGCCTTCCGGGTCTTCGCGGCGCACCTGCCCGGCCACGGCCAGGCTGTCCACCAAGGTGGAGAGGCCGCCCGAGGTTTCGTTTTGCAGGCACTGCAGAAGCTGAACGCCCGGCACCGGCGTGCGGTAGGGGTTGTCGGTGTGCGGGCCCAGCGCTACAGGTCGGTAGGACAGATCGGTCGAATTGGGGCGCGAATACACCTCGAAGTAAGTGCCAAAGTTGGTGCTGCGCACAAAACCAAAACGCTGCGCAATCGCCATGATGGACTCGGTTTGCGTGGGCGTGTTGTGGATGAGCAAATAGCCCAGCGTGATGAAGTCATGCAGGGCCCGGTACAGCGCCGCGTCGTCTGCCAGATCCGCCCACTGGTAAACCGGCTGGGGCGTCAGGTCGGCGCGCCAGGGCCGGGCGGCGGGGCATTCCTCTGACAGCACGGTGCCAGCCAGCAGCTCAGCGGGGTCGTACAAACCGGCAAAACCGTCACTAAAGGCCAGGTGCAACATGGCGTCCGCCCAGTGGGCGCCGGTCAGCGTCAGGTCATCGGGCAGCAGGTGCGGGTTCATCAGGCGCTGGCCGGTGATGGCGTCGCGCTGGCTGGGGTCGGGGCTGCGGGCCCGCAGCCACAGGGCGGGCAGCGGTGTGAGGGCGTTGCCTGCGCGCATGACCACCTGGGGTGATGGGGCGTTTTCCAGGATTTGAATCTCGGACACTGTCTGTGCTCCTGATGGTGGCGTGATGTGAAGGATGGGACAAATGGCTTGCAGCCAGGTTTTGAGTCTGCTGGATTGCGGGCACTTCGACAAACGAAGAAAGATTCGCTATAAGATTAGTAAAACTTATGGCTGCGTAATGCCCGCCCGACTTCCACCCCTGAACTGGCTTCGCGCCTTCGAGGCCTCGGCCCGCGCGTTGAGCTTCACCGCCGCCGCGCAGGAGCTGAACATGACGCAATCTGCCGTCAGCCAGCACATCAAAAGCCTGGAGAACGCGCTGGGTCGCCCGCTCTTTGTGCGCCGGGTGCGCGGCCTGGAGCTGACCGACGGGGGCCGCGGCTACCTGCCCACGGTGCAGGCCGCGTTTGCCATGCTGGAGGAGGGCACCAGTGTGCTCACCGGCCGCAATGACCCCGATGTTTTGGAGCTGCACGTCAACCTGTCCTTCGCCATTTTCTGGCTGACCCCGCGCCTGGGCCGGTTCATGGCCGAGTTTCCCTGGGTGCAATTGAACGTGGCAACCTCCATCTGGGCTGAAGAAAAGCCCAATGCATCCGCCGCCGTCGAAATTGTGCTGGGCCAGGGCAAGTGGGAAAGCCGCGTGGGCAAGCGCCTCACCTGGGACACGATTTTCCCGGTGTGCACACCCGAAGTGGCCGCGCGCATTCACACGGTGGACGACCTGCTCAAAGAGCGCCTGTTTGATTTGCCCGGCAATCTGCAAAGCTGGGACAGCTGGCTGGAGGCCTGCCCGCGTGACACCGGCACACCCAATCGGCCCACCCAACCGCCAGCATCCCCGGCGTCTCCGCTGTCCCCACCACCCGTCGTGCACCGCGCCAGCACCTGGGCCGTCAGCCTGGCCTGGGCGCAAAGTGGCCTGGGTGTGGCACTGGCGCATGACACCGTGGCCAGCCACCTGATTCAGACCGGTCGGCTGGTGCGTCCGCTGGACTTTGCGCTGCCAATGAAAGAGGCGTTTTACCTGATTGCGCCAGAGGGCACACACACCAACGCGGCGGCGCAGGCGTTCAAAGGCTGGCTGCTGCGCGAGATGGCTGCTGGCCCAGGCCCATGAAGGTCAGGTAGATGATGCCCAGGAGAGGAAAATGCTTAGCTGGTGCATTGGCGGCCGCTACTTTTTTAATAGCTATTCACGCATATTCCACGAGGGCTAGAGGCCAATTTATGCATGAATTGACGAGTTTTCAGCATGTTGTATTGAAAGGAGAGCCCGATGGGTCTTGAGCAGGATATTGAACGACTGGCGAAGCAGGAGCAGGTGCTGCGCTTTGATCGCTTTGACCATGCCACCGCCTGGGAGCTGGGGACGCGGATCAGGGCCTTGTGCGAAGCGCGGGGCCTGGCGCTGACCACGGAAATCCGGCTGGCGCGCGAGACCGTGTTTTTCTGTGCCATGCCCGGCACCACGCCCGGCCATTCAGACTGGGCCCGGCGCAAGCGCAACACCGTGGAGCTGGTGCAGCGCAGCTCCTACGCCGTGGGCCGTTCGCTGGAGCTGGAAGGCAGCTCGATGGAGCAGAAGATGGGTTTGCCCACGCGGGACTACGCGACGCACGGTGGCAGTTTCCCGATTCGTGTGAACGGGGTGGGTTGTCTGGGCACGGTCACCGTGTCGGGCGCGCCGCAGCGGGAAGACCACGCCATCGTGGTGGAGGTGCTGGCCGCCCTGTGTGGTGTGCCGCTGGCCGACGTGGCGCTGGATTGAGCCCGGCGGGGCGCTCAATAGTTCATGATCACCAGCCGGGTCTGGGTGAATTCCAGCATGCCGTGTTTGCCGTCATCTCCGCCCAGACCTGATCGTTTCCAGCCCGCGTGGTAGCCCTGGTAGGGGTCGGCGGGCGTGCGGTTGATGTACAGCTCTCCGGCCTCAATTTCGTTGCTGCACTTCATCACGCTGCGGTAATCCTCGGTGTACAGCACCGATGCCAGGCCAAACTGGTGGTCGTTGGCCAGCGCCAGCGCGTGGTCGATGGTGGTGTAGGGCAGCACACACAGCACCGGGCCAAACACCTCTTCCTGCACGATCTCCATGTCCTGGCGCACCTGGGTCAGCAGGGTGGGCGGGTAAAAATGCCCACGCCCGCCAGGCAGGGTGCCGCCGCATTCCAGTTTTGCACCGTCTTGCACCGCCCGCTGCACCATGGCGTGGATGGCCTGGCGGGCCGACGCGCTGATCAGCGGCCCCATGTGCTCTGGGTGATGAGCGCGGTTGCCAAACTCCCGGGCCATGAGTTTTTCCCTGAGCCGGGCGACCAGCGCGTCGTGCACACTTTCCTGAACATAAACCCGCTCCACCGCCGTGCAGAGCTGGCCACAGTGGGTGGTTTTGGAGCGCACGATGTCGGTGGCGGCTTTTTCCAGATCGGCATCCGCGGCCACGATGGCCGGTGTTTTGCCGCCCAGCTCCAGTGACGATCTGGCGATGTTGACCCTGGAATAGTCCAGCACGCGGCGCCCCGCGCTCAGGCCGCCGGTCAGGGTGATCATGCCCACCTTGGGGTGGGTGCACAGCGCCTCGGCCTGGTCGTGACCCATGGTCAAAATATTCACCACACCGGGTGGCAGGCCGGCGTCCAGCACGGCCTGGGCAATCTCGAAGGCCGAGCACGGTGTGTTGTTGCTGGGGCGCACCACCACCGTGTTGCCGGTGATCAGCGCGGGTGCAATTTTGCGCAGCAGGGTGTAGACCGGGTAGTTGAACGGGATCAGGCAGGCCACCACACCCATGGGTTCGCGGTGCAGCATCAGGTTTTCGTTGGGTGAGTCGCTGGGGATGATGTCGCCTTCAATCCGGCGCGCCCATTCGGCGTGGTAACGGGTGATTTCAGCGGCGTACAAAGCTTCGTTTCCGGCGTCTTCCAGGCTCTTGCCGGATTCCAGCGCCAGCACTTGCCCGATGGCCCCCTTGCGCGCGACCAGCGCGTCGGCCAGTTTGCGCAAGTGGTTGCCGCGCTCAATGCTGGTGAGTTGTCGCCAGGTGCGCTGCGCGGTTGCGGCGGCGTCGCCGGCTGCTCGGGCCTGAGCCGCGCTGGCGGCGCTGACCAGCCCCATGATCTCTTCGGTGGCCGGGTTGGACACGGTGATGGATGCGCCGTCATCCGCTGCCACCCACCGGTTGTTGACGAAGTTGAGGTAGCTTTTCATGTCAGTAGTCGCCCAGGGGGTGTTGCGCCATGTCCAGGTGCAGACGGGTGCTGTTGTAGGGGTGGGCCAGCGCCACCTCCTCATTCAGTTCAACACCCAGGCCGGGCGCTTTGCTGGGGATTACGTAGCCGTCTTCCCACTGAATGGGGGTCTTGAGCAGTTGGGCATGGAAGCCGCCAAACTGCTGGATGCTCTCCAGAATCAGGAAGTTCGGTATGCAGGCCGCCAGCTGGATGTTGGCCGCCGCCACAATGGGGCCGCAGTACAGGTGCGGGGCGATTTGGGCGTAGTGCGCCTCGGCCATGCCGGCAATCTTTTTGGCTTCCAGAATGCCGCCCACCCGGCCCAGATTGGGCTGCAGGATGGTGGCCGCGCCGGTTTCCAGCACGCGGGCAAATTCATATTTGGTACACAGACGTTCACCGGTTGCCACGGGAATGCAGGTGTAGCGGGCCACTTCGGCCATCAGCTCGGGGCGCTCGGGTGGGGTGGGCTCTTCAAACCACAGCGGGTTGTAGGGCTCCAGCCGACGCGCCAGGCGCTTGGCCCCCGACACGGTGAACTGGCCGTGGGTGCCAAACAGGATGTCCGCCTTGTCGCCCACGGCGTCCCGTATCAGCTTGCAAAAGCGCTCTGACCTGTCCATGCGCTCCAGGGTGGGCTGGCGTGGGTCAAACACCGAGTAGCCGCCCACGGGGTCAAACTTGATCGCCGTAAAGCCCTGCTTCACATAGGCGGCGGCGCGCTCCGCCGAGCGCACCGGGTCGCCGTAAAAAGAATCGTCTTCGTTTTCATCCGGGTACAGGTAGGTGTAGCTGCGCAGGCGCGGGTTGACCAGCCCGCCCAGCAGTTTGTAGACGGGCTGCTCCAGCGCCTTGCCGGTGATGTCCCAGCAGGCCATCTCCAGCGCACTCAGCACACCCATCAACGAGATGTCGGGGCGCAGGGAAAACCCCTCGCCGTAAGCACGTCGCCACAGGGTCTCGATCTGCATCGGGTCTTCACCGGCAAACACGCGGGCAAACAGGTCCCCGGCCATGGCCGCCACCACCTGCGGGCTGAAAGTGGCGGTGTAGGCCTCGCCAATGCCTTCGATGCCGCAGGTGGTGCGCAGCTTCACGAACACAAAGTAGCGCCCGCCAAAACCGGGGGGTGGGTTGGCAACAACAAAGGTCTTGATGGATTCGAGTTTCATGACAGGCTCCGGGTTGCAAGAAGTGCGTTCGCCGCTTTGTGGGCCACCATCGTGGTGGGGGCGTGGGTGTTGCCCGAGGTGACGGTCGGGAAGACGGACGCGTCCACCACATACAGGTTCTCCAGACCATGCACCTTCAGGTCGGCGCCCACCACCGACTGGTCGGGGTCTGCGCCCATCATGCAGGTGCCCACCGGGTGGTAGCAGGTGCTGGCGCGGGCACGAAAGTCATCCACCATGCCGGCGTCGTCCAGTGTGTCCAGCGCCGGGGAAATGGCCTCCTGAATCAAACCCCGAAGCGCCGGTGTCTGGCTCAGGCGCTGAACCAGACGGGCACCCCGCAGCGCCACCTGCACGTCGTCGGGGTGCGACAGGTAATTGGGCTGGATGGCGGGTGGTGTGTTCACATCCGGGCTGGCGATGTCAATGCGGCCCCGGCTCAAGGGGCGACAGGGCTGAAAGCACAGAATAAACCCCGCAAACGGGTCTGGCACGATTTGTGTACCTTTGGCAGACGGCGCCAGGGTGTAGGTGACCGGATTGCAATAGAGCTGCAGGTCCGCCTGGGGCGCGTGGGGGCCTGATTTGACAAAGCCTCCGACCTGGTTGACGCTGATGCTCAAAGGCCCGCCAAGCGTCGTGACATATTGCAGCCCGATGCGCAGCTTGCCCCACCAGGTGCTCAAGACGTTGTTCAGCGTGGCTTGTGTGGCTTTGTAGCAGTAGCTCATGGCCAGATGGTCCTGCAGGTTCGCACCCACAGCCGGTTGGTCCAGCACGACCGCGATGCCCTGCTGCTGCAACAACGCACCCGGCCCCACGCCCGAGAGCTGCAGCAACTGCGGGCTTTGTACGGCCCCTGCGCTGAGCACCACGGCGCACCGGGCTCGCGCGGTCTGCTGCAGACTACCCATGTGATACGCCACACCCACCGCCTTGCGGCCTTCAAACAAGACCCGGCTCACCATGGCACCGGTTTTGAGCTGGACGTTGCGGCGTTTGAGGGCAGGCCGCAGGTAGGCGTCGGCGGCTGACCAGCGCATGCCGTGCCGGGTATTGATTTGATAGCGCCCCACGCCCTCTGGCTGGGGGCCATTGAAGTCTTCGGTGAAAGGAATGCCGGCCTGTTGCGCCCCTTTGAAGAAGACACTTTCCATGGGGTGAAGCTGCTTTCGGACATCACTGACAAACAGCTTGCCGCCTTGCGGGGCTGCCTGTGCGGCAACACCGTCGGCATTCACCCGGCGCTCAAGCTGCTCGTAGAGGGGCCTGACGTCATCCCACGACCAGCCCGGGTTGCCCAACCGCGCCCACCCATCAAAATCGCCCGGCAGACCACGGCAATAGACCATGGCGTTGATCGAGCTGGAGCCGCCCACCACCCGGCCCCGCGGAAAGTAAATGCGCCGGTTTTTAAGGCCCGCATCAGGCTGGGCCTCAAACTTCCAGTTCACACGCCCATCGTAAAAAGTCTTGCCGTAACCAATGGGCATATTGATCCACAAGCGCCGGTCATGGTCACCTGCTTCGAGCACCAGCACGGTATGTTGACCGTCTTCACTGAGCCGGTCGGCCAGGACACAACCGGCAGACCCGCTGCCGACAACGATGTAGTCGTATTCATCGACTGTCAATGGCTGCCTCGCGTGGCCGGTTGCGGTGGTTTGACGCCATCCCCCGGTGGGGTGGCCTGTATCTGCTCCCGGCGAGGGTCCATCTGCAACACGGCCTGAGAGCCACTGCCCATGACCACGTAGTCCGCCTTGTGTCCGGGCTCACCCACGCTCAGTGGCTTGGTACTGGTGTATCGCCAGACGCCCAGGGCGAGAATGACCAGCACGCCCGCAAAATAAAGCATCAGGCTCTGGGGCCCCATCAGGTCCATTAAACCGCCCCCGAGTGTGGGGCCAATGGTTGCGCCAATGCCGTAGAGCAGCAGCAAGCCGCCCGTAACCTCCAGCACGCGGGATGAGTCAATCAAGTCGTTGACATGCGCCACACTCAAACCGTAAACCGTGAACGACAGGCCGCCGTACACAATGCCCAGGGCGATTAACGAGCCCTCGTATTCCTGCGCCAGGTAAAACCCCGTCCCGGCGACGGCGGCGCAGCCGACGCAGACCCAAAACAGCACCCAGCGGCGATCGTGGCGGTCAGACAAATGCCCCACAGGCCACTGGAACACGGCACCCCCCAGAATCGTGGCGGCCATGAAGGTGGCGATGCCTCGTTCGCTGAAACCGACGCCCTGGCCAAATACATGCCCCAGGCTGAAAAAGGCACCATTGAGCAAGCCGGACGCCACCGCACCGATGACCCCTATGGGTGAGATGGCGAACAACTTGACCAGACCCAGTTTGGGTGCTTCTGTGGGTGGGGGTTCTTCCACCGGGGTCAGTGTGATGGGTAACAGGGCGAATGAAAACAGGATGGACACCAGGGCGAACGGTACAAAACCGAAGCGGTCGCCCACCAGAATCAACCACTGGCCGATGGCCAGGGACACGCCATTGACGGTCATGTAGGCGGCAAACACCTTGCCTCGCTGGCCGCTGGTTGCCACGACGTTGAGCCAGCTCTCCACCACGATATACAGGCCGACCAGGCACACGCCGGTGACAAAGCGCAAACCACCCCAAAACCAGGGGTTGATCCACAGGGCGTGCAGAATGGGCAAGGCGGATGCAATGGATGCCATGGCAGCAAACGCCCGAATATGACCCACACGACGGATAACGGCAGGGCAAGCATAGGTGCCGTAAACGAAGCCTGCAAAATAGGCCGACATGATCAGCCCGGTGACCAGTCCCGAAAAGTGTGCCGAGCCGGCCTGCGCACCGATGGCCGCAAACAGCAGGCCTGTGCCCACCACCAGCATGCCTACGCCGCTGAGAAGTGAGGCCAGTGGTAACAGTAATGTGCTCAAAGGGTATTCCTGATTCGATGTGGTCACGCCATGCCACGCGGATTTTGACTGCAATCCCTTGGTTGCAGTGCCTTGGCAGGCCCCTGTATTTGCCTGGTTGCGACATTTGGCACCGACAGGACAGGTCGCATCAGATCAAGACGGTGTCGCAATGAATGGACAAGTGGCGGTGCACAAATCGTACAGTTTGCCTCATGAACCACCATGTAATCGTGACTTGCGCCCTGACAGGGGCGGGTGACACCGTTGACAAACACCCGGCCATTCCGGTCACGCCTGCGCAAATTGCGGCCGCTGCGGTTGAAGCGGCCCGGGCTGGCGCCACGGTGGTGCACTGCCATGTTCGTCATCCGCAAAGCGGCAAGCCCAGCCGGGATCCGGCGTTGTACCGCGAGGTGATGGAACGCATCCGTGATTCAGGCGTGGACATCATCGTCAACTTGACCGCTGGCATGGGGGGAGACCTGGAGATTGGCGCGGGTGAACACCCCATGGCATTTGGCCCCGCAACCGATCTGGTCGGTCCCTTGGCCCGGTTGGTGCACGTGGAGGCGCTGTTGCCCGACATTTGCACGCTGGACTGTGGCACGCTGAACTTTGGCGATGGCGACATGATTTATGTGTCGACCCCGGCCGCGTTGCGTGCCGGTGCCAGGCGAATCACCGCGCTGGGTGTAAAAGCCGAATTGGAAGTGTTTGATACCGGCCATTTGTGGTTTGCCAACCAGATGATCAGGGAAGGTCTGTTGAAAGATCCGTTATTCCAGTTGTGCCTGGGCATTCCCTGGGGGGCGCCTGCCGACACCACCACCATGAAAGCCATGGTGGACAACCTGCCCCTTGGGGCGACGTGGGCGGCCTTTGGTATTGGGCGCATGCAAATGCCGATGGCGGCGCAAGCCATGCTGCTGGGGGGCCATGTGCGTGTGGGGCTGGAAGACAACCTTTGGCTTGACAAGGGTGTACCGGCCAGCAATGGCCAATTGGTTGAGCGCGTCATTGAAATCATGACCCGTCTGGGGGCCCAGCCGATGACGCCCGCGCAAGGTCGAATCAAAATGGGCCTGAAGCCGCGGCGCTGAGGCCGTGGAATCAGGCAGGTCTTTGTCGGACAGCGTTCAAGGAAACCCCATGCAGGAAATCACATGCCTTTTTTGACCCACATCAAAACATTTGCGGCATTGGGCAGTGGCGTGATTGGCAGTGGCTGGGTTGCCCGTGCACTGGCCAATGGACTGGATGTTGTGGCGTGGGACCCCGCCCCCGGCGCAGAGGCCCAGTTGCGCGCCCGCGTCGCCAACGCCTGGCCAGCATTGGCGCATCAGGGCTTGAAAGAGGGGGCCAATCAAAACCGGCTTCGTTTTGTGGCGACCATCGAAGATTGTGTGGCCCATGCCGACTTTGTTCAGGAAAGTGCACCGGAGCGACTGGACCTCAAGCTTGATTTGCACGCCAAAATCACGGCTGCAGCACCACCCAGGGTGTTAATCGCCTCATCAACCTCGGGTTTGTTGCCCAGTGAGTTTTATGCGAAGGCAAAACATCCGGAGCGTTGCGTGGTGGGGCACCCCTTCAACCCGGTTTACCTGCTGCCGTTGGTTGAGGTGGTTGGCGGGGTTCATACCGCGCCTGAAGCCGTTGAGGCTGCCATGGTGGTCTACCGCTCTTTGGGCATGCGCCCCTTGCACGTGCGCAAAGAAATTCCGGGCTTCATTGCCGACCGTTTGCTGGAGGCCCTGTGGCGGGAGTCACTCCATTTGGTCAACGACGGTATTGCAACAACGGGTGAAATTGACGATGCGATTCGCTTTGGTGCGGGCCTGCGCTGGTCCTTCATGGGTAGCTTTTTAACCTACACCCTTGCCGGAGGCGACGCAGGCATGCGCCATTTCATGGCCCAGTTTGGCCCGGCCCTGAAATTGCCCTGGACACATCTTCCTGCGCCTGAGTTGACAGACGAATTGATCGACCGCGTGGTTGACGGCACCAGTGCACAGCTGGGCGCCCACCGCATTGCTGACCTGGAGCGTTACCGCGATGATTGTCTGCTGGCAGTTCAGGCCGCCGTGAAGGCGACCAAGATCAGGCATGGCATTTCTGTTGACGACTAGGCGCACCGATGTCTGAGTTGTTAAGCACCTACCGCGGGCCAGTGGTGCCCGAATGGGTGGACTACAACGGCCATCTGCGTGATGCGTTTTATTTGCTTATATTCAGCTACGCCAGCGATGCGTTGATGGATCAATTGGGCCTGGATGGTGCGCAGCGAGAGGCCAGTGGGTGTTCCCTGTTCACGCTCGAATGCCATCTCAACTACCTGCAAGAGGTCAAGGCAGGGGTGACTGTTGAGGTGCGAACCCGGATTCTTGGGCATGACAAAAAACGTTTGCACATTTATCACAGCCTTCATTTGCCGGGCGCTGAGCCCACGCTGGCTGCGAATGAACAGATGCTGCTCCATGTTGAGTTGGCGGGCCCACGCGCCATCCCCTTTTCTGAAGTGATGTTGGCACACATCCAGCGGCTTGCGCAATCGCATCAAAATTTGCCCATCCCCAAGTACGTTGGGCGGGTAATCGGGCTGCCCTCGTGACGGCAGTTCGCTCATGGCGTTTGGCGCTGCCCATGTACAACGTTACGCCTGGCTTGACACGGGCCTGGGAGAGCCTTCTGGCCGCAGTTGTTTCGGGACTGCGTGAACGGGGGTGGACGGATGTCATGGACATCGTCCCGACACCAAATGACCTGATGAGTTTCTGGCGCAGCCCGGACGTGTTGCTGACGCAGACATGCGGGTATCCGTTCGTGACGGCATTGCGTGACGACGTTCGGCTGATCGCAACACCGCAATTCGCGCTGCCGGGTTGCGATGGCATTCACTATTGCAGTGTGATTGTTGTACGCCAGGCAGATGCTTTTCAGACGCTTGAGGCGCTGCGCGGAAAAGTCGTGGCGATTAATCAGCCAGATTCGCAAAGTGGCATGAACGCATTGCGCCATACCTTTGCGTCTTTGGCGCGTGGGGGGTCGTTTTTTTCAGAAATCCATCAATCAGGTTCGCATCTTGCGAGCCTGGCGGCGGTGGGAAGCGGTGAGGCGGATTTGGCGGCAATTGATTGTGTGACCTACGCTTATGTGATGCAACATGCCGCTGAAAAGACTGCCGGGTTGCGAGTTCTGCATGTCACCGATCCAGTGCCTGGCTTGCCATTGATTGGGTCGATCAGGCTGGCGACCCGCGAGGTGAATGATTTGCAGCTTGTGCTTGCAGCGTTGCGTGACACCGAGCCCGACCTGATGGGCGATTTGGCATTGACGGGATTCACCGTGTCGAGTCCGCACGATTACGAAATCATTGCGACTCAGGAAGAGGCGGCGGGTAAATTGGGTTACCCGGCGATTGCATGAAAACAGTGCCTTGGCGAGTGCATAACACGGTGATGCAAAGGGGTGGGGTTAAAGGCGACATCGGCTATTCGTTTGGCGACCTGAGTGCTGTTTTGTGCATCCAGTCCGTCCAAATAATTGGTGCCATGCGCAGACCGAATTGGTTTGACTAAGGGAATACATCCATGTCCCAAACGGTCACTATTCCGTTAGGATTCCATAAGAGTGCAAAGCTTATTGCCCTCGGGCTACTCATCTGTTTATTGACCTTGAAGGAGTTTTTGACAAATGGCAAACAACGAAATTCAATCTGAGTCCGGCATCATTGTGGATCGCCGCCAACTCATTACTGGCGCTACAGCGCTGGGCCTGTCAGCAACACTTGGGTCAATGCCTGCAATGGCGCAGGGGGCTCCAAAAAAGGGCGGCACTCTGCGTTTGGGCATGGAGGGTGGCTCGGCCTCTGACAGTCTGGATCCACGCACCTATGCCGATTCCATCCCGATTGCCTACAGCCTGATGTTCTGGAACACGCTGGTCGAGGTTGGTACCAAAGGTGATGCAACACCGGAACTGGCCGAAAGCTGGGAGTCCAAGCCGGGTGCAGCAGAATGGATTTTCAACATCCGCAAAGGCATCACATTCACCTCGGGCAAAGCGCTGGATGCAGATGATGTTATCTATTCGATCAACCTGCATCGCGGCGAGACCAAGTCACCCGCCAAAGGCATTCTTGAGCCGATCAAGGAGATGAAAAAGCTTTCGGCGAACCAGTTGCAAATCACCTTGTCCGCCGGGAACGCTGACTTGCCATTTGTGCTGTCAGACTATCACCTCATCATCGTGCCGAATGGCACAACGGACTTCTCCAAGCCAGACGGAACCGGTGCGTTTACCTTGGCTGAGTGGCAACCCGGTGTCCGCATTGTGGCCAAGCGCAAACCCGGCAACTACTGGAAGCCTAACCGGGGCAACTTCGATGCGGTTGAGCTTCGCTACATTGGCGACGCAGCCGCGCGTACGCAAGCCCTGGTCACCGGACAGGTCGATGCCGTCAACCGTCTTAGTCCGAAAACGGTCGGCCTGCTCGCCAAAAACAAGGATCTCACCATTACCCGTACCAAGGGCACGGGCAACCGGTTCGCGTTTGTGGCACATACCGATATCGATCCGTATAAAAACCGGGACATCATGCTGGGCCTCAAGTATGGAATCGACCGTCAGAAAATAGTCGCCAACGTGTTCTCCGGTTATGCCTCGGTCGGTAACGACCACACCGTGGGTCCGCTGAACAAGTACCATGACGCGAATCAGAAACAACGACCTTACGACCCTGACAAAGCAGCCTTCCATTTCAAGAAGGCGGGCATGAGTGGGCCGTTCGAGTTGCAAGTGTCTGAGGGCGCGTTTTCAGGTGCAACCGATGCCGCGGTGTTGTATCAGGAATCCCTCAAGAAGGCCGGTGTCAACCTCGACGTCAAACGCGTCTCGGGTGATGGATATTGGGACAACGTCTGGCCCAAGGTGCCATTTTGCGCCGTGTACTGGGGCAACCGCCCTACGGCCGATCTGCAACTGTCCCAAACGTTTGTGACGGGCGGTGAGTGGAATGACACCAAGTATTCCAGCGCCAAGTTTGACAAGCTCGTGGTCGACGCACGCGTCGAGTTGAACGAAGGCAAGCGCAAGGCCATGTACGCTGAGTGCCAGGCGATGCTCTCGGAAGAGGCCGGCATGGTGTGTTTTGCCATCGGTGACCAGATGGACGGCGGCAGCTCCAAACTTCGTGGTCTGGAGGCGCATGCACGTTACGACCTGAACGATCAACGCCTGGCTGAAAAAGGCTGGTTCGCTTAATAGGCAGTTCCGGGGCGTGGGTCACGCAGGTGGCCCACGCCCCGTTTGTTTTGGTCGAGTGGCCTTTTGGGAATCCCGTCAATGTACAAGCTTATCGTCACCCGGTTGGGTCTGGGCGTTTTGACCCTTTTGGCTGTTTCCGGTTTGATTTTTGTTTGTACCCAGATCTTGCCTGGTGATGTGGCTTCAGCCGTGTTGGGGCAGGGTGCAACAGTCGAAACCCTTGCGGCGTTTCGCAAAGAGCTTGGGCTGGATCAGCCCGCCTACGTTCGGTATTTCACGTGGTTGTGGGGCGCTGTTCACGGTGACCTGGGTGTCGCCATGACAAACAAACGCATCATCATTGACGAACTACTGCCCCGTTTGTACAACACACTTTTTCTAGCCGGTTATGCCGCATTGATTGCGGTTCCGCTTTCAGTCGGTTTGGGCGTTCTGGCCGCAATTAACGAGGGCAAGTTCATTGATCGGGCCGCCAACGTGTTGACCCTCATCACCATTTCGGTGCCGGAGTTCTTCATCGCTTATCTGCTCATCATTGTGTTCGTGGTGAATCTGGGCTGGTTCCCTTCCCTGGCTACCGTTTTCCCCGGCGTCAGTTTTTCAGAGCGCGTGTACATCACCACGCTACCGGCTTTCGCCTTGACCTTGCTGGTGGCCGCGCACATGTTGCGCATGACACGCAGCTCCGTGCTCGCGGTCATGTCCAGCCCGTATATCGAAATGGCTTTCTTGAAAGGGGCCACACGCTCACGCGTGATTGCCCGTCATGCGCTACCCAACGCCGCCGCACCCATCATCACGGTGATTGCCTTGAATATCGCTTATTTGGTGGTTGGCGTGGTGGTCATCGAGGCGGTATTTGTCTACCCGGGCATTGGCCAGTTGATGGTCGACGGCGTGGCGAAGCGGGATGTGCCTGTCATCCAGGCCTGTGGCCTGGTTTTTGCAGGTGTCTTCGTCATGCTCAATACGCTGGCAGACATCCTCGTTATCCTGGTTAATCCCCGCTTGCGTCACAAACGCTGAAGTGTTGACGGTCTTTGCACATGAAAATACTCGGTCACAAACCCACCGTCACAGCCTGGATTGGCCTGGCGATTATTGCCATCAATCTGTTTGTGGCCATCTTCGGTCCACTGTTGGCACCCTACTCACAATCTGAATCTATTGGGGCGACGTGGGACACATCTGCGGTCAATATGCTGCTCGGCACAGACCAGATTGGCCGCGACATGTTGACGCGGCTCATTTATGGTGCCCGCATGACCATCGGCGTGGCGCTGGCGACGACCTTCATTTCGTTTTTTATCGGCATCACCCTGGGCTTTACTGCTGCCGTTCTGGGTGGCTGGGTTGACACCGTGATCTCACGCCTTGTGGATGTCATCCTGTCAATTCCCCTGTTGATTCTTGCGCTCATCATTTTGGGCGTTTTTGGCTCCTCTATTCCGGTGCTGATATTGACAATCGCGGTGCTGGATTCAACGCGGGTGTTTCGGCTGGCGCGGGCGCTGGGGATGAACCTGACGGTGCTGGAGTATGTCGAGGCGGCCCGGTTGCGCGGTGAGGGCACCTGGTGGATTATTCGACGCGAGATTCTGCCTAACGCCTCTGCGCCGCTGGTTTCCGAATTCGGGCTTCGGTTTTGTTTCAATTTTTTGTTCATTGCCGCCCTGTCCTTTCTGGGGCTTGGCATCCAGCCACCCTATGCCGACTGGGGCGGCATGGTTCGGGAGAACTCGGCGGCAATCAACTTCGGATTGTTGGCCCCGATATGGCCAGCACTGGCCATATCGATCCTGACAGTGGGGGTCAACCTGGTTGTGGACTGGCTCTTGTCAATTGAGGCGCGCCCATCCGGCGCCCAAGCTGAACTGTGAGCGCGGCATGAGCAACAACAAATACATCCTGCAAATAAAAGGCCTTCGTCTGGAAGCGGTCAGGGGTGGTGCGGTGATTGTTGATTCGGTTGACGTCAACCTGCGTGCGGGCGAGGTGCTGGGCCTGATTGGTGAAAGTGGCGCCGGCAAATCCACCATCGGACTCGCATCGATGGGTTATGCCCGCGCAGGTGTCCATATCGCAGCAGGGTCCATTGCCATTGATGGTGTTGACATCCGTACGCTCGACGCCGAGGGCCGCCGTGCCGTTCGGGGGCGGCGGATCGCCTACGTGGCACAGTCCGCTTCGGCTGCATTCAACCCCTCACACACCATCATGGACCAGGTGTGTGAGGCACCCCTGATTCATAGCCTGATGTCTCGCACAGAGGCAGAGGCCTGGGCCAGGCATTTATTCAAGTCGCTCGACTTGCCAGAGCCCGATACCTTTGGTGCACGTTATCCGCACCAGGCGTCTGGCGGGCAATTGCAACGAGCGATGGCCGCCATGGCGATGTCTTGCCGCCCGGACATTCTGGTGCTGGACGAACCCACCACGGCGCTTGACGTCACCACACAGATTGAAGTGTTGATTTTGTTGAAATCACTGATCCGTGAGTACGGCACTGCAGCCCTCTACATCACGCACGATCTGGCTGTGGTGGCGCAAGTGGCTGATCGCATCAAGGTCCTTCGCCATGGCAAGGAAATCGAGGAAGGTGCGGTAGATGGCGTCCTGCAGGCGCCAACCCAAGAGTATTCTGCGCGCCTGGTGGCCGTGCGCGGAGCGGCCGCCAGCGAACGTGCCGTGCAGTCTTCAGTCAAGCCGGACACGATCCTCAAAATCGAACACATCGATGCGTCGTACGGCACATTCAAGGCGGTTTCCGATGTGAGCCTGGATGTGCGTCGCGGAGAAACCGTCGCCGTTGTGGGAGAGTCAGGCTCTGGCAAGTCGACCCTGGCCCGCGTCATCACGGGTTTGTTGCCACCAACTGCCGGTACCATTTTCTTCAAAGGCCAAGAGTTGCCAAAGGCCCTGGCTGAGCGCAGCAAAGACCTCAAACGGACTATCCAGCTGGTCTATCAGATTCCTGATGTGGCGTTGAACCCGCGTCAGACGCTGCAAGAGACGATTGGTCGCCCGGTCAGTTTTTATTTTGACCTGGATGCTGGCGCTGTCAGCAAGCGCACCAAGGAGTTGCTTGATCTGGTGGAGTTGCCGCAGAACTTCCTGTCCCGCCGCCCAACGGAGTTGTCTGGCGGTCAAAAGCAGCGTGTCTGTATCGCGCGCGCACTGGCTGCCAACCCTGATCTCATCATTCTGGATGAACCCACTTCGGCGCTTGACCCACTGGTTGCCGAAGAAATTCTCAAGCTTCTGCGGCGGCTTCAGGCTGAGCTGGGCTTATCCTATGTGCTCATCACCCATGATCTGGATGTGGTTCACCGTATTGCACATCGAACGGCCGTGATGCTCAAAGGCTCTTTTGTCGCTTTCGACGAGACCGACCGGATTTTTGAGGGGCCGTATCACCCCTACACCGAAAAACTCGTCACCGCTGTCCCAGTGATGCGCAGCGACTGGCTTGATGGTGTGCTGGCCAAACGCGCGGCAGCCTAGCGGCCGCACGATTGTGGGTCAGGAAATAAGGCAATAAGACTCAAATATTCGAATCAGGAAACGAGGCCTTGCGCCGGTTGACATAGTCCAGTATGGCTTCGTCTACAGCCACGTCCATGGGCGGCGGCTCGTATTCTGCAAGCTGCTTTTTCCACATCGCATTGGCCCGTGCGGTCAAATCGCGCGAACCTTCCGCTTCCCATTGCTCGTAGCTGTTGTTGTCGGTAATCGGTGAGCGGTAGAACGCACTCTCAAAATTGGCCTGAGTGTGCGCACATCCCAAAAAGTGTTTGCCCGGTCCGACTTCACGGATGGCATCCATGGCCTGGCCATTTTCGGAAAGGTCCACACCGGCCAGCAGGGTGTGCATCATGCCAGCCTGATCAACGTCCATGATGAATTTCTCGTAACCCATGGACAAGCCGCCTTCAAGCCAGCCGGCGGTGTGCAATACAAAATTGACGCCACCCAGGCAGGTTGGCAGCAGGGTGTTGGCCGATTCCGAAGCGGCTTGTGCATCTGAAATTTTGGAACCACACAGACCACCTCCCGAACGAAAAGGAACACCTAATCTGCGCGCCAGAGCGGCCATCACATAGAGAACCAGTGCAGGCTCAGGGGTACCAAATGTCGGTGCGCCAGACTGCATTGAAATCGAGGAGGCGAAGCTTCCCAGAACAACCGGTGCACCCGGGTTGACCAGTTGCACAAAGGCCATGCCGGCCAGTGCTTCGGCCAGGGTTTGGGCCGCGGTTCCGGCAACCGTCACCGGTGACATGGCCCCGGCCAGAATGAACGGTGTGATGATGGTCGCCTGGTTCGCCCGCGCATACACTTTGGCCGCCCCGAGCATGGTCTCGTCAAAGGTCATCGGCGAATTGGCGTTGATCAGATTGATGATCACCGTCCTTGGCCGCCCCGTGAGGGGGTCCATGTAGTCAGGGCCAAACAGGGCTTTGGCCATTTCCACCGTATCTTTGGCGCGATCAGGATGGGTGACCGAGCCCATAAAGGGTTTGTCGCTGTATTTCATGTGCGAATAAACCATGTCAAAGTGACGCTTGTTGACTGGCAAATCAACCGGCTCGCAAATCGTGCCGCCCGAATGGTGAAGCGAGTTCGCCATGTAGGTGAGTTTGACGAAATTGCGGAAGTCTTCAATCGTGGCATAACGACGACCGCGATCCAGATCCCGCACAAAAGGTGATCCATAGGCGGGGGCAAATACCGTGTTTTTGCCGCCAATCACCACGTTGTGTGCCGGATTGCGGGCATATTGCGTGAACTCCCGCGGTGCGTTCGCCTGCACGATCTTGCGGCACATGCCGCGCGGAAAATGCACCCGCTCACCCTTGACGTCTGCCCCGGCGGCTTTGAACAGTTCCAGCGCCTCTGCGTCGTCGCGAAAATCGATGCCGACTTCCTCCAGAATGGTGTCGGCATTGCGCTCAATAAGCTGCAGGCCTTCTTCATCCAGCACTTCGTAATAAGGAATTTTTCGTGTGATGTACGGGGCAGACTGGCCCGTGCGGGCGGTTCGCGCTGCGCGCTTGGCTTCGCGCCCACCCCCCGGGCGTCGGCCACGCGGCGCCTGTGTTTCGGCTTGTATTGGTGCGTCATCCATGCTGTGTCTCCAGAACAATCGGTGGGCGTCGGGGATACCCAACGCCTGACAGTATGGTTAAGCCCTTACCCGCAAAGTAGTCCGTAAGCGACGCCAGCTTGTATGCCCACGCCAAGCGCCTGAAAGCACAGGTATCGACAGGCATTGGCATCAGGCGCTTGCCCTCTCCGGGCGTGTCGCGCACGGGCTTGTGAGTGTCGTTCCACGGACACCCCACACAAGTCGTCTCTCGACAATCCAATCAGTCCAAACCTGTGGGCAATGTGTACTTTTCAGAAGGTTGGCCATGGCCCTGAGTGTTTTTGACCTCTTCAAGATTGGCATTGGGCCATCGTCGTCGCACACGGTTGGCCCGATGAAAGCGGCAGCCATGTTTGCCCATAGCCTGAGTGAGGGCCATCATTTACAGCAAACGGCACGTATCGAGGTCAAACTGTATGGGTCGCTGGGCGCAACCGGCAAGGGTCACGGGACTGACACCGCCGTGATGCTGGGGCTGGAGGGGCTGATGCCCGACAGTATTGACCCGGATAGCATTGACGCCCGGCTAACGCAAATTCGGGCAAATGCCAGCCTGATGGTTGATGGCAAACAAGCCGTCGCGTTTCACGAGCGCACCGACATTCTGTTCATGCGACGCGAATCATTGCCCTTCCATTCCAACGGGGTCCGGTTCAGCGCGTATGCAAATGACGGGGCGCTGCTGGACGAACGCCGTTATTTCTCGGTGGGCGGTGGTTTCGTGGTGTCGCAGGAAGACGCAGATCGTCCTGCGGATCAGCCGCGTTTTGTCGCGGACCCGACCCCGGTGGCCCATCCGTTTTCCAGTGGAGACGAGTTGCTGGCGATGACGGTTCAGACAGGTTTGTCGATTGCCCAGGTGATGCGCTGCAATGAACACGCCTGGCGCACCGATGCCGAACTGGACGCCGGCCTGGACCGAATTTGGGACGCGATGAAGGCCTGTGTGGACCGAGGTTGCCGCACCGAAGGTCATTTGCCGGGCGGCATGCGGGTCAAGCGCCGCGCGGCGGAATTGCACCGTTCGCTGAGCGCCCGGCCTGAACAGGCGCTAAAGGATCAGTTGAGCATTCTGGACTTCGTCAATGTTTATGCGATGGCAGTTAATGAGGAGAATGCGGCCGGGGGGCGCGTGGTCACGGCCCCGACCAATGGCGCGGCAGGCATTGTCCCGGCTGTCATGCATTATTACGACCGATTTTGTCCCGGTGCCTCGATGGCGGGTATTCGTGATTTTTTGCTGACGGCCGGTGCGATTGGCTTGTTGTACAAGGAAAATGCGTCCATCAGTGGTGCGGAAGTGGGATGCCAGGGGGAGGTGGGTGTGGCCTGTTCAATGGCCGCTGGCGGGCTGGCTGCGGTCATGGGTGGCACGCCCAAGCAGGTAGAAAACGCCGCTGAAATTGGCATGGAACATAACCTGGGCCTCACCTGTGACCCGGTGGGCGGGCGGGTGCAGATTCCCTGCATTGAGCGCAACGCCATGGGCTCGGTCAAGGCGCTGAATGCCGCACGCATGGCTTTGCGCGGCGACGGAACCCACTTTGTTTCGCTGGATCAGGTTATCAAAACCATGCGAGATACGGGTCGCGACATGATGACAAAATACAAAGAGACGAGTCGCGGCGGGTTGGCCGTGAACGTGATTGAGTGTTGATGCTGGACAAGGCCTGATGTGAGTCATTTTTCGATTTTTTCGCTTGCCCGAAATGCCATGTCTTATCACGAGAACTGGCAAAAGCAGTGGCGCAGCCCAGCTCCCAAAAGCAGTTACGACGCCATCATTGTGGGCGGCGGCGGACATGGCCTGGCCACAGCCTACTACCTGGCCAAAGAGCACGGCATGCGCAATATTGCCGTGGTGGAGCGTGGCTGGCTGGGTGGTGGCAACACCGCCCGAAACACCACCATTGTTCGGTCCAACTACCTGTGGGATGACTCCACCCATCTTTATGAAAAGGCGTTGCAGTTGTGGGAAGGTTTATCGCAGGACCTGAACTACAACACCATGTTCAGTCAGCGCGGTGTGATGAATGTCGGCCATTCGCTGCAAGACATGCGCGATATCCATCGCCGCGTCAACGCCAACCGGCTCAACGGGGTGGACGGCATGGTGCTCAGCCCGGCACAGATCAAGGAGATGGTGCCGATCATGAACACATCGGACGCCTTGCGTTACCCCGTCATGGGCGCATCTTTTCAGCCGCGTGGTGGCGTGGCAAGGCATGACGCCATCGCTTGGGGATTTGCGCGCGCCGCGGACCGCCTGGGCGTTGATATTCTTCAAAACTGCGAAGTCATTGGCATTCAACGCGAAGGTGATCATGTTGTGGGCATCGAGACCACCCTGGGCGTGATCAAGAGCAACAAGATCGGGGTTGTGTCCGCCGGTCACAGCACGGTGCTGGCCGATATGGCGGGCATCCGCCTGCCGCTGGAGAGCCATCCCCTGCAAGCACTGGTGTCGGAGCCACTCAAACCCATTTTGCACACGGTGGTCATGTCCAACGCCATCCATGCCTATGTGAGCCAATCAGACAAGGGCGATCTGGTGATTGGCGCCGGCATTGACAGTTATGTGGGTTATGGCCAGCGCGGCAGTTTCCCTGTCATTGAACACACCTTGCAGGCCATTTGTGAGTTGTTTCCAATATTCCGCCGGGTCCGCATGAACCGCCAGTGGGCAGGCATTGTGGACGTGGCCCCCGATGCCTGCCCCATCATTTCCAAGACCCACATCAAGGGTCTTTATTTCAATTGCGGCTGGGGAACCGGTGGCTTCAAGGCCACACCCGGATCGGGTTGGGTCATGGCGCACACCATGGCGCAAGACGAGCCGCACGCCCTGAATGCGGCGTTCACCATCAATCGCTTCACCTCCGGCCACCTGATTGACGAACACGGTGCGGCGGGTGTTGCCCACTAGTCAGACCGATATGCTGCAAATTACCTGCCCCTGGTGCGGCCCGCGCGCCGAAAGCGAATTCAGTTGCGGCGGCGAAGCCCACATCGCCCGCCCGCTGGACACCGATGCCCTGACCGATGCGCAGTGGGGTGATTACCTCTTCATGCGCAAAAACCCAAAAGGCCTGCACCGCGAGCAGTGGTTGCACGCGCAAGGTTGCCGAAAGTGGTTTAACGCCGAGCGGCACACCGTGAGTTACGTGTTCAGCAAGGTCTACAAGCCGGGCGAAAACCCCGATACGACAGCCTCCGGTGGGGGTGTTGCGTGAGCGGTGTGCGCATGCCGCAAGGGGGGCAACGGCTTGATCGCTCCCAAAAAATCACGTTCCAGTTCAATAACCGGACCTACCATGGTTTCAAGGGCGACACTCTGGCTTCTGCCTTACTCGCGGCGGGCGACATGGTGGTTGCCCGATCATGGAAATACCATCGCCCGCGCGGCATCACCAGTTGTGGCATCGAGGAGCCCTCTGCGCTGGCGCAACTGGAAAGCGGTGCGCACACCATCCCGAATGCCAAGATGCCCGAGGTGGAGCTTTACGACGCACTCAAGGCCGACAGCGTGAACCCCTGGCCCAGCCCCGGCAAACATCTGTTCAGCATCAACCGCTGGTTCACACCCCTGTTCCCGGCAGGTTTTTATTACAAAACATTCATGTGGCCGGCCAAAGCCTGGATGCTGTATGAGCGGTTTATCCGCAAGGCTGGTGGCCTGGGTGCGGCACCTTCTGTTGCAGATTCAGACCGCTATGTTCACCAGAACATTCATTGTGATGTCCTGATTGCCGGCGGCGGTGTGGCCGGTCTGGCGGCTGCTCTGGCGGCGGGTCGCAGCGGTGCACGGGTCATTTTGTCGGAGTTGGGCAATTGCCTGGGGGGTTCTGCCCACCGGCTGCAGGGCACCATTGATGGCCAGTCCGTGGTCGATTGGGTTCGGTCCGCCGAGGTGGCGCTGGCGCAAATGCCCGAGGTGCGCATCATCCGCCGCGGCGTGGTGTTCGGCTGTCACGACCACAACTTCCTGACCATTCGGGAGTCCCTGACGGATCACTTGCCTCTCAAAGACCGGACCGGTTTTCGCGAGCGCTTGTGGCGCGTGCGTGCCAATCAGGTTGTATTGGCAACGGGTGCCCATGAGCGCCCCATGGTGTTTGGCAACAATGACCTGCCCGGCGTGATGTTGTCGTCCGCGATGGCAGACTATGCCCGGCTTTACGGCGTGCGGGTCGGGCAACGCCTGGTGCTGGTCACCAATAACGACACGGCCTACGCCGACGCCCTTGTGTTGCAGCAAACCGGTGCCCTGATCACCGTTGTGGATGCGCGTAGTGGCCATTCGGTCGCAGGGGGGCTGGTTCAGCAAGCGCATGATGCCGGCATTGCTGTGTTGCGCGGCTTCGTGCCGGTAGCGGCCAAAGGCGGGCTGGTGGTGAGCGGGCTCATGGTGCGGCAAATGCTGGGTGACAAGGCCAATGGCGAGCAACGCACCCTGACCTGTGATGCCATCGGCATGGCCGGTGGCTGGAACCCGGCGATTCACCTGTATTCACACTCGGGTGGCAAAGCCAGATGGAGTGATGCTTCGGTGTGTTTTATGCCCGGCCTGGCCATGCCCAATCAATTCAACGTGGGCGCATGCAACGCCACCTGGACCCTGACACACACATTGGGTGATGCCGGTCGTGCCGGCGCTGCCGCGGCCACACAAGCCGGATTTCCGGCAACCGCTGCGGCCCTCACCGTGATTGAGCCCGCCTCGGAGGCCATCACCGCCTTCTGGATCGCCGAGACGGGGGAGCCGGTTTCACGCCGGGCCAAGGCGTTTGTTGATTACCAGAACGATGTGGGCGCCAGTGACATCGAACTGGCGATCCGTGAGGGCTTTGAGTCGATTGAACACATCAAGCGCTACACCGCGTTGGGGTTTGGCACCGACCAGGGCAAGCTGGGCAACATCAATGGCATGGCACTGGCGGCCCGGGCCATGGGCAAACCCATTGACCAGGTGGGCACGACCACATTCCGCCCGAATTATTTGCCCATCACCTTTGGTGTTTTTGCGGGTCTGGAACGCGGGGACCTGTTCGACCCGGCACGCAAAACCAGCCCCCACGAATGCCATGTGGCCGCGGGCGCCTTGTTTGAAGACGTGGGTCAATGGAAGCGCCCCTGGTATTTCCCGCAAGGCCATGAAGACCTGCACCAGGCTGTGCAGCGTGAAGTTCTGGCCGTGCGCAACGGGGTCGGCATGCTGGACGCGTCTACCCTGGGCAAGATCGACATACAAGGCCCCGACGCGGCCAAGCTGCTGAACTGGGTCTACACCAACCCCTGGCTCAAGCTTGAAGTGGGCAAATGCCGCTATGGCCTCATGCTCGACGAAAACGGCATGGTGTTCGATGACGGTGTGACGGCCCGTCTTGGAGACCAGCACTTCCTGATGACCACCACAACCGGCGGTGCCGCACGGGTGCTGGGATGGATGGAGCGCTGGGTGCAAACCGAATGGCCTGACATGAAGGTCTACATGACCTCGGTTACGGACCAGTGGTCAACCTTTGCCGTGGTCGGGCCAGATAGCCGTACAGTCATCGGGCGCGTCTGCAATGATGTGGACCTGTCCGCCGAAGCCTTCCCGTTCATGAGCTGGCGTGATGGCACCGTGGCTGGTGTGCGCGCCCGCATCATGCGCATCAGTTTTTCGGGCGAGATGTCGTTTGAGGTCAATGTGCCGTCGAACGCAGGTGCCCACGTCTGGAAAGCGCTGATGGCCGCGGGCGCAGACCGCCACATCACGCCTTACGGAACCGAGACCATGCACGTGCTGCGGGCTGAAAAGGGCTACATCATTGTGGGCCAGGACACCGATGGCTCCATGACACCTGATGACCTGGGTTTGAGTGCCATGGTGGCCAAAACCAAGGACTTTTTGGGCCGCCGCTCCCTGACCCGCAGCCATACCGCCGGGGCCGGCCGCAAACAACTGGTTGGCTTGCTGACCGACGAGGCCCAAACCGTGCTGCCCGAAGGCACGCAACTGACTGAAAATGCGCGGCCCGGCCCGCCACCGGTTCCCATGATTGGCCATGTCACCTCCAGCTACTACAGCCCCACTTTGAAGCGATCCATCGCCATGGCCGTGGTTCGCTCCGGCACCCGGCGCATGGGGCAAAAGGTGTACGCCAGCCTGGTTGATGGCCGGTACGTGGCCGCCACCGTTTGCAGCCCGGTTTTTTATGACCCTGAAGGAAAACGTCTTCATGCCTGAAGTTGTACTGGAAAGCCCACTGGCCGGCATCGTCCGCCTGGGGCAGCGGGTGCTGGCGGTGGACGGCAACACCTGCACGCTTTCGGAGATCCCGTTCATCGACATGCTGAACCTGCGGGGTGACGCGGGTGATACGCGCTTTGCCCAAAGCGTTCTGGCTGCCACCGGCTTGCACCTGCCGGTTCGGCCAAATACGGCCAGCCTTGGCAGTCCTGAAAATCCGGGGCCGGCACAGCTTTTATGGCTGGGCCCGGATGAATGGCTGCTCAAATTGCCAGGGGGTCAGGGGGGCGCTGTTGAAGCCGCTCTGCGCAACGCCCTGGCGGGGCAACACAGTGCCGTGGTTCAAGTGGGCAGCGGCAACACCAGCTTGGCGCTACAAGGCCCGGTTGCTGCAGATTTGTTGGCCCGGGGTTGCCCGCTGGATCTGCACCCGCGTGTTTTCAAGGCGGGCAGCCTGGCCCAAACGCATATCGCCAAGGCCGGCGCCATTGTGTTGTGCCTGGAGGCG
>JBEEMW010000010.1:0-5382 GCA_041192445.1 Pseudomonadota bacterium | reverse complement strand
TACGTGTCCGTGGCGATTGATGCCATTGAAAACGGCTACGGCGACACCATGCTCAGCCGCGACAAAGCCAAGCGTTTGGCTTCGTGGATGAGCCTTGAGAAAGCCCTGGAATCAGGCGAATTCGTCACCGGCACCACCAGCGGCAAAGTCAAGGGCGGCCTGACCGTTCTGGTCAATGGCATCCGCGCTTTCCTGCCCGGCTCGCTCATCGACACCCGCCCAGTCAAGGACCTGTCTCCGTACGAGAACAAGACCATGGAATTCAAGGTCATCAAGCTCGACCGCAAGCGCAACAACGTGGTGTTGTCACGCCGTGCCGTGGTCGAAGCCAGCATGGGCGAAGAGCGCGCCAAGCTGATGCAAAACCTGAAAGAAGGCGCTGTGGTTCAAGGTGTTGTCAAGAACATCACCGAATACGGCGCATTCGTGGACCTGGGTGGTATCGACGGTCTGCTGCACATCACCGACATGGCATGGCGCCGTGTCCGTCACCCAAGCGAAGTGGTGACGGCTGGTCAGGAAATCACCGCCAAGATCCTGAAATTCGACACCGAGAAAAACCGCGTGTCTCTGGGTCTGAAGCAAATGGGCGACGACCCATGGATGGGCGTGAACAGCCGCTACCCACAGGGCACCCGCATGTTCGGCAAGATCACCAACATCGCTGACTACGGCGCGTTTGTGGAACTCGAGCCAGGCATCGAAGGTTTGGTGCACGTGTCCGAGATGGACTGGACCAACAAGAACGTTGCACCTTCCAAGATCGTTGCCCTGGGTGACGAAGTCGAAGTCATGGTTCTGGAAATCGACGAAGACAAGCGTCGCATCTCGCTGGGCATGAAGCAGTGCAAGGCCAACCCATGGCAAGAGTTCGCACAAAACACCAAGCGCGGCGACCGCGTGAAGGGCCCCATCAAATCCATCACCGACTTCGGCGTGTTCGTCGGTCTGGCTGCTGGTATCGACGGTCTGGTGCATTTGTCCGACCTGTCCTGGAACGAAACCGGCGAAGCTGCGGTGCGCGAATACAAAAAGGGCCAGGAAGTCGAAGCCCTCGTATTGGCTGTGGACGTGGACCGCGAGCGCATCTCCCTGGGCATCAAACAGCTCGACTCCGATCCATTCACCACCTTCGTGTCGATCAACGACAAAGGCCAGGTTGTCACGGGCAAGGTCAAGACTGTGGATGCCAAGGGCGCTGAAATCGATCTGGGCGAAGACATCATCGGCTACCTGCGCGCGTCTGAAATCAGCCGCGACCGTGTGGAAGATGCCCGTAACGTGCTCAAGGAAGGCGACGAAGTCACTGCTGTGGTCGTCAACGTGGATCGCAAGACCCGCAACATCCAGTTGTCCATCAAGGCCAAGGATGCTGCAGATCAGAGCGAAGCCATGGCGACCCTGAGCCAGTCTTCTGCGCGTGAAAACGCCGGCACCACCAGTCTGGGTGCGTTGTTGCGCGCCAAACTCGACAACAACTGATTGGTCATTTAAAGGCTGATAAAGCGGCCGGTCGTGTTCTGCACGCCGGTCGCTTTTAATTCAAGGCGTTCTATCTGTTATGACCCGATCAGACCTCGTTGAAGAACTGGCCAACCGTTTTGGCCAGCTCACCCATCGCGATGCAGAATTTGCCGTCAAGGCCATTCTGGATGCCATGAACGATGCGCTGGTGCGTGGTCACCGTATCGAAATTCGAGGATTTGGCAGTTTTTCCGTCAATCGCAGGCCTCCCCGCATGGGGCGCAACCCGCGCAATGGCGAAAGCGTGGCAATTCCTGAAAAACGGGTGCCCCATTTCAAGCCCGGCAAAGCATTGCGGGAAGCGGTGGACGCACGTACCGCCGAGATCGAGACCAAGCTACAAAAGTAATCCGTTGGTTTGCATGGCTAGAATCGCTGTGTCATGAGGGATCAAGATGAAACAGCTCGTATGGTTGCTTAAGTGGGTACTTAAGGCAGCCATTTTTTTTACCCTGTTTGCGTTCGCGCTGAACAATCAGCACGATGCCACCGTGCATTTTTTCTTTGGCACACAGTGGCGAACACCTCTGGTGTTGGTGGTGCTCACAGCATTTGCAGCCGGTTTGGCCATTGGCATTCTGGGCATGGTGCCTCGCTGGTGGAAACACCGCCGCGCCGCCCGCGCGCATCGAAATGCACCGCCTGACAGTGTGCAGGACTCTTCACTGAACATGCCGCCACACCATGGTCTTTGACATCAGCTGGTTATTGCTGGGCTTGCCTGTCGCCTTTGCGCTCGGCTGGGTGGCTTCGCGTCTGGACTTGCGCCAGTTGCGCATCGAAAACCGCCAGGCACCCAAGGCTTATTTCAAGGGTCTGAACTTCCTGCTCAACGAACAACAAGACCAGGCCATTGACGCCTTCATCGAAGCCGTTCAGAGCGATCCGGACACGTCGGAGCTGCACTTTGCGCTGGGTAACCTGTTTCGTCGCCGGGGTGAATACGAACGGGCGGTGCGTGTCCATGAGCACCTGTTGTCACGTGGCGACCTGAGCAACGCCGACCGCCATCGGGCGCAACATGCGCTGGCGATGGACTTCCTGAAAGCCGGCCTGCTGGACCGGGCCGAAGCCGCCCTGCTCAAGCTTGACGGCACAGACTATGAGCCACAGGCACGCCTGGCGCTGCTGGCCAACTATGAGCGCACCCGCGACTGGGCCCACGCCGCTGAAATCGCCCAGAAGCTTGAAAACTCGGACCATGGCAGTTTCAGTGGCCGCCTGGCGCATTACCTGTGTGAGCAGGCGGCCAGCGGCGTCACCAGCCAAGGTGCCACCCCGGTGGGTGATCCAGACCCCGCACAAGCCTTGCTGCGTCTGGCCATCCAGACGGCGCCCGCAGCGCCGCGCCCCAGGCTGGATCTGGCCAATCTGCTGAACGCCAGTGGCCACCCCGAGCAAGCCTTTGTGGTGCTGCAAGACGCGGTCACCGCCGCGCCCACCGCACTGCCACTGATTGCAGGCCCGCTGGCCGACATGGCCATCGCCACGGAACGCACGGCGCATGCGCTGGAGTTGCTGAAAACCAGCTACGCCCTGGCTCCCTCGCTGGATGTTCTGGAAGGCATCGTGAAGCTGGAGGCGGCAACGCAAGGGCCTTCACCCACCGCACGTGACTGGTATGTTCGCCACCTGGAGCGTGAACCTTCACTGGTGGCAGCGGCCAAGTGGATCGCTGGCGAAAAGCTGGAGCACGAACAATTTCATCCCCAGGTGCAACGGGCACTGGACCATGCCGTGAAACCCTTGACGCGATACCGCTGTGCCGCGTGTGGTTTTGAAGCCAGACAGCACTTCTGGCAATGCCCGGGTTGTCAGGCCTGGGACAGTTATCCCGCCCGACGGGTTGAAGAACTCTGAATCTTGCACTACACGGCGCAAATAAAGGGTTATCCCTTGAATATTCCCGGGTTCCGGGTCAACGGTTGACCCCCGCGGCCCGTTGAGGTGCTGGCCCGTAACCGAACTTGGTCGCAGGCGTTTACTGATTTATAACCTTTTGGAGTTCCCCTCATGTTGAAGAAAATTCTGGCCATTGTGGCCATGTTGTACGCAGCGGTCGCATTCGCCGCAGTGGACGTCAACAAAGCCACCGCTGCCGAACTCGACGGCATCAAGGGCATTGGCCCCGGTATTTCCACCAAAATTCTTGATGAGCGCAAAAAAGGCAACTTCAAAGACTGGAACGACTTCATCGAGCGCGTTAAAGGCGTTGGTGAAGGCAATGCTGCCAAGTTTTCCGCTGAAGGCGTGACCGTTGGTGGCGCAAGCTACAAGGGCGCTGCACCTGCTGCTGCGCCTGCCGCAAAAGCTGAAGCCAAGCCAGCTGCTGCTGCGCCTGCCGCTTCCAAGCCAGCCGCCGCTGCAGCACCTGCTGCGGCCCCAGCAGCCAAGGCTGATCCAAAAGCTGAAGCCAAAATGAAGGCAGACGAGGCCAAAGCCAAGAAAGAAGCCGACAAAAAAGCCAAAGCTGAAGACGCCAAGAAAAAAGCTGACGAAGCCACCGCTAAAAAAGACGCTGACAAAAAGGCTAAAGCCGATGCGAAAAAGGCCAAGAAAGACGACAAGCCTGCTGCTAAAGCCGTTGCTGCCAAACCAGCTGCCAGCGCTGCCAAGCCTTAATTCAAGGCTTGTGCCAACGCCGCCTGCACCCGTTGCTGGTGGTGGCAATAAAAAAACCCGCTTCGGCGGGTTTTTTTATTGCCTTCTATCGTTAAATTGGCCTTAAGCCCCCGTCCATATTGCGCAAGAAGCTATTAAATTCATAGCGCCTGCGCGTCAGTCAGATCAGCCAGCACAATCAGGTCGGTCACCCCGACATCCACACCGGCTTGCATCAGCAGTGTGGTGACCTGCCCCCGGTGATGGGTTTGGTGGTTGAAAAAATGCGTCAATGCCTGCCAGGCCGGATGGGCACGTGGCACACCCTGGGTATTGTTGTATCGCATGGTGCGAGCCGGAAAATCACCCGGCATGTCGGCGAGCCAGGCCTCAATCGCCTGGTCGAGCTGCTCCCGGTGTACACGCAATGCGGTGAAATCCTCAAACACCGGCGTGGCGTGCGCAGCGCCGTCTGGCAAGGCCAGTAACTGCGGCGCAAGGGACGTGAAAGCGCGGTCCTGGCTGGCAAAGCGGGCCAGCCAGATCATGTCGCCCCACACCAGGTGGTTCAAAGTGCCATGAATGGAGCTGAAGTAGGCACCGCGGTCACGCCTGCGTTCGTCGTCCGGCAGCATACCGCAGGCCTCATACAGTTTTTGATTGAACCAGCGGTTGTAGCGGGCAAGAAACCGGTAGTTGTCAACCCATTCACCATTCATGCTGGATGCTCCTGATTAAATAGCACTCTGTTCATATTGCACCGGGGTTTCACGGGTTCATAAGCCTGGAGCCCCAGCAGGTGGCGAATGCCCGCCACCTGCACCCAGTTTCTCACGATGTGGCTCCCCCCTTATGATGGCGGCACCATGATCTCAGTCTTCGCAATCTGCATCGGCGCCAGCATTGGCGCGCTCGCCCGCTGGGGCCTGGGCCTGTGGCTCAACCCCGGTGCCGTCATTCCCCTCGGAACGCTCGCCGCCAACCTGATTGGCGGCTACCTCATTGGCATCTGTGTGGCCGTGTTTCAGGCCCTGCCGCAGCTCGACCCGGTGTGGCGCCTGGCGCTGGTCACCGGCTTTCTGGGCGCACTCACCACGTTTTCGAGTTTCTCGGCCGAAGTGGTGGGCTTGCTGCAGCAGCAGCGTTATGGGCTGGCTTTTGGCACGGCCGCCGTGCACCTGTTCGGCTCCTTGCTGCTGACCATCGCAGGCATCTGGTCCGCTACGCTTTTAATAGCTGCTCGCGCATAGTGGACGA
>JBEEMW010000009.1:0-25648 GCA_041192445.1 Pseudomonadota bacterium | reverse complement strand
GTTCATCTACATGATTCTGGCCAGCCAGTTCAAGAGCTTTTTACAGCCACTGGCTTTGATGACCGCCCTGCCCCTGACGCTGATTGGGGTGGTGCTGGCACTCATGTTGTTCCGTTCCACGCTGTCCATGTTCTCGGTCATTGGTGTGGTGATGCTGATGGGACTGGTGACAAAAAACGCCATTTTGCTGGTCGACTTCGCCATTCGTGCCCGGGAAGATGGCATGGCGCGTAGTGAGGCTTTGCTGATGGCCGCAAAAGTCCGGTTGCGGCCAATTCTGATGACAACATTGGCGATGATCTTTGGCATGGTGCCGCTGGCTTTTGCGCTCAGTGAAGGCTCGGAGCAACGTGCGCCCATGGGTCAAGCCGTGATTGGCGGGGTCATAACCTCCTCTTTGTTGACCCTCGTCGTGGTGCCCGTGGTGTACTGTTATATGGATGATCTGGCAAACTGGTTCAAACGCCTTTTCAAAGGGCACAACCATGCACCTGACACCCTAAAATCAACGGTTTGATTAGATCTCCCGGAGAAACGCAATGACCAGCACACTGAATTTAGAACAAGCACGATTTAACATGATCGAACAGCAAATCCGCCCGTGGGACGTGCTGGATGGGCAAATTCTTCAACTACTGGCCGTGGTCAAACGGGAAGATTTTGTGCCCACCGCACATAAAGGCTTGGCATTTGTTGACATGGAAATTCCTCTTCCGGGAGGGCAAACCATGCTGGCACCCCGTGTGGAAGCTCGCACGCTTCAAGACCTGGCGGTTCGAAAACACGAAAAAGTACTGGAGATTGGCTCGGGGTCAGGCTACATGGCCGCCCTGCTGGCACACCGGGCACAGCGTGTGATATCCCTTGAAATCAACCCTGAATTGGCCAACCTGGCGCGCACCAATTTGCAAAATGCCGGCATTCATAACGCTGAAGTTCGTCAAGCCGATGGTGCCAAAGGTGCACCGGTCGAAGGCCCATTTGACGTGATCGTGATGAGTGGATCAGTGTCCGAGGTGCCACAAGCCTTGCTGGCCAATCTCAAAATTGGTGGTCGCCTCGCTGCGATCGTGGGTGATGAGCCCATGATGCGCGCCACATTTATCACCCGAACCGGCCAGGCGGCATACCAGACAGCCCAGCCGTGGGACACGGTAGCCCCGCGCCTGATCGGGTTCCCCGAGCCATCGCGTTTCCATTTTTAAACCTGTCATCACCCAAAAGAGCGAGCTTCTCCCCATGATTGACCAAGTTCGTCCCGCTGATTTAACCGCGTGGCTAAAAGCTGTAGAGCCCGATGGCGTTCCGGTCGTGCTTGACGTCCGTGAACCCTCGGAGTTACGGGTTGCCAGCGTCAAGCCCGATGGTTTTGAAATGCTGACGATTCCCATGGGTGAGCTGGTTCAGCGGCTGTCTGAACTTGACCCCCAGCGGCCCGTTGCCTGCCTGTGCCACCACGGCAGTCGCAGCATGCAGGTGGCCTCATTTTTGCAGCGCCAGGGATTTCTCAGGATTGCCAATATCGCGGGGGGCATTCACGCCTGGTCGGTTGAAGTCGATCCATCCATAGCGCAGTATTGAAAACCATCCAAGCTCCAGAGTCCAATCATGAAAACATTCCGTTTGCTCCCCATGCTCGTCGCCATTGGTGCTGCCCTTGCGATACCGGTTCAGGCGCAGAGCCTGATCGAGCTATACGAATCTGCCCGAACATTTGATACGTCTTTTAAATCAGCCCAATTCCAGTCTGAGGCGACGCTCGCAAAAGCCGATCAGGCCCGTGCCGGCATCTACCCGACGGCCAATCTGTCTGCCGGCATCTCGCGGTCGAACATTGAAAACTCCCTGCCCCTGACAGATCGGACTTACGGAACCCAGTCCACAACGATCAGTGCCTCACAGCCGCTTTACCGTCCTGCCAACACGGCGACCTATGAACAGGGCAAGAAGCAGGTCGACGTTGCCCAGGCTCAGTTGAAAGCCGCCGAGCAAGACTTGGTAGTGCGCGTCAGCCAGGCGTATTTTGATGTACTCGCGTCCCAAGACAGTCTGACCTTTGTCAAGGCGCAGAAGTCTGCGGTTTCGGAGCAGCTGGCTTCGGCAAAACGCAACTTCGAGGTTGGTACCTCCACCATCACCGACTCGCGCGAGGCTCAGGCTCGTTTTGATCTGGTGGTGGCCCAGGAAATTGCCGCCGAGAATGACCTGCGCATCAAGAAAATTGCACTGGATCAACTGGTTGGCAAGTCCGAGACAACTCCCCGGCCGCTGGCAACACCTGCAGTTTTGCCGGTGTTAACACCAACCGACGTCGGCACCTGGGTCAGCCGGTCAGAAGAAGAGCACCCAGGGGTCAGGCAGGCTCAACTGGCGCTGGACGTTGCCCAGCTTGAAACCCAAAAAGCGGAAGCGGGCCATAAGCCAACCCTTGATTTGACGGGTAGCTACTCGATTACCCACAACAATGCCTCTTCCACCAGCGTGCTGAGCAACCGCACGAATGTCGCATCCGTTGGCCTTGCTTTCAATTTGCCCTTGTTCGCAGGCTTCGCCACACAAAACCGGATTCGGGAAACGTTGGCACTGGAAGACAAAGCCCGTGCAGACCTGGAGTCAACCAGGCGGTCCGTGGCACAGGGCACGCGCACGGCTTTTTTTGGTGTGTTGTCTGGTCAGGGACAGGTGAAAGCCCTTGAGGCAGCGGAAAGCTCCAGTCAAAGTGCCCTGGATGCCAACAAACTGGGCTACCAGGTGGGTGTACGCATCAATATCGACGTTTTGAACGCGCAGAGCCAGCTGTTTCAGACCAAACGAGATTTGGCCAAGGCGCGTTATGACGTATTGGTGGGTGGTTTGAGACTGCGCCAGGCCAACGGCAGCTTGCGGGCCGAGGACCTTCAGGGCATCAATGCGCTGTTGTCGAAGTAAGCTCAGCTCCTGATTGGGTTTGCTGAGGCCATTGCAAGAACGTCAGTAAGGCCGCAGCAGTTTTTTTCGAAGCACCTTGATGCATCCGGGCGAAGGTGTCGCACGCAACCTGAGCCTGCGACAGTTCTTGCGGCCGATCAATCCAGTCAATGGCAGCTTGGACACCGTCGTCCATGTTGGCCGCCGTTCGGGCCGCACCCGCTTGCTCTGCCCATTGCGCGGCCTGAGAGAAGTTGTAGGTGTGAGGCCCCATCACCAGAGGACAGCCACAGGCCGCGGCTTCAATCAGATTTTGTCCACCGAATCGCCCAAAACTCCCACCCAGCAATGCCACATCCGCAAGAGCGTAATAAAGCGCAATCTCGCCCATGGTGTCTCCCAGCCAGACATCCGCGGGTTGTGGATGGTCTTGCCACTGACTGCGTCGGGAAACGCTGAACCCGGCAGAAATAAAAAGGTCAGCGACAGCGTCTACCCTTTGTGGGTGGCGAGGTACGACCAAAACCTGGGTATCGCCCGCAATGCCCGACGACAGTGATGCGATAAGAGCGGCTTCCTCGCCTTCGCGTGAACTGACCAGTGCCAGTACGGATCGATGACTCAAACGCCGCCACGCCCGACCATTCAACAGCTGCAACGGTACTGGTTCGGCATCAAACTTGATGTTCCCCAATATCCCTCGTACGTCAGCGCCCAACCCCGATAGCCTCTCGCTGTCGGCGTGACTCTGCGCATACGCTGCGCTCAAGCTACGGTACGCCGGCCCAGACAACCAACGTAACCGCTGGGCAGAAGCAAATGACGCCTCGTTGAGTCTGGCATTCACCAGAACCAGTGGCACGGCATACGCAGCACACGACTGAACCAGATTGGGCCAAACTTCGGTTTCAATCAATACACCCAAATGAGGTCGAAAGTGTGCCAGAAATTGACGTGTTGCACGCCTGGTATCCCAGGGAAGCCACACCTGTCGATCACCGGCCTTCAAGATGGCAGTACCAGCTTCCCATCCAGTCGCCGTGCTATGGGTCAGCAACAAGCGCAGGTCTGGGTGCTGGATGCGCAATTGAGCAATCAAAAGTGCAGCGGCCCGGGCTTCACCCAGCGATACAGCGTGCACCCATATCCAGCCGGTACCCGGCATATCTTCATACCGCCCAAAACGCTCCCCCAACAAGGTTCCGTAGGCAGGCTCCAGTTTTGCACGGCGGGCCAGTTTTCTTCTCACCAGTGGCTGCACCACCCATACCAGACACGAATAAATCCCGAGCGCGGCACGCTCGGGCCAGCTAAGACTTTTGGCCATCGAATAAGGATTGGTAAACACGCCCGATGCCAGCAGCCTCCGCTTGCAGCGTAAAAAACCGGGCAACCGTCTCACGCGCATGCGCTCCCATCCGCTGGGCCGCGGTAAGGTCTGACATAACACGGAGAACGGCTTGCGCCAATGCTGCAGCGTCGCCCGTTGGAACCAATTCACCACTCACGCCCGGTTGCACCAATTGTTCAAAAGCGCCGGTGCGGGAACAAACCAGGGCGCAACCGGTTGCAGCGGCTTCAAACGGTGTCAACCCGAACGGTTCGTATCGCGGGCAGGCAACACACAGCAAGCAGCGCTGGTACCAGGCGTGAACGTCTTTTGCCGGTACCTCACCCAGAAACAGGATGCGATCAGACAGGCCTGCCAAGGCAATTTTGTCGCGGAGTCGTTTCTCAAAGGCCTGATGCTGCGGCTGGGCGAGCCCTGCGATCACGGCAGTAACACCGGGCAGGCACGGTAGAACCTGAAGCATGGCCTCTACATAAATATCCGTCCCCTTGTCAGGTCTGACGCGACCAAACACGCCGATGCCGCAGTGACCGGGCAAACCACTGGCCTTCCACGCAGCCAATTTGTCGGGCTCCAGTGAGAATCGCGCCAGATCAATGCCGTGGGGCACGACGGCCGTGGTGTTGGGCACGAATGACGCCGCCAGATCGGTGGTGGAAATGACCGCATCCATTCGGGAAATCAACCAGCGCGGAAACACACCATGCAGATGCTGTGCAGCAGAAGTAAAGACCAGCTTGATGGGCAAACGCAAAACATCACGTGCAAATAGTCCGGCCATCATCTCGTGATCACGCCGAACATGCCAGATCCGAAATCTTCGCCCGGCCGGCGGCTTGCTTGAGAGGCGAATGGCTTGTCGCAAGGTCATACCCGGAACGCCGTTGGACATCAGGCTCCCGCAATATCCCAGACGCCATTGCGTGGATTGCAGCGGTACCAGCGCGTTGACTGTGCCTGACACCCCTGTATAACGCTGCTTCAGGTTGAAGACAATGACTTCAGGGTCCGCATGCATCGCGTGAGTCAATGCGCGCTGGCACCAATCTTGGCGCCAGGCTTGATTCTGTGCAACAGGGCCAACATATCAGACTCAATACGATGCAACGCCTCAGGCGTATGCCCCTCAAACCGCAGGACCAGCACCGGCGTCGTGTTGCTGGACCGCATCAGGCCAAAACCGTCTGGCCAGTCAACCCGCAAGCCATCGATGGTATTGATCTGTGCAGGGGCAGCAAAGTCGGCCAGAGACACGGCTTTGACAAGCAACTGGGGTGCTTCACCCTCAGCACATGCCACGTTCAACTCAGGGGTGGAGAAACTGGTCGGCAAGGCGTCCAGCACGACATTGGCATCGGGTGATCGGCTGACGATTTCCAATAAGCGGCAACCCGCATAGGTGCCATCGTCAAAACCAAACCAGCGCTCCTTGAAGAAGATGTGTCCACTCATCTCGCCACCCAAAGGTGAATCAACCTCTTTCATGCGGGCCTTGATTAACGAGTGGCCGGTCTTGTACATCATCGGTGTGCCGCCCGCCTCTGCAATAGCGGGCGCCAGGCGCTGTGAACACTTGACGTCAAACAGGATGGTTCCACCCGGAACACGCGACAACACGTCTCGTGCGAACAAAATCATTTGTCGGTCTGGATAAATATTGTTGCCTTGTTTGGTAACAATACCCAGGCGATCACCATCACCATCAAAGGCCAGTCCCAACTCGGCGTCAGAGTTTTTAAGGGCCGCCATCAAATCCACAAGATTTTCGGGTTTGCTGGGGTCTGGATGGTGATTGGGAAAGTTTCCATCCACCTCACTAAACAGCTCGATCACCTCACAACCAATGGCCCGGAAAATAGCAGGGGCCGAAGCACCGGCAATACCGTTGCCACAGTCAACCACAATTTTCAGGGGACGGGTCAGTTTGATGTCCGACACAATACGCGCCCGATAGGGAGCCTCGATGTTGATGTTGCGCACACCACCACCTGGATGAAGGGACCAGGCATCGTTCTCCATCATGCGACGCAGCGCCTGAATTTCTTCGCCATGAATGGCGCGCCCCCGCATCACCATTTTGAAGCCGTTGTAATCTTTCGGGTTGTGGCTGCCCGTGACCTGGATGCCACTGGTGCACAGGGTATTGGCTGCGAAATACAGCATGGGCGTGGTCACCATACCCACATCGATGACATCAAGACCCGCGGCCACAAGGCCCCGGACCAGCGCGGCACTCAATGCAGGCCCACTCAGGCGCCCATCACGACCCACCGCCACAGAAGTTTCGCCTTCAAGGCGGGCAATCGTTCCAAACGCTTTTCCAATGCCTTCTGCTACTTGCTCGGTCACCGTTGAAGGCACGATGCCACGAATATCGTAGGCTTTAAAGATGGAAGATGCCACTTGCATTGTGAGTTTCCTTTTGCTGTGTTCAGGCTCTGCTTTTCGGCAGTGGGAAGATTGTAGGTCTCAGGGTACAAGCGCCATCACTTGGTGATTTTTGCGAGCATTTCAGCGGTTACCAAAGTAATGCCGCTTTCGCTGCGAAGAAAACGGGCAGCATCCAGATCGGCGTCTTCCCCAATCACCATGCCATCCGGAATATGACAACCCCGATCAACAATCGTTCGTGTCAGGCGAGCCCTGCGGCCAATCTGGACATCTGGCAGCAAGACGGACCAGTTGACTTCGGCGTGTGAATGAACGCGTACGCTTGAAAAAAGCACGGTGCGAAAAACACGACCCGAAACAATACACCCGCCGGAGACCATGGACTCGATGGCCAGCCCGGTCCGATCACCCTGAAAGTGCACAAACTTGGCAGGTGGCAACTGGGCCTGATAGGTCCAGATGGGCCAACGCGTATCGTACAAGTTCAACATAGGCTCCGTGGCGGTCAAGTCAATATTGGCGTCCCAATAAGCATCGATGGTGCCGACATCACGCCAATAAGGCAGCTCGGTATCACTGTAAGGCACACTGCTAATTGAGAATGGATGCGCTGCGGCACAACCATTCCGCACGGCCTGAGGAATGATGTCTTTGCCGAAATCATGGCTCGAATCAGGATCGGCCATATCGCGCTCAAGCTCTTTATAAAGATAGGCCGCGTTGAAAATGTAAATACCCATGCTGGCCAACGACATGTCCGGATTACCCGGCATTGCGGGCGGGTCAGCGGGTTTCTCCAGGAATTCGGTAATGATGCTCGCCTCATTGACGGCCATCACCCCAAAAGCGCTGGCCTCCGCACGCGGTACCGCGATACAGGCGACGGTGCATTCACGGCCTTTGGCCACATGATCAGCCAACATCAGGGCATAGTTCATTTTGTAAATGTGATCGCCCGCCAGAACCACAATGTATTCCGCACCGTAGCTTTCCAGAATGTCGTGATTTTGATAAACAGCGTCGGCTGTTCCACGGTACCAGCTTTCGTCATCGTTTCTTTGCTGCGCTGGAAGCAAATCAACGAATTCATTCATTTCAGATTTCAAAAATGCCCAGCCACGCTGCAGGTGCCGCAACAAGCTGTGCGACTTATATTGGGTAATCACGCCAACACGGCGAATGCCGGAATTCAGACAATTTGAAAGTGCGAAATCGATGATGCGGAATTTCCCGCCAAAGTACACCGCCGGCTTGGCCCGTCGGTCAGTCAGGTTCATCAATCGACTGCCCCGACCGCCGGCCAAAACCAATGCGACGGCCCGTTTGGGCAACTCAAGACTCTGCGCCAGATCTTTTGATTTCATGGTGTCTCCTGCTTAAAAGTGGTTTTGGATTCGTGGTGACATCTTAATGTCAATGCGTGCGGAAATCGAGCCACAACATCTCATATGCGGCAAGTGTCAATCCGTTTCGAAGTTCAAATGTTCGGCCCGTCAGCAGATCGAGTGCACGGGAGGGCATCGCGGAGAACACATCGCCCTGGCAGGGTTGCTCAAACTCGCTGAAGTTCGCCAGCACCAAAATCCGCCCATCTGGCTCACCCCGCTGGTATCCGAGGACGCTGGGATTGCCTGCTCTAAAGCCAGTCAGGTTACCACCCGCAAAAGAGGCACACGCAGACCTGCATGCAATCATGTGCCGAATCCCCGCAAAGACTTTCCCTGAAACACTAGCGGGGTCATGGCGAAGGTCATACAACGCAGTTGAACGTCGCGGACGGTGCACCCAGCGACTGTCGCCCGACTTTCCGGAATCATCCAGGTAGCTGGCATCATTGAGCGTACCGACTTCGTCTCCCAGATAAATGAGCGGTATTCCACCACTACTCAAGATCACACTGTGCAGCAGCAAAATGCGATTGACAGCCAGCAAGTCGTTTTGCGCCGCGCCCGTCAGTGAAGCGCAGGTCCCGCTGATCCGGCAATCGCCAGTCATGGGATTGTCTTGAAACGGCACCCCGCGGGCAAAACTGCCTTTAAACCGGTTAACGTAGAAACGGTTGAGAAACTGTCGATGGTCAAAACCGTTGATGCCGAACTGGATGGCATCCTCATCTGCAAAGGTCCATCCAATGTCGTCATGACTTCGAACGTAATTGACCCATGCCGTGTCAGGATGCAGGTTGTGCCGCTCCTCAAGCGCCTGCTGGAGCAAATTGACCTCGCGGGTCGCCAATGTGCTCCACAGCAACGCCATCTGTAACGGGTTATAGGCCACCTGGCATTCTTCGGGCGAGATGTACTTCACCACATCGTCAGGATGCACGATAGCTTCAGATTTAAACAACATCGCTGGCGCAGCAATACGCACCAACGCACTGAATGCCCTTATCAGGCCATGAGCCTCCGGCAGGTTCTCACAGGACGTACCCATGCGCTTCCAGACGAAGGCCACAGCGTCCATCCGCAGAAACTCGGCCCCAATATTTGCAATCGCAAGCATCTCGGCAGCCATGGCCGTAAACACCGCCGGATTGGCGTAATTTAAATCCCACTGAAATGAATTGAAGGTTGTCCATACCCACCGCCCGTCAGGTAATTGCGAAAACGAGCCTGCATGCGCGTCAGGAAAAATCTCCCGCAAGGTTCGGTCATAGGCGTCGGGCATGCCTCGGTCAGGGAAAATATGATAAAAATCCTGCAAACGTGAATCACCCGCCATCGCACCTCTGGCCCACTCGTGCTCGTCTGATGTGTGATTGAAGATGAAGTCCAGGACCAGGCTGATGCCCTCTTTGCGCAATGCAGCCGCCAAATCGCGCAGGTCTGCCATGGTGCCCAACACCGGGTTGACCGCCCGATAACTGCTCACCGCATAGCCACCATCACTGTTGGGAACGGGGCATTTGTAGGGCGGCATCAAATGCAGGTAGGTCAGGCCCAACTCCTTGAAGTACGGGATTTGCGCCTGCAGGCCACGCAAGTCCTGCGCGAACAAATCAACATAGCAAACCCCACCCACCATTTTCTGGGAATGGAACCAGCGAGGTTCACGCTCACGCCGAAGGTCAAGCGCTTTCAGATCTTGCGGACGCGCAGCAATTGCCTGATACGCCACACACACCAGATCGACCAGAAAGTTGCCAAAACCCGCGTGCTCTCCGTAGAGCCCATTTAGCTCTTTCAGCAACACGGGATAAAACTTGTCCAGGCGGTGGCAAATATCGGACCAGTCTTGTTCGGCTTTGTTAGCACCGACACGTAAAACAACCCGCTCTTTGAGCTCGCTCAAAGAAATACCAGGCTCTTGAATTGGGTTGTCCATGCAAATGCAATCGTCATAAATGGTAGGCCGAAACAAATCGGCAAAAAGCCGGAATCCGACACATTTCCGGATCCGGGGCACACAGTGCGCCCATTACAACCGAAACGCTTTGAGAGATTGGAAGATGAATACCTGAAAAACCACACAGGGAAAACACCAATACAAATCCAAAGCGCTTTGGATATACTTCAAAGCGCTTTGGATAGATTTCAAATGCAATAAATCATCGAATCGTCCGTAGTCAACATCACCCTGAAACCCTTTGAGGAGACACCATGAGAGCATCAAAATCAACCCGGAAAACCATCCGCCAATGTGCAATCGTTACGGCAACCGCGCTGGCTGGCATCGCGCACGCGCAAACAGCGGTCAGCATGTGGGTGCATGCTGGCCCGGGCCCGGAACGCGAGGCCTACGTGGCATCAGCGAAAGCGTTTAACGACGCCAACAAAGATATCAAGATTGAACTGATTACCCTGCCCGAAGGCAGCTACAGCGATCAGGTCAACGCAGCAGCTCTTGCCAAGAAACTGCCTTGTGTACTGGATTTCGACGGCCCAAACGTTTACAACTACGCGTGGACCAAAAAGATCGTGGCGCTGGACGGCTTTGCGTTCACCAAAGATCTGAAATCGCAATTGCTGCCTACTTTGCTGCGTCAAGGTACCTACAACGGCAAGCTGTATAGCGTCGGACAATTTGATTCCGGCCTCGCCATTTGGGGCAACAAAAAGACACTGGCCGCCGCTGGTGTGCGCATTCCAAAAGGAGTTGATGACGCCTGGACACTGGCCGAATTCGAAGATGCGCTCAAAAAGCTCAAAACCGCGGGTGTGGCCTTTCCGCTGGACATGAAATTCAACTACGGCATTGGTGAATGGGTCAGCTACGGCTTCTCACCCATGCTTCAAAGTTTCGGCGGTGATCTGCTCAACCGCAAAGACTACAAATCGGCCCAGGGCGTTCTCAACGGACCCCAGTCGGTCAAGGCTCTTCAGACCTTGCAGGGCTGGATCAAACAGGGCTACGTGAATCCCGCAACCAAAAACGACGGTGACTTCGTTCAGGGCAAATCGGCACTGTCCTGGGTTGGTCACTGGGTCTATAACGACTACAAAAAGGCACTGGGTGAGGATCTGGTACTGATCCCCATGCCCAAACTGGGTGGGAAGGCAGCCACCGGGGCAGGCTCATGGAACTTTGGCTTGTCATCCGATTGCAAGGCACCAGATGCGGCATCCAAAGTGCTGGCTCACCTGATGAGCAAAGATGAAATCCTGCGCGTGACTGAAGGCAACGGTGCCGTTCCTGCGACGACATCCGCACAGGCTTCCAGCAAAAATTATGCGCCCAACGGTCCTTTGCATCTCTACGTTGAACAACTCAACAAGGGCGTAGCAGTCGTGCGTCCGGAGACCCCTGCATACCCGGCCATTACCAGTGCTTTTGCCGAAGCCATGAACAACGTTTTTGGTGGTGCCGACGTGCAAAAGGAACTTGACAAAGCGGTCAAGAAAATCGATCAGAACATTGAGGATAACAAGGGTTACCCAGTCCGCTGATAGCCGGCTCATGTAAGGGACCTGTCGCCGCGCGACAGGTCCCTTACGAGACCGCCGAATTCCTCATTGTCAGGAGACCGTATGACCACAAATATTGCAATCCCGAGTCCCAAGCCTCAAAAGGCAACACGGGGCGCGTGGGCCTTTGCCTCCCCTGGATCGCTGTTGCTGTTCATGTTCCTGGGTTTACCCTTCCTGATGGCCCTGGTGTTCTCATTCACGGACCAGAGGCTGGTTACGAATGAAGACCTTGGCACAGAATTTGTCGGCTTGCGGAACTACATGCGTTTGTTCACCGACGACTCCTTTTACGCAGCCCTCAAGAACAATTTCATGTTTGTGTTGATCGTTGCCCCCCTGCAATCCGCTTTCGCTCTGCTGCTGGCGGTACTCGTAAACAAGTCGCTGGCTGGATCACGGATCTTCCGGACGATTTATTTCATGCCGGTGGCGACCACAATGGCCGTAGTAGCTGTCGTCTGGTCATTGCTGTACAGCCCGGATGGTGGGGTGGTCAATCGATTTGTTGGCGCGCTCAGCCTCGGCTTCATCGGCCCTCAGGACTGGCTGCGTGACCCAACTCTTGTCATGCACGCCGTGATTGTTTTGTCAGTCTGGCAGGGCGTGGGGTTTCAGATGCTGGTTTTCCTCGCCGGGCTGCAGTCCATCCCGGAAGATCTGTATGAGGCAGCCGCCCTGGAAGGTGCATCGCCCTGGACCCAGTTTCGCTACATTACCCTGCCCCTGCTGAAAAACACCAGCATTTTTGTGGTGGTCACCACCACCATTTATGCCTTTCAACTGTTCACACAGGTTCAGATTATTGCCAGCAGCGGCACCGCCGCCCCCATTGACTCCTTCCGCACCGTTGTGATGCTCATGGTGACAGAAGGCTTCAAAAACGGAAAGATTGGTTACGCATCGGCTCTTGCCGTGGTGTTCTTCGTCATCGTTTTAAGCCTGTCCATGCTGCAGCGGGTGTTGATTAAAGAAGAAAGGGCCGTCGCATGAACAAAACACCATCCCGAGCGCGCCAGCATCGGACAGGACAAATCGCGCAATACGCGCTGCATATTGTCCTGAGCATCTTCTTCCTGTTTCCGTTGCTGTTCATGTTTGTGTCGGCATTCAAAAGCGACGAAGCCCAACTTCTGCGCGATATGGGCAGTTTGTCGGCATTCTGGCCTGGCGGTGAATTGTCTTTGCGCAATTTCCTGCAGGTGTTTGAGCGCACGCCATTCATTCGTGCGTTTCTCAACTCCCTGTTCACGGTCAGCCTGACAGTGGTCTTGGGCATATTCGTCAACAGCATGCTGGCTTATGCCCTCGCACGCTTTCATTTTCGCGGCAGGGACCTGCTTTTGTCGATAGTGGTCGCCTTGATCATCATTCCTTTTGAAGCGATTGCAGTTCCCTTGCTGTTGCTGACCAACCAGTTGCCCTGGTTCAATGGCAGCTTGGGATGGCTGGACTCTTATCAGGTGCAAATCATTCCGTTTATTGCCAATGCATTTTCGGTATACCTTTTCTATCAATTTTTCATTGCACTGCCGAAGGACCTGGAAGAAGCAGCGCTGATGGATGGCGCAGGTCGACTGCGGATTTACTGGAGCATCGTGTTGCCGCTCTCCAAACCCGTCATCGCAACGGTTGCAGTGCTGCAGTTTCTGGCGAGATGGGGGGATTTGTTGTGGCCAGTCATGGTGGTTCGAGGGGACACCTACGCCACTCTGCCATTGGCCATGCAAACCTTCTTTGGACAGTTTCCGCGCCATTGGGGTGATGTGATGGCGTTTGCCGCCATGGCCACCTTGCCAACGCTGCTGGTTTTCCTGATCTTTCAGCGCTGGTTTGTCCGCAGCGCCATCTCCAGCGGCATCAAGGGCTGAGCGCGACGCTCCAACCAACCGTATCCACGAAAAACCTCATAAAGGACATCACCATGGCCAGCGTCACACTGCAAAACATTCACAAAGTCTATGACGGTGGGGTACACGTCATCAAAGGCGTCGACCTGACCATTGCCGATGGCGAGTTCATGGTCTTTGTCGGCCCCTCCGGTTGCGGCAAAAGCACCATGATGCGCATGATCGCCGGGTTGGAGGACATTACCGAAGGCGAGTTGCGCATCGGTGACCGCGTTGCCAATGACCTGCCGCCAGTTGAGCGCAAGGTTGCGATGGTGTTCCAGAGTTATGCACTGTACCCGCACATGAGCGTGGCAGAGAACATGGGATTTGGCCTGAAAATCAACGGCATGCCATCGGCCGAGGTCAGGGCAACGGTTGGCAAAGCAGCGGAAATCCTCCAAATCACGCATCTGCTGGACCGCAAGCCCAAAGCCCTGTCAGGCGGGCAACGCCAACGCGTGGCGATTGGTCGTGCCATCGTGCGCAAGCCGGACGTTTTCCTTTTCGACGAACCACTGTCCAATCTGGATGCGGGGTTGCGTGTCCAGATGCGGGTGGAACTGTCCAATTTGCATCGGGAACTCGGTGCGACCATGATTTATGTCACACATGACCAGACCGAAGCCATGACCCTGGGTGACCGCATCGCCGTCTTCAACAAGGGTTATATCGAACAGGTTGGTGCGCCCATGGACATGTACCAGCGTCCGGCCAACACCTTTGTTGCAGCCTTTTTGGGCTCTCCAAAAATGAACCTGCTGCCCTGTACTGTCAGCGCAGGTTTATCCGGGGACATCCACTTTGCGATCAGCGATCAGGCCCAGTTGACACTGCCGCAATCGGGTTTGCCGGCGCTGGGGGCGATACCCCGGAACATGACGCTGGGTGTGCGCGCGGAGTCACTGACCTGGGCCACTGAAGGCAACGGCCTGGCAGCCAGGGTTCAGCTCATTGAACGACTCGGTGACGTTCAGCTGATTCATGCCATGGTGGCTGGCACGGAGCACTCCGTGTGCATAAAAATGGCCGAAACCGGACACGCCTGTCATCAAGGACAGCAAATTGTGTTGATGCCACAACCCGGCACGTGTTACCTGTTTGACGAAGCGGGCAAGGCAGTTTGAGACAATGCGCAGCTTGACCCTCCAAACGACGGTGACGCAGTGCCTATTGACTTGAAAAAATTATCCGCCCACCTCGGCCTGTCCCCTACGACAGTCAGCCGGGCTCTCAATGGTTACCCCGATGTCAGCGAATCAACCCGCCGTCGGGTAGTGGACGTGGCACGCGAGCTGGATTACCAACCCAATGTGGGAGCGCGCCGACTGGCACTCGGTCGAGCCGACGCCGTCGGTATCGTGTACCCGCTGGATGCCGGTGATCTGGGTGACCCCCGATTCCTGGAAGTTGTTCAAGGCGTGTCTGATCGACTCGACGCCGGCAATATCGATCTGCTTCTGGTTTCGGCCCGCGAGAAATCCGAACTTCAAAGCTATGAACGCCTGGTACGGGGTGGTCGGGTTGACGGGCTGATTGTGGCGCGTACACGTGTGATCGATCCGCGTATCGACTATCTGATGCAGTCCGGCATCCCTTTTGTCGCCTATGGCCGCACCGGCACCCCCCAGGGCTTCCCGTGGTTTGACTTTGACAACGAAGCCGGCATGGCTCTGGCTGTGCAGGAACTTGTCAAGCTGGGACACACCGCCATCGCTTATGTCCACGCGCCACTGACACTCAATTTCGCCTGGCAAAGGCACATGGGGTATGAGCGTGCCATGCAGATGGCGGGTTTGACCGTCCGGTCGGACGCCATTTTTTCAGCGGGCATGGACCGGCGCAGCGGTTATGGCGTTGCAGCCCGAATTCTGGCGCTGACACCCCGTCCCACAGCCATCATTGTGGACAACAACCTCTGCGGTGTGGGTGTCGTGCGTGCGCTCCTGGACGCGGGTATTGAGATAGGACACGACATATCCATCATTGTTTATGACGGCGTGCCGGTTGACACACTGCTGCGAGGACAGTGGATTGCCGCTGTAGAACAACCCACGGCCTATGAGGCTGGACAGACCATGGCCGAAATGCTGTTGTCCCTGATTGCCGGAAAAACACCTGAACCGGAACAGCATCAGGTCTTGCGCCAACCCCGCTTTGTGGGCGCAAACTCCATTGGACCGGGGCCGACCCCCTGACCCTTCACCTACCTGGTTACATCACCGTTACCCCGTGCGAGAATATTTTGAACTGACTCGCGGGCTACCCCCTCCACCATCCAAAGGCTCTTCTCTTGACTCAAACATTCTTATCCGCAAGCCTGCACGTCGCAGCCGAAATTGAAGATCAATTACTCAATACGATTGGCGTTGCGCCGGCCGACGCCACACGCATCGACCTGATGCAGGCGGTGGCCCAGGTTGCGCGTCAGCAACTGTCCAAACGCTGGGTCGAAACGCAGGCCCAGGAACACGCCGACAAAGCCCGCAGAGTGGTTTACCTGTCGATGGAATTCCTGATGGGGCGCACCCTCTCCAACGCCCTGGCGGCACTGGGCCTGACTGCAGGTGCGGCGCAAGGCATGAAATTGCACGCACAGACGCTGGAAGATGTGGCTGACCGTGAGCCCGATGCCGCTCTGGGCAACGGTGGTTTGGGACGCCTGGCGGCCTGCTTTCTTGACGCCATGGCCACCGTCGGATTGCCCTCATTTGGCTACGGCATCCGGTACGAATACGGCATGTTTGCGCAGGACATTCAGGATGGCTCGCAGGTGGAATACCCCGACCCCTGGTTACAGGACGGCACCCCCTGGGAGTTTCCGCGTGCCAGCATCTGCTACCCCGTCTATTTTGGTGGTCTGGTGGAACACGAAGAAGGCCAGGCCGTCTGGCGGCATGCCGGGGAAGTGGTGGCCAAGGCCTACGACATGGTCGTACCAGGCCATGGCACCAACAAAGTCAGCACTCTGCGCTTGTGGAAAGCAGTGGCCCCCGCACACATTGACCTGGGCGCTTTCAACACTGGCGACTACGCACGTGCGGCCAGCACCAAGAACGAATTCGAGAATATTTCCTGGGTTCTTTACCCCAACGACAGCACACCTGCAGGACGCGAGCTGCGGCTCAAACAGGAGTATTTTTTCGTCGCCGCGTCGATGCAGGACCTGGTGAAACGCCACCTTGATGAACACCCCACGCTGGACAATCTGGCCGATCAGGTTGCCATCCACCTCAACGACACCCACCCCGCCATCGGCGTCGCCGAATTGATGCGCCTCTTGTGCGACGAGCATCACATGACCTGGGACAAGGCCTGGCAGATAGGCTGCAAGACGTTCTCTTATACCAACCACACCCTCATGCCGGAGGCCCTGGAAACCTGGCCAGTCAGCCTGATGCAACATGTGCTGCCCCGCCACCTTGAAATCATTTTCCGCATCAACAAGGCATTTCTGGAAGTGGCTGCCCGTCATCGGCCCGGAGACGACGCTTACCTGGAACGCCTGTCGCTGATTGACGAACGCGGCGAACGCCGGGTGCGCATGGCCCATTTGTCCATTGTGGGCAGTCACAAGGTCAACGGTGTGTCGGCGTTGCACTCCGATTTGCTGGTGCAAACCATTTTTGCCGACTTCGCCGACCTGTGGCCAGACCGCTTTATCAACGTGACCAATGGCGTCACGCCCCGGCGCTGGCTGGCGCAGGCCAACCCGGGTCTGGCCAGCCTGCTCGACAACACACTGGGGACCAGCTGGCGACTCGATCTGGACCAGCTCAAACGCCTGCACGCCTACCGCACCGATGCCGACTTTTGTGAAAAATTCAGGACCGTCAAACGTGCCAATAAAGTACGGCTTGCAGCCTATATTGAACGAAGCACCGGCGTCAAGGTCAGTCCGGACAGCCTGTTTGATGTCCAGGTCAAACGCATCCACGAGTACAAGCGGCAGCTGCTCAACGTCTTGCATGTGGTCACGCGTTACCAGGCCATCCTGGCCAATCCGGATGCGCCCTGGGTGCCCAGGACCGTCATCTTTGCAGGCAAGGCGGCATCCAGCTATCACACCGCCAAATCCATCATCCGCCTGATCCATGACGTGGGTACCGTGATCAACCAGGACCCGCGCGTTGGGGACAAACTCAAGCTGGTGTTTTTGCCAAACTATGGTGTGTCGGTGGCCGAAGTCATCATGCCGGGTGCCGACCTGTCCGAGCAAATTTCCACTGCCGGCACCGAGGCGTCAGGCACCGGCAACATGAAACTCGCGCTCAATGGTGCGCTCACCATAGGGACTGACGACGGGGCCAATATCGAAATCCGTCAGAATGTGGGCGATGACAACATCTTTATTTTTGGTCTTAAAACACCGGAAGTGCGGGACCTGATGCAAAACGGCTACCAGCCGATGCGTTATTACGACAGCCAGCCAGTTCTCAAGGCGGTGCTGGATGCGATTGCCGGGGGGCTGTTTTCGCCGGGAGAGCCAGGGCGTTACCGGGAGTTGGTCAATACGCTTTTGTGGGGCGGTGACCAGTACATGCTGCTGGCCGACTTTGCGTCTTATGTGGCGGCCCAGTCCAGCGTGGATGCGGTGTACCGCGATCCGGCGCAGTGGTGTGACCGGTCCATCATCAATGTGGCAGGCATGGGGGTCTTTTCATCCGATCGAACGATTCGGGAATATGCGCGCCAGATATGGCACATCACACCTGCGCCCAACCATTCGACCTGAGTCTGCTGACCCATTCACCACCCCATGCTGCAACCACAAGACATCAAACGGATTTGTGCAGGCCGGCACGGTGATCCTTTCTCGGTGCTGGGGCCACACCTGCAGCGCAATAACGAGATGTCGGTGCGTGCTTTCCTGCCCGGCGCACTGGCGGTTCACGTGGTGGATGCCGCCACCGGCGACGAATTGGGCGCACTGACCCAGCGTCACACAGACGGCTTTTTTGAACATGTGCTCAGCGCGCTGCCCCAGCGCACCTACCGTTTGCGCGTACTTTGGGTCACTGGCTACGAAGAAATACTGGACGACCCATACCGCTTCAGTTACGTGCTGGGTGACACCGATGTCTGGCTGCTCAGCGAAGGCACCCACTTGCGCCCTTACGAAATCATGGGCGCGACACAACGGGTGATTGACGACGTTTCTGGCACCAGTTTCGCTGTCTGGGCACCCAACGCCTCGCGCGTCAGCGTGGTGGGAGATTTCAACCTGTGGGACGGTCGCCGTCATCCCATGCGCTTGCGGCGTGAATGCGGTGTGTGGGAAATTTTCATACCCGGTGTCCCCCTGGGTGCCAGGTACAAATTTGAAGTTCGCTCGAAGGGGGGCCATGTGTTGCCCACACGTGCTGACCCTTATGCACGGCTGGCTGAGTTGCGCCCGGCCACAGCCAGCATTGTGGCGCCCATGCCATCGCGCAAACCCTCGTCCGCGATACGTCGACAAGCCAACGCCCTGGATGCGCCCATGAGTATTTACGAGGTGCATTTGGGATCGTGGCGGCGAATCGAAGACAGCGCCAGTGGTGTCCACGGCCGCTGGCTGAACTGGGACGAATTCGCCGACACGCTGGTGCCATACGTGGTGGACATGGGGTTTACCCACCTTGAGCTGCTGCCCATCAACGAGCACCCCTTTGACGGTTCCTGGGGCTATCAGCCAGTGGGTCTGTACGCGCCTACATCGCGTTTCGGTGATGGCAAGGGTTTTAGCCGGTTTGTGGCGCGCTGCCATAAAGCCGGACTCGGCATATTGCTGGACTGGGTGCCCGCCCACTTTCCCACCGATGCCCATGCGCTGGGCCATTTTGATGGCTCGCACCTGTACGAATACGCTGATCCGCGTGAAGGTTTTCACAACGACTGGAACACGCTGATCTACAACCTGGGCCGTACCGAGGTTCGTAATTTCCTGATTGGCAACGGCCTCTACTGGCTGGAGCGTTATGGGGTGGATGGTCTGCGGGTAGACGCCGTCGCATCCATGCTGTTTCGCGACTACAGCCGCAAGGCCGGTGAGTGGCTACCCAACAAATTTGGGGGGCGCGAGAATCTGGAGGCCATCGCGTTTCTCAAACGCATGAGCGAGGTCATCGGTGTGGAGCGCCCTGATGCGATCACGATCGCCGAGGAATCCCACGCGTTTCCAGCAGTATCCCGTCCGACCTATGCCGGCGGGTTGGGCTTCAATTACAAATGGAATCTGGGCTGGATGCATGACACCCTGGATTTCATGGCCCGTGAGCCGATCTACCGCAAGTACCACTACGAGGAAATGACGTTTGGGCTGATGTACGCCTTCAATGAAAATTTTGTGCTGCCCATCTCGCATGACGAAGTTGTGCACGGCAAGGGCTCGCTGCTCAACAAGATGCCGGGCGACCGCTGGCAGAAATTTGCCAACCTGCGGGCCTATCTGGGGTTCATGTACGGCCATCCGGGCAAGAAGTTGCTGTTCATGGGCTGCGAGTTTGGGCAGGAGCGCGAATGGAATCACGACCAGAGTCTGGACTGGCATCTGCTGAACGACGCCCAGCACGCCGGAGTTCAAAACATGATGCGGGACCTCAACCATCTCTATCGCAACACCCCTGCGTTGTATCAGCAGGATTTTTCGCCTGACGGATTTGACTGGATCGAGCACAACAACACCGAGCACGCCATCCTCAGCTTCATCCGTTACGCAAGCAGCAGGCGCAGCTTCATCGTGGTGATCTGCAACTTCACGCCCATCGTCCAGCAGGCCTACCGGCTGGGTGTACCCGCCCTGGGGGAGTATGTTGAGCGGTTCAACACCGATTCGATGCACTACGGCGGTGGCAACGTGGGCACCCCACTGGGTGTCGCTTCGGCAGAACCCGTGCCCTGGCACGGCAAGCCCTGCTCCGTGGTGCTGACACTGCCGCCACTCGCCACGGTCATGCTCGAGCTGAGGCCTGACGCCGGCCCGGCCCTCACGGAAAGCATGTCCGAAAACGGCTAGCCCAGGGGTCTTGGCGGCGTATCATTGGCCGCATGACCGCTGGCCCCGACACCGTTTCATCCCCCGCCGCGCAGGACGCCTGCTACCTCGCGCTCAAAGCCCGCGACGCGCGCTTTGACGGGCGATTTTTTACCGGCGTCACGTCCACCGGCATCTACTGCCGCCCGGTGTGCAGCGCCAAAACGCCCAAACGCGAGAATTGCCGCTTCTTTGACCATGCCGCGCAGGCCGAGGGGGCGGGGTTTCGGCCCTGTCTACGCTGCCGCCCCGAGCTGGCGCCACACTCGGTGGTGTGGTCAATCCAGGATGCGTCCTACATCCTGGCGCATCAGGCGGCACGGCTGCTGGATGAACCTGACTCATGGGGCCCTGATGCCTTGTCGGTGCAAACGCTGGCCGACCGGCTGGGTGTGAGTGGCCGCCACTTGCGGCGTATTTTTGAAGCGCAATTCGGCGTGTCGCCGCTGCAATACCTGCAAACGCGCCGCCTGCTCACCGCCAAGCAGTTGCTCGCGGACACCCACCTGCCCATCACCCGGATTGCGCTCACCAGCGGCTTTGCCAGCGTGCGCCGCTTCAACGCCGCGTTTGTGGCGCATTACCAGCTCAACCCCACGCAGTTGCGCCGGGCTGGCGCCCGCGCCACCGGGCAGGGTATCACTGTGAAGCTGGGTTACCGACCGCCATATGACGTGGCTGCAATGCTGGCATTTATCCACAAGCGGGCCATGACCGCTATTGAATTTGTAGCTACTGACGCATATTCCACGAGGGCTGGAAGGACATTTCGTGTTGAATCCGGAGGAAAGACCCACGCTGGCTGGCTGCTGACCGAGTTCGACACCACCCGTTGCCAGCTGGTGCTGCAAGTCAGCGATTCGCTGCGTGAGGTCTTGCCGCTGGTTATTCGCCGTGTGCGCGCGGCGTTTGATCTGGACGCTGACCCGCAGGCCATCAACCCGGTGCTGCACACCGCCTTTCCTGACGGCGACGGTCTGCGGGTTCCCGGCACGATGGACGGTTATGAGCTGGCGGTGCGCGCCGTGTTGGGCCAGCAGATCACGGTGGCGGCAGCCCGTACCCTGACGCAACGCCTGGTGAACACCTTCGGTGAACCAATAGCCACGCCCTACCCCGAACTCACACGCCTGTTCCCCACACCGGCCACACTGGCGGCAGCCAGTGGTGATGCGCTGGGTTCACTCGGTATCGTGAAACAGCGCCAGGGGGCCATCATCGCCCTGGCGCAGGCGGTTTCAACCCGGTGCCTGCAGTTGCACGCGGGTGCCGATGTGCCCGCAACCCTGGCCGCCCTCAAGGCCTTGCCCGGCATCGGCGACTGGACCGCGCAATACATCGCCATGCGGGCCTTGCGCTGGCCCGATGCGTTTCCGTCCGGCGACGTGGCCCTGCACAAGGCGCTGGGCGTACAAGGGGGAAAAAGCCCCGCGCGCGCGGCCGAAGCAGCGTCCCAAAGCTGGCGACCCTGGCGCAGCTATGCCGTGATCCGGGCCTGGAACAGCTTGCCAGTCGCTACTAAAACAATAGCTGCTCACGCATATCCGGCGGGGGCTAAAGCCCTGAATGATCATTAATTGGGAGCTTGCAACATGAAATTTGACCCCTCCATCGTTCAAACCATCTTCCACACCCCCCTGGGCCCCATGACCCTGGCCGCCACCCACATGGGGCTGGCTGGCGTGTGGTTTGATGACCAGCGGCACCGGCCGGATCACGCGGCTTGGCCCGAGGACACCAGGCACCCGGTGCTGTTGCAGGCGCAGCAGCAACTCACCCAGTACTTTGCGGGCCAGCGCAGCCAATTCGATCTGCCGCTGGATCTGCGGGGTGGCACGGTGTTTCAGCAAGCCGTCTGGCAGGCGCTGCTGGCGCTGTCGTTCGGCCAGACCACCCATTACGGAGACATCAGCCGACGCATCGGCAACCCGAAGGCAGTGCGTGCAGTGGGCGCTGCGGTGGGCCGTAACCCGATCGGTATCATTGTGCCCTGCCACCGCGTGGTCGGGGCCGACGGCTCGCTCACCGGCTATGCCGGTGGGCTGGACCGAAAAACAGCCCTGCTCAGACTGGAAAGTGTGCCCCCGTTCGCAACCCTACCCTCATGAAAAAATCCTTGCTGATCGACTTTGTTGCCCTGGCTGCCATGTGGGGGGCCTCTTTCTTGTTCATGCGTCTGGGTGCCGCCGAGTTTGGCCCCCTGGCCACAGCGGGTGTCAGGGTTGCCATCGCGGCGGCTTTTTTGACACCGATCTTGTGGTTCAGCGGGCATTGGGGTGAACTCAAACGCAAGGCGGTCCCCATCCTGTTCATTGGTTTGCTGAACTCGGGCATTCCCTTCGCGCTGTTCTCGTATGCGGTGCTGTTCATCAGCACCGGCATGACCGCCATTCTGAACGCCACCGTGCCCCTGTTCGGGGCCGTGGTGGCCTGGCTGTGGCTGAAAGACCGGCCGGGCAATTCCAGAATTTTGGGCTTGCTGATCGGTTTTGGTGGCGTGATTCTGCTGGCTGGCGAGAAAGCCAGCTTCAAGCCCGGTGGCTCGGGCTGGGCCATACTGGCCTGCCTGCTGGCTGCCGTTTGCTACGCCTTCGCCGCCAGCTTCACCAAGCGTTACCTGACCGGTGTGCACCCGCTGGCCACCGCCACCGGCAGCCAGTTGGGGGCCACGCTGGGGCTGGCCGTGCCCACATTCTGGTTTTGGCCGGCCCACACACCCGGTCTGGTGCCATGGCTGGCGTTATTGGCCCTGGGCGTGGTGTGCACCGGTGTGGCCTACATCCTGTACTTTCGCCTGATTGAGCGGGCAGGCCCGGCCCGTGCGCTGGCCGTGACCTTTGTGGTGCCGGTGTTTGCCCTGGCTTATGGCGGCATCTTCCTGGGCGAACAGCTCACGTTGTGGATGCTGCTGTGCGGCGTGATCATCGTGTGTGGCACCTCGCTGGCGACCGGTCTGCTCAAGTTTGGCAAGTGAATCACCTGCCGCGTACTACTGACTCTTTATCCGCCCGTCGTCACCTCTGTCCGGGCCCGCGCGATGGCATGCCGCGCGGCCAGATAAGCAAACACCAACCCCGGCCCAATCGTGATGCCGGGGCCGGTATAAATCCCGCCCATGATGGAATGCATGTCGTTGCCGACGGCGTACAAGCCGCCAATCGGCTGGTCGCCCACACCCAGCACACGGGCATCGGCATCGGTGACCAGACCGGTGGAGGCACCGATGTCGCCGGGGTACAGCTTCACCGCGTAGTAAGGCGCCTGGCGCAAGGGGCCAAGATTGGGGTTCTTGCCGCTCCAGGCAGGGTCACCGATGTTGTGTTGGTAAGCGGTTTCGCCGCGATGGAAATCGGGGTCGATGCCCGTTTCGGCGTAGGCATTCATCTTGATGACGCTAGCCTGCAGACCCGTGGCATCCGCGCCCAGCTTGTGTGCGAGTTCAGCCAACGTGCGGCCCTCGGTCAGGTAGCCATCGGCCAGGAAACGTGCCAGCCCCTTGCCACCGGGGCGCACCATGCCGATGCCGTATTTGCGCAGGGCCTCGGCATCGCAAATCAGGTAGGCAGGGATGGCCGCTATGGTCTTGTTGGTCTCTTGCATGGCCAGCGCAAACAGGTGGTAGGAGGTGCTCTCGTTAACGAAGCGTTCGCCATTGCGATTGACGGTGATCATGCCGGGCTTGGCGCGGTCCATCACAAAGTGCGCAAACACGGCTTGCGTGCCGTTGGTGCGCTGGCGCAGGGACACGGGGGCCCAGAAAGCATGGGTGCTTTGGGCCTGGCCCTGATATGCGTTGCCACCACCGCCACCGTTTTTTGCGCCCAGACCACGCGCCAGGTCTTGCGCTGCGCCAGTGTGGCCAGGGGCGGCCGGGCACCAGGCCGGGGCGATGCCGGGCAGCATCGCCGGACGCAAAGCCGGGTGACGGTTGAAGCCGCCGCTGGCAAGGATGACGCCGCCCTTGACGTGCACGCTGCGGCGCTGACCGTTTTGCATCAGCGTGACGGACTCCACACCGCCCGCCCCCCGGTTGATCTGCTCAACCGAAGTATTCAGCGTCAGCGCGACATTGCTGCGCTGGGACAACGAGTACAACAGCCGCGCCACCAGCGCATTGCCCATCACCAGCCGGGTACCGCGCGGGTAACGCAGCCGGTCGCTGGCGTGGCGCAACACCAGCTTGACCGCATGTCTGAGCGAGGTGAGTGACTTCGTCATGCCCAGCAGGTGGTTGATGTCGGTGCGGTCCACCATCATGCCGCCCAGAACGGTGAACTCGGGGATGGGCGGGCGAATCAGCGCGAACAGCCCGCCCAGCAGGCGACCATCAAACGGCAGAGGCTCCAGCGCCCGGCCATTGAGCGTGGAGCCGTCCAGCTCGGAGAGGTAGTCCGGGTGCTTGGCGCAGGCGCGGTACTTGACCTCTGAATTAGCCTCGATGTGTTTGACGGCACGCGGCCCATTGTCCAGAAAGGCCTGGCGCAGCGCGGCCGGGCTGCGTTCACCGATGGCGTTGCCCAGGTAACGCGCAGCGTCTGCCAGCGTGTCGCCGGGGTTCACGCTGGCCGCGTGGTGGGTGCCCGGAATCCAGGTCGTGCCCGCCGACAGGGCCGTGGTGCCGCCCACGTATTCGGTGTGCTCGACCAGCAAAACATTCGCGCCGTCAATGGCCGCATACAACGCAGCCGCCATGCCAGCGCCACCCGCACCAATTACCACCACGTCATACGCGGTGAAATCGGGCAAGTCTGTGAGGGTTTTGAGAACCTGCATCTCAGGCCTCCAGTAAAAAATCAACCATCAGGTCACGCACACGGCCAAACATATGTGCACCCGTCATGGTGGCGCAGCCCCTGGCGCGTGCGGCGGCAATCAGCTTTGTTACGGCCGGTGCGGTGATAACGCAGCCGACAAACATGGCAGCGGTAAGCTTGCGCACGTCCAACGGGTAAGGGTCGGCCTCACGCATGCCCACGGGCGTGGCGTTGAGAACGATGTCAAAGCCACCGGGGTCAGCGTTGCCGTGGGTGACGGGGCATTGCTTCAAGCCCGCCAGGCGCTCAACCAGCGTGGTGCGTCGGACGGTGTCTTCGTCATGAATGGCCAGGGCGCTCACGCCGGCCATGACCAGCGCGTGGGCAATGGCCGAACCCGCACCGCCTGCACCCACCAGCAGGGCACGCTTAGCCAA
>JBEEMW010000008.1:0-15770 GCA_041192445.1 Pseudomonadota bacterium | reverse complement strand
GCTCGGCCAAGGTGCCGGCCCGGCCTGATGCGGTACTTGAGGCCCAGAGGCTGACGTGTTTACCGTCGCAGGCGGTAACATCGGCGCATTAAATATATAGAGGGCTTGGGCGACCATGATCTTCAAGGAGTTGGACTCGTTCGAAAGCCAGAACGCGGACATGTTGGCAGTTCATCGGGCGCAGGAGCAGATGACCTACTACCTGCGCCGCGCCTTTGGCACGAGTGACGAGGTTGATGTGTTGAGCGGGCTGCGCCTGAGCTCGGGCGATATTCGGGCGCAGATTGATCACCTGCTGCTGCACCCCTATGGCATGGTGATTGTGGATTGCCAGAGTGTGCTGGGCGGGCTGCAGGTGCGTTCAGACGGCAAGTGGCTGCGCTGGCGCAACAGCAGCATGGTGGAGATGCCGTCACCGATTGACCGCGTGTTTTTTCAGGCGGCCGCGCTGAAACAGTTTCTGGAAAAAAAGGTCAAGCAACCGGGGTTTTTCAGCCGGGTTGAGGTGGCGGTGATGGTGGCGGTGCCTGACAAGGGCACGATTGAGTGGCCGCCTACCGGTGCGCTGTCGGTGGTGTGCAACGCCGACCAGATACCGGCCCGGGTGGCGCAGCGGGTTTTGGACTATGAACGCCAGACCTCCGGGCCGGGCGCATTGGCATTGAATCACCGCCGGCGGCTGGCCGAATTTTTGCAGGCCTCACACAAGCCGCTGACGTAAGTCGCTGCCGCGGGTAATATCCGCGGTATCGCTATTTGGGGGGCACGGCAGCCGTGATCTACAAGGAGTTAGACCCGCTTGAGGGGGAGGCCACGCAGCAGATGGCCAATTTCCTGCGCAGCGCTTTTGATGCCAGCGAGGAGGTGGACGTGCTCAACGGCCTGGTTGTGCGCTCGGGTGGTCTGCTGGCGCAAATGGACCATCTGGTGCTGCACCCTTATGGCCTGCTGCTGATCGAAAACGTGAGCGTGCTGGGCACGATCCAGATCGAGGCCGACTGGCAGTGGACGCATAACCAGAACGGCCATGCCAGACCGATGCGCTCACCCATTACCGAGATCAAGTTGCAGGCCTTGTCGCTGGAAGCCTTTCTGGACAAAAAGGTGAAGCAAAAGACGTTTTTTCACAGTCTGGAGCTGGACGTGTTGGTGGCCGTGCAAGACGCCCAGTCCATCAAGTGGCCTGCCGGGGGCGTTTTTCCGGAGGTTTGCAATGCCGATCTGGTGCCTGAGCGGGTGCGTGAGCGGGTGGGGCAGTGCCGCCGCGAGGCCAGGAAGCCGGGTGTGCTGACGCTTGAGCAGCGGCAGCGTCTGGCGGTGTTCTTGAAGGCGTCGCACAAGCCGGTGCCCCGTCTGGGGCCTGAGTCACGGGCGTCCGGTCTGGGCGAATGACGGCTTGAATACGCCTGGCGCCGCCCCATCTGTGAGGCCATGGCTTTAATTCCCCTGACTGTTGTATCCGTCCTGCTGCATGCGTGGGTGGGCTGGCGCATTGTGCCGCCGCTTGCCACATGGCCGGTGCCGGCATGGGTGTTGGTTGTGCTGCTGCTGGTGCTGGTGCTTTCAAGCCTGTTGCTGCCCATGGGATTGCTGGCGCGCCGGGTGGCCAAGCCGCCACTGTCTGATGTGTTGACCTGGCTTGGGCTGCTGTGCATGGGCTTGTTGTCCTCGCTTTTTGTGCTGACGCTGCTGCGTGATGTGATGTTGTTGCTGGCCTGGGGCGCAGCATGGTTGTGGCCTGTCGCCGTGAGCGCCGTTGCCACGCAGCGCCTGACGGTGTGGAGCGCCGCTGCCGTGCCCTTGCTGGGCCTGGGGGCGACGGTGGTGGGCTTGTGGAACGCCCGGCGCACCGCCGGCGTGGTGCGGGTGGATGTGCCGATTGCCGGTTTGCCCGCCGCGCTGCATGGGTTCACGGTGGCGCAGATCAGCGACATTCACGTGGGGCCGACCATCAAGCACGGTTACCTGCAGGCCATCGTGACGGCGGTGAACGCACTGGGCGCCGATCTGGTGGCCATAACCGGGGATCTGGTGGATGGCAGCGTGGCCGAGTTGTCGGGCCACGTGGCGCCGCTGTCGCAGTTGAGGTCCCGCCACGGCACCTATTTTGTGACGGGAAACCACGAGTATTACTCGGGCGCCCATGCCTGGATTGACGAGTTGCGACGTCTGGGCGTGCAGGTGTTGATGAACGAACACGTGGTGTTGCAGCATGGTGGCAACACTTCGACTGCCAGTGCCGCATTGGTTGTGGCGGGCGTGAGTGATTACTCCGCCCATCAGTTTGATGAGTCTCACCGCAGCGACGCCCAGGCCGCCATGGCGGGTGCGCCCGCGCACGTGGGGTTCCGGTTGTTGTTGGCGCACCAGCCACGCAGTGCGCCGGCAGCCGCGCAGGCCGGCTTTCATTTGCAGTTGTCGGGCCACACACATGGCGGGCAGTTTTGGCCGTGGAACCACTTTGTGCGCTTTCAGCAGCCGTTCACGGCGGGGCTGCACAGGCTGCAGGATTTGTGGGTTTACACCAGCCGGGGCACCGGCTATTGGGGTCCGCCCAAACGATTTGGCGCCCCGTCAGAAATCACGCACCTGCGGCTGGTGGCGGCTTAAATTTGCATCCACACCGGGCAGGGTCCGGTGTTATAACCGTGGCAATATAAAAACCAAGACAAGTGTTGTCTCTCCGCCATGGATTGTCTTCCGCATTTTCACGTTGCTGCCATCCACGACAGCGCCGGTTTCAGGTCTGCAACACCCGGTATCGGTGTTCTGTGCGCCAGGGACGAGACGTCCGAATTGCTGGGGGCGGGAGTTTTTGACAACAGCCTGGGCCGGGCCAGCCTCTATGGCATGTACGGCTGGCGCCCGCTCAACGTGGGCAGCGTCAAGCTGGGGGTGTTTGGCGGCGTGATCACCGGCTACATCAAGAGTGTGAATGTGTTTGGTGGTGTCAGCGCGTCAATGCCGTTTAGCTGGGGCGAGGCCCACGTGCTGGTGCTGCCCAATGTACCCAAAGTCTCTCCAACCACGGTGGGCTTGTCGTTTACCGTGCGGTTCTAAACGTGTCAGACACCAAACCGCCCCCCAAAAAGCCGTTTGAAATCGCGCGTGAGACGCTGATGCAGCTCACGGCGCGCAAGTTGACGCCCACACCGCTCAACTACCAGTTGCTTTACAACGAGATTGCCAATATTCCCAATGTGCAGCCCTTCCCCGAAGAGCCCTTGCGCCAGATTGCCGCCGAGCTGCCGGTAAAAAATCCGGGGCAGGAAAAGCAGTTGGCCTTGCTGGCGTCAGCCGTCAGCCGACGGTCCTGGGCAGGCGTGCAAAACGCGCTGGTGGCCTATGTCGGGTTTGCCACACCCACGTCGGCGGCTGCCGGTGGGTCCGCCGGGGGCGCGGCCACGCAACCGGGCGCGTTGTCGGCGCTGGGCGCAAACCCGGTGGCGGCGGCAGCACCGGCACTGACCGCCGATTTTCTGGAGCAAATTGCGCGTTTGATTGAGCACACCCAGCCCGCGCTGGGCACCGACGACACCCGGTTTGCCGAGCAGACGCAGGCCGTGGTGAATGCGATGCGGCAACCGGGCGCAGACCTGATGGCGGCCAAAATGCTGCTGGGCAATTACAGCCATCGCCTGTCATTTGCCGCAGAAGACCAGGCCGAGATCAAGGCCAACCTGCTCCGGCTGCTGCACCTCATTTTTCAGAACATCGGCGAGCTCAGTCTGGATGACCGCTGGCTAAAGGGCCAGATTGACGGGCTGATGCTGGCCTCGACACCGCCGCTCTCATTGCGCCGTCTGGATGATCTGGAGCGCCGGCTCAAGGACGTGATCTTCAAGCAGACCGAGGCCAAAGGCCGGGCGTTGGAGGCGCAGGAAGAGATGCGCCTGATGCTGCTGACGTTCATCGAGCGGCTGTCGCAGATGTCGGATTCCACCAGCGTGTTTCAGGTCAAGCTGGAAGAAAACGCGCGCCTCATCGAGCAGGCCAAAACACTGGCCGAAATTGCGCCGGTGCTGAAAGACGTGGTTGGGGCCACCCGGGGCATGGCGAACGACAGCCTCAATACCCGCGATGAGCTGCGCACCATGCGCCAGAAGACATTGACCAATGACGCCGAAATCATCAAGCTGCACCAGGAGCTGGACCGGGTCAGCAATCAGGCGCGGCATGACACGCTGACCGGCGCCCTGAACCGCAAGGGGCTGGACGAGGCCGTTAACCGCGAGGTGTCCAACTTCAGGCGCAAGGACATCCCCTTGAGCGTAGGCTTGCTGGACATTGATAACTTCAAGATGCTGAACGACCGGCTGGGGCACGCGACCGGTGATGCCGCCCTGGCGCATCTGGCGCAGGTGGCACGTGACTGCATGCGCCCCCAGGACACACTGGCGCGCTACGGTGGCGAAGAGTTTGTGATTCTGTTGCCCGACACGCCACTGGACCGGGGCATAGACGCCATGACGCGTTTGCAGCGCGAGTTGACCCGGCATTTCTTTCTGGCAGGTGCCGAGAAAATCATGATCACCTTCAGCGCGGGTGTGGCCCAACTGGCCCCCGACGAGACCGGTGAAGAAGCCATCAAACGGGCCGATCAGGCCATGTATCTGGCCAAACGCGCGGGGAAAAACCGCGTGCTTGGTGCTTGACCGACAACACAACAAAGGACACGGCCATGCCCCGCCCCATACTTGAAGAATCCCGCATCCACCCGGCCATTCGCGACAAGATTGCCACACACCAGCAAGGCATTGTGGGCGAAGTGCAGGCCGCCGTGGCAGCCCACGCCGTGGTGGTGGTGGGCATGGGGCTGAACCCGATGCCACGCAAGGCCAGACGCCTGCTGGACGCTGCGGGTGTGCCTTATCACTACATGGAATACGGCAACTACCTCAACACCTGGCGCAAGCGCAATGCGTTGAAGCTGTGGACCGGCTGGCCCACGTTCCCGATGGTGTTTGTCAAAGGCACGCTGGTGGGTGGTGCCGATGACCTTGAAAAGCTGCTGGCCAGCGGCGAACTGGCCAAACCCTGACCTTGTCTTTTACTTGGGCGCGGCCGGTGCCTTCCGGTCAGGCTGGCCCCTGTCGCCATGATGTCCGCCGTGGCGGCCACCATGGTTCATGGCCTCGGCGTCAAACACCTTTTTCTGCTCGGCGTTGAGCGTAGCGTAAAAGGCTTTGGTGGCGTCGGCGCGTTTGTCCATCTCGGTGTCGCGCTGGACGCGCATGGCCCTCATTTTGTCGATGCGCTCGGGGGTTGTGAGCTTTTCCATCGCGGCGCGGTCAGGTTGCTGGCCGGTCATGCCGGCGGGTGGGGCCATGGCTGTGGTGAAGCTGGTCCACGCGCCTTCCTGGGTGGGCGCAATTTTGAGTTTGGTTTTGAGTTCGGCGTGATGTTTGGCCATCATTTCCTGCATTTTGGCGGGGTCCATCCGCTCCATGCGGCCATGGCCCATGCGTTCCTGCATGGACCCGCCTGCGCCCATCATGTCGCCAGCCGGCGTCTGTGAAAAAGCGGCAAAACCGGCGCTGGCCAGAAGACCTGCGAGCAGGAGGGGTTTAAAAACTGATTTCATATGGGTTTCCCTTGGTTAACGGCTGACGCCCGACATTTGGCATCAGCGTGGGTAGAAGTTTGCGCGGCGTCTGTATCCGGGGGGTGACGCGGGAATATGGATTTGTAAAGTTGCGATGAACATTTGTGTGGGAAATTGATGGGATGATTGGCGCTTGATTGGTGCGTGGCCAGTTGAATCAACCGAAAAAAGGGTGCCAGTGTTCAAGAACGTCATCGTGTACAGAATTGCGGCCGGATGGTCCGCGTCAGTGGCTCAGATCGAGCAAGGTCTCGATAAAGAGCGCTTTGTGGAGTGCGGAGCCAGCCAGGAAAAGTCCATTGGCTGGGTAGAGCCCCGGGGCGAGGCCCATGGCCCGCTGGTCGAGGCGGTGGGCGGGCAGTTGATGCTCAAGCTGATGATCGAAACCCGTGCCTTGCCGGGCTCGGTGGTCAACCGCAAGGCCAAAGAGCGGGTGGCCCACATTGAGGCCACCACCGGGCGAAAACCCGGCAAGAAGGAAACCCGTGACATCAAGGACGACATCCGGCTGGAGCTGCTGCCCATGGCGTTTACCAAGCTGTCCTCGGTGGTGGTGTGGATTGACCCGCATGCCCTGCTGCTGGTGATTGACGCGGGCAGTCAGGCCAAATCAGACGAAGTGCTGACGATGCTGGCCAAATCAATTGACGGCCTGGCCGCCACCTTGATCGACACCAAAATGTCGCCCGCAGCGGCGATGTCGGGGTGGCTGGTGACACAGGAGGCCCCGGCCGGCTTCAGTGTGGACCGGGAGTGTGAGCTGAAAGCCGCTGATGAATCCAAGGCGGTGGTGCGGTATTCACGTCACCCGCTGGACAACGACGAGGTGCGCCAGCACGTTGAAAGTGGCAAGATTCCCACCCGGCTGGCCCTGACCTGGGACAGCCGCGTGTCGTTTGTGCTGACTGAGAGCATGCAGCTCAAGAAGCTGGCGTTTCTGGATGTGGTGTTTGAAGGCGCATCCACCGGCAAAGACGATGGTTTTGATGCCGACGCCGCCATCGCCACGGGCGAGTTGCGCAAGCTGCTGCCCGACCTGTTTGAGGCGCTGGAAGGCGAGGTGGTGACGGCTTGACTGGCGTGCCGTGAGGGCGTGCCGGCGGCGGTCAGGGGACGGTCAGTCGGCGACGGTGTAGCCTTCTTCGGTAATGGCTTGGGCCAGCTGCTCGCGGGGTTGCCCGGACTGCACCGCGACCTGGTTGGCGGCCCGGTCAATTTTGACCTCGGCTTGCGGGTCAACCTGCTTCAGGGCGCGGGTGACGGCCATTTCGCAGTGGCCGCAGGTCATGCCGGTGACGGTAAAGGTGTGGTTCATGGAAAACTCCGGTGCCCGAATGGGAAAAAAATGGTGGGTCAGTAAAGCATAGCCTGAACCTGAAACCCGGATAAGGTTTAGGCTTGAGGCCATGACGACCCATCCCCTTTCCCTGACCGAGCCTGCCGTGACAGACACCGCTGACATCGTGGACACCCTGGACATTGGTATTGGCGGCATGACCTGCGCGTCTTGCGTGGCACGGGTTGAAAAGGCCCTGAAAAAGGTGCCGGGTGTGGGCGATGCCACGGTGAATCTGGCCACCGAGTCGGCACGTGTTGTGTACACGCCGGGTGAGCAGATGGACGCCCGGTTGCGCCGGGCGGTGCGTGATGCGGGCTACGAACCCCGCGCGGCGGATGCCGCCATTGACGCGGTGGAGGCCTCCCCCTGGGCCGGGTTTTTGCCGGTGGCGATCGGGCTGGTGCTGTCGGTCCCGCTGGTGGTGCCCATGGTTGCAGACCTGTTTGGCCAACATTGGATGTTGCCGGCGCGGGTTCAGTTTTTGCTGGCCACACCGGTGCAGTTCTATTTGGGCGCGCGGTTTTACAAGGCGGGCTGGCACGCACTCAGGGCCTTCACGGGCAACATGGATTTGCTGGTGGCAATTGGCACGACGGCGGGCTGGGCACTGTCGACCTGGCTGTGGCTGTCTGCCCCCCCCGGCGCCATGGTGCACCTGTACTTTGAGGCCTCGGCGGTGGTGGTGACGCTGGTGTTGCTGGGTAAATGGCTGGAGGCGCGGGTCAAGCGCCAGACCACGGCGGCGATCCGGGCCCTGCACGCCTTGCGCCCCGAGATGGCGCACCTGATGGGGCCGGGCCCTGTGGCAGGCGCAGGGCCATCGGTTGAAACGGATGTGCCCGTGGGCGAGGTGCTGGTGGGGGACCGGCTGGTGGTCAAACCCGGTGAGCGCTTTCCGGTGGACGGCACGCTGCTGGCGGGACGCACGCAGGTGGATGAATCCATGCTCACCGGGGAGCCGCTGCCGGTTGAAAAACAGCTGGATGCCAACCGTGCCGTCAGGCTGACCGGGGGCTCGATCAACGGCGACGGCCGCGTGGTGATGCAGGTGACGGCTGTGGGGGTGGATACCGTGCTCTCCAGCATCATCCGGCTGGTGGAAGACGCGCAGGCGGCCAAGGCACCGATTCAGCGGCTGGTGGACCAGGTGAGCGCGGTGTTTGTGCCGGTGGTGCTGGTGGTTGCGCTGCTGACGGGGCTGGCATGGTGGCTCACCGGGCATGCGTTTGAGCTGTCGCTGATCCATGCCGTGGCCGTGCTGGTGATTGCCTGCCCCTGTGCACTGGGTCTGGCCACGCCCGCAGCCATCATGGCGGGGACCGGCGTGGCCGCGAAACACGGTATTTTGATCAAGGACGCGCAGGCGCTGGAGCGGGCGCACCAGGTGGATATTGTGGCGTTTGACAAGACCGGCACGCTGACGGTGGGCCGCCCGCGCTTGACCGCATTCGTGACCACGCCCGGTCTGGACGAGGGCGAGATGCTGCGCGTGGCGGCCAGCCTGCAAAGCGGCAGCGAGCACCCGCTGGCCTACGCCGTTGTGAGTGCGGCGAAGGAAAAAAGCCTGGCCTTCGACGCCCCCGACAACGTGCGTGCCGTGCCGGGCCGCGGCACGGAAGGCGAGGTGGGCGCGCGCAGTTTTCTCATCGGCAGCCTGCGCTGGATGGATGAACTGCAGGTGGATCTGGGTGCCCTGGCCGTGCGGGCGAGCGGGTTGCAGGCCCTGGGGGCCACGGTGTCGGCCATCGCCGAGCGCACGGCCGACGGGTTGATCCTGCGAGCCCTGATGGCGTTTGGCGACGAGCCCAAGCCCGGTGCCAAAGAGGCGCTGGCAAGCCTGCGGGCACGCGGTATCAAAACCATCATGGTCTCGGGCGACAACCGCAGTGCCGCCGAGGCCATGGCCCGCCGCCTGGGCCTGCGCCCGGAAGCCGGCGAAGTGATGGCCGAGGTGCTGCCGGGCGAGAAGGCGGCGCTCATTGCCTCGCTCAAAACGGGCGGCCATACCGTTGCCATGGTGGGCGACGGTGTGAACGATGCGCCTGCCCTGGCGGCGGCAGACGTGGGCATGGCGATGGCGAATCCGGGTGGTGGCACGGATGTGGCCATGCACGCCGCAGGCATCACACTCATGCGCGGTGACCCGCTGCTGGTGGCGGCTGCGCTGGATGTGTCTGACCGCACCGTGTCCAAAATCCGGCAAAACCTGTTTTGGGCTTTTGCCTACAACGTGGCGGGCATACCGTTGGCGGCGCTGGGTTTTCTGAACCCGGTGGTGGCAGGTGCGGCCATGGCGATGAGCTCGGTCAGCGTGCTGAGCAACGCGCTGCTGCTCAAACGCTGGAAACCGCGGTAAGTGTGATTTGCCCGTCACCTGGCACATGCTGCCAAAATCGCAGCCATGCACACCATCCGCCTCTACCAGTCCAGCGACTGGGCCACCGTCTGGCCCCTGTTGCGTACCACGTTTGCCGCCGGCGATACCTACGCGTTTGCCCCCGGCAGCACCGAGGCGGACATCCACAAGGCCTGGGTTGAGTTACCCCAGGCCACCTATGTGGCGTGCGCGGCGGACGGAGCCGTCCTGGGCACCTACTTCCTCAAGGCGAATCAAACCGGCCTGGGGTCACACGTCTGCAATTGCGGCTACGTGGTTGCAGAGCAGGCCCGGGGCCAGGGCATTGCCTCGGCGATGTGTGAGCACTCGCAAACCGAGGCTGTGGCGGCGGGCTTTCGGTCCATGCAGTTCAATCTGGTGGTGTCCACCAATGCGGGCGCGGTGCGCCTGTGGCAGGCGCTGGGTTTTGCCATCGTGGGCACCTTGCCCGGCGCATTTCGCCACACGCTGCTGGGTTATGTGGATGCCCATGTGATGTTCAAGCAGCTGGTTCATCCACCCGGTTTTCAAAGTGAGGTTTCCCATGCGTGATGCAATGTGGTATTCGGGGTTTGCAAAAAACGCGGCACATTTTTGCGGCCGGCCCAGGGTGTTTGCGATGGCGGTGGGCATCATTGCGGTGTGGATCGTGACCGGGCCGCTTTTTCACTTCAGCGACACCTGGCAACTGGTTATCAACACCGGCACCACCATCATCACTTTCCTCATGGTGTTTCTGATTCAGAACACGCAGAACCGGGACACGCAGGCGATTCAGGTGAAGCTGGATGAGCTGATCCGCGCAACCCAGGGCGCGCACAACGCGCTGCTGGATCTGGAAGAGCTGGAAGAGGAGACGCTGGACGGTTTTCGCGCCAAATACCAGGCGCTGGCCAGTGCCGCCCGGGCCGAGCTGGGCCGGGGCGTGAAAGACACGGGAACGCCTGAGCCCTGAGGTGACGATCGCCACCCCATGACCCGAACCGCAACCGCTGCCCAACCCCCGGCCCCGCTGACCGACCGGCAAACCCTCTGGCTCGCACTCGCGCTGTCCCTGGGTGCTGCCGTGTCGCTGGGCGTAACCCGGTTTGCCTATGGGTTGCTGCTGCCCACCATGCGGGCCGATCTGGGCTGGTCTTACACCCTGGCGGGTGCCATGAACACGGCCAACGCGCTGGGGTATTTGCTGGGGGCGCTGGCCACACCTCGCTTGATGCAGCGCTTTGGGCCGACGCGGTTGTTGCTGGTGGGGGCCTTGCTGGCGAGTGTGTTCATGGGTTTGAGCGGGTTTTTTACAGACGCCACGCCGCTGCTGGTGCAGCGTTTGCTGGCCGGGGTGGCGAGTGCATTTGTGTTCATTGCCGGGGGCTTGCTGGCGGCGCGGCTGGCGGCTTTGCAGCCGCAGCGCGGCGGTTTTTTGCTGGGCCTGTATTACGGGGGCACCGGTTTTGGCATCGTGTTGTCGGCGCTGTTGGTGCCTGCGGTGTTGCAGGCGGCGCACGCCCGCCCGCACGGCTGGGCCTGGGCGTGGTGGGCGCTGGCCCTGGCGTGTTGTGTCGCCACGGCCATGCTGGCGTGGCCAGCGCGGGTGTTGCAGCACCTGGGGGCGCCGGCCGTGGCAGTGGCCGATGGCACGCCTGCGGTGATTGAGCGGCGTTTTGTGTGGCGTGATTTTTCTTTTGCACTGGCGGGCTACACCCTGTTTGGGGTGGGCTACATCGGCTACATGACGTTTGTGATTGCGCTGTTGCGCGAGCAGGGCGCGAGTGCTGCTGCGGTGACGCTGTTTTATGCCTTGCTGGGTGTGGCGGTGGTGGCGTCGTCCCGGGTGTGGGCGGGTTTGCTGGACCGCTTTCGTGGCGGGCAGGCGCTGGCCTTGCTCAATGGGGTGCTGGGGGTGGCGACCGTTTTGCCCGCGCTGACGTCGGTATGGGGCGTGGTGCTGTTCTCGGGCCTGATGTTTGGGGGGGTGTTTTTGTCGGTGGTGGCGTCGACCACCGCGCTGGTGCGGCACAACTTGCCACCAAGCGCCTGGGCCGCAGGCATCAGCGCCTTCACCGTGGTGTTTGCGGCCGGGCAGATTGTGGGGCCGACCATGGTTGGCCTGATTGCCGACGGGCCGGGTGGCTTGTCCAGTGGCCTGATCTTCTCGGCCGTGGCCTTGTGGCTGGCGGCTGCGCTGGCGTGGCGGCAAAAGGCGCTGTAGCGGCGCGCCGGTTTCGCCCCCTTTGCTTTTTGTCCATGCAGAATGCTCCCATGAAACGACTTTTCAAGTGGATGGTGTGGGGGTTGCTGGCCATGGTGTTGCTGCTGCTGGCCGTGGCGTTGGTGCTGCAGCGCTGGATCGGCACCCCTGACTTCAAGGCACGGGTCGAGCGCGAGGCCCGTACGGCGCTGGGTGTGCCGGTGACGCTGGCGCAGCTTGACGTGAGTGTGTGGCCGCTGCCCGCCGTGGCGTTGCAGGGCATTGCGGTTCAGACGCAGCCTGTGGTGACGCTGGAGCGCCTGGAGGTGCGGCCCGCGTGGGCGGGCTTGCTGGCGGGGCGGCTGGATGTGTCGACCGTGCTGGTGCGCCAGGCCACGGTGCCACAAAAGGCGGTTGAGGCGGTGCTTGCGACGCTACAAAAAAAGGAGCGCACTACGCATTCTGCACGAGGGCTGGAGCCCGAAAAAGCATTTGATCCGGCCCTTCTGCCCAAAAGCCTGGTGCTGGACCAGGTGACCTGGGTGAACACCAAAGGGGTCGGCTCAACGCTGAATGCCAAAGCCGCCCTGGGCTCTGACGGCCTGCCAGACACCGTGTCGCTTGAGGTGGTGAAGGGCCAATACCACGGCACCCAGGCCGTGATCACGCGGGAGTCGGCGGGCTGGGACCTGGCGATCAAGGTCGGTGGCGGCACCGTGAAAGGCCACATGGGCCTGCAACCGGCCACCCAGGCGGGCGGGCCGTTTTCATTGAAGGGGCAGCTTGAAACCCGCGACGTGGAGGTGGCCGCCATGGTGGGCCCGACGGCCGACGCCAGCCCGCTGAGTGGCCGGCTGGAGGCCAGCACCACGCTGTCTGCACGTGCGGCCAACCTGGGCGCGCTGGCCGACGCGGTGCAGACACAAAGCCGGTTCACGGTGCGCAATGCCGTGGTGCGGGGCATCGATCTGGCCAAAGCCGTGCAAACCATAGGCCTGAACCGCGGGGGCGAAACCCGGCTCGACACACTGGCGGGCCAGGTGAACACGCAGGGCCGCGCGGTGCAGGTTGTCAACCTGGTGGCCAGCTCGGGTGCGTTGAGCGCCAATGGCAACGTGAACATCGCGCCCAACCGGGCCTTGAGTGGCCGTGTGAATGTGAATCTGGCGGCGGGCGCACTGGGCAAAAGTGTGAGCCAGGCCGTGGGTGTGCCGCTGGTGGTGGGCGGCACGCTGGACGCCCCCGAGGTCACGCTCACCCGTGCAGCGCTGATTGGCGCGGCCATTGGCACCGCCATCATGCCGGGGGTCGGCACGGGAGCGGGGGCCTCTCTCGGAGACAAGGTGGAGAGCCGTTTCAAGAAGCTGTTTGGGAAGTAGCGAAATACGCGGCCAGCAGGTCCAGCGTGTGGCGCACCTTGGCGGGCTGCTCGCCGCGCCGGGGCGTGATGGCGTAAACCGGCAGGTCCGGCAGCCGCCAGCCCGGCAGCACCGCCACCAGGCGCCCGTCGGCCAGCGCGCGGCGGTCATCCTGGCTCACCACCACGCTGATGCCCCAACCCGCCACGCACAGCGCATGCAGCGCCGTGACCTGCGAGGCCTGCACGCGCCCCTCCACCCGCACGGTTTCTGTTTCACCAGTGGGGCCGATCAACTCCAGCGTTTCGTTGCCCGCACTGCCGGGCCTGCCGCCCAGCCAGTCGTGCTGCGACAAATCCTGCGGACGCACGGGCCAGCCGCGTTCGGCCAGGTAGGCGGGCGACGCGCACAGTTGCCGCGCCATGCTGCCCAGCTTGCGCGCCACCAGCGACGAGTCGGCCAGCGTGCCCACCCGCAGCGCAATGTCGATCCGCTCGTCAATCAGGTCAATCAGCGCGTCGTCCAGCAGCAGGTGCAAACCCAGCTTGGGGTAAGCCCGCAGCGGTGCCAGCGCCGTGGCCAGCAGGCCGCCGCAGCCGATGGGGGCGGCCAGCCGCAGCTCGCCTTCGGGCTCATCGCGCAGGCGTGCCAGCGATTGCTCGGCAGAGCGGGCCGCGGCCACCATGGCGGCGCAACCCGTGTGGTAACGCGCGCCTGCCTCGGTGAGGGTGAGGCGCCGGGTAGAGCGGTGCAGCAAAGCCAGCCCCAGCGATTGCTCCAGCTGCCGCAAATGCTGGCTCACGGCAGACGGTGTCATGCCCAGTTGCCGCGCGGCGGCGGTTAACGAGCCCGCGGCCACCACCTCGGCAAAAACGGCCATGCGTTTGAGTTGGTCCATGGGTTTGGCGCCTTATTAATTAGTAGTGCTTCATATTGATAGTGAATTAAGCCATCTATTCAGAAGATTGTGAAGTGATCAGACTAGGCTTCTTTCATCAACAGGAGTTTTTCCATGAAGATCGCACTGATTGGCGCCACCGGTTTTGTGGGCGCACCCATTTTGTCGGAGCTGCTGAGCCGGGGCCATCGCGTCACCGTGCTGGCCCGCAACCCGTCCAAACTGGCAGCCCAACCGGGGCTGACCGTGGTGGCCGCCGACGCGCTGGACGCCGCGCAGGTGGCCCAGGCCGTGGCGGGGCATGACGCGGTGATCAGCGCCTACAACCCCGGCTGGAGCGAGCCGAAGATTCATGATCTTTTCCTGCAAGGCAGCCAGGCCATTCTGGATGGCGTCAAACAATCGGGCGTGAAGCGCGTGCTGGTGGTGGGCGGCGCGGGCAGCCTGTATGTGGCGCCGGGCCTGCAACTGGTGGACACGCCGCCATTCCCCGCCGAATACAAACAGGGCGCGCTGGCGGCCCGTGAGCTGCTGAACCGCATGAAGGGGGAGAACACGCTGGAGTGGAGCTTTCTCTCGCCCCCCATCGGCCTGGCGCCTGGCCCGCGCACCGGCCAGTACCGCGTGGGTGCGGACGACTTGCTGCCCGGCCAGGGCGACCAGCCCGCCGGTATCTCGGTGGCCGACCTGGCCGTGGCCATCGTCGATGAAATGGAGAAGGCGCAGCACGTGCGGCGGCGGTTCACCGTGGCGAATTGATGATAAAAGGGGGCTGTGACTGTTGAAAGCCCCCACCAAGACTCCCACGAGGACCGCATCGCGCAGTTGCCCTGCTGGCCGGGCAAGGTGGCGGTGTCGCCGCTGAGCGGCGGCATGACCAACCACAACTACCGCGTGACGACTAGCGGTGGCGACGACTATGTGGTGCGCATCGGCCGCGACCTGCCCGAGCACGGCGTGATGCGCTTCAACGAACTCGCGGCCGCACGCGCCGCGCACGCGGCGGGCATCTCGCCTGAGGTGGTGTTTGCGGCAGACGGCGTGCTGGTCAGCCGGTTCATCCACGGGCGCACGCTGACCGACGCCGACGTGCGCCGCCCGCAAATGCTGGCGCCGCTGATTGAGCTGGTGCGCCGCTGCCACCGCGACATTCCCCGGCACCTGCGCGGCCCGGCGCTGACGTTTTGGGTGTTTCAGGTGATTCGCAACTACGCCGCCGTGCTGCGCGAGGCGCCGGTGAACCCGCTGGCCAGCCGCATGGCGGAGCTGATGGCGATGGCGCAGCAACTGGAGCAGGCCATCGGCCCGATTGACCTGGTGTTCGGCCACAACGACCTGCTGGCCGCCAACTTCATGGAGGACGACGACGGCCAGCGCCTGTGGCTGATCGACTGGGACTACGCGGGTTTCAACAGCCCGCTGTTTGACCTGGCCAACCTGTCGTCGAACAACGGGTTTTCTGCGGAGCAGGATGAAGCGTTGCTGGCCAGCTATTTCGGCGTGGCTGCGGATGAGCGGCGGCGGCGTGCGTTTGCCGCGATGAAATGTGCGTCGCTGCTGCGCGAAGTGATGTGGGGCGCGGTGTCGCAGGTGAGGTCGGCAATTGATTTTGACTACGCGGCGTATACGGCGGGGTATCTGGCGCGGCTGGATGTGGAAAATGCGTCTTTTTAGGTGCCGAATTGGCCGCTATCCCTTGTGGGGTATGCGTGAGTAGCTATTAAATGTGTAGCTAATTCGTTTGAAACTTGTGCTTGAGATTCTGCAGCTATAGTGCAAAGGCTTGGTATGCTGCCGCACTTGGCGCGTAACCCAATAGGCAAGCCAGATTCAGGAGGATTTCATGTCCAGCTTATCCCGCAGGTTTTGCGGTATACATTAAGTTAGGTGGCAGCGTGACCAATGAGGTTCCCTTCCCGCTGTACCACGGTACATCCACGATCTTCCTTGCCTCCATTCTCGAGACGGGCCTCGGAGGTCGAAACCCGGTGTCAGAGTGGCGGGGGGT
>JBEEMW010000007.1:0-25087 GCA_041192445.1 Pseudomonadota bacterium | reverse complement strand
GGACACGCGGAATACGACACGATTGCCGCGGTTAAAGCGGCAGTCCGCATTGCGGTCGTGGCCAATGGCGACATTGCCACCCCGGAGAACGCGCGCGATGTATTGTTGTACACCGGTGCTGACGCCGTCATGATTGGTCGCGCGGCGCAGGGGCACCCGTGGATCTTTCGCGAGATCGCCCATTTTTTGGCAACCGGCACGCATCTGGCCCCCCCGCTGGTCGCCGAGGTGAAACGCCTGCTGCTTGATCATCTGGAAGACCACTACGTGTTGTATGGCGACTTCACGGGCGTGCGCACGGCGCGCAAACACATTGGCTGGTATGTGAAGGATTTGCCTGGTGGCAATGCTTTTCGTGACCGCATGAACCTGATTGAAGACTGCGGGCAGCAAGTGACCGCCGTAGCCGATTATTTTGACGCGCTCGGTGTCCGGACTGATCGCATGCCACCGGTTCAGGCGACAGCCTGGGCACAGGCAGATGAAGAACACCCGGTACAAAAGGAAAAACAGGAGAAAGTGGCATGAGTAAAAAGTACATCGAGGAGTGCGTGCGCGCCAGCCTGGAAGGCTATTTCAAGGATTTGCGTGGAACCGAGCCCGGTGACATGTACGACATGATGGTCAAGGTGGTGGAGAAGCCCCTGCTGGAAGTTGTCATGAACCAGGCTGACAACAACCAGTCCCGCGCTGCTGAATGGCTTGGGCTTAACCGCAACACGCTGCGCAAGAAACTCGTCGAACACAAACTCATCAAGTGACCGGCCATCGAAATTTCACGACATCCTTTAAAAACAATGAACGCACTCCTTTCAGTCTCCGACAAAACCGGCATCCTCGAATTCGCACAGGCCTTGCATGCACTGGGCATCAAGTTGATTTCCACAGGTGGTACTGCCAAACTTCTGGCTGACGCGGGTCTTCCGGTTACGGAGGTCGCCGAGCTGACGGGTTTCCCCGAAATGCTGGATGGACGCGTCAAAACGCTGCACCCCAAAGTTCATGGTGGTTTGCTGGCACGCCGTGATGTGCCCGAGCATATGGCCGCCCTCAAGGCTCATGACATCGCCACCATCGATCTGCTGGTGGTCAACCTCTATCCGTTTGAAGCAACGGTGGCCAAGCCCGGCTGCACGCTGGAGGACGCCATTGAGAACATCGATATTGGTGGCCCGGCCATGGTGCGTTCTGCGGCCAAAAACTGGAAAGACGTGGGCGTGCTCACCGATGCCTCGCAATACGCAGTGGTTCTGGATGAGCTCAAGGCCGGCGGCAAGCTGACCGACAAGACAAAATTTGCGCTGTCGGTGGCGGCATTCAACCGCATCAGCCAGTATGACGGTGCTATTTCCGACTACCTCTCCGGCATCCAGCCCGACGGCAGCCATGCCCTGTTTCCAGGCCAGTCCAATGGCCGGTTTGTGAAGCTGCAGGATTTACGCTACGGCGAGAACCCGCACCAGCAGGCCGCGTTTTACCGCGATCTGTATCCTGCGCCGGGTTCGTTGGTAACAGCCAGGCAGCTGCACGGCAAGGAACTCAGCTTCAACAACATCGCGGATGCCGATGCGGCGTGGGAATGTGTGAAGAGTTTTGACGTGCCCGCGTGTGTGATTGTCAAACACGCCAACCCCTGTGGCGTGGCCGTTGGAGTTGATCCGCTGGACGCTTATGGCAAGGCCTTCAAGACTGATCCGACCTCGGCTTTTGGGGGCATTATTGCCCTGAACCGTACGCTGGATGAGCGTGGGGCGCTACAGATTTCGAAGCAGTTTGTGGAGGTACTGATGGCGCCGGGCTACACGCCCGAGGCGCTGGAGGTGTTCAAGACCAAGGTCAATGTGCGCATTTTGCAGATTGATCTACCCACCAACACCGGCCCCGGCAAAAGCGCCTGGGACAATGGCCGCAATGCGGTTGATGTGAAACGTGTGGGCTCGGGCCTGTTGATGCAGACGGCGGACAACCGCGAGCTGTCGTTGGCTGATTTGAGGGTGGTGACAACCGCCCAGCCAACCGCGCAACAACTTCAGGACCTGCTGTTTGCCTGGAAAGTGGCCAAGTATGTGAAGTCCAACGCCATCGTGTTCTGTGCGGGCGGCATGACCATGGGCGTGGGTGCGGGCCAGATGAGCCGTCTGGACTCGGCGCGTATCGCCAGCATCAAGGCACAGCACGCGGGTCTGTCACTGCAGGGAACGGTCGTCGCCAGTGACGCCTTTTTCCCGTTCCGTGATGGGCTGGATGTGGTGGTGGACGCGGGTGCAACCTGCGTTATTCAGCCAGGTGGCAGCATGCGTGATGACGAGGTGATTGCCGCGGCCAACGAACGCGGTGTGGCGATGGTTTTCAGTGGCGTGCGCCACTTCAGGCACTAACTTCAGCTAACGCCAGCTAGCACCGACTAGCACGTCGGGTTCAGCGCCAGTGGCTGTGTCCATGGCCGTAATAGCCATTGGACCAGCCCAGATTCAGGTTCACACCGATGGGCGCGTAGTAGGGGCGGGCATAGTAGGCGGGATAGGGTGCAGGCTGCACTGCAACATAGACGGGCTGAGTGTAGGTGACGCTCTCTGCCACAGGGGCTTGTGGCGGTGTTGCCCCGACCGGTGTAATTTGCAGCTTGACGAACGGGCCCGGATCGTTGGGCATTTGCACTGAGTATTGCTTGCCCGCATACTCATAAACAACGTTGTAACCGGTGGTGCGGTTTTCGTAAAACGTCTGCGTGGTACAGCTCTGCATGTTTTGCATTTGCGTCTGGCCAGGGCCTTCAATCCGGTCGCCCAGTACGGCACCACCCAGCACGCCGAGAATGGTCGCTGCTGCGCGGCCACTGCCACCACCCACCGCATTGCCCATGGCACCCCCAGCAATCGCACCCACAACGGCACCCGCCCCCGACTTGTGGGATTGCACCGGCACCGCCTCAGTCGAACACACCTGGCGAGGCACACCCACCTGGTTGACGATGGGCGTGGTTGACAGCACGCGCCCCATTTCCTGGGCCGAACACAAAGCGGCTGTGCCTGTCAGCACCGTCAGTAAAACCATCTTTTTCATGGGAGTCTCCTTGCTTGCCGTCAAGCCTGAATTGATCATCGCTTCAGTCTAGTGTGCGCAGTGGGCAATTTCAATGAACGCCACGTAAAGTCGGGGTAACACTTTTCCCGGTTTCCTCGCCTTCTCTGGTGATGAAAACAGGGTCTAGCCCTCGTGCAGTATGCGTAAGTAGCTACTATTTTTATAGCGACTTGAATACGTCACTGGCTGCAGCCAGTGTGATGGCGATATCGTCTTCGGTGTGGGCGGCGCTGACAAATCCGGCCTCGTATAGGGCTGGCGCAATGTAGATGCCGCGATCGAGCAGGCCGTGGAACAGGCGGTTAAAACGCGGAGAATCGCTCTTCATCACCTGGGCATAGTTGGTGGGCAGTGTATCGAGCAGGAAGAAGCCGAACATGCCACCCTCGCTGTCCGTACAAAATGGAACGCCAGCCTCATCTGCGGCCACTTGCAGCCCCCGCGCCAGCGAGCCGGTACGCGCAGACAGGGCTTCGAAAAATCCTGGTTTGCTGATTTCATGAAGTGTCGCCAGTCCGCAGGCGGTTGCGACCGGGTTGCCTGACAAGGTACCGGCCTGGTAGACCGGGCCGAGCGGTGCCAACTGCGACATGACTGCTCGCGAACCACCAAAAGCCGCCAGCGGCATGCCACCACCAATAACCTTGCCCAGCACCGTCATGTCGGGCGCGAAGCCGGGAATGGATTTGGCGTAAACACTTTGGGCACTGCCCAGTGCCACCCTGAAACCGGTCATCACTTCATCAAGCACCAGCAGACTGCCGTACTGGGTGCACAGTTCGCGACAGCGCTTCATGAACGGGACCGATGCGCGGACAAAATTCATGTTGCCCGCAATCGGTTCGATCATGAGACAAGCCAGGTCTTGTCCGTGCAATGCAAACGCTTCTTCGAGCTGCTCGATGTTGTTGAATTCCAGCACCAAAGTATGCTGCACCACTTCCGGCGGTACACCCGCACTGGTCGCGTGACCGAAGGTGGCCAGGCCCGAGCCCGCCTTGACCAGCAATGCGTCGGCATGGCCGTGGTAACAGCCTTCAAACTTGATGAGTTTGTTGCGCCCGGTGGCACCACGGGCCAGGCGAATGGTGCTCATGGCTGCTTCGGTGCCCGAGCTGACCAGACGGACCATCTGCATGGACGGCACCAGGTGGATCAGTTCTTCCGCCAGCTCGATTTCACGCTCGGTCGGCGCACCAAAAGAGAAGCCTTCCAGCACCGCTTTTTGCACTGCCTCAACCACGGCCGGGTGGCCGTGTCCGAGAATCATCGGACCCCAGGAGCCAATGTAGTCAATATGCCGTTTGCCGTTGGCGTCCCAAAAATAGGCGCCCTGCGCACGTTGCACAAAACGGGGTGTGCCGCCGACCGCCTTGAAGGCACGGACCGGCGAGTTCACACCACCGGGGATGGACTGCCTGGCGCGCTCGAACAACAGTTCGTTTAAATCAGTGTTTGGTTTCATTGGGTGGTATTTCGAAGCCTTGCAGGACATCCATCTCGCCTGCGTCGCTGTCGTCAGCATCCTCGGCATCCAGATCAGACTGTGCCCAAAATAAGCGGTCGGGTATGACATTGCCCATACCGGGGCGAAAGCCGCTGCCCAGGCAGCGGTCCAGGTAGCTCAGCGCCTCGGTGAACGCTTCCGGCAGATCGGTGCCGCTGGCCAGCAAGGCCGCCAACGCCGCCGACAAAGTATCGCCCGCACCTGAAAAAATGGCTTCGAAACGTTCGAATTTCTCACTGGCCATGATGGCTTGGGGAGAGGCCAGCACATTGTCAATGAATTGCTCGGGTAAAGGAATGCCTGTGACCAGGGTGTAGGGCACGCCCAGCTCATGTGCGGCGCGTGCAATGTCACGTGCATTGGGGTTTTTGTCGGAACTCCAGTCGGGAAGCAGCCACCGCCACAGCGTACTGTGGTTTCCAACCAACACCGTCGTCTGTGGCAAAACCAGCTCCCGAAAGGCGTCCAGATAGAGGTCGATCTGGACTTCATTCCACCACGACAGATCGGGCATGTAGGCCACCAGCGGGATGTCTGCGTAGTCGGTTGCGATCTCGGCGACGGCACTCAGGTTCTCTGCTGAACCGACAAATCCAACCTTGATGACCTGCACGGGAACGTCTTCCAGAATAACGCGCGCCTGCTCTGACACAGCCTCTTCGTCGAGTGAAAAATGGTCGAATATTTCAGCGGTATCACGGGCGTAACTGCCGGTCATGATGGTGAGCGCATGGGCACCCACCGAGGCAATCGCCGTCACGTCGCCGGACAATCCGCCGGCCCCGCTGGGATCATTTGCGTTGAACACCAGGACGCATGCAGGATGGTGCGCGTCGGGCTCGTCTTCTTGAATGGATGTTTGAACTTGAGTAACCATGATCTCGCGCGATGTTGTCACCGGGCAGAATGTCGAACGTTTGGGCGAGGATGAAGCAAATCGCCGATGCTGCGTCTATACAATCGTTGCATTCTATTCGAAGGCCCTTTAAGCTGTGCGTGATACAAAAACCTGGATGTGTCTGATCTGTGGCTGGATCTATGACGAAGAATTGGGAGCCCCAGACGATGGCATTGCGCCGGGCGTTTTGTGGGCTGATGTGCCGATGAACTGGACCTGTCCTGAATGCGGGGCGCGCAAGGAGGACTTCGAAATGGTTCAGATCTAGCGTTCTGTACGAACGCTGTTGCCGTCAGGTTTTGAAATGGGCTGCCTCAGGAGCTGCGTTTTGTGAATACGAATGGATCAATCTTGAAAGTACTGGTCATTGACGATAGCAATACGATCCGGCGAAGTGCCGAGATTTTCCTCAAACAGGGGGGGCATGAGGTCATGCTGGCTGAGGATGGCTTTGACGCTTTGGCCAAGGTCAATGACTACCAGCCCCATGTCATTTTTTGCGACATCCTGATGCCGCGGCTTGATGGTTATCAAACCTGCGCCATCATCAAGAGAAATGTCAAATTTTCTGTTGTCCCCGTTGTCATGCTCTCGTCCAAGGACGGGGTGTTCGACAAGGCCCGTGGCCGCATGGTCGGGGCACAAGACTACCTGACCAAACCATTTACCAAAGATCAGCTGCTACAGGCTGTTCAGCAGGTTGGCCCCGCATTGCAAGAGGAGTTTTGATGCCTGTTCAGAAAGTGTTGATCGTTGACGATTCCAAGACTGAGTTGATGTTTTTGACCGGCTTGTTGCAGACTAACGGCATGTCAGTGCGCACGGCAGAGGGTGCTGACGAGGCTTTTCGCAGGCTGACAGAAGATCGGCCTGATCTGATTCTCATGGATGTGGTGATGCCAGGTCAAAATGGATACCAGTTGACACGGGCCATCAACCGGATGCCGGAATACGCAGGCATACCCATCATCATGTGCACCAGCAAGAGCCTGGAGACAGACCGTGTCTGGGGCTTGCGTCAGGGGGCAAAGGATTACATTACCAAGCCTGTCAACGCGGTTGAGCTGATGGCCAAAATCAAGGCGCTGGGTTAAACCGCAGACCCATGGCTAACCGCGAAGCCCTCAGAGAACTTCAGACCCGCCTGGCCAACCGACTGCAGGTGGCGCGCGAACAAGGCGTTGCCGTGTCGTGGCTGGCTGTCAGCGCCGGTGGCGTCAACTATATTTTTCCGTTGGCGCAGTCCGGCGAAATTTTCCCATTGGCCAGCCTCCAGGGCGTTCCTTATTCCCAGCCGTGGTTTATGGGGGTAACCAATCTCAGGGGCGGCCTGAATGGCGTCGTGAGTCTGGCCAGGTTCGTGGGTGGCCTCCCCGAAGTGCCTAAAAACGAACGTGCGTCCCCGGACGCCCGGTTGATCACGCTCAACGCCGCGCTTGAGGTCAATTGCGCGTTGATGGTCGACAGCCTGTTCGGACTTCGCAGTCTGGCATCGTTTACCGGGTCGGTGGCTCCTGATTCAGAAGCCCCGGTTTTCTTCGGCAACCGCTACACGGATCTCAACGGAGACGCGTGGCAAGAAATTGACTTGCGTTCACTGTCTCAGTTCGCTGGGTTCTTGAACATTAGTGCTTGAGTTAGCAAACATCTAAGGCCGCATCATGTCTGTTGTTGATCAACTAAAAAATCTATTTGCAAAAAAGCCACCACTCGATTCTGAACAGGAAGAGGGCTTGAGCCTGTCCGAGCCTGATGCGACGGTCGATCCAACTGCGACAGTCACGATGGCGTCGCGCCTTGACGGTGAAGCTGAGTTCCTGATCGCCAGTGCGCCAATCGAGCATACCGAGGGCATGGCTGCCGACCTTGACGCTGACGATTTGGTTTCCTTGCCTGTTCTGGGGCGACGAACCGTTCAACAGCATCAACAAGTACTGGCAATTTTGCTGGCATTTTCTCTGGTAGTTTTGGGCGCCATTACGTTCTTCACACTGAGTGTGTCGGGCTCGGTTGCGCAGCAGTTGTCCGCTACCGGGCAATCATTGATGCAGTCGCAACGGCTGGCCAAAACGGTTTCGCAGGCTTTTGTGGGTGGTGTGCAAGCTTTTCCGGACGTGCGCCAGAGCTCTGATGTGCTGGCCCGGTCCGTGCGGGGTCTGAAATCGGGCGACGACGAAATGCGGCTCAGCCCGCTCGATGCCGAATATCAGAGTGATCTCGACAAAATCATGCCGCTCGTTGAGCACGCTGAAAAGAATGCCACGATGGTGATGGGTCAAAAAGACATCCTGACGCAGGCGGGCGGAGCGTTACGGCAAATCAATCGGCAGTCCGCCGATTTGCTGGAAATTGCGGAGTCAATTTCTTCATTGAAACTGGAGAGAAACGCGGCTCCCGGTGAAATTTCTGCGGCGGGCCAGCTGGTGATGCTTACCCAGCGTATTGGCAAGTCGTCCAACGAGCTGCTGTCGTCCGAGGGTGTCAGTCCGGAAGCGGTCTTTTTGTTGGGCAAGGATTTGAACTCCTTCAAGGAGATTGCTCAAGGCTTGCTTGAGGGGAGTGCAGAGTTGCGCTTGACCGCCTCCAGAGATCCTCAGGTCCGGGATCAGTTGAAGGCCTTGCTTAAACTGTACGAAGAAACGCGTGTTCAGGCTGGTGGTATTTTGGGTAACCTGCAAGGGTTGGTGTCTGCCCGGGAGGCCGTGGTGTCGATTGTTACGGAGAGTGAGCCCTTGCGTCTTGGTCTGGAGGCGTTGCAGGGCAGGCTGTCCGGTCGGGCGGGATTGGGTAAAGGCACCCTGTCAGTGATGATTCTGGCGGCGATCTTCGCCCTGCTTTGCGCCGCAGGGTTTGCATATGTGCAATTGCAATACAGCCGCAGGCGTCAAATCATGGCCGAGGCGCAGCGTTCAGATGCGGAGCGTCAAGAGCAGGAGGCCAAACGCGTTAATGATGCCAATCAGGCGGCCATTTTGCGATTGATGAACGAGCTGCAGACGGTCGCTGAAGGTGATCTGACGCAAGAGGCGACGGTGACTGAAGACATCACAGGGGCCATCGCTGACTCCGTGAACTACACGGTTGAGGAATTGAGGGCCCTGGTGTCAAACGTGCAGAGCACCGCTTCACGTGTTGCGCAGACAACCGCAGATGTTGACGCCACATCGACAGAGTTGTTGGCCGCGTCTAACGAGCAGCTCAGCGAGATTCGGGAAACGGGGCGATCAGTCGTTGATATGGCAACCCGAATCAATGAAGTGTCGGCGCGTGCACAAGAGTCGGCAGCGGTTGCCCGTCAGTCGCTCAAGTCGGCCGAGCTGGGTTTCCATGCCGTGCAAAACACGATTGGCGGTATGAACTCCATTCGCGACCAGATTCAGGAAACATCCAAACGCATCAAGCGGCTGGGCGAGTCATCCCAGGAAATTGGCGAAATCACCGAGCTGATTTCAGACATTACCGAGCAGACAAACGTTTTGGCGTTGAATGCCGCCATTCAGGCTGCGTCAGCAGGCGAGGCGGGCAGAGGTTTCTCGGTGGTGGCTGAGGAGGTTCAACGATTGGCCGAGCGTTCTGCCGATGCGACGCGCCAGATTGCTGCCCTGGTGAAAGCCATTCAAACGGACACGCAGGATGCCGTTGCCGCTATGGAACGGTCCACTCAGGGCGTGGTTGAAGGTGCCAAGCTGTCAGACAACGCCGGAACGGCCTTGACTGAAATTGATCAGGTTTCTCGCCGTTTGGCTGAATTGATTGAGCAAATTTCAACTTCTGCCTCTCGCGAAGCGGCGTTGGCCAACGTGGTGGCCAGCAACATTCAGCATATTTTTGCTGTTACGGAACAGACCGGGGAAGGTACACGTTCGACGGCGACACAGGTGCGTGAGCTGTCACGAATGGCAGATGAACTGCGTCAGTCTGTTTCGCGTTTCAAGATTGCCTGAGCGCCCGGTCGTATTCCGTAGTTGTTATTAGCAGGAGTTCATTAGTCCATGCAAACGAACGCAGCCGCTTCAGGCGACCATGATTCCGTGCTTGCAGATCTGGGGCCATTGGCCTGGGTGCTTGATGAGTTACGGAAATCGCTGGACGGCGCGACGAAAGCGATGCGCCGGTTTGTTCGCGACGCAGAGTTGGCGCGAGGCGCAGACCTTGCGGAACTGGATGCCAGTCATCTTCGGATCGCCCGGCAACAGCTCCATCAAGCTGTAGGTGCGTTGGAAATGGTTGGTTTGCCGGCACCGGCCAAGGTTCTGAGAGCCATGGAGGCGCTGGCCCAAAGGTTTGTCCAGCGCCCTGAATTGTGCAGTGACGTCGCGGCCAACAAACTGGAACGGGCAAGCTTTGCCTTGACAGAGTATCTCGAGGGTGTTTTGAAGGGAAAAGACGCTTCTCCCGTGGCATTGTTTCCACAGTATCGTGATGTGCTTGAACTTGCTGGGGGTGACCGCGTACACCCCGCTGACTTGTGGACCATTGAGTGGCGCTGGGTCGACGTCAGCTTGGCATCGCATGCGCAAGAGGTCAGGTACGCGCCTGGCACGCGTGCTCGCGTGGACCAGGCCGTGCTCAAGGTTGTGAAGACCGGTGACTCAAAAGCTGCCACCGCGATGCGGGACATCAGTCTGGGCCTGTCAGATGGGCACGCTGCTATTGAGCCACGTGTTTTCTGGAAGATCAGCGCGGCATTTTTTGAGGCAATCGCTCAGGGTTTATGTCCTGCTGATGTCTATGTGAAGCGCGTTGCATCGCGGGTGATTTTGCAGTACACCACGCTGGCTCGCGGTGAAACGGGTGTTTCTGATCGCCTTGCTCAGGACATGCTGTTCTTTTGTGCTCAGGCGATACCCGTTGACAGATTGCAGTTGCTCGTGCTCCCCGCCGTCAGGGCGGCTTATGGCTTGACCCGGACCAAATCATTTGCTTACGAAACCACCCAGTTTGGTCGATTTGATCCTGCACTTCTGGTCCAGGCGCGAAAACGTATTGCGGCAGCTACTGAAACATGGTCTGCTCTTGCGGGCGGGGATACCAACCGCCTGAAAATGGCGGTTGAACAGTTTGGTGCAGTCAGCGAATCCATCCTGAAGCTCCACCCGGAATGTGGTGACCTGGCCCGCGCGCTGACTCGCGCAATTGACATGACTGCAAAGTCAGGTGAGCCTCCGAGCACGCCTGTTGCCATGGAGATTGCAACGTCGGTGCTTTATCTGGAGGCTGCTTATGCGGATCTGGATCCGACCGATTCACAGATGGCCGAAAGAAGTTTGCGTCTGGCACATCGACTTGAGCATGTTGTCGTGGGAGGGCAGCCAGAAGCGCTTGAAAGCTGGATGGAGGAGTTGTACCGCAGGGTCAGTGATCGCCAGACCATGGGCAGTGTTGTGGATGAGTTGCGAACCACCCTCGGAGAGATAGAAAAATCACTGGATCAATTTTTTCGCAACCCGAAAGATAAAGCGCCTCTGCATGAGGTGCCCAGCAAGCTGGCACAGATGCGAGGCGTATTTTCAGTCCTGGGTCTCGACCAGGCCTCGTTGGCAACGCTTCGCCTGAGGGACAGTGCAGAGCAGTTTCTTGTTGATGACATCAATGAGCAATCTTTGCAAAGTGGAATTTTTGAAAAACTCGGCAATAGTCTGGGTGCATTGGGCTTCCTGATTGACATGCTGAGTTATCAGCGCGCCCTGGCCAAAAAGCTGTTTGTCTACGATGAAGAGTTGGGTGAATTCAAGCCCTTGATGGGTCGGGAGAAAGTGGTGGCTGCGGCCATGCCTGAGGCTGAACCTGAGGCCGACTTCAAGCTCTCTGGATGGGACGGTGACGTGCCCCGCATCAGGGTTCTGCCTGAACCAGCCCTAGTCAAAATCACCTTGCCTGAGCCTGAGCCTGAGCCTGAAATTGACCAGGAGCTTCGGGAGATTTTTCTGGAAGAGGCTCGCGAGGTTGTCCTGAATGGTCTGTCGGCCGTGGACGCACTGGCGCTGGACCCAGCAGATTTGGGACAGCAAACAACCCTCAGGCGGGCTTTCCACACGCTGAAGGGCAGCTCGCGGATGGTGGGCCTCAATGAGTTTGGCGAAGCTGCCTGGTCCTTGGAGCAACTGCTCAACACCTGGCTGGCTGAGCAAAAGGCGGCCAGTGATGAACTGGTCAAGCTGTCACAGGGTGCGTTGCAGGGTTTTGGCCGATGGGTTGAAGATATTGCCACGGGGCGTGATCCGGGGTGGTTTGCGCAACCATTCCGGGAAGCGGCTGATGGTTTGCGGCTCAGAAACTTGACCGTTGCATTGAATCTGCCAGGTTCAGATGGTGTTTTCGACACCCCGCAATCCAATGTGGGTGCAGAAGATTCCTGGGCACCCACCGGTTGGGGTTCTGACGCACAACCGGGGTTCGAAGAAACGCACATGTCGGGATTCCTGTCCCAATTTGAGGAAGACGGGAAAGTTGAAGCAGTACCCGTTGTTTCACCCGAGTATGTGGCGACTCAAATACATGACTTTGCTGCAGTCAGACCGCCTGAAATTGAATTAACCGAAGAAACGCCTGCATCCACTCTGGATCCGTTGGGGCTCGATGACATTGATTTTGGGGGGCATGCAGAGCCGGGTACTACATTACCACCGGTGTCACGCAGTGATACGGTGATACCGGCGGCCGAGTTGGCTGCTGTTGAAGAGAGCGTTGATCAGGTCAGGGTCATCGGTTCTCTGAAAATTGGCATCCCGCTTTACAACGTCTTTCTGAATGAGGCTGACGAATGGTCCCGGCGATTACTGACTGAATTGAGCGAGTGGGCGCTTGAGCTTCACCAGCCCATTCCGGACACGTCGGTGTGGCTGGCACATTCTCTGGCTGGCAGTTCAGGGACTGTTGGCTTTGCCGGTTTATCTGAAATAGCCAGGGCACTGGAGCAGGCACTTCAGCATGTTCAACTGCATGCCCAGGGCACAGGGGCACACGCACAAGACTTTATCGCCGCTGCGGAAGAAATTCGGCATTTGCTTCACCAATTTGCGGCTGGTTTCCTCAAAGAACCCGGTGCGCCCATTGTTGAGGCCTTACAAACCATCCTCGACACCCAGTTCCCTGCCCTGACCGCTGATTCGGAGCCGGAACCGGAGCTGGGCACTGCGTATGCAGATTTGGTCAGCACAATGGAAGACGAACCCGATTCTGGTGAGGCTGTAAGCGCTTTTGAATCCGTGCTGCCGCTGGCGTTACAGTTCGCTGTCGTGTCAGCCCCACAGGACCAGGGCCTGGCGGGTCTGACTGCGGCTTCACAGCGGGTGGTTGTGGACGTGCGTGATGACGACATGGACCTGACGGATGTCCTGGACGCCGACCTGTTTCCCATTTTTGAGGAAGAGGCGCTTGAGTTGCTGCCGCAACTCGGCGGTGCGCTGCGCCAGTGGGCGGCGCGTCCCGATAATCTTGGCGCCCGCGGTGAAGTTCTGCGTGTTTTGCACACACTCAAGGGCAGCGCACGGCTGTCCGGCGCGATGCGTCTGGGCGAAGCGGCCCACCGGATGGAGTCGGCCGTTGAGTATTTGGGCCTGGAGCATCTGGAGACGTCGCAGCTGGAGCCCCTGCTGACCCGGTTTGATGGCCTGCGGGCAGATTTTGACCAATTGCGCGCGACACCGGAGCAACAACAGAGTCTTCCGGAAATGCCGCTCGCATTGATTGAGGCCGTGCCTCCAGCGACACCGGTGGAGGTGTCGACACCCCTTGCACCAACTGCGGCGTTTGCGCCTATCCGTTCGTCAGCCATGTTGCCGGTTCGGCCGGTGGTCAGTCAATCAGTTCGGGTGCGGTCGCAATTGCTGGATCGGCTCGTCAATCAAGCGGGTGAGGTGATGATCACTCGCTCCAGACTGGATGCACGACTGGGGCAATTGCGGGGCTCACTTGGCGAGTTGACCGGGAATCTGGATCGGTTGCGCCACCAGTTACGCGACATTGAGGTGCAGGCAGAGTCGCAGATGCAGTCCCGGCTGGCACAGGTAAAAGACTCGGCCCAGGTTTTTGATCCCCTGGAGTTCGACCGGTTTACCCGGGTCCAAGAGTTGACTCGCATGATGGCAGAGTCAGTGAACGACGTCGCCACGGTTCAGCGCAACCTGCAGAGAACACTGGAAGGAACTGAAGATGATTTGATTGCCCAAGCCCGGCAAGCGCGGGAGTTGCAGCGAGATTTGCTGCGCACGCGCATGGTGGAGTTTGAAAGTATTTCCGAGCGTTTGTATAGCGTTGTGCGGCAAGCCTCCAAAGATTCAGGCAAACAGGTCAAGCTTGATATCAACGGTGGTTCCATGGAAATGGACCGCGGTGTGCTGGAGCGCATGGCACCCGCTTTTGAACACATTCTGCGCAATGCTGTAGCCCATGGCATTGAAATTGGAGAAGTGCGAACGTCCCGTGGAAAGCCGCCTGTAGGGAACATTTCAATTTCACTGCATCATCAAAGCAATGACGTGTCAGTAGAGTTTGCGGACGACGGCGCCGGGCTGGACCTGACCAGAATTCGTTCCAAGGCGCTTGCCAGTGGAATGACACCCCAGGGTACCCAGTTGTCTGATACCGAAGTGGCCGATCTGATCTTCATGCCAGGCTTGTCAACGGCATCCGAAATTACGGAGCTGTCTGGCCGTGGCATTGGCATGGATGTTGTTCGTGCCGAAGTCAATGCGCTTGGCGGCCGAATTGAAACTGCGACCCAGTCAGGTCTGGGTACCCAATTCAGATTGGTATTGCCTCTGACGACAGCTGTGACGCAGGTTGTGATGTTGCGTCAGGGTGCGATCAGTGTGGGTGTGCCCGCAAACATTGTCGAGATTGTGAAACGGGTACCGGCACAAGACCTTGAACGGGCCTATCAAAACAGCTTTTTCGAACACGACGGTGAGCAGGTGCCGCTCTTCTGGGCGGGAGCCCTTTTGCAAACGTCGGCGCAAAGTGGTGAAACCCATTCACGCCATTTCCCGGTCGCCATTTTCCGCAGTGCAGGGCAGCGTATTGCCGTTCACGTTGATGAGGTGTTGGGCAACCAGGAGGTGGTGGTCAAAAATCTGGGGCCGCAAATGTCCCGGCTTCCTGGTCTGACGGGCATGTCCATCCTGGCGTCTGGCGCGGTTGTGCTGATCTATAACCCCGTTGCGTTGGCAACTGTTTATGGTGATCAGGCGCGGCAATTGCGCGCTGTGGCGCAGGCCGCGGATGCACACACGGCGAACCAGAAGCTGGCTGGAATCACAGAGCCTTTGCTGGTCGCCGGACCCAACCAGATCCCGCTTGTTTTGGTGGTTGACGACTCGATCACGGTACGTCGGGTTACCCAGCGCCTTCTGCTGCGCGAGGGGTATCGCGTGGCGATGGCGGCAGACGGTCTGCAGGCACTGGAGCGGCTGCAGGAAGAAAAGCCCGCCGTGGTGCTGTCGGACATCGAGATGCCTCGCATGGACGGCTTTGACCTGGTGCGCAATATTCGCGCAGACGAGAAGTTGCGTGATTTGCCCGTCATCATGATCACATCGCGTATTGCGGAAAAACACCGTGATCATGCGAAAGAACTCGGCGTGGACCACTACCTTGGGAAGCCGTATTCCGAAGATGAGCTCTTGAGTCTGGTCCGTGGTTACTGTTTTTCTGAAATAACCGGTTAACCGATTGCTCACGGGCGGAGGGCTTACGGTTTGATTTTTTTCACGACGGCATAACGCTGAAGGGTTAGTGCACGTGCTTCGTCGTGCGCAACAATCGGGTAAGGGTAGTTTTGCCCAAGCATGACCCCAGTGGCGGCCAGAACCCCCGAGCCGGCCTGCCACGGCGCATGCAAATTCCTGGCAGGCAGTTTGGCGAGTTGGGGTAGATAACGCCGGATGAATTTGCCGTCTGCGTCGAACTTCTCGCTTTGGCTGACGGGGTTAAATATCCGAAAGTACGGCTGGGCGTCGCAGCCGCTGGAACTCACCCATTGCCAGCCACCATTGTTGGCAGACAAGTCAAAGTCGTTGAGTTTCTCCGCAAAGTATTTTTCACCCCATTGCCAGTTGATGCCCAGATCCTTGACCAAAAAACTGCCGGCAACCATCCGCAAACGGTTGTGCATGTACCCGGTCTGGTTGATTTGCGCCATCGCTGCATCAACCAGCGGATAACCTGTTTGGCCCTCACACCACGCTTGGAATAGCGCCTTGGCATGCACACCTGCCTCCCACTGGATGGCGTCGTATTCGGGTTTGTAAGCGCTGTTGGCCACGTGGGGAAAGTTCGCCAGAATCTGAAAATAGAAGTCGCGCCAGACCAACTCGCTCAGCCAGGTGGCGGCTCCAGGACTGCCTTGCGCCGACCGCTGCAAAGCGGTTGCAACCAGCTTGCGGATTGAAATGGTGCCAAACCTCAAGTGCACACCCAGATAACTGGGTCCTTTCACCGCAGGGAAGTTACGTGTTGCATCGTACTGGTCCATGCGGTCAAAAAAACTGGCAAAAAGTTTGTGCCCCCCCCGCGATCCGGTTGGCATGTTGAGGATCGACAAATTGGTCGTCTCGAAACCCAGTGCCTGCAATGACGGCACTTCCAGCTGCAGGGCCGTAGGACGTTCGGACAAAGCGTTCACCAGAACCGGTTTCATTGCCGCAAGGTCGGCGATCGTCGGGCCGATATCGTTGATCTTTGCCAGCCAGGCGTTTTTATAGGGTGTGAACACACCGTAAGGCGTGCCGGTCTTCGTCAGGATCTCCCGCTTCTCAAAGATCACATGGTCTTTCACGGTTTGAAAAGAGATTCCCAGGGCGGCCAGGGCGCCCAACACCTTGCTGTCCCGGTCAATCGCATGGGGTTCGTAATCACGAGCCGCGAAAACGACTTGCGCGCCCAGCTGGGTGGCCAGACCCGCGACCTCCTGATGCCCCGTGCCGTGGCGAATAATCATGCCCGCACCGGGTTTGCCGCTTAATAATCGGAGACTCTCATCCAGATCAACCAACGACTCGCGAATGAACTCCACCCGCCGATCATGCCGGGGTAAGCCATCCAGAATATCGCTGTCGAAAACAAAAATGCAGTGGACGTGCCTGCAGGTTTTCAGGGCCGACCACAGGGCAACGTTGTCGTCTACCCGCAGATCGCGTCTAAACCACACCAAACCGGTATCGAACTGCATACTCATCGTCCCCGTTAAAATTGCGCCATGCCCAATGATTCTGCCCCGATTAACCTGACGAATCATTTTCTGATAGCCATGCCCGGGCTGGAAGATGCAACATTCTCGCGGAGTGTGGTTTACTTGTGTGAACACAGCGAGCGGGGCTCACTTGGGCTGGTGATCAACAAGCCCAGCGGCATTGATCTCAAAGGCTTGTTCGACAAAGTGGATCTGCCCCTGATGCGCGCCGATTTGTTGCATGCGCCTGTATTTCAGGGCGGCCCGGTCCAGACGGACCGCGGTTTTGTCTTGCACGAGCCGATGCTGACCGGCCAGGACAAACCCGGTGAATCCGTCTACGCCTCGACCATGTCCGTGCCCGGAGGTCTGGAGATGACCACCTCCAAAGATGTTCTGGAAGCCCTGAGCAATGGCGCGGGGCCGCACAAGGTTCTTGTTTCGCTTGGATATTCGGCCTGGGGAGAGGGCCAGCTGGAGTCAGAGTTGTCTGAGAACAGCTGGCTCACGGTGAGCGCCGACCCGGCCGTCATATTCGATACGCCGGTAGAGCAGCGTTATGACCGGGCTCTGGGCTTATTGGGCTTTGAAGCCTGGATGTTGTCGCCAGACGCGGGGCATGCATGAGTGCGGGTACACAAACCCGGACTGCAACGCCTCCTGTCGCGGCCGGCCTCTCTACCTTTATCGCGTTCGATTTTGGTCTCAAACGTACAGGCGTTGCCGTGGGCAATCGCCTGACGCGTGGTGCCCAGCCTCAGCCTACCGTTGTGGCCGAGGGGGATGCCCGTTTTGTGAAAATCACAAAATTGATCAACGAATGGCAACCAGACGCCATCGTGATTGGTGTTCCCTTTCATCCCGATGGTGCCGAGCACGACAATACGCTGCGCGCCCGCAAGTTTGGCCGTCAGTTGCACGGTCGTTTCAATCTGCCTGTGTTTGAGGTCGATGAGCGATACAGCACAACCGAGGCGCTGGCTGCCGGTGCGAGGGATGCTGACGCGGCGTCAGCCTGTATCATTCTTGAGCAATTTTTAAGGAGCATTCCATGAGCGTATTGGCGCTGGATGCAGAGGCCCTGTATCGCGACTTGTTGAATGGCGTTCAGGCCATGAACGATACCGGGATGCGATTGGTGGGCATCACCTCGGGGGGGGCGTGGCTGGCGGAGCGCCTGCAACGTGACCTGAAACTGGCCGATCAACCCGGTGTGATTTCATCGTCCATGCACCGTGATGATTTTGCCCGCCGCGGCCTGGCTGCTGGTGGCCAGACGCGGCTGCCTTTTGATGTCCAGGACGCCAACATCCTGATTCTCGATGACGTGTTGTACACCGGCCGCACCATCCGTGCGGTGATCAACGAGCTGTTCGATTACGGGCGGCCGGGTAGCGTCAAGCTGGCCGTGCTGGTGGACCGTGGCGGCCGGGAGTTACCCATCCAGGCTGATTTTGCTGCCGCACGTGTTACCTTGCCGGCCACGCAGTCGCTGGCACTGGCGCGCAGCGAGTCGGGTGTGTTCAGCTTCAACGTCAAGACCCGATAACCGACCATGCTGTACAAACGCAATCCCCAACTCAACAAAAACGGTGAATTGGTTCACCTGCTGTCGGTCGAAGGGCTTCCCCAAAGCATACTGACCCACATTCTGGATACCGCTGAAAACTTTGTCAGCGTGAACGACCGTGAAGTCAAAAAAGTCCCGCTGCTGCGTGGCAAGAGTGTTTTTAACCTCTTTTTTGAGAACTCCACCCGTACCCGCACCACGTTCGAAATCGCCGCCACGCGCCTGAGTGCAGACGTGATCAATCTGGACATTGCGCGGTCTTCGGCCTCAAAGGGAGAGTCCCTGCTCGACACCATTGCCAACCTGAGTGCCATGGCGGCAGACATCTTCGTGGTGCGCCATGGTGAATCAGGTGCGCCCTACCTGATTGCCCAGCACGTGGCACCCCACGTGCATGTGATCAACGCCGGGGATGGCCGTCACGCCCACCCGACGCAGGGCCTGCTGGACATGTTCACCATCCGGCACTTCAAGAAAGACTTTTCCGGCCTGACCGTGGCGATTGTGGGTGACGTGCTGCACTCCCGAGTGGCCCGATCCGACATTCACGCCCTGACCACCTTGGGTTGCGCCGAAGTGCGCGTGGTCGGCCCGAAAACGCTGGTGCCTGCCGATATGGCCCAGATGGGTGTGCGGGTGTGTCACACGCTGGACGAAGGCATCAAAGGCGCAGACGTGATCATCATGTTGCGTTTGCAGAGCGAACGCATGAGTGGTGCCCTGCTGCCATCCAGCCAGGAGTTCTTCAAAAGCTACGGCCTGACGCCAGAAAAGTTGCTGCTGGCCAAGCCAGACTGCATCGTGATGCACCCCGGTCCCATCAACCGGGGTGTGGAGATTGACTCTGCCGTGGTGGACGGTGCCCAGAGTGTGATCCTGCCGCAGGTGACCTTTGGCATTGCCGTGCGCATGGCGGTGATGAGTATCGTGGCCGGAAATGAAGCTTGACGGGTAAAACATGAAGCTATTGATCAAGGGCGGCCGGGTGATCAACCCCGCCAGCCAATTCGACGAAGTTTGCGATATTGCCGTTGCTGCCGGGCGCATCGTGGCCATCAAAAACCTGTCCCCCGACTTTGCACCGAACAGGACCATTGACGCCACCGGCTGTGTCGTCGCACCCGGCCTGATCGATCTGGCTGTGCGTCTGCGTGAGCCAGGCCATGAGCACGAGGGCATGCTGGAGTCCGAAATGGCCGCTGCCGTGGCGGGGGGCATTACCAGCCTGGTGTGCCCGCCCGATACCGAGCCCGTGCTCGATGAGCCGGGTCTGGTGGAAATGCTCAAGTTCCGGTCAGAGCGGCTGCACCAGTCACGCGTCTATCCGCTGGGGGCACTCACCCGTAACCTCAAGGGCGAAATATTGACCGAAATGGTCGAACTGACCGAAGCGGGTTGTGTGGGCTTCAGCCAGGCGGACGTGCCCCTGGTTAACACCCAGGTGCTGCAGCGCGCCTGCCAGTACGCCAGCACATTTGATTACCCCGTTTGGCTTCGCCCCCAGGATCATTTTCTGGGCCAGGGCGTGGCGGCCAGTGGTGCGCTGGCCACCCGCATGGGTTTGAGTGGTGTGCCGGTGGCGGCAGAAACCATTGCCCTGTTCACGATTTTTGAGTTGATGAAAAGCACGGGTGCACGTGTGCATCTGTGCCGTATTAGCAGCGCTGCAGGTCTGGCCCTGGTGCGTCAGGCCAAGGCGGATGGCTTGCGGGTGACCTGTGATGTCAGCATCAACTCATTGCACCTCACCGATGTGGACATGGGGTACTTTGACAGCCGCATGCGGTTGAACCCGCCGCTGCGCCAACAGCGTGACCGTGACGCCCTGCGTGCAGGGCTGGCAGACGGAACCATTGATGCCCTGGTGTCAGATCACACACCCGTCGATGAAGATGCCAAGGCGCTGCCATTTGCCGAGAGCGAGCCGGGTGCAACCGGGCTGGAGCTGCTGCTTAGCCTGGCGCTCAAGTGGAGCCATGACCTGGAGGGCAGTCAGGCCGGTTCGGGACGCCGCGACAGTGGCGCGGCGTTAACCCGTGCCCTGACCGTTTTGACCCATGCGCCTGCCCGCGTCCTGGGGGATTCCCTGGGCACGCTGGCGGCCAGTGCCGGGCAACTGGTTGTGGGTGGCATGGCTGATCTGTGTGTGTTTGACCCCGTAGCCATGTGGACGGTCAAACCCGAAACCCTGCGCAGCCAGGGCAAACACACACCGTTCTCGGGATATGAGTTGCCTGGACGGGTGCGCTGCACGGTGGTGGGTGGACACATCGCTTTCGACGCCTGAATCCCCAAAAAAGTGGCCAGGAACGCTGCACTCGCCTGCTGGAAACTGCTGCGCGTTCTGCTTCACACGCTGGCGGGACTGTGGACGGTTGTTTTTTTGTTTCCGAGACGCAGCCCGCAGCAAAAAGAAGAGGCTATTCGGGCCTGGGCCCTCGGCATGCTTGCCTGTCTAGCTATTAAATTGATAGTCAATGGCAAACCGCCTGCCAGCGGGCCGGTCTTGCTGGCGGCCAACCATATCTCCTGGCTTGACATCCTGGTGATACACGCTGCACGGTACTGCCGCTTTGTATCCAAGGCCGATGTCAAACACTGGCCCCTGATCGGAACCCTGGCAACCGCTGCGGGTACGCTGTATGTTGCACGTGAATCCCGTCGGGACGCCATGCGGGTGGTGCACCACATGGCCGGGAGTTTGCGCACGGGTGACGTGCTGGCGGTGTTCCCCGAGGGCACCACCAGCAATGGTGTGGACCTGCTGCCGTTTCACGCCAACCTGTTTCAGGCGGCGATCTCTGCGGGGGCACCTGTGCAACCCGTGGCGCTGCGGTTTGTGGATGACGCCACAGGCCAGACCAGCCTGGCGCCTTGTTACATTGATGACGACACGCTGCTGGGCTCCATCTGGCGCACGCTGTGCACGTCCAATCTGGTGGCGGTCATCACGTTTGGTGAGCCGCAACTGGCTCAGGGACGTGACCGCCGTGTCTGGTCGGCGGATGTGCGCAAGGCCATTGTGGACATGCGGTATTCCCGTTGGGGTTGATTAGCCCGGTTGCCCGGTGCCCGCATCATTGTGTTTGACTATATACTGTTTATTTAAACAGTATATAGCTGGGGCCATTGACCCGTAAGCCTGATGGCAGAGGTCATCGGTACCCAGACGCCATGGAACCCGCTGCATCCAACCCTGCTCCTGAGGCTGCCGCCCGTTACTGCGAGCTGCACTGCCTCACCAACTTCAGCTTCCAGCGCGGCGCCTCGCATGCTGAGGAGCTGGTGGCGCGCGCACATGCACTGGGCTACTCGGCACTGGCGATCACCGATGAGTGTTCGGTGGCAGGGGTGGTGAGGGCGCATGTCGAGGCAAAAAAACTGGGTTTGAAGTTGCTGCCCGGGGCTGAGTTTGTGGTGACAAGTGGGGACACCGATTCTGACAAGCGCTTCACCGTCATTGCCCTGGCGCGCCACCTGCAGGGCTGGGGCAACCTGTGTGAGTTCATCACGCTGGCGCGGCGCGCGGCACCCAAAGGGCAATACCGGGTGAGCTGGCAGGATTCGGATTGGGCTTTGCTGGACGGTTGTGAAATCCTGCTGGTGTTGCCTTCTGCTATCAATATAGAAGCTGCTTGCGCAATATCCACCAGGGCCAGAGGCCTTTTTTACTCTCATATCTGGTTAACGGTGGAGTTGCTGCTGGGGTTGGACGACGACATGATGTGGCACCGGCTGGCACAAGTGTCTGCCCGCACCGGTGTGCCGCTGGTGGCCGCAGGCAATGTGCACATGCATGTGCGCTCGCGCAAGCCGCTGCAGGACGTGATCACCGCCGTGCTGCTGGGCCGGCCGGTCGCTGAGTGCGGGTTTGAGCTGCAGGCCAATGCCGAGGCGCATCTGCGTTCGCGCGAGCGCCTGGCGGCCATTTATTCTCCCGAGTTGCTGGCCAACACGCTGGTGGTGGCCGGGCGCTGTGAATTCAACCTCGACGAGTTGCGCTACCAGTACCCGGTAGAAACCGTCTTGCCCGGCCTGAACCCTGCGCAAACTTTGCGGTATTTCGCAAATGAGGGTGCGCGGGGGCGTTACCCCGAAGGCATGCCGGAAAAAGTGGCGCAACAGGTGGAGGATGAGCTGGCGCTGATCGCCGAGCTGAAGTACGAGATGTACTTTTTAACCGTGCATGACATCGTGCATTTCGCCCGCAGCATCGGCATTTTGTGCCAGGGCCGCGGTTCGGCGGCAAATTCGGCCGTGTGTTATTGCCTGGGTATCACCGAGGTGAACCCGGTGGACGGCAACCTGCTGTTTGCACGCTTCATCAGCCGCGAGCGCAACGAGCCACCCGACATTGACGTGGACTTTGAGCACGACCGGCGCGAAGAAGTCATCCAGTACATCTATGCCAAGTACGGACGTGAACGCGCCGCGATTGCCGCCACCGTGGTCACCTACCGGCCCCGCAGCGCCATACGCGATGTGGGCAAGGCACTGGGCGTGGATGAGGTGCTGATTGACCGCTTTGCCAAAGAGCATTTCTGGTTTGATGGCAGCGTGATGCACGAAGATGCTTTGACTAAATGGTTATCCGTTCGCCCTGAGCTTGTCGAAGGGCTGCAAGGCTTTGACAAGCTCAGCCCGAACGGCAACAGCACAGCGTTTGTACAGAGCCTTGACAACATCCACCAATGGCTGGCGCTCACCACACAGCTGTTGGGCTTCCCGCGTCACCTCAGCCAGCACGTGGGGGGCTTTGTGCTCACGCAGGGCAAGCTCACGCGGCTGGTGCCGGTTGAGAATGCGGCCATGGTCGACAGGTCCATCATCCAGTGGGACAAGGACGATCTGGACGCCATGGGCCTGCTCAAGGTCGATGTGCTGGCCCTGGGCATGCTCAGCGCCATTCACCGTTGTCTCGATCTGGTGGGCCAGCAACGCGGCACCCCCATGCGCATGCAGGACATTGCACTGGGGGACGAGGCCACCTACGACATGATCTGCGCCGCCGATACCGTGGGCGTGTTCCAGATCGAGAGCCGTGCACAAATGAGCATGTTGCCGCGCCTGAAGCCCCGCACGTTTTACGACCTGGTGGTGGAGGTCGCCATTGTGCGCCCGGGCCCGATTCAGGGCGGTATGGTGCACCCTTACCTCAAGGCCCGCCAGGACCCCGACAACGTGAAGTACCCGAGCAAAGCGCTGGAAGAGGCGCTGAGCCGAACCCTGGGTATTCCGATTTTTCAGGAACAGGTGATGCAGATTGCCATTCTGGCGGCCGATTTCTCCCCGGGCGAGGCCGACGAGTTGCGTCGCTCCATGGCGGCATGGAAGCGTTCAGGCGGTGTGCACAAGTTTCACGACCGGCTGGTGCATCAGATGGTAAAAAACGGCTATGAAGCCGGGTTTGCCGAGGCCATATTCAAGCAGATTCTGGGCTTTGGTGAATACGGTTTCCCCGAGAGCCATGCCGCCAGTTTTGCGCAACTGGCATATGCAAGCAGCTGGCTCAAATGCCACCACCCGGCTTGTTTTCTGACCGCACTGCTCAACTCACAGCCCATGGGCTTTTACCCTGCTGCGCAACTGGTGTACGACGCCAAACGCCACGGCGTGGAGGTGCGGTCGGTGGATGTGATGGTGAGCGGGTGGGACTGCACACTGGAAGAAGCTGACCCTCATTGCGCCCCCAACCAGGCCACCGTTCGTCTGGGCCTGAACCTCGTCTCAGGCCTGAACAAACCCGCCGCAGAGCGCATCGTCGCTGCACGACATGAATCTCCCTTCTCCAGCACCGAAGACCTGGCCCTGCGCGCCGCCCTGAACCCGGACGAACTCAAGGCGCTTGCCGCTGCCGACGCACTGACCGCTCTGTCAGGCCACCGCCGCCAGCAGGTGTGGGATGCTGCCGCGCTCAAGCTCGCGCCGCCCTTGCTCAAAAGCGTACCCATCGACGAAGTGCCCCTGCTGCTGAATGCCGCCAGCGAAGGTGAAGAAGTGGTCTTCGATTACGCGTCGGTTGGTCTCACATTACGCCGCCACCCCTTGGCCATACTGCGTGAGCAGTTATCAAAAATGAAGCTGCTCACCGCAGCCCAGATGCGTGACCTGCCGCATGGCCGACTGGTACGGGCCTGCGGCATCGTCACCGCGCGCCAGCAGCCACCCACTGCCAAAGGTGTGGTTTTCATCACACTGGAAGATGAAACTGGCACCGTGAACGTGATCGTGTGGAAGCGCCAGCGTGAACGTCAGCGCGAGCAGGTGCTGAAGTCACGCCTGCTGGCGGTGTACGGGGTGTGGCAGCGCAATGCCGAAAACCCCGGCAGCGTGGCAGAGGGAAACCGGGGCGAAGTGCGCCACCTGATCGCACACCATTTGATTGACCTCACCCATCTGCTGGGGGAACTCGCGACACAGAGCCGCGAGTTTCATTGACAGGATCCATGTACCAAGCCAAAGCATGAAGCCAAAGTACTACGCCAAATTGTCAAGGCTTTGGATAACGCGCCCGCCGCTCCAGATCATCCAGATCGATGTGGTTGCGCATGTACTGCTGGCTGGCGTCCACAAACGGCTGGTGGTCCCAGCTGGTGAGTTTGCCCTGGGTTAGCGCGCTGTCCACAAAGCGGCGGCGGCGCTGGCTGGCCAGCACCTGGGCGTGCAGGGCGGGCATGTCCCATCGCTTCGCGACCTCTACCATGAAGCCGGCCATCAACTCCTTGTGAGCAGGAAATGTGGCGAGGTTGTTCAGCTCATCCGGGTCGCTCTTCACGTTGAACAGCAGGCTCGGGTCCTGGTCCGAGTAGATGAATTTGAAGTCACCCCGGCGGATCATGATCAGAGGTGCATTGGTGC
>JBEEMW010000006.1:0-4642 GCA_041192445.1 Pseudomonadota bacterium | reverse complement strand
TGGTTGCAGATGCACCGATGCATCAAATATTTCTTCACACTGACCACAACGTACCCACCCATCGGAGATGCGCAACTGGTCAGGAACAACCTTGAACAGGGTCTCGCAAGCTGGGCAACGTGTAATCAGACTCATTGCGCCCAATTGTAAAGTCCGGCCTTGCCAGAATCAGAGTGTGGCGGTCATCAGAATCCAGCCATCTTCCCGGTCAGACACGACCAGATGGCAATGGGGGGCATAGGCTTCAATAAGTTCCTGCTCCTGGCGCTCCAGAACGCCGGCCAACACTAACCGCCCGCCAGGCATCACGCGCGAACACAGCAGAGGCGCCAAAACTTTCAGCGGCGAGGCCAGAATGTTGGCCAAAACGGTCTGGTAAGTGCCTGATACCTGGTCTGGCAACCCCACATTGAGCGTCGCGTTGTTGGCCTGCGCGTTGTAGCGCGTCGACTCTACGGCAGCCAGGTCAATGTCAACCGCATCCACCTGGGATGCGCCAAATTTGGCCGCCCCAATAGCCAATATCCCCGAGCCGCATCCGTAATCCAGAACGCGCCCGTTACGGAAAATCGGGCTGTTAAGGGCAATCCAGCGCAGGCACATCCGTGTGGTGGGGTGTGTACCCGTACCAAAAGCAAGGCCCGGATCGAGCCGGATCAGGGTGCGGGCCTGGGCGGGTGGCTCATGCCAGGTCGGCACAATCCAGAATTCAGGCGTGATCTCTACGGGTGCAAACTGGGATTGCGTCAGGCGGACCCAATCCTGATCGGGCACTGCGACGACACCCAAAACCTGGCAATTGTCGAAAAAATCCTGGGCGCTCAAAAGGGATGCCGCGTCCTGGGCATTTTCCTGCGCGGGGAAGAGCGCCTTGATGCGCGAGCGTTGCCACCCGTCTTTCGGTGGCGGCATGCCCGGCTCACCAAACAGGGCCTGCTCGGCATCGGTCTGCGCATCGGCATCTTCGACGCTGACGCTCAAGGCGTCCAGCGCATCCAGTGCGTCACTCACAGCTTCGACACGATCCTGCGGGCACATCAAACTCAACTCAAACATGCATCAATCCCGTTCAACGCTTGTGTTGAGCCAACCACTCTTCGAGGTAATGAATATTGGTGCCACCACCCATGAACTTGGCGTCTACCATCAGTTCGCGATGGAGTGCCACGTTGGTGTTGATGCCTTCGATCACCGTTTCGCCCAGCGCCGTGCGCATGCGCGCCATCGCCTGCTCGCGGGTATCCCCGTGCACAATGATTTTGCCAATCATCGAGTCGTAATTAGGTGGCACAAAATAGTTGGTGTAAGCGTGTGAGTCCACGCGCACACCCGGACCCCCGGGCGGATGCCACATGGTGATACGACCCGGTGACGGGATGAACTTGTACGGGTCTTCCGCGTTGATGCGGCACTCAATGGCATGACCCCGAATCTCGATCTGGCGCTGCGTGAACGGCAATTTCTCGCCGGCCGCCACCATGATCTGCGTCTTCACGATGTCCACTCCGGTAATGAACTCGGTCACGGGATGCTCCACCTGAACCCGCGTGTTCATTTCGATGAAGTAAAACTCACCATCCTCGTAAAGGAATTCAAAGGTACCAGCGCCGCGATAGCCGATTTTCTTGCAGGCCGCCACACACCGCTCACCGATGCGCTCGATCGTCTTGCGCGCAATGCCGGGTGCGGGGGCTTCTTCGATGACTTTTTGATGGCGCCGCTGCATGGAACAGTCCCGCTCGCCCAAATACACCGCATTCTTGTGCTTGTCGGCCAGAATCTGGATTTCAATATGGCGCGGATTCTGGAGAAATTTCTCCATGTAGACCGCCGGATTGCCAAACGCCGAGCCGGCTTCGGCCTTGGTCATTTGGACGGCATTCACAAGCGCCGCCTCGGTATGCACCACCCGCATGCCGCGTCCGCCACCACCACCTGCCGCCTTGATGATGACCGGGTACCCCACTGATTTGGCAATGCGGCGAATCTGTGCCGGATCATCTGGCAGCTCACCCTCGGAGCCGGGAACACAGGGCACACCGGCCTTGATCATGGCCTGCTTGGCCGACACCTTGTCACCCATGGTGCGGATGTTTTCAGGGGTTGGCCCGATGAACTGGAAGCCACTTTTTTCGACGCGCTCGGCAAAATCAGCGTTTTCGCTCAAGAAGCCATAACCCGGGTGGATGGCCTCGGCATCGGTCACCTCGGCGGCCGAAATGATGGCAGGCATGTTGAGATAACTCAGCGCTGACTGCGCCGGCCCAATACAAACGGCTTCCTCTGCCAGCTTCACATATTTCGCTTCGCGGTCAGCCTCGGAGTAAACCATCACGGCCTTGATGCCCATCTCGCGGCAGGCACGCTGGATACGCAAGGCAATCTCTCCGCGATTGGCAACCAGTATTTTTTTGAACATGTCGGTGTGCGCTCTGGCCTTATTCGATGACGAACATCGGTTGTCCGTACTCTACGGCTTGCCCGTTTTCACACAGGATTTGTTTGACCGTGCCGGTTTTATCCGTCTCAATTTCATTGAGGATCTTCATCGCCTCAATGATGCAAATTGTCTGGCCCGCCTTCACCGAGTCGCCAAGTTCAACAAACGACTTGGCACCGGGGGAGGCTGAGCGGTAAAAGGTGCCCACCATGGGGGACTTCACCTGGTGAAGTGTTGGCGCATCCGGCACACTGGCAGCAACGGCCGGGGCAGCCATCGCCTGCGGCTGTTGCACAGCCATCGGCATGGTGATGGGTGCAGCGAAGTGTTGCATGACGCCACCGCCTCCCTTGACGATGCGCACCTTGCCTTCAGCCTCGGTGATTTCCAGTTCGGACACATTGGAGTCCGATACGAGGTCAATCAGCGTCTTCAGTTTTCTTAAATCCATAACGTCTCCAACGAATCTCAATTAATGGGTTTCCAACCAACAGGTCGCGAATTTACCTTAAATTTCATTCAACGAGTTTTATCTTCTCTTATTTTTAATCAATTAGTGCGGGGCGCACTTCAAACCGATCTCACCGCAATGAGGCCCAGGCCTTAAGGTCTTCCGGCGTCACGCGGCCCATTTTACGGTGCAATACCGAGCCACCGGATCCCAGAACAACCGAGAACGGAAGGCTGCCACTCAGATTACCCAGTGATTTGCCAAGCTCCAGTCCGGACAAACCACCCAGAACAACGGGAAACTGGAGTGGCATCTTACCCAGAAACCGGTTCACCGGCTCGATCTGGTCGATCGCAATACCGACAACTTGCCAGCCTTTGGCATGATTTTCCCGATAAAAGCCATCCAATAACGGCAATTCTTCGACACACGGCGGGCACCACGTGGCCCAAAAATTAACCAGCGTGGGCCTGCCTTTGAGTGTGGCCATTTGAAATTTGCCGCCACCCGGTGTTTCCAGAGTCAGCGCCCAGAGTGCCTGTACCTGGGTTTGTGCCTCAGGCACAACTGAGGCCGTTGGGGTACTTCGCCACCAGGCCCAGCCCACACCAGCCATACCCGCCAGAGCGGCCGCAGTTCCATACATCCAGCGTCTGCGGGTTGCCAGCGCATCCGGGAACTTGGCGGGTTCTTCAGGAAAATCGTTCATGGTTGCGCATCATGCAACAAAACCCGCACTGCCGCCATATCGCCACGCTGGGCGCGTGCGGGCAGTGACCCCCTCACTTCTGGCTTCAAGGCACCCCGCAGGTCATCGTAGTCATAAATCAGCAAATGCACCCCCACCTCTTCACCCAGGGCCTGGCAAAAACTGTGAACACTCAGGGCTTCTACCGAGCCACCCGTGAAACCGGTGACCGTACGAGGCACATAGCTCACCTGAAAGTCGATCAGCGCGATCTCCGCCGACTTGGGGTCATCACAAAACAATTGAATGTAAATATCAGACCGGCGCGTCGCCGTGCCGCGCCAGACCGCCCCACCCAGATGCGGCCGAAATTGCGCCATGCGCGTCATCCAGACCAGCGCGAGTTGTCGCAGTGCCAACAACTCCATCGGCTGCGTGTCAGACAAGAAAAGCGAGATGTAGTCCCGCACCGCCTCTTCAATGGCGTCATTTCCCGGCAATGCCGTGCGATTGGACAAACCGAGGTGTTTGACCGCGCGGCGTTTTGCCGGGCCGTACTCCAGCCCCTCTTCAACCACCATGCGTGCCGCCGCGGCCGAAATTTCTGATGTCAAACTGTCCATGGTCAATATTTTGCATCGATTTGTCGTACAAAACCGAACCTCCCGGACGCTACATTTTTGATAGCTGCTTGCGCAATATCGACGGGGGCTAGAGGCCAAAATCTTATCAAATTCACCTAAAATAACGGCATGCATATTCATATTCTTGGCATTTGCGGCACGTTCATGGGTGGGCTGGCTGCGCTGGCGCGCGAGGCCGGGCACCGTGTAACCGGCTGCGACGCCAGTGTCTACCCGCCCATGAGCGACCAGTTGCGCGCCTTGGGCATCGATTTGATCGAAGGCTTTGGTGCAGACCAGCTCGCGCTCAAGCCCGACATGTTTGTTGTGGGCAATGTGGTCAGCCGCAACCACCTGCCCGATGGCACACCCAAATTCCCCCTGATGGAAGCCATTCTGGACGCCGGCGCGCCCTATACCAGTGGCCCACAATGGCTGGC
>JBEEMW010000005.1:0-69929 GCA_041192445.1 Pseudomonadota bacterium | reverse complement strand
CACGAAGGTGGCGGCACTGTCGACATCGGTGATGGCCAGGGTGCCCCCGGTGGTGAGCACGGCGTTGGACTCGACCAGATTGAGCACAGCCGGGGTGATGACGGCGGCGTCATTGGTGGCGGTGACGGGACCCAAAGTAAGTGTGGCCGAGTTGGAGCCACCCAGGCCGTCGGTGATGGTGTAGGTGGCCAAAGGCACGGGGCCGTTGTAATTGAGTGCGGGGGTAAAGGTATAGACCCCGTTGGAGGCAATCGTGAGTGTTCCCACAAAAGGGATGACCGCAGATGCACCGGGTGTGAACGTGCCGACAATGCCGGCTACGGAGAAGCCACTCACAGCCAAGGGGTTACCGTCTGGATCGCTGTCGGGTATGCCATCGGTGAGCACATTGCCGCTGACCGGGGTGTCCTCTATCACATCCGCGCTGTTGTCAGTCGCCGTGGGCGCCGTGTTGGCGCCCAGGGTGAGGGTCAGGGTAGCGGTGGCGGTATTGGGGACCGCCTGACCATCTGTGATGGTGTAGGTCGCGACGGGAACGGGCCCTGCGTAATTGGCTGCCGGGGAAAAAGAATAGGTGCCGTCGGCATTGATCTGAAGCGTGCCTACGCCGGCAATGGCAGCGGGTGTACCTGCTGCAAAAGTGCCGGGTACACCGGTCACGGTGAACTGGATCACGGACAGCGCGTTGCCGTCAATATCGGTGTCGTTGGAGAGCACGTTACCTGTGGCGGTCGTGTTAATTGGTACCGAGTTGGTGTCATCACGCGCATCTGGGGCGTCATTGGTGGCGGTGACGGGACCCAAAGTAAGTGTGGCCGAGTTGGAGCCACCCAGGCCATCGGTGATGGTGTAAGTGGCCAAAGGCACGGGGCCGTTGTAGTTGATTGCGGGGGTGAAGGTATAGGCCCCGTTGGAGGCAATCGTGAGTGTTCCCACAAAAGGGATGACCGCAGATGCACCGGGCGTGAAAGTACCGGCAATGCCGGCTACGGAGAAGCCACTCACAGCCAAGGGGTTACCGTCTGGATCGCTGTCGGGTATGCCATCGGTGAGCACATTGCCGCTGACCGGGGTGTCCTCTATCACCCCCGCGCTGTTGTCAGTTGCCGTGGGCGCCGTGTTGGGGCTAGAGCCGGGATTGCCAGGTGCAGTCGCTATGACAATACCTTCTGACCTGCCCAAAATCGGTTCACGGTCTTCGACCACCGACGCAGCACGATCAAGTGCCAAGGGACTCAGGTTTTCCACAATCCGCAACACACGCACAAAGCTGTGCGATTCTGTGTTGTCGCCACCCGTCAGCCCGGCAGCGGTTGGGTCAAGCTCGGTGAAGAGGTCACCGCCAGACTGGATAACCCGCACAACTTCAGCTGAGCCGCTGTTCAAATCTTTTAGTGCAGCCTCGGTGTGATCCGTGGATGACAAACCCAATAAATTGGCATCAATCAGAAGCTCACGATCGGCAGCGACTGCAATCGTTTGACCATTTGGAAGTGCCAGCTCCATCCGGGTGCCGCTGTCGGTCAGGATGACTTGACCTTCTTGTACCTCGTCTCCAATTTTGAGCAAGACCCGATTGCCTGTCGTGTCCAGTACCCAGGCTTTACCCTCCAGTACAACAACGATGCCACGGGCTTGTGCAGAAACTTGATTTGTCGCCATGAGAAAACTCCAGGATGCAGAAGACTAGATGGGTTAATACTAGCTACATGATCGACACTTTGGTATTGGCCTGAAGTACAGGGCCATGACCCCGCAAGATCAGTTGATGCCGTGTACCCGCAGGGCTAACTGAAGACGGTCAGTCAGATTCAGCTTTTCAAAAATCGCGGTCAGGTGCGCTTTGACAGTGCGCTCCGTAATGCTGCAATTGATGGCAATAACCTTGTTTGATGCACCATTTGCCGCCAAAATGGCGATTTCCCGTTCGCGCGGCGTGAGACCTTGATCCCATTTTGGGTTTGTATGGTTCTGCGGCAGAGCGGCCCGGCTGGCACCAGCCAGAAGTTGTTGCATCAGTTCTCGCCCTACCCAAACCTGACCTGATGCCACCACTTGCTGAACCTGTTTGAGGGTTTTGGTATCTGCAAAGGCGTGGCAATAGGCGCTGCAACCCGCGTCCAGTGCTTCAATTGCCAAAGCGTTCTGTGGCCGTGAACTCGTATAAATAATGCGTGCGTACCTCAGCAATCTGGTCCAGGCGGCATCCGTCCACGGGGGGCGTCCAGGCAGAGCGGAATCTATCCAGACAGTCGTATCAGGAAAAGGCGCATTTGAAGCCAGTGCCGAAAAATCTGTCAGGCACAGCGCCTTGCTGGAGCCCAAGGCCTTTTTCCAATGCGCTAGCAGCCCACTGTCATGACTGACCAAAATCAATCGGTCAACACGACTCATCGTTCAGTCATGGCGCTGGACTTTGCGCGCAAGATGGGCTTCAAGAGGTAAGACAGTACGGTCTTCTTGCCCGTCAAAATATCAACCTCTGCCACCATGCCGGGAATGATGGGTAGCTTGTTCGGTCCAAGACTGGTCGAGAGTGTTCTAACGCGCACCAGGAAAAAAGCGTTTCCCTTTTCATCAAGAACGGTATCTGCACTGATGTGCTCCAGAGTCGCTTCAAGCCCCCCATAGGTTGCAAAGTCGTAAGCCGTAAATTTGACCAAGGCCTTTTGACCGGGACGCAAAAATGCTATATCACGCGGTAAAACGCGTGCTTCAAGCAGCAAAGCATCATCAGATGGAACGATTTCGACAAGTTCTTTGCCTGGCTGCACAACCCCGCCCACCGTGTTGACCCGCAATTGCTTGACCGTACCATTCACGGGCGATCGGATGTCCGTTTGCTTGACGCGATCTACCAGAGTCGCACTGCCCTCGGACAAAGCACTTAGTTTGGCGTTACTTTCGCTGAGCTCGGAGCGGGCGATATTCCTGAATGTCAGGTCAACCTCCTGAATTTTGCGACTGGCTTCTGCAATCGCCGATTCGAGTCTCGGAATATCTGCGTTGGCACTATCACGTTCCCCCCGATAGCGGGCAACATCGCGTTCCAGCCGGAGGATTTCGACATCTGATACCGCACCTGTTTTAACCAGTGGTCGCGTCAGCTCCATTTCCTTGGCGGTCAGGGTGTAACTTTGGGCGGCCTGTTCCCGTCGCGCACGCACGGACACCAATTCTTGTGAGCGTTGCGCAGCCTGTTGACGGGCCATGCCAACAGTGGCGTCGAGTTCCGCACGGCGAGACTCGAACAGTCGGCGTTCCTGCTCAACGATCTCTGGGGCCTCTTTGGCGACCGTTTCAGGAGGCAAGAAATTCGAACCTTCAGCCAGCGCTTTCAAACGGGCCGACTTGGCCAGAAGTGCCAGGTACTGAGAGCGGTTTTCCCGAAGTGAGGACATCATGCGGGTGGGGTCCACCTTGAGCATGAGGTCGCCAATCTTGACAGACTGACCCTCGTGCACCAATATCTCCGACACAATGCCACCGTCCATTGTCTGCAGAATTTGCACCTGCCGGGACGGGATCACTTTTCCCTCGCCACGGGCAACCTCGTCCAGCGACGCCAAGCTGGCCCACAGCAGCATGATCAATACAGCGACACCGCTGAGCCACACCAGGACACGGGCTCCGCGCGGTGTTTGCTCGGCAATCGCCCAGTCCGCATTGGCATCGAAATCGTCATCCTGGCCTGTGTCCTTGCCCATCAGGGACACCATGACAGCATCAATCCATCGAGAGCACAGAAGGTATATAGACTTCATCATGCCGCCTTGCCGATGCGTCCGCTTTGCAGCGCTTCAACCACTTGAGCCTTGGGGCCATCGGCCATGATCTGGCCGTTGTCGATCACGATGAGGCGGTCGACCAACTCCAGCAAAGAGGTGCGGTGAGTGACCAGCACAACTGTTTTTCCAGACGCGAACTGCCGAAGGCGGGACTTCAACTGGTCTTCACTTTGATGGTCCATGGCACTACTGGGTTCGTCGAGCAGCAAGATCGGTGGATCGTTCAAAACGGCACGTGCGATGCCCACCGCCTGACGTTGCCCGCCCGATAACGACTCTCCCCGTTCCCCGATTGCCATGTCAAAGCCGCGTGGGTGGCGGTTGGCGAATTCGATGACCCCCGCCAGTTCGGCCGCTGAAATGATGTCCTGGTCGCTTGCAAACGGGGCGCCCATGGCAATGTTTTCCTTGAGTGAGCCGAAGAACAGATTGATGTCCTGGGGTACAAAACCGGTGGCACGCCGAAGTTCTGCGGGGTCAATTTGCCGGGAGTCGATACCGTCAATCAGAACTGCCCCGTCAGTTGGTTGGTATAAACCCAGCATGAGTCGCTGCAGCGTGGACTTGCCAGACCCCACCCTGCCGATGAAGGCAACTTTTTCTCCCGGGTTGATCTTGAACGAGACCTTGTTCAGCACGATTTGATCCTGCCCGGGGTAGGAAAAGCTGACGTTTTTGAACTCGATCCCCCCTTGAAAACTGGTTCGGTGAATGAAGGTGGATGCATCGGGCCGTTCGGGCTCTTTTTTCATATGGGTTTCAACCGAGCCCAGCCCACTCTTGGCCTGGTGAAACTGCATCAGCAAACCGGCCACCTGCCCAAAAGGGGCCATCGCCCGCCCTGCCAACATGGACGCCGCAATGATGCCCCCCATGCTGACCTGGTTGTTAAATAGCAGGTAGACGCCAGCAATCACGGTGGATGTCGAGACCAGTTGCTGAAGCATTTGCGCCACGTTCATCGTGGCCGACGACAGCAGCTTGAGTTTCGTGCTGTTTTGGGCCAGAAATACCGTGGCCTGCTCCCATTTCCGCTGAATGTTGCTCTCGGCAACCATGAATTTGATGGTCTCAATTCCCACCAGACTTTCAACCAGCGTGGCATTCTTTTGCGATGCCGCCCGCTGGGTCAGATCCACCAGTTCCTTCATCTTTTGCTGAACGATGAGTGATGCAAATACCAGCAAAACAATGCACACAATCGGGGGAAGAATCAACCAGGGCGATATCCAGCTGATGGCAAACAGGAAGACAAATACGAAAGGCAGGTCAACCAGGGCCGTGATGGTGGCCGATGCGACAAAGTCCCGAACTGATTCAAACGCGCGCAAATTGGCGGCAAACGAACCAACCGAGGCTGGCCGGTCCGCCAGCCGCAGGCCCAGCACCCTCTCCATGATCTTGGCCGACAGGGTGACGTCAATGCGTTTCCCGGCCGTATCCAGAATGTAGCCGCGCAAAACCCGAAGAAGGGAGTCAAAAACCATAATCAGCAACACGCCCAGTGCCAAAACCCAAAGGGTTTCTTCTGCGTGGTTGGGAACAACCCGGTCATAAACCGTCATGCTGAACATGGGAGTAACCAGCGCAAACACGTTGATCAAAAGCGCCGCCAGAAGGCTGTCGCGGTACAGACGCCAATTCTGGAATACAACCCCCCAAAACCAGTGGCGATTTTTGACTTCACCGGTCTCAGGTGCGCGCTGATCAAAATTGAAGATCGGGCGCACAAAAAACACGATACCGGCATAAAGTGCTTCCAGTGCCTCTCTGGACAGAATGTCTGCGGATTCACCACTTTCCGGGTAACGCACGCGAGCATCACCCGAAGGCAGCCACTCCAGCAAAATGCAAGCCTGCTTTTCGTGGAGCAACACAATGGCGGGTAGCAAAGCCGGGCGCAAATCTGACAGGGATCGTCTGGCCAGCCGCGCAGTCAGGCCCGTACGCGCCGCAGCGCGAGGGACCAGCGCGGGCGTGATCCGGTTTTCCTCCAGCGGCAGACCTGCCGACAAGGACTCATGTGTGGTGGTTATGCCAAAGATTCGGGCGATGGCCACCAACGAATCCAGCAGGGGATCAACAAACGTGCCATGTTCGCCCACCCGCCAGGCAGTTGACGGGCTGGTTTGGGGCGAATTGGGCGCAGGCACTGGGGTGGGTGAAGACATGTTGAGTTGGGGCCGCTAAAGCAATTGAACGGTTGTCAAATAACAATATCGTCGCTGTCCAGAAGGTCAAGCGCCCCCCCCAGCTTGTTTCGGGCACCTTTTCGCGCCATCAATTTTTTTTGCGCAATGGCCGGCAGGTCAGTCAGGCGCATCACGTTATTTTTAATCAGCGTATCAATGACATCTTCAATCACCCGGACAAAATCGGCGTCCATTTCCGTGAAGACAGGTTCACCACCTGCCTCGTTCAGGAAGGCACGAATGTCTGGGTGCCGGTCATCCAGCACTTCCCCTGCGGATTGCGGGTCTCGTGAGATCGCGAAAATTTCACCGTTGGCACTGCGCGTTACATGAAACATAAAGAGCTTTGATTAAATGTCCCCCCTTAATCGGCCGAAAAAGCCTTCGCTTGAGCCTCTCTGCGGCACGGCCAGATCGAGTCGCCCCAGGGGTTTGACGATTGCTCGCTGCAGTTTACTGGTGCTGCAGTAAACCGTAAAAACCTGTAACTGTAAATTTACCCGCCAATTCAGGCGATCACGCCCCCGCCCAGGCAGACCTCGCCCGCGTACAGCACTGCTGATTGACCAGGTGTGACGGCCCATTGGGGTTGCGTGAAGTTCAGGGTGAACGCGTCATCACCCGCAACACCGAAAACACAGGGCGCGTCGCTTTGCCGGTAGCGTGTTTTGGCGGACATCAGTCCCGGTGCGGGCGTATGGCCTGCAACCCAGCTCGTGTCTTGCGCCTTCAGATGCAGGGATTGAAGCCAGGGATGACCGTGGCCCTGTACCACCCACAAGGTGTTTGTGTCCATGTCCTTGCGGGCCACAAACCAGGGTGCGTGCTCCCCGCCGCCTTTTTGTGCGCCTTTGGCCTTGATGCCGCCGATGCCCAACCCTTGCCGCTGCCCCAGTGTGTAAAAGCTCAGGCCCAGATGCTCGCCCAGCACACGGCCCCGCTCGTCTTTGACCGGCCCAGGTGCTTTCGCGATATACCGGTTCAAAAAGTCCCGAAACGGCCGCTCGCCAATGAAACAGATGCCCGTTGAATCCTTCTTTTTGGCGTTGGGAAGGCCTATCTCGGCGGCAATCCGGCGAACCTCCGTTTTGTGCAGATCCCCCACAGGAAACAACGTTTTCGAGAGTTGAGCCTGATTGAGCCGGTGCAGAAAATAGCTCTGGTCTTTGGACGCATCCAGCCCCTTCAGCAGCTCATGCAGGCCGGTTGCCTGGTTCAGGCGAGCCCGGGCGTAATGACCGGTGGCGATCTTCTCGGCCCCCAGACGCACGGCATGGTCCAGAAACGCCTTGAACTTGATTTCGGCGTTGCACAGGATGTCCGGGTTGGGTGTCCGCCCAGCCTGGTATTCGCGCAAAAACGCTGCGAAAACACGCTCTTTATACTCGGCGGCGAAATTGACGTGTTCGATGTCGATGCCGATGACGTCCGCTACTGCCGCCGCATCCACGAAATCGATGTTGGAGGAGCAATACTCACTGTCATCGTCATCCTCCCAGTTCTTCATGAAGATGCCCACGACCTCATGCCCCTGCTGCTTCAGCAGGTAAGCGGTCACCGCGGAATCGACGCCGCCGCTGAGTCCAACCACAATTCTTTGTTTGCCCATAGGTGTGCGATTATCCCAGTCATGGAACTAAGGCAACTTCGCTACTTTGTCCGGGTCGTTGAGATGGGCAGTATCAGCCGGGCTGCGCTCGACCTGGACCTGGTGCAGTCTGCGCTCAGCCAGCAAATCAGCCGGCTCGAGACCGAGCTGTCAACCCGCCTGCTGTTGCGTGGCGCCAAAGGCGTGACGCCGACCGAGGCCGGACTGGCGTTTTTCCGGGAAGCCCAGCTCGCATTGCGCCACACCGAGCAGGCGGTTCGGGCCGCCCAGGAGTCGCGCCTGAGTGGTTCTGTCAGTGTTGGCCTGGCCCCGACAACGGCAGCCGTGCTGGGTTTGCCGCTGATCCGCGCCATGCGCGAGCGTTATCCCGATGTGCGACTGCATATGGTGGAAAGCCTCTCCGGGCACCTCGCGAGCATGCTCAATGCCCGCCAGCTGGACCTGGCCGTGCTGTTCAATACCCAAGCCGGGCGGCGCTGGCGCGTTATGCCGTTGCTTGAAGAAAAGCTGTTTTTGATTCGGTCACGCCAGGGGTTGATCCGGGAGCCGCCGGCGCGAATTCGCATGTCGCAGCTGGGTGACACACCCCTGATTTTGCCCACCGGTGCGCATGGTTTGCGCAGCACGCTGGACGCTGCGTTTGCACGGGCCAAATGCGCCCCGGTGCTGGTGGCCGAGGTGGACTCCCTCGCCATGTTGATGGACGCTGTGGACAGTGGTTTGGGCTGCACCCTGCAGCCATGGGCGGCCGTGGGCCGGTTTGCCGACGCCGCACAACGCTTTCACCTGACCGAGATCGCCGATCCGCTGGCACGTCGTTCCAATGCCCTGTGCAGCCTGTCCGATGACGAGTTGTCCCCGGCTGCCCTGGCCGCCCGGGTTGTCCTGGCCGACTGTGCGCGCCAGCTGGTTGAGACCGGCAAGTGGGTAGGCGCCCGCCTGATTCGGCCCGACACCCATCACGATTCGTGATGCCCCCATGCCGGCAGTGGGCTGGTCAATGACGTGCGGCGTGGCTAAAGTCGGCTGACTGACTGCCCATCCGCTTTTCAAGGTAACCCAATGGATCTGAAACTCAAAGACAAAACCGCACTCGTCACGGGTGCCAGCACCGGTATTGGCCGCAGCATTGCCCTCGCGCTGGCGGGCGAAGGGGTCCGGGTGGCGATATCGGCCCGGCGTGTGGCCCTGCTCAATGGTGTGGCCGACGAGATTGTGGCTCTGGGCGGCGTGCGCCCGGTTGTGATCGAGTCGGACCTGTACGCGCCAGACGCCGCCAAAACACTCACCGATGCCGCCCTTGCGGGCCTGGGCAGTGTGGACATCCTTGTGAACAACGCGGGTGGCTCACGCTCTTTCAATGAGCTGCATGTGAGCGAGGACCGCTGGGAAGAGGCCATTACCCTCAACTTTCACCGTCCACGCCAGGTGGCCGACGCGCTGATTGACCAAATGATCGCGCGACAGTGGGGTCGCATCATCAACATCACCGGCAAAAGTGAGCCGGAGCACGTGAATGGTGCTTTTTGTGCCAAAGCCGGTATTCACAGCTGGGCCAAGGGCTTGAGCCGCATGGTCGGCAAACATGGCATCACGGTGAATTCCGTGCCACCCGGACGCATTTTGTCAGAGCAGATTTTGCGCAACTACACACCGGAGTACCGGCAGTGGCAGTCCGACAACGAGATCCCGGTGGGACGTTATGGCGAACCCGAAGAGTTGGCCAATCTGGTTTGTTTCCTGGCCTCGCCAATGGCCAGCTACATCACCGGCACGGTTATCCCGGTGGATGGGGGTTTGCGCCGATACCAGTTTTGAGTGCCTGGCACTAAGCTGCGAACCTTTCAAGCCGCGATTTTCCCCATCAGGAGACACCCCCATGAGCCACCCCGCAAGCACGCCAACCGTCAGCCGCCGCCGAGTCCTGCAAGTTGCGGGCGTTGCCGCCACGTCAGTTGCAGCACCCTCGGTGTTTGCGCAATCCGCCTGGCCGTCCAAACCCATTCGTTTTGTGGTCCCGTTTGCACCGGGCGGCACGTCAGAGATCGTGGCCCGGTCGGTTGCCGCCGAGCTGACCAAGCAGCTCGGTCAAAGTGTTTTTGTGGAAAACAAGCCGGGTGGGGCCGGTGTGGTGGCCATGCAAGACGTGGCGAAGTCCGCACCGGATGGCTACACCGTCATCCTGACCCACGTGGGTACGCTGGCGGTCAACCCCTACATGCTGGCCAATCAGCCCTATGACGTGAACCGGGATTTCATGCCCGTCACCTTGCTGGCCAAGGTACCCAACGTGTTCGTCATTCACCCCGATGTGCCGGCCAGTAACTTCAGGGAATTTGTCGCCTACGTCAAGGCCAACCCGGGCCGGCTCAACTACGGCTCGGCCGGCAATGCCAGCGCTGGCCATCTGGCCATGGAGTACCTCAAGCTGGTCACGGGCATGTTCATCACCCACATTCCGTACCGGGGCACCGGACCCCAGCTGACCGATTTGCTGGCCGGGCGCACGCAGGCGTCATCGGCTGGCCTGCCGGCCCTGGGGGCGCACATTCGGGCGGGCAAGCTGCGTGCCATCGCGGTCGGGACGCCTCAGCGAATCCCGGCCTTGCCCGACGTGCCCACGGTGGCCGAAATGGGTTTCAAGAATTTTGAGACCTCCCAGTGGTACGGCATGCACGTGCCGGCCGGCACGCCACCCGAGATCGTCAAACGCCTTCAGGAGGAGTCGCTCAAGGCGCTCAAGTCGTCTGCGGTGACCGAGCGGTTTGCGACTGACAACGCCGTGGGCGGGGGCGCGCCGTCGGGTGAATACGCCAAATTCATTGCGGGCGAGCAAAAAATCTGGAGCGATATCGTCAAACGCGCCAATATCAAGGCAGATTGATTCGCTATTAATTTAATAGCTGACTACGCATATCTGACGAGGGCTAGAGGCCAATAATGCTTGATGTTCTGGTGATTGGCGGCGGTAACGCGGCCCTCTGTGCTGCGCTCATGGCGCGGGAAGCGGGCGCCACCGTGCAGGTTCTGGAGGCGGCTCCACGGGCTTGGCGTGGCGGCAACTCCAGCCACACCCGCAACCTGCGGTGCATGCACGATGCGCCGCAGGACGTGCTGACCGGTGCCTACCCGGAAGAAGAGTTCTGGCAGGATTTGTACAAGGTCACCGGCGGGCAAACCCAAGAACAACTGGCCCGTCTGGCCATCCGCGAGTCGTCACACTGCCGCGACTGGATGCGCCGGCACGGCGTGCATTTCCAGCCGTCGCTGTCTGGCACGCTGCACCTGTCGCGTACCAACGCCTTCTTCATGGGGGGTGGCAAGGCGTTGATGAACGCCTATTACCGCAGCGCCGAAAAACTGGGTGTCCGGATTCGGTACGACGCCCCGGTTGACCGGCTGGAGTTGCATGGCGGCAAATTTGTGGCCGCGTATTGTGGGAATGAACGCCTTGAGGCCCGTGCCTGTGTAGTTGCCAGCGGCGGTTTTGAGTCCAACCGCGCGTGGCTGCGCGAGGCCTGGGGGCAAAACGATGCCGGTGAGTGGCCGGCAGACAACTTTGCCATCCGGGGTACACGCTTCAACATGGGTGTGGTGCTGCGCGACTTGATTGATCAGGGGGTCGACACCATTGGCGACCCCACCCAGTCCCATTCGGTGGCCATCGATGCCCGTTCGCCCCCGTACGACGGCGGCATTTGTACCCGGGTGGACTGTGTTTCGCTGGGCATCGTGGTGAACAGGCAGGCCCGGCGGTTTTACGACGAAGGCGAAGATTTCTGGCCCAAGCGTTACGCCATCTGGGGTCGCCTGGTGGCGCACCAGCCCGGGCAGGTCGCCTATTCGGTGATTGACGCCAAGGCTGTTGGCCGTTTCATGCCTCCGGTGTTTCCCGGTGAAAAAGCGGACTCTTTGCCGCAACTGGCCCGCCAGTTGAACCTGGATGAGGCGGCCTTTGTCGAAACCGTGCTGGCCTACAACGCCGCGTGCCGCCCGGGGCGGTTCGACCACGCCGTGCTGGACGATTGCCACACCGAGGGCCTGCTACCGGCCAAAACCCATTGGGCGCAGCCCATCGACACCGCACCGTTTTATGGCTATGCACTCAAGCCCGGCATCACCTTCACCTACCTTGGCCTGAGGGTGAACGAGCAGGCGGCCGTGCATGTTGGTGGTCAGCCCAGCCCCAACCTGTTTGCCGCCGGCGAGATCATGGCGGGCAATGTGCTGGGCAAGGGCTACACGGCGGGTGTGGGCATGACCATCGGCACGGCGTTTGGCCGCATCGCCGGCACCCAGGCCGCCAAAGCAGCCCACCCCGCCAGACATTGCGGAGCGCTTCATGCAGCAGCTTGAGGCCCTGACCCGTGAGGCCCGCGCGCTGGCCTGTGGCGTGAGCGCGTCCTCGCCCGCCCACTTTTCCCCGCAGGAGGCCGAGGTCAGCCGCCAGATGCAGATCTGCAACGCCTGCCGTTACTGCGAGGGCTTTTGCGCGGTGTTTCCCGCGATGACGCGCCGCCTCGAATTCGGCAAGGCAGATATCCATTACCTGGCCAATCTGTGCCACAACTGCGGTGCCTGTCTGCATGCCTGCCAGTACGCACCGCCTCATGAATTTGCGGTGAATGTGCCCCAGGCCATGGCACAGGTGCGGGGGCAAACCTATGCGGACTACGCCTGGCCAGCCGGGTTGGGTGCGCTGTACCAACGCAACGGCCTGACCCTGGCTTTGGCGCTGGCCACCGGGCTGGCCCTGTTTCTGGTGCTGGTGATCGTGATGCGGGGCAGGTTTTTCCACCCACCGCCGGGGGGCAATTTTTATGCGATCTTCCCGCACAACCTGCTGGTGTCCCTGTTTGCACCCATCTTCCTGTTTGCGGTGCTGGCGCTGGGCATGGGGGTACGCAAATTTTGGCGCGATGTGTCGCCGGGCCGTCTGCAGCCGGCCGCAGCGCAGGAAGCCATCAGCGATGCCTTGTTGTTGAAGTACCTCGACGGGGGGCATGGCGAGGGTTGCAATAACGAAGACGATGCCTGGACCCTGTGGCGCAGGCGGTTTCATCACGCCACGTTTTATGGCTTCATGCTGTGTTTTGCATCGACCAGTGTGGCCACGCTCTACCACTACGGGTGGCACTGGCAAGCGCCGTACGCGCTGACCAGCCTGCCGGTCTTGCTGGGCGCTGTTGGCGGGACCGGCTTGCTGGTAGGCACGGCAGGCCTGTTCTGGCTGAACCTGCGACGCCACCCCCTGCACGGGGATGCAGCGCAAAAACCCATGGACCGGGGCTTCATCGCCCTGCTGTTTTTCACCAGCGCAACCGGTCTGGCGCTGCTGGGCTGGCGCGATACGCCCGCCCTGGCGCTGCTCCTGGCCGTGCACCTGGGTGTGGTGATGGCGCTGTTTGCCACGCTGCCCTATGGCAAGTTTGCCCATGGGGTTTACCGCTGTGCGGCACTACTCAAGTGGGCGATTGAAAAGCGCCAACCCCTGTCGTTGCGGCTCGGCGACGACTGATTTCGCATCATTCTGGCCTCTAGCCCTCGTCCAGTATGCGTGAAAAGCTATTAAATATGTAGCAATTGTCAAGTGCAAACCTGAGGCCGGTATGCCGCAGGTTTGCGCAAAAATGGCCGCGCCTGGTACGCCAGACCTGTGCCGGACCGTGGTTGGCCCGAGTCAAAACCGGCTGAAAGTCAGGTAAGCTTGCCCCAAGATTCAAACTAACGAGCTGAGGAGTTGCTTCATGCTGATTGGCATACCTGCTGAAACCACAGCGGGCGAAACCCGTGTTGCCGTCACCCCCGAGACGGCCAAAAAATTGACAGCCCTGGGTCACACCCTTCGCGTCCAGTCTGGCGCCGGTGTTGCTGCCAGCGTGACGGACGAGGCCTTTGTGGCCGCCGGCGCCGACATCACCGATGCCGCAGGGGCCTATGCCTGTGACCTGGTGCTCAAGGTGCGCAGCCCGTCTGACGCCGAATGCGCGCAGATGAAACCCGGCACCACCCTGGTGGGCATGCTCAACCCGTTTGATGCGCCGGGCTTGCAACGCCTGGCCACGGCCGGCCTGACCGCCTATGCGCTGGAAGCAGCGCCCCGCACCACGCGCGCCCAGAGCATGGACGTGCTCTCCAGCCAGGCCAACATCGCAGGCTACAAGGCGGTGATGATTGCCGCTGACAAATACCAGCGTTTTTTCCCCATGCTGATGACGGCGGCGGGTACCGTCAAGGCGGCGCGCGTGGTGATTCTGGGCGTCGGTGTGGCGGGTCTACAGGCCATTGCCACCGCCAAACGCCTGGGTGCTGTCATCGAAGCGTCTGACGTGCGCCCCAGCGTCAAGGAGCAGATCGAGTCGCTGGGTGGCAAATTCATCGACGTGTCCTATGACACCCCTGAAGAAAAAGAAGCGGCTGTGGGGGTGGGTGGTTATGCCAAACCGATGCCGCAAAGCTGGCTGGACCGGCAAAAAGTCGAAGTCGCCAAACGCGTCGCCATGGCCGACATCGTGATTTCCACGGCGCTGATTCCGGGCCGTCCGGCCCCGACGCTGATTACCGAAGACATGGTCAAAAGCATGAAGCCGGGGTCGGTGATCATCGACATTGCTGCGGGCAAAGGGCCCATGCGTGACGACGGCGGGGCAGGCGGTAACTGCCCTATTTCAGAGGCCGATAAAACGGTCGTCAAATACGGCGTGACGCTGGTCGGTGAAACCAATTTGCCCGCGCTGGTGGCCGCCGATGCTTCCGCGCTGTATGCCCGCAACGTGCTCGACTTCCTCAAGCTCATCATCACCAAAGAAGGCGCACTCAAGGTCGATATGGAAGACGACATTGTGGCAGCCTGCCTGATGGCGCAGGGCGGCTCAGTTTTACGCAAATCATAATTTTTCGTTCGGGCTGAGCCTGTCGAAGCCTTTCGACGGGCTCAAGGCGAACGGACCCAAAGAAAGGAAATTCCCATGGACATCGTTTCTCCCACGATCACCAACCTGATCATTTTCATACTGGCCATTTACGTGGGTTACCACGTGGTCTGGACCGTCACACCTGCGCTGCACACCCCCCTGATGGCGGTGACCAACGCCATTTCCGCCATCGTTATCGTGGGGGCCATGCTGGCCGCCGCACTGACCGAGACCACGCTGGGCAAGGCCATGGGCGTGCTGGCCGTGGCACTGGCCGCGGTCAACGTGTTCGGTGGCTTCATGGTGACCCGGCGCATGCTGGAGATGTTCAGGAAAAAAGAGAAAAAACAGCCTGCAACTGACAAGGGAGCCGCCAAATGAGCATGAACCTCGTCACCCTGCTGTACCTGTTTGCCAGTGTCTGCTTCATCCAGGCACTCAAGGGCCTGAGTCACCCCACCACCTCCATTCGTGGCAACCTGTTTGGCATGATCGGCATGGCCATTGCGGCACTGACCACGGCGGCGCTCATCGTCCAGCTCGCTGGCGCCAACAAAATGGGCCTGGCCTGGGTGCTGCTGGGTCTGGTGGTGGGAGGTGGCTACGGCGCGTACCGGGCCAAAACCGTCGAGATGACCAAAATGCCCGAGCTGGTGGCGTTTTTCCACAGCATGATCGGTCTGGCTGCGGTGTTCATCGCGATTGCCGCGGTCGTGGAGCCCTGGGCCTTTCAAATTGTGGGCAAAGGCGCGGCGATTCCGGCCGGCAACCGGTTGGAGCTGGCGCTGGGTTCAGTCATTGGTGCGATCACCTTCAGTGGTTCGGTGATTGCGTTCGGCAAGTTGTCGGGCACCTACAAGTTCCGCCTGTTCCGGGGCGCACCGGTGCAGTTTACCGGCCAGCACAAGCTCAACCTGGTGCTGGGCTTGATCTTGCTGGCCAACGTGGCCCTGTTCACCGCAACCGGTGAGCCAACCTACTTTGCCCTGGCCACCACACTGGCGTTTGTCATGGGTGTGTTGATCATCATCCCGATTGGCGGCGCAGACATGCCGGTCGTGGTGTCCATGCTCAACAGCTACTCGGGCTGGGCGGCGGCCGGCATTGGTTTCAGCCTGAACAACGCCATGCTGATTGTGGCGGGCTCCCTGGTGGGCTCCAGCGGCGCGATTCTGAGCTACATCATGTGCAAGGCCATGAACCGTTCGTTCTTCAATGTGATTCTGGGCGGCTTTGGCGGCGAGGCGACCACCGCCATTGCCGGCAGCGCGGTCCAGCGCGCGGTCAAGAGCGGCAGTGCGGACGACGCGGCCTTCGTGCTGTCCAACGCCGAAACCGTGGTCATCGTGCCCGGCTACGGTCTGGCCGTGGCACGCGCCCAGCACGCCGTGAAAGAGCTGGCCGCCAAACTTACCGAGAAAGGCATCACCGTCAAATACGCCATCCACCCCGTGGCCGGGCGCATGCCGGGACACATGAACGTGCTGCTGGCTGAGGCCGAAGTGCCCTACGACCAGGTGCATGAGATGGAAGACATCAACGGCGAATTCGGCCAGGTCGATGTCGCCATCATTCTGGGTGCCAACGATGTGGTCAACCCGGCCGCGCACGTGAAGGGCAGCGCCATCTACGGCATGCCGATTCTGGAGGCCTACAAAGCCAAGACCATCATCGTGAACAAGCGTTCCATGGCCGCCGGTTACGCGGGCCTGGACAATGAGTTGTTCTACATGGACAAGACCATGATGGTGTTCGGTGACGCCAAGAAGGTGGTCGAAGATATGGGCAAGGCGATTGAGTGATCCGTGGCCCTGATTTAGGGGATGCTCCCCTCTCAATATTAGGGAAAACACAGTAACCCCGGCGGTGCTGGACGGTAACAATCTTCTGTTGTGCAGAAGATTGGAGACTTGGCAATGACAGACCGCATTTGGCTCAGCAGCTACCCGCAGGGTGTTCCGGCCGATATTGATGTTGCGCAATACACCTCACTGGTGACCCTGATCGAAGACAGCTTCAAGCGGTATGCCGACAAAGTGGCTTACAGCTTCATGGGCCGGGACATCACCTACGCCCAGACGGATGTTCTCAGCCAGGCGTTTGCCGCCTACCTGCAGGGTCTCGGACTCGTCAAGGGGGACCGGGTTGCGATCATGATGCCCAATGTGCCGCAGTACCCTGTGGCCGTCGCGGCTATTTTGCGGGCCGGTTTGGTGCTGGTGAACATCAATCCACTGTATACGCCGCGAGAGCTTGAACATCAGCTCAAGGACTCTGGCAGCAAAGCGATCATCATTCTGGAAAATTTTGCGACAACACTGGAAAAGTGCATTGCCGCGACCCAGGTCAAGCACGTTGTCCTGTGCGCCATGGGCGATCAGTTGGGTCTGCTCAAGGGTGCGTTGGTGAATCATGTGGTGCGCCATGTGAAAAAGATGGTGCCGCCCTTCAGTCTGCCGGGCGCCGTGCGTTTCAACGATGCGCTCGCACGGGGAACCCGGGGGGCCGTCAAAAGGGCAGATAGCAAGCCTGATGATGTTGCTGTGTTGCAGTACACCGGAGGTACCACCGGTGTGTCCAAAGGCGCCGTCCTGCTGCACCGCAACGTGGTTGCCAACGTGCTGCAGTCCGAAGTCTGGAACCAGCCGGTCATGAAACTGGTCCCCGCCAGCGAGCAGCCCACGATGGTTTGCGCGTTGCCGCTGTATCACATCTTTGCCTTTACCGTGGGCATGATGCTGTCTTTGCGAACCGGCGGCAAGCTCATTCTCATTCCCAACCCACGCGACATGCCCGCCGTTCTCAAGGAGCTGGCCAAGCACCGGATCCATAGTTTCCCGGCCGTCAACACCTTGTTCAACGGCCTGGCCAATCACCCGGATTTTGGCAAGGTTGACTGGTCTCATCTGAAAATATCGGTGGGTGGCGGTACGGCGGTGCAAAGCGGCGTGGCCAAACTGTGGTTTGAGAAAACGGGCTGCCCCATTTGTGAAGGTTATGGTTTGAGCGAGACCTCGCCTTCAGCCAGCTGCAACGTGGTGACTGCCAGGGAATACACCGGCACCATCGGTATTCCCTTGCCCAACACCGACATGAAGCTGCTGGATGACGACGGCCATGAGGTGCCGGCCGGCCAGTCGGGCGAGATCGCCATCAAGGGGCCGCAGGTCATGGCGGGCTACTGGCAGCGACCCGACGAGACCGCCAAGGTGATGACGCCCGACGGCTACTTCAAGACCGGCGATATCGGGGTGGTTGACGCGCGTGGCTACTTCAAAATCGTGGATCGCAAAAAGGACATGATTCTGGTCAGCGGCTTCAATGTGTTCCCGACCGAACTCGAGGACGTGGTTGCCCAGATGGACGGCGTGATGGAGTGCGCCTGCGTGGGCGTGCCGGATGCCAAGACCGGTGAGGCCGTCAAGCTCGTGATTGTCAAGAAAAGTCCGGACCTGACCGAGGCTCAGGTGCGGGCCTACTGCAAGGAAAATTTGACCGGTTACAAACAGCCCAAAGTGGTTGAGTTCCGCTCCGAATTGCCAAAAACCCCGGTCGGGAAGATCCTGCGGCGCGAATTGCGGGACAAATGAGGCCCAGGACGCCCTGGATGCTGGGGGCCAATCCATGACCGTGACCGCGATTCTCAGCGCCCTTGCCGAAGAGCAACACGGGTTGCTGGCGCAACTTGTGAACCCTGAAAAAGTCAGCTGCGCAGGCCGTAACTTCTGGCAGGGGGAGTTGAACGGCCATCGCGTGGTGTTGGGTTTGTCGCGAATTGGCAAAGTTGCCGCAGCGACCACGGCCACGGCCCTGATCACGTCCCTGGGGGTGAATCAGATTGTTTTCACGGGCGTGGCAGGTGGTATCGGGCCAGGCGTCAGGGTTGGTGATGTTGTGGTTGCCACGGAATTTGTGCAGCATGACCTGGATGCGTCCCCACTCTTTCCCCGCTATGAGGTGCCGCTTTACGGCAAGACGTGTTTTGCCTGTGATGCGGCACTCACGGCCAAGCTGTTTGCAGCGGCTCACACCGCATTGGCCGCAATCGTTGACCGCGCCGGGGAAAAACGGGGCCCGGTCACGGCACAGGTCCGCAGCGGGTTGATCGCCAGCGGTGACCGGTTTGTGTCCTCGGCGTCAGAAAGCCACAATCTGGATCAGGCGCTGCGTGGTGCCGGGCTACAGGTGTTGGCCGTCGAGATGGAGGGCGCAGCAGTGGCGCAGGTCTGTTTTGATTTCGGGGTGCCGTTTGCGGCAATGCGCACCATTTCTGACCGGGCAGACGACCAGGCCCATGTGGACTTTCCGAAGTTTATCGCCGAAGTGGCCAGTGGTTATGCCCTTGCCATTGTTGGCAATTTATTTCAGTCGCTATAAATTTAATAGCTACTCACGCATACCCCACGAGGGCCTTGGGCCGATTTTACTTCAACCAGCCGCGTTTTCGGAAATACCACATTGGTACCAGCGCGCTGGCCACCATCAGCGCCACGGTATAGGGGTAACTCCAGCCACCCAGAAACTCCAGCTCCGGAAACTTCAGGTTCATGCCGTAAACGCTGGCGATCAGCGTAGGCGGCAGCAAGGCGACGCTGGCCACCGAGAAAATCTTGATGATCTTGTTCTGGTTGATGTTGATGAAACCCACCGTGGCGTCCATCAAGAAGTTGATCTTGTCGAACAGAAAGGCGGTGTGGGAGTCCAGCGAATCGATGTCACGCAGAATTTGCCGGGCTTCTTCAAACTGCTCGCTGTTGAGCATCTTGCTGCGCATCATGAAACTCACGGCACGCCGGGTGTCCATCACGTTGCGCCGGATGCGCCCGTTCATGTCTTCATGGCGGGCGATGGCCCCCAGCACTTCTCCGGCCAGGGCGTCCGTCATATTGCCCGACAGAACCTTGTTGCTCACTTTTTCAAGTTCGTCGTAAATGCCTTCGAGGGTGTCGGCCGAATATTCTGCATCGGCGTCGAACAGCTTGAGAAGCACCTCCTTGGCGTCTTCAATCAAACCGGGGGCCCGACGCGCACGCATGCGCAGCAGGCGAAACACCGGCACGTCTTCGTCATGGATGGAGAACAGCACACCGCGACTTTTGAGCTCGGTGTTGTGCTGGTTCAAAATGAAGGCCACCCGAACCGTGCGCGGGTCGGCATCGTCGGCAATCAAAAAGTCACTGCGAATGTGCCGCTCGCCGTTGTCTTCCTCGTAAAACCGGGCTGACTCCTCAATGTCTTCGTCCATTGCGTCTTCGGGGATGGACAGGCCGTAATATTGCTTGACCCAGCGCTTTTCTTCCAGCGTGGGCGATTCGAGGTCAACCCAGATAGGCTGAAATTTCGACAGCTCTTCCAGCGATTCGATCTCTTCCTGAAAGAGCCGGCCGTTGACGAGCGTAAAGATGTTGAGCATGGTAGTTAAATTCTGAAAGCCACCGACCCGGGCAGCACCGACCCGGACAGTTTTGCAAGGCGCGAACGCCGCCATTCATGTCTGGAAATTATCGCACCACCCCCTGCTCAACCCTCGGCAAAAAACGCCATCAGTTCCGCCTTTCGGGCAAATGCATCGCTCTCCCCCATCGCAATGAGGGACTGCACAAAAGCCGGCTCAAAAAGCAGGTAACTGGCCAGGGCGCCCCCACCACCCTTGAGAACACCCAGGCCACCCAGGGCATTCCGGGTCGAGGTGGGCAGTTCGAGCACGTGAATTTGCGCCAGTGCATCCAGCGAGCGGCTGGGCTGAATGGCCAGCACCTCGACACTGCGGTAGGGCAGGGCCGAGGCCGCATCGCGGGGCAACTTCTTCAGGGTTTGGGTGACGCGTTGCGCCTGCTCGACATCTGCCTGCAGGGTGTCGTGAAAAACACTGGCCATGGCGTGGCCGGCAATGCTGCCCAAGGTGGGGCCCCGCGTGGGTGGCGCGGCACCATTGCCCCCCAGTCCCGAGCGCTCAGGCTGACCAACGCCCACCACCAGCACTTTTTTGGCCCCCAGGTGCATGGCCGGCGACAGGGGGGAAACCTGGCGCATCGAGCCATCACCAAAGAACTCCTTGTGACCATCAACCCAAAGCGGCGTGGCCGGAAACAAAAAAGGGATGGCACTGGACGCCATCAAGTGCTCAATGGTGATGGCGTTGAACTCGGACCGGCGCCCGGGTCGGGCCCAGGCGTCTACCGGGCTGTCCTGCGCGGTGTGGCAAAAGGTCCAGTGCACACCACTCGTGTAGCTCGACGCGGTAACTGCAAGCGCATCCAGAACACCCGTCGCCAGGGCTTTGTCGATGCCTGGCAACGAGACTGCCCGGTGCAGGGTGTCTACCAGGGGCATGTTGTCGAGAATGGCGCCGCTTGCCCGGGCGTTGCTCGAAAGACTGAGGGCGGCGGCAAATTTGTTGATGCGGGCCCAGGGTGAAAGCTGCAGCCGGTAGACATCGGTTGACCGAATGGCACTCCAGAAGTCGGCCAACAGGTCAAAAGCCTGCAGGCCGTGCGTCGCACAACCCGCCAGGAACGATGCGTTGAGTGCCCCGGCCGAGGTACCAATCAGCACTTGAAAGGGAAAAGTCTGAGTTCCCGGTGCCTGGCGCGCCAGCATGGATGCCAAAGCCCGCAAAACCCCAACCTGGTAGGCCGTTCTGGCACCGCCCCCCATCAACACCAGTGCATTGACTGGGCGCCCAAGGGTGCTCAAGCTCGCGTTGATGATGGTGTCAAGGCTCATACGTGGATTGTGTAGGGATGTTAAAGTGAATTTCAACCTTCAGGGAAATATGTGCAAAGCACTGACGCATAAGCTATGCATGAGATTTAAGTTTGATAACGGGCTCCAGAAGAAGCAACGGCTTACCGAGCCATTAGAAAGTCAAACAAGTTTTCCCCCGAAGTAGGCGAACGTGTCGTGGGCATGGCGCAAGAGCAACGGGGCAAATATCCCTCGTGGACCGCCATCGAGTCCATAACGAACAAGACCGGTTGCGTACCCCCAGACCTTGCATGCCGGGGTCCGCAAAAACGAGATTCTTTGTGGCGTACGCGAAGGCGTCACCGGCGAGGAGCATACACGCATTGAAGTCCCTGAACGTGAAGTCAGGGAACTGCGCCGTGCCCGTGAAATTTTGACGCTGACCAGTGCCTTTTTCGCCCAAGCTGCAGATCGCCCCGTCGGGCTACCTCGCTCTGCCGCCCAACGGTGCGCCAGAGCTGCGTTATGCACCTGCCAAGCAGAATGAAGCTTTGCTGCCGCAGATTCATAAAGTCTTGGCAGTCCAACATTCAGGTCTGGCTTGGACTGGCATGCGTCCGGGCGAACGCCGAGCACTGGACAAGAATTCTCCTTGGGGCGGTTCTGGACAAGGCAGAGCAGTTCAAAGCCAGCATGCGCGCCAAGGTAGAGCACCCGTTTCGGGTTATCAAGTGCCAGTTCGGCCTCACCAGGGCTCGCTACAAGGGACTTGCCAAGAACACGGTGCAACTCATGGCGTTGTTTGCGTTAGGCAATTCGTGGATGGCGCACCGAAAACTTATCAGAGTCCGGGGATGAGTGCGCCTGCACAGGGGGTAAGCGCCCCTCCGGAGCTTGAAACGGCTTCACAACAGAGTACCAACGCTCTGAGAACAAACGCGCTTCGTGTTTCATCCGTTGAACCTTTAACATTCAACTCACGCCATGGCGAGGGTTGTGCAGACCTTCTCTAGATGTGTTTAATTGGTGTGTTTATAAATTAAATCAACTAGACCATTGCCATTTCTGCTCGACACTTTGATGCGCTAGGCCTGCGTAAAATCGCTTCACGGTATGATGCCCCGTCTGAATTGATTGCAATATTTTCCTGCTTTAGTTTTTCGTTCTTTAATGGTCGTTCCTTCTTCTGAGCCATGACAAATTCAACACCCGTGACAATTCCCGATATTGCTCGTCGCGCGGGGGTTGGGACCGCTACGGTGGACAGGGTCCTTAATGGTCGGCCCGGTGTAAATGCAGAGACGATAAAGAAGGTAATGCAGGCGGTTGCGGATCTCGGTGAGCCGACAGTAGTGCGCGGGAGGCCGCGCAAGCAACAAAATCTCCGGTTTGCCTATGTGCTGCCTGAGAGTCATGCCAAGTCATTTGACATGATTGAGCGCCAAATTGCTCAAACAGCGGGTGAGTTTCGTCATCAAAGCATCACAGAAGTTACCCATTGCTTTAACGCCGATGACCCTGAAGAGTTTGCCTATGGCCTGCGGCAAGTCGATGATTGCGATGGCATCGCCATATTGGCGCCGGACCTGCCAGCTGTTAAACACGCCATCAATGAGAAAGTCCGAGCGGGAGTGCACGTAGTCACCCTCCTGTCTGATGTCGCAGGATCCATGCGTGAGGTCTATGTAGGTCCCGACAATCGGGCTGCTGGACGTACGGCCGGCTTATTGCTTGCGCGCTCAGCCGGGGGCCTGCAAAAGGACACGCTGTTGCTGCTGTCACATGCCACGCGCTTGTCGTCCGAAATTGATCGTCGCATCGGCTTTGGGCAAATAATTGAAGAAGACTTTAAACACCTAAACATCGTGCGCACCCCCGATCTGCCGTTGGACAATGAGGGTTCGTTTCAAATGCTCATGCAGTTCTTTCGAACTGAAATGGATATGGCGAGCCTTGCAGGTATTTACAGCAGCGGGGGCACGGGCACTGCAGGAGTCGTCCGTGCATTAAAAGAATTGGGTATGGACCGGTCGCAAGGTTTGATTGTGCATGATCTGACGGAAGTGCATCAAAGTTTGCTGGGCAAAGGCGACCTGGCCTACGTGCTGGATCAGGATAACCATTACTGCATTTCAACTGCTGCACGAGTGTTGCGTGGCTTGTGTGAAAACGTGCGCGGTGCGGTGCAAGTTGTGAAGCCTCGAATCGAAATATTGACTTCAGAAAATTATCATTAACGTGCCGGCGATACCCGCAGCCTAGGTGGTGGTGTCCCCGCCATGACTTGGATGGGCGATTTCCACTCGTTGAACACTGGCATTAAAGAAACGCAGCCTGGGCAAGTCCAACTCCAAATAACCAAATCGGGGCCGGTCCATGGCAATCTCCCGAATCCGCAATCGCAGGGCGCTTTGATCGCGCGCCTGGCTCTTGGCGTACCACACCGAGCGTCGCAGCAGCGCCAACCCACACGAGCGCTGCACGCTGACTCCATAGCGCTCTTGCATCCAGGCCGCCAGCTCGCGCCGCTTGGCAGCCTTCAGAGCTTTTTTCTGACGACATCCTGCAGAATTTGCTTGTCCAGCGTCAGATCGGCCACGATACGCTTCAACCGCGCATTCTCGTCCTCAAGCATCTTCAGCCGTCGCAGCTCGGTCACACCGAGGTCGCCGTATTTCTTCTTCCAGGTGTAGTAAGAGGCCTCCGAAACGCCGATCTGGTGGCAGACATCGACCACCGGTGTGCCCGATTCGGCTAGTCGCAACGCGTATGCGATCTGTTCTTCGGTAAATCTGGATCTCTTCATCACTTCTCCTTCCAGCCCTGTCGGGCCGACCGAGAAGCTACCTTACCTCTAGTTTAGAAAAGTCCGGAATTCAGGGGAGACGTCACCGCGATAGTGGCTCAGGCGGGGCAGCCTGCCAATGGCCGCCCTGCAAATGGATTTATCCGTATAAACCCTGATTGATTTATTAAATATTTATGTAGAATGAAGACATCTAATAAATTAAATCATGACCGGCCCCACAACCATCACTATTGCTGAAATTGCCCGTCTTGCCGGGGTTGGCACGGCCACTGTAGATAGGGTAATTAATGGTCGCCCGGGAGTGAATGCCGAGACCATTGAAAAAGTGAGGCAGGTTATTGATGGGTTGCAGGAGTCGTCATTTGGGAGGGGGCGGCCGCGGGGAAATGACGGCCTGCGGTTTGTATATGTGCTGCCGGACGGGGACTCGCCATTCTTGGCTCAGGTAGAGCGACACATCGCACATATGGCCGGGGACTTTCGCCACCAGCACATTACAGCAATTCTGCACCGCTTCAGCGCTGATGATCCCGGCAAGTTTGCAGCAGACTTGGCGCAGGTGGGTGATTGCGATGGTGTTGCCGTCATGGCGGTTGATGTCCCTGCAATAAAACGTTCAATAGCGGACCTGGTTCGTGCTGGGATTCATGTCATAACACTGTTCTCGGACGTTGCTGGTTCGGCTCGGCAGTTGTTTGTAGGCGCAGATAACCGGGCAGCAGGCCGTACCGCAGGGTTGCTTATCGGCAACATGGCCGGGATGCCCAATCAAGATACGGTGTTATTGCTTTCGCAGACGACACGCTTATCTGCCGAGATCGAGCGACGCATTGGCTTTGCGCAAGTTATTGAAGAACGATTTCCGCGGCTTCAGCTCGTGCGCATGACGGATTTGCCAATGGACGACGAAGGTGTACTCCGGGCGCTGGTAGATTTTTTCCAAGAAGAGATGGATCCAGTTCGTCTTGCTGGCGCGTACGTCGTTGGCTTGGGGGTTGCTGGGCTGGTGCGCTCGCTTGCGCAGATGGCATTGGCTGGCAAGCAAAGGATTGTTGCGCATGACCACACCGATGTGCACGCATCCTTACTCGCTACAGGCGACATTGATTTTTTACTCTACCAGGACATCCACTACTGCATTTCAACAGCAGCAAATGCCCTGCGCAAGTTGTGTGAAAACGCTCGTGGGGCACTGAATATCGTGCAACCACGTGTAGAGATCTTGACCGTCGAGAACCTGCATTGAATCGGCGGCCTGATGTGTGTTGGTGAATTCTGTCTGAAATTACTTTTTAAGGAGATGACTGTTATGAAAAAAATGCTGAAAAGATTGCCAGGAGTATCTGCGCTAACTATTGCTGCAGCTCTGGCGATGGGTGCTTCAGTGGTCCATGCGCAGGAAAAAACGATCACCCTGTGTTGGGCGGCTTGGGACCCAGCAAATGCCCTGGTGGAGTTGTCCAAGGACTTCACGGTGAAAAGCGGTATCAAGATGAAGTTCGAGTTTGTGCCATGGCCCAACTTTGCCGATCGCATGTTGAATGAGCTCAACTCCAAAGGCAAGCTATGCGACTTGATCATTGGTGATAGCCAATGGGTCGGTGGATCAGCTGAAAGCGGCCACTACGTCAAGCTCAATGACTTCTTTGCTAAAGAAGGCATCAAGATGACCGACTTTGCGCCAGCAACTGTGACAGGATATGCCGAATGGCCGAAGAACACGCCAAACTATTGGGCACTGCCTGCCATGGCTGACGCAGTTGGTTGGACCTACCGCAAAGACTGGTTCGCGAAGCCAGAGATTCAGGCAGAGTTCAAGAAGAAATTTAGTCGTGACCTGACCCCGCCCAAGACTTGGACTGAGTTGAAGCAAGTTTCTGAGTTCTTCCAGAATCGTGTAATCGATGGCAAAAAGGTATATGGCGCTTACATCTACACGGAGCGCGGCTCCGAAGGCATCACTATGGGTGTTACTAATGCCCTGTATCCAATGGGTTTCAAGTACCAGGATCCGAAAAAGCCGTATGCCATGGACGGGTTTGTCAACTCTCCAGACGCCGTTAAAGGCCTGGAATTCTACAAATCCCTATACAAAGGCAGCACCGCGCCTGGCATGACAAACGCGTATATGGGCGAGGGCTTGGATGCATTCAAATCAGGGCAGGTCGCCATGCAAATGAACTGGTTTGCTTTCTTCCCGGGCTTGGCCAAAGATCCCGCTGTTGGCGGTGACAAGATCGGGTTCTTTGCCAATCCGTCAGATAAGGGCAAGGGCGTGCAACTGGGTGGGCAAGGCATCTCGGTCGTTGCCTACTCATCTCACAAGGATGAGTCACTGCAATACATTAAGTGGTTCGCCAATCCCGAGATTCAGAAGAAATGGCAGGCTATCGGCGGCGCCTCTGCACACAAAGCGGTGTTGAACGACCCCGGTTATGCCAAGAGCTCTCCATTTGCCCAGGCTTTTCTAGATTCGATGGGCATGGTGGTTGATTTCTGGGCAGAGCCTTCTTATGCTCAATTGCTTCTAGCCATGCAAAAGCGAGTGCATGACTATGTTGTAGCTGACAAGGGCACGGCCAAAGAAGCGCTGGACGCTCTGGTTGACGACTGGACGAAGGTCTTTAAGGAAGATGGCAAGCTGAAGTAAACCAAACTCCCGGCTCTCGGATCAAGTCCGACTTTGATCCGAGAGCCGGGTCCGTTGGCAAATCGGATTCCCCTGTAGTACCGCACCCGCGGACATGAATGGCGTACACCATGAATATCAAAAGTGTTGTTGAGCGCACCGCACGCGCAACCCCTGTGCCGTTGGCCGGTTCCTTGCGTGGGCTTTCAGACCGCGCTATCGCTTGGTTGTTTATAGGTCCAACAATGCTCATTTTGTTGATGATCAATATATTCCCGTTGATCTGGACTATCAAACTGTCGTTTACAAATTTCAGGGCAAATCGGCCGAACGCGGAGGTTCTTGGCGTTGGCATTGACAACTACATGTCGGTGTTGACGGACCCCGACATATGGATCGCAATGCAGACAACGGCACACTTCTTATTCTGGACGATCCTGCTGCAGATGGTGATTGGTTTTGCACTGGCGTATCTGATTGACCGTAAATTCCGGGGACACGGATTCTGGACAACTCTAATTCTTGTCCCTATGATGCTGTCGCCCGCTGTAGTTGGCAACTTCTGGGCATTCTTGTATCAACCGCAGGTCGGACTGTTCAACTACGCCGTGTCATTCCTATCTGGGGTGCCAGCCTCGTCGTTCGAAATGCTGGGCTCCACGAAGTTGGCGCCTTGGGCCATCATCATTGTCGACACCTGGATGTGGACACCCTATGTGATGCTGATTTGCCTGTCGGGCCTGCGTTCCATACCAGATTACATCTACGAAGCGGCGGAAGTGGACCGAGCGTCCAAGGTGCGCCAGTTCTTCTCCATCACCTTGCCCATGGTGCTGCCATTCATCATGCTAGCCGTACTTTTTCGAGGTATTGAAAACTTCAAGATGTTTGACATGGTCAATCTTCTGACTTCAGGGGGGCCAGGGTCGGCGACTGAGCTGGCCTCGATCACGCTTAAACGCGAGGCTTTTGAGAAGTGGCGTACCGGCTACTCATCTGCCTTTGCAATTGTTTTGTTTGTTGCGGTATTTGGCATGGCCAATATCTATGTCAAAGCTCTCAATTACGTGAAGAACAGGTAATCTCATCATGAGCAAATCAATTAGCACAGCGCATTCGGTGGTTGAGCCAACGGCCAGTACCCGCTGGGGGGCTGGTGTTCTCGTTGCCATGTACGCCATCATCGCCATCATGCCTCTGATATGGATCATCCTAACCGGCTTCAAGAGCCCGACGGACTCAATTAGTTATCCACCGAAGGTTATTTTTTCTCCCACGATCGAAGGTTACTGCAACTTGTTCACTACCCGATCACGTCAGTCATCTGAGTACCTTGCGACGCTCCCCCCGGCCACCAACACATGTGACCGCGTGGCGCGCGAAAACAATATGGTCGTTGCGGGATCAACAAACTACATTCCCCGATTTGTGAATTCCCTCATCATTGCTGTGGGATCCACAATTCTCTCTGTTGGATTTGGTGTGATGGCTGCCTATGCGTTTTCACGCTTCAAGGTGCCTTTGAAAGACGACTTGCTATTCTTCATCTTGTCCACACGAATGATGCCCCCGATTGCCGTGGCCATCCCAATATACCTGATGTACCGTGCGTTGGGCTTGTCGGACACTCGGCTGGGCATGATCTTGCTCTACTCCGCAGTCAATATATCTTTGGCCGTCTGGCTTCTCAAAGGCTTTATCGATGAAATTCCACGGGAATACGAAGAAGCTGCGATGGTCGACGGGTACACGCGACTCCAGGCCTTCATTAAAGTAGTTCTGCCACAGGCGACCACAGGCATCGTTGCCACCGCAATTTTTTGCTTGATATTTGCCTGGAACGAGTACGCATTTGCCGTGCTACTGACCTCTGGCGAAGCTCAAACCGCTCCTCCTTTCATACCTATCATTATTGGTGAAGGCGGTCAAGATTGGCCCGCAGTGGCCGCGGGAACGACGCTGTTTTTGGTACCAATCCTGGTTTTTACCGTGTTGATGCGAAAGCATTTGCTTCGTGGTATCACTTTTGGCGCAGTGCGCAAGTAGAAAGCCAAGGAACGCCCTATGTCAATGATGACTTCCTCCAAACCCATGGATTCAACCGCGACCGCTGTGAGCCACTGGCCGAAGTGGTTGCGTCGTGGTCCTATGGAAATACTGGCTTGCTGCCTAATTACTTTGGGAATCTTGATGCTGCTCCAGCCATTGGCGCTTGTCTTGTACACATGGTCGTTTGTGATCATGCTGATCGGCACGGTCATGTTCATGGTGGTTTCGAAGTTCCCGCAATAAAGATCAATATGAAAAACAACCATGGCTGAAATCCGAGTTCAACATCTCTATAAAGCATTTGCTGAATTCACCGCGGTGAAAAACTCCACTTTCACAGTGAATGACGGCGAATTTTTTTGCTTGCTGGGGCCGTCTGGTTGCGGCAAGACTACAACGCTGCGGATGATTGCGGGCTTGGAGTTGCCAACTGCAGGGCAGATCTTTTTAAGCGACGAAGACGTCACGCTGAAGCGCGCGTCTCAGCGAGATATCGCAATGGTGTTTCAAATGTTTGCCTTGTACCCGCACATGAACGTGGGACAGAACATGGCCTTTCCGTTGGTATCGCAGGGAATGGAACGCAAGGAAGTGCGTAAACGCGTAGAAGATGCTGCCCGCATATTGCAGATTAGCAATCTTCTCAAGAAATCCGTTTCAGGACTCTCCAGTGGTGATCGCCAGAGGGTCGCATTGGGGCGAGCGATCGTTCGTCAGCCACTGGCCTTCATGATGGACGAGCCTCTCGGCGCGCTGGATGCCGAGTTCCGGGAAATCATGTGCGAAGAGCTTAGGAATCTCCACGACAGACTGCACGCGACCACAGTGTATGTGACGCACGATCAGCGGGAAGCCATGTCTATGGCAGACAAGATCGCCATCATGAATCAAGGGGTGATTGAACAATTGGGCGCACCTCAGGAAATATATGACCGACCAGCCACCGTTTTTGTTGCAGACTTTATGGGTTCACCGGCGATGAATTTTGTTCCATTCGAAGCGGGCCTGGCCAAGGGCGCCACGGTGGCCCAGATTGGGGATGCGACCGTGGGCCTACCCGCTTTACGCGAGGCTGTCGTGATGCGTCCCCTGCTCTACGGTGTGCGGCCGGAGCATGTTTACCTAGACTCCCACTCCGCCTTGCGGGCGGAGGTCAAGGGCTCCGAGTACTTGGGTACTTGTCAGGTCGTGACTTTGAAAATGACAACAGGCGGTACCCTGCGCGCAAAAATCGACGTTAAGACTTCAGTACAGCGTGGGGATCATGTCGGCTTGTCTTTTGACGCTTCTCAAGTTACGTTGTTTGATCAGGTAACCGGGCGGGCCATTCATACCTCGCGCGACGAAATTCCGGTGATGACGTCCAGTACGAGGGGAGCACGACATGGCTGATCTGAGACTTGCTGGCGTCAGTAAGAATTTTGAAGCAACCCAAGCGGTTCAGAGCCTGGATATCGATATAACAAGCGGGGAGTTCGTCGTTTTGCTGGGCCCCAGTGGTGCAGGAAAAACGACCACACTTCGCTTGGTGGCCGGCCTGGAAACCCCTGACAAGGGTCAGGTTTTTATTGGTGGACGTGATATGACACAAGTAGCACCGGCGTTGCGTGACGTTACTTTTGTGTTTCAGCAATATTCGCTGTATCCGCATATGAGTGTGTACGACAATTTGGCATTCCCTTTGCGTTCACGGCTACGCCGCATCAGCGAAGCGGATATCAAAACGAAGATTCTCGAAGTAGCCCGTCTGCTGCGAATGGAAGACAAACTTCAGAATCCAGCCACCAAATTGTCAGGGGGGCAAATGCAAAGGGTGGCTATTGGCCGTGCATTGGTGCGCAACCCGGCAGTCTATTTGATGGACGAACCACTCTCATCACTTGACGCCAAACTTCGCAATGATCTTCGACTGGAACTCAAACACATCCAGCAGGATCTTGGGGCCACCATGCTTTACGTGACTCATGATCAGGTTGAAGCACTCACGCTTGCTTCCCGCATTGGGGTTCTGGACCACGGTCAGTTGGTGCAATTGGGCACGCCGCAACAAGTGTATGAGGACCCGATTAGCGTCAATGTAGCGAGTCGTTTGGGGTCACCCAGAATCAATCTGGTTTCGCGTACGGCATTTCCAACACTAGTAGCTCCAACGAGCGTAGACACATTCGGTGTTCGTGCTGAGCATATTCGCTTACACAAAATCTACTCGGGAAGCCGTAGCAAAACTCAATGCCAAGTAAAGCGCATTGAGCGCCTGAGTGACCAATATTTAGTGCACTTGGGCGTTATTGGCAGTGCCCATGACGTAATTGCTTCGGCACCTCCAGGCGTTCAGTTTGAACCGGGTGAAGTAGTTGGCGCCCAATTGTCCCAAGTCTTGTGGTTCGACGCCGAAGGGCAGCGCGTTCGCAAATAATATTTTCAGAAGGGGATTTTAGTATGTCATTGCAGCAAATCATCCAAAACGCCACTCAAACTTTAGTAGATCATCTTGAGGAATTGACCGCTCTCGACCAGGCCATCGGGGACGGTGACCATGGTCTGAACATGAAGCGTGGTGCGGAGGCCATTCAAGCCAAATTGCCACTTATGAAGGAGGCTAATCTCCAAGAGGCCCTCAACGTCATGGGGAAAACGTGCATTGCCATGATTGGAGGTTCGTCTGGGCCAGTATTTGGCACGTTATTGATGACGCTAGGCAAGGAACTGCCTGACAAGCCCGTGGCCGGTGATTTCGCCCGTGCGCTGCGCGCCAGTATTGAAGCGTTGACACGCCTTGGCAAGGCGGAGGTTGGGCAAAAAACACTTTTGGACGTGCTTGATCCCGTGCAAAAAGTGTTGGCGCTCGGTGGAAACAACTTGATTACTCGCGTAAGTCAATGTGCGCATGAAAGCGCCGCCGCCACTGCGGACATGGACGCCACTCGCGGGCGGTCATCATTTTTGGGCGATCGTGCAAAGGGACATATTGATCCGGGATCTCGCTCCATGGCATTGATTATTGGCTCGGTCTGCGATACGCTGACACAGGCTTGAACCCTATCTTCGCAAACCATTTTGTAATTGAGCCAATCATGAAAAATTTCATTAATCGTGTTGATACTGTTTTGGAGGAATCGCTCGACGGTTTCGTCGCCGCCCACGCGGATATTGTTGTATTGGGTGAAGACTACGAGTTTGTGCGCCGCAAACATGTCAAAGCAGGAAAGGTGGCGTTGATTTCTGGTGGCGGAGCGGGGCATGAACCGCTTCACGCGGGTTTTGTCGGCCACGGCATGCTGGATGCTGCGTGTCCTGGACAGGTCTTTACTTCACCGACACCAAACCAGATGTTGAGTGCCGCCAATGCTGTCGACAGCGGCGCGGGTGTCTTATTCATCGTTAAAAACTATTCAGGCGACATGATGAATTTTCACATGGCTGCCGAACTTCTGAGCCAGGAAAATGCGACGGTCATTGTCAATGATGACGTGGCCGTAGAGAACTCAACACATACAACAGGGCGACGGGGCGTTGCAGGAACACTGATTGTTGAGAAGATTTTGGGTGCGGCTGCAGAGCGTGGATACTCTTTAGGTCAGCTGAAGGTTTTGGGGGATGTGGTGAATAAATCTACGGCATCAATGGGTGTAGCACTTACTTCGTGTACTGTACCCGCCGCCGGCAAACCAACGTTTCAGATCAGTGCGGCCGACATGGAAATTGGTGTGGGTATCCATGGTGAGCCAGGGCGCAGACGGGTTCCTTTGGCCAGCGCCGATGCAATCGCTACAGAATTGACGGAGGCGGTTATAAAGGATTTGTCACTCCAGTCTGGCCATGAAGTAATTCTGTTGGTCAACGGCTTTGGCGGTACGCCCATGCTGGAACTCTATTTGATGGTCAATGCCGCCTGCAAGGTGTTGGCGAGTTCGGGCGTTAGAGTTGTTCGCTACTTGACAGGCTCTTACGTAACTTCTCTCGAAATGGCCGGTTGCTCAATAACGGTAACCCTTGCCGATGCCGAGATATTGGAGATGTGGGATGCGGCGGTCCATACCCCTGCGCTACGTTGGGGTATGTAAGTAGTGTGATTTCTTTTGCGGGCTTAATATTGCTCCCGCAGGGCTTTCCGTTTTTGCAACAGCAGTTCTCAAGCAAAAGGTTTTCCTAATTGCCCATGACAATCGCACTCTTTGGCTCTCACATCCAAGCAGGTGAAGGTTTAACCAGCAGACTCTGGTGTCTCAATGAGTTTAAATCATCACTTCATTTATTCAGGTAGTTGGTCGAGTAAAAACAGAAGTCAGGCTCAGCCATAAAAAAAGCGCTCTGCCATGGGGAAAGTCGTTGAGTTTGGCGCACTGCTCATTGATTCATGGCGACTACTTTAAGAACTTCCCAGATCGGGCATAAACCGTCAAATCTACTTGACCGGGGGATCGACGTGACTTGGAATAGAAGCTACCTTGGTACCCACCAAAGTCCTGTATCGGCAAATTCTCCAATGCGACCGCCAGTCCGCTCGGCGTTGGCTCGCGTGCCCGTCTGAGTGCGGTTACGACCAAGTTGGAGGCGAGGAAAGCTTCCATGCTGGCAAAAGAGGGTTCAATCTTGTTCCGAACACAAAAGGCCTGAAAGTCTCGGCCGACACGCGAAGACGATGTCCAGGGAAAGGGTACAACTTGGGTGACCGAAAGGCCCTCTGCCAAGGGTCCAAGTTTCTCAATCAATGCGGTACCACCGACAGTCGACAACGTATAAAAACTGCCAGTAAAACCGGCTTTGCGAGCAGCGGCGACAAAACGGGCGCTGGCAATGAAATCAGCTCCAAGCAGTATGGCTTGAGGCTGCCCGGCCAGGACTGAGGACAGAGCGCCGAGTAAGCTAAAGTCGCTGCCTTCGTGATCAATGCTGCTTAGTGAGGCAACGTTATCACCCTGCTGTTTTAATGAAGCAATCAGCGCATCGCGAACTTCCCAGCCTTCCGAGTTGTATTCGAAGACCAAGGAGACGCGTCGAATTCCTATTTGATGGATATGCCGAACAACTGAGTCGATTTCATCGCTATGGCTTGCCCGCATGTTGTATATCCACGGGGAAGTTCCTGCCCGCAACTCTTTTGCGCCGCTTACTGCAGCAATATAAGGTAGGCCTTCCGCATTTGCTGCCCGGGCACCAGCCCGATGGGATCCCGCACCAATGAAGCCGAACAATGCTACGACCTGATGTTCCGACGCCAGCAATTTCACATTGACATCCGTGCGCTCGGGCCTATCCTCGTCGTCGAGAGTGATCAGTTCGATACTTCGCCCGCCTACGCCACCTTGGGAATTCACTTCATTGAATACCGCGCGAGCGGCGTCTCGAAAAGACAATCCGACCTTTGCAAGAGCTCCGGTTATGGGCGCAGACTGCCCCAGTTTGATCGGAGGCCGTTCACCAGAGAGCGCGCAAGCTTGGCGTATCAAGCCAAAGTACGTCAGAAGTGCGGTTGATGATCCACTCAACAAGGTGCGGCGCGACAGCTTAGAAACAATTGCCGGAATATCTCGGCCGAGACTGTTTCCCCCAAGTGCCTGCATATCGGCCTTGTAAGTATCTGTAACGTTGTTTTGATGGCTGTGCATTTGCCGTTCTACGGAAATCGGTATGCATCTTCTCAGGTCAATAAGAGCGTTTTTTCTGCAATGCGGGTTCACGCAATTTCTCCCACGTTAATTTCACCAGACATATCTCTGAAGTTCCCTGAAGATTGGGGCACGGATCGCGCCTTGCGAATTGAGCATTTGGTCATTCTGTTTGTGCCCGGGGGACTGCTTTTTTTGCACACTTGCGATGTTTGTTGCGTTGACCTAGCGCAAGCGTGACCAATAGTCCTGCGATAGACAGAAAAGCTAGTCCCGCCAGTTGTCCCCGTTGGTCCTTGATCAGTGCGGCTGGCGTGGCTGCTTGTAAGCTTAGGGATGGCAAGTTTGGGCTTAACTTGCCATCCTCAATGAACGTTTTGGTCCAGTCTTGGAGCAACCCATCCATTGCCTCCTGTGGGCTTGCCGCACCGACCACGACATAGTCATGCACGCGTTTCTGCATATCTTGCAATAGCGCGGCATATGTTGGCTCCTGCCAGAAATCCTTGACGATCTTCATCGATTCAAGAAACACCTGCGCGTAGGCAGTCGAATCTGAAAAACCCGGTTTGCCTAGGACTGCGGTGTGGCAGCTGAAGCCACCGAGGTCCCACCACTTTTGCTGAATTATTGGATTTGCAAACCACTTCAGGTATTCGAGAGCCAAATCCGGCTTGTCCGAATACTTGACAACAGAAATGCCTTGGCCACCAAGCGTTGCTCCTGCAGCACTTATGACCGGATTGGTGAAGAAGCCGGTCTTTGCACCTCCGACATAAGGATCTTTAGTGATTCCCGGGAAAAATGCAATGAAATTCATCTGCATCGCCACTTGTCCCGACTTGTAGGTATCGAGGTTTTCCGCCATATAGGCGTTTGAATGTCCGGGTGGCGTGCAGCAGTCATAGAATTCTTTGTAAACTTTTAATGCGTCAACTGCGGCCTTTCCATTGATGAAGCCTTGCATGTCGTATGGCTTGCTTGGATTAACGTACTGAGCACCATTTGCGTACATTGCGGATGTAACTCCCATCGTGATACCTTCGGAACCACGTTCAGTAAAAAGAGCGGCACCAAATATCTTTTTCCCATCAATCACGCGACCTTGAAAGAATTTTCCAAGGTCCTTCATTTCGGCCCAATTTGCAGGAGGTGCAATGTCTCGGCCGAACGCCATCTTGAAGTCCTTTTGTACATCCTGGCGTGCGAACCAATCCTTACGATATGTCCATGCAACAGCATCACCCATTGCAGGCAGCGCCCAATAGGTTTTACTACCTTTGGGCCAAGTCGAATAGCCTTCGACGGTCGATGGACTGAAGTCCTCCATCCGAATGTTGTTTTTGTCGAAAAACTCATTGAGTTGGAGGTAATGCCCTTTCGTTGCCGCCATTCCAATCCACTGACTGTCCCCGATTAACAAGTCGCACAGTTTGCCTTTCGAGTTAAGCTCGGACAGCATTCTTTGTGTGAAATTTGGCCACGGAACGAACTCGTACTTCATCCGGATGCCTGTCTTGGCAGTAAAGTCCTTTGACAGCTCTACCAGTGCGTTGGCAGGGTCCCATGCTGCCCAGCAAAGCGTCAATTGCTTGGACTGGGCTTGCGCGGTGCCACAATTAAACAGGAAGACCATGAGCGGCAGACCCAAGGTCGTCCGCAACCAATGCTTGTATGTGTTCATCGCGTCTTTATGTATATGATTTATTTTAATTAAATATTATTAAAATAAATCAATCAATTATCGTAAACCCTAGATGCAAGTCGCCAGCCGTAGAGAAACCGGAGGGGGAGTTGATCGGTAATCCCCCCGATAAACCAAAGGCCCCGGAAGTAGAATTTTCCAAGAAGGAAGTTCTACGTGAAGAAGTCAAGATTTGCCGACGGCCAAATCATGGCGGCCCTGAAACGCGTTGAGACTGGTCTGCCGGTGCCGGAGATCTGACGGGAACTGGGCGCTCAGAGGAGTGAAGTTTTGTGTAAACGGTCAACTGGCGGGAAACTGCTGTACTTCATCCTCTGGACGTAAGCGCGACTGCAGATGCTTGTCTTCAGGGTCTCCATCGCCTCGTGAAGCGGCGAGGCTGCCTCTGGTGCGCCAATCTATGGAAGTGGTCGCCCTTTGCATTCCCCTCCCTGCGTTACCTGAGTAATTTGGCGTCGATTAACGTCCTCGTTGCGCCGTTTACGGGGTTGTTGATTTCTTTTCCCTTGATCCTCCCCAAACGCCCTTCGGGCCATTGATGAATATCAAACAAAGGGCTTTGACAAGCGAGCCGTGCTGTAAGTTGTTGATTCATATATCCTTGCAGATCAAACTATATTCTTGATGATCAAACTTAATTCTCAACCACCAAAGCGCGAGTTGTGGCTTTTGCTCACACTTGCCGGTATTCAGTTCACCCACATTCTTGACTTCATGATCATGATGCCCCTGGGGCCTCAGTTCACGCAGTTGTTCGCGATCACCGACGCCCAGTTCGGCTTGCTGGTTTCAGCCTATACCCTTGCAGGCGGCCTGTCGGGACTGCTGGCCAGTGCCTACATTGACCGTTTCGGTCGCAAGCGGCTGTTGCTCGTTCTGTATGCCGCATTTGCGTTGGCAACACTGGCCTGCGGCCTGGCCACCTCGTATGGCGCCTTGATGGCAGCGCGTGTTGGGGCAGGCATTTTTGGTGGTGTGCTGGCTGCCTTGTCCCAAACCATTGTGGGTGATGTCATTCCGTTCGAGCGGCGTGGGCGAGCCATGAGCATTGTCATGACCTCCTTTTCGGTGGCGACCGTGGCGGGGGTTCCTGCGGGGCTGTTTCTCGCAGCACACCTGGGGTGGCACTCGGCATTCTTTGGCATTGCCTTGCTGTGTGCCGTGCTTTTTTGCTTTGCAGCATTGACCTTGCCGGTTTTGAATGCCCATCTTGGCGGCACAACACAGTCTTCGGCGCTGGAGCGCATCCGGACCGTGGTTGCAGACCGTAATCATCAGAAAGCCTTTCTGTTCTCTGCCCTGATGATGTTTGCCGGTTTCACGGTGATTCCTTACATCACCCTGTACATGCAGGCCAATGTCGGCATGCGAACCGATCAACTCCCCTACATTTATTTATGCGGTGGCCTTGGCACGCTTTTGACTGCCCGCTGGGTCGGACGCATGACCGATTTCCGCGGGAAAGTCGCCACGTTCAAAGTGTTTGCGGTTGCCTTGATTCTCCCGATGCTGGCCGTGACACTCATGCCGCGGGTCGCGCTGGGGGCCGTTTTAACGGCATCCACGTTGCTTTTTGTGTGCATGAGTGGCCGCATGATTCCGGGGATGGCGATCGTGACATCGGCTGCCAATCCGGCGTTGCGTGGCACCTTCATGACCTTGAATGCGGCTGTACAGTCGGCGGCAATGGGCATTGCCGCCCTGGTGGGTGGCGCCTTGATCAGCCGCAACGGACAGGGAGAGCTTCAAAATTACTGGATGTCGGCGGTCGTGGGCGGGTGTGCCAGTCTGTTGGCCGTTGTTGTTGCCACCCAATTGCGGCTGCAAGGGGCTTCTGTGCCACCTGTGCCGGCTTCAGTTCCCGTGTTGCGTGCCGATAAGGCTTAAAAGAATTTTTTGCGCCATGTTACAGAAAAGGGGATTGCTTTTACGGCCTTGTGGGCGCATAGTAAATCCAGTGTCACGTTTCTCCCCCCCAATTTTTGGTAAGTTTGCCGCCTACATTCCGTAAGCGGTTTTTTCAACCCCGAGAGCACCAGGAGGCTATTTATGAACTTGACGATCAGCGGTCACCACCTCGAAGTTACCCCAGCACTGCGTAGTTATGTCACGACCAAGCTAGATCGAATCACCCGCCACTTTGACCAGGTAGTCGATGTCAAAGTGCTGCTGACCGTAGAGAAACAAAAGGAAAAGGAAGGACGACAGCGAGCCGAATGCAACATCCATGTCAAAGGAAGCGACATGTTTGCCGAAAGCTCCCATGCTGATTTGTACGCTGCTGTTGACGAGTTGGTTGATAAACTGGATCGTCAGGTTGTCCGGCACAAGGATCGCCTGCAAGACCACCATCACGATTCCGCCAAGCGACTGATGTAGTCGTCGAATCCTGGTCACCATAAAAACCGTCCGGTCTCGTGGGCGGTTTTTTTATGTGCATAATCTGCAACCCACCATGAACCGAATCGCTTCCATCCTGTCACCTGAGCATGTGCTTGCACGTGTTGAGGCAACGAGCAAAAAGCGGGCATTCGAAGACGCCGGGCTGCTTTTTGAGAATCTTCATGCCTTGAGCCGTGCGCTGGTGACCGACAGCCTGTTTTCGCGTGAGCGTCTCGGTTCAACAGGGCTTGGGCATGGGGTTGCCATTCCACATGGGCGTATCAAGGGCCTGAAGGCCCCCCGGGCAGCCGTTTTTCAGCTCGCCCAGCCCATCGGGTTCGACGCACCGGATGAGCAGCCAGTCAGCTTGCTGATATTCCTGCTGGTGCCCGAGGCGGCGACCCAAAAACACCTGGAGATTCTCTCTGAAATCGCCGAATTGCTGAGTGACGCCACCTTGCGTGAAAAGCTGGTGACCTGCGCCAGTGCGACCGAGTTGTACAGCCTGATTACAGGCTGGCAACCTGCACCTCAAACCTGATGGCCCCGCCAGCATAGGGCGTTGATTTGAAACCCTCAGTCATCAGTGCGAACCTTATGTTTGAAGAGTTTGCCCGCCTTCTGAAGTGGGAATGGGTTGCTGGACTGGGCGCGTTCGAGCGCCGGTTTGACGAGGTTGCCGTTCGGGCGGCCCGCTCGGCGGCTGATCTGGTGGGTTACCTCAATTACATACATCCCTACCGGGTTCAAATTCTGGGTGAACGGGAAGTCGCCTACATCACCAGCGCCACGCCGGAAGACTGCGCCCGCCGGATTTCACGCATTGTGACGCTGGAGCCCCCGGTTCTGGTGCTGGCAGATGGTCAAAAAGCCCCGGAGGCCTTGCTGTCCATGTGTGAAGAGGCGCAAATTCCCATGTTTGCGACGCCCGCCTCGTCGGCCTATGTCATTGACGTGTTGCGGGCCTACCTGTCCAAGCATTTCGCCGACCGCGCCACCCTGCACGGTGTCCTGATGGACATTTTGGGCATGGGTGTCCTGATTACCGGCGAGTCTGGCCTGGGTAAAAGCGAATTGGGTCTGGAGCTGATTTCCCGTGGCAATGGTTTGGTGGCCGATGATGCCGTGGACCTGTTTCGCATCAACCAGACCACGATCGAGGGGCGCTGCCCCGAGCTGTTGCAAAACCTGCTGGAAGTTCGCGGCATCGGCCTGCTGGATATTCGGGCAATCTTTGGCGAGACCGCCGTGCGACGCAAGATGCGTCTGAAGCTGATTGTGCATCTGGTGCGCCGCGAAACCCTGGAGCGTGAATACGAGCGGCTTCCCTATGAGCCCTTGACGGAAGACGTATTGGGCATACCGGTGCGAAAAGTGATTATTCAGGTGGTTGCAGGCCGCAACATTGCGGTTCTGGTGGAGGCCGCGGTACGCAATACCATTTTGCAGTTGCGTGGCATCGACTCCTACCAGGATTTCGTTGAGCGCCATCGCAAGGCGATGACGCAGGACATGCCCTGATTCCGCCCTGACTTTACCGGTCGTGGTGGTGCCGTAAGGGGCTCGGCCGACTGGGGCACTTGTCTTTGGTGCAATTGGCGTACAGACTCAGCGCATGGTCGGCAATGGTGAAACCCTTCGCTTTGGCCACCGCTTTTTGCCGTTTCTCAATCTCGGCGTCGTAAAACTCTTCCACTTTGCCGCAATCCAGGCACACCAAATGGTCATGGTGTTGCCCTTCATTCAGCTCGTAGACTGCTTTGCCACTCTCGAAATGGCTGCGGCTCAAAATGGCGGCTTGCTCAAACTGGGTCAATACACGGTACACCGTGGCCAATCCGACGTCCGAGCGATCTTCCAGCAAAACACGAAAGACGTCTTCCGCCGTCATGTGGCGCTGCGCCCCTTTCTGGAAAATCTCCAGTATTTTCAGTCGGGGTAACGTCGCCTTCAGCCCCGTGTTTTTCAGTTCTTCGATGTTGGCCATGGGGGTCTTTCTTCCTGTCACGCTCGTGATTTAGCTGCCAGCTCAGCCGCTACAATGATCTGATCATATCGCTTCACTCCAATTCATGCCCGATTTTGACCTTCACAACGCCCGCCTGAGTCTGCTCTTTGTGGCGTGTGCAAGCCTTGCGGGTTGCAGCAGTTTCAGTGGTGCGGGCAATCGGCTCGCAGACATCGTCACACCCTACAGGATTGATGTGGTGCAGGGCAATTTTGTATCCAGGGAGCAGGCGGCTGCCATCACGCCCGGCATGACGCGTGGGCAGGTTCGCGGCATACTGGGCTCGCCCTTGCTGACCAGCATTTTTCACGCTGACCGATGGGACTATGTTTTCACGTTCAAGCGCCCGGGTATTGAGCCCCAGGCCCGCCGTGTGACCGTATTTTTCAATGGCGATCTGCTGGAACGCATGGAGGCCGATGCCCTGCCCAGCGAGGCGGAATTCGTCGCCAGCCTGGACTCGGGCCGCAAGACTGTCAAGGTGCCTGCCCTGGAGGCCACCGAAGACCAGTTGAAGGCGTTGCCGGCACCGCCCGCCAAAGAGGTGCAGACCAAGGCCCTGCCGCCCTTGCCGGCGAGTTACCCTGCGCTTGAAGCGCCCAGCCGCTAAGGCCCCATGATGGCAACTACCAACCGCCACAATGTGGCCATTGCCGGTGCGTCAGGTCGCATGGGCCAGATGTTGATCGAAGCTGTTCTGGCCACCGACGATTGTCAACTGTCCGGTGCGCTGGACATCGCAGCCAGCCCGGGTATCGGTGCTGATGCCACGGCCTTTCTGGGGCGTACCAGCGGTGTCAACATCACCCCGGACCTGCATGGTGGGCTGCACAACGCGCAGGTGCTGATCGACTTTACCCGGCCTGAGGGCACGTTGGCGCACCTCAGGATTTGTCGTGAATTGGGTGTGAATGCGGTGATTGGCACCACCGGGTTCAGTGACACGCAAAGACAGGAAATCGCTGCCTGCGCGAAAGACATCGCCATTGTCATGGCCCCCAACATGAGTGTGGGTGTGAACGTCACGCTCAAGTTGCTGGAAATGGCTGCCAAAGCGCTGGCCACCGGCTATGACATTGAAATCATAGAGGCCCATCACCGCCACAAAGTGGATGCACCGTCCGGCACGGCCCTGAAAATGGGGGAGGTCATTGCGGGTGCGCTTGGCCGTGACCTGAAAGACTGCGCCGTGTATGCGCGTGAAGGCGTCACTGGCGAGCGTGATCCTTCCTCTATCGGCTTCGCCACCATTCGCGGCGGTGACATCGTGGGAGACCACACGGTCCTGTTTGCGGGCACGGGTGAACGCATTGAAATTACCCACAAGTCATCGAGCCGCGCAACCTACGCACAAGGCAGCCTGCGCGCCGCGCGTTTTCTGGCGGGACGCAAAAGCGGACTGTTTGACATGTTTGACGTGCTGAATCTGAAATGAATGTTCTCCAGCTCTTTTCACAGGGCGATGGCGTCAGCAAATTGGTCACCCTGTTGCTGTTGGTCATGTCAATCGCCAGCTGGGTCGTGATCTTCTGGAAATCCTGGCTGCTGCACCGTGCGGGGGGTGACGTGGCACGCAGTACGGCGGTGTTTTGGCAATCTGCATCGGTGGCTGATGCCCAGCACAAGGTTCAGGCATTTGACCGGGAAGCCCTCGTCCTGCCTTTGATTGTTGCTACCAAAACAGAAGCGGGCGGAACTCTGGCCACGGCCGGGGACCGGTCGCAGCAGTTGACCCGCTTGTTGCGGGATGCCTTGCATGGTGTGCTTCACAAGCTTCAGTTCGGGCAGGTTTTATTGGCCACGGTGGGGGCAACCGCACCGTTTGTGGGCTTGCTCGGGACTGTTTGGGGCATCTACCACGCGCTGATCGGCATATCCAACGCGGGCCAGATCACCATTGACAAAATTTCCGGCCCGGTGGGTGAGTCCCTCATCATGACGGCGGCGGGGCTGGCGGTGGCCATTCCGGCGGTACTGGCCTACAACGTGCTGGGCCGCGCCATTGGCCGCATCGAGGCCGACCTGGAGGGGTTTGCCCGTGATCTGCGTGAACTGCTGATCCATGCCGGGAAACAGGCGTAGGGGGCATCCCGCATGACTTTCGGTCGTCTGGAGCGCACCTCAGGGCCCAAGCCCATGAGCGAGATCAACATGACGCCGCTGATCGACGTCATGCTGGTGCTGGTGGTGATTTTCATCATCACGGCGCCATTGCTGGCCAGCTCAATCAAGCTGGACCTGCCCAAAACTGATGCGGCCAAAGCCGGTGAGGCGCCCAAATTTGTGATGGTCGTGATTGACAAGACCGGCCAGACGTTTCTGGATGACAAGCCGGTTCAGACCGAGGTGTTGGTTCGCCAGTTGACGCAGATTGCCATGCAGAACCCCGAAACCGAGGTGCAGCTTCGGGCCGATGCGTCCGTGCCTTATGGCCGCGTGGTGGAAACCATGGGCGCCGCGCAAAAAGCCGGTCTGAACCGCATTGGTTTTGTTGCTGACCCGGTTGCAGCGCCCAAATAGCAGGCCTGCGAGGGCCTAAAATTGCGGGTTAGCGGTATTTCAGCCGCCAGGTAGCCCGCCATGCAAGAAAAATACAAACTCCCGTACGACCCGCGTGAAGTCGAAAAATCGGCCCAAAGCCACTGGACGGCGCGTGATGCCTATCGGGTAACCGAAGACGCCAGCAAGAAGAAGTTCTACGCCTGCTCCATGCTGCCCTACCCCAGCGGCAAGCTGCACATGGGCCATGTGCGCAACTACACCATCAACGACATGCTCACGCGCCACCTGCGCATGAAGGGTTACAACGTGCTCATGCCCATGGGCTGGGATGCGTTTGGCCTGCCTGCTGAAAACGCGGCGTTGAAAAACGGCGTGCCACCTGCCAGGTGGACGTACGAGAACATTGCGTACATGAAGAAGCAGATGCAGGCCATGGGGCTGGCCATTGACTGGAGCCGCGAGGTGGCCACCTGCGACCCGACGTATTACAAATGGAACCAGTGGCTGTTTTTGAAAATGCTGGAAAAAGGCATTGCCTACCGCAAGACCCAGGTTGTCAACTGGGACCCGGTGGATCAGACCGTGCTGGCCAATGAGCAGGTGATCGACGGCAAGGGCTGGCGCACCGGCGCGGTGGTTGAAAAGCGCGAAATCCCCGGGTATTACCTCAAGATCACGGACTACGCGCAAGAACTCCTGGGCAACGTCCAGACCGGTTTGCCAGGCTGGCCTGAACGCGTGAAGTTGATGCAGGAAAACTGGATCGGCAAGAGTGAGGGCGTGCGTTTTGCGTTCACCCACGCCATCCGGGACACCTCCGGCACCCTGATTGACGGGGGCAGGATGTACGTCTTCACCACACGGGCCGATACCATCATGGGTGTCACTTTTTGCGCCGTGGCACCGGAACACCCGCTGGCCGTGCATGCCGCAAAAACCAATCCCGCACTGGCCGCGTTCATCGAGGAATGTCAGGCCGGTGGCACCACCGAGGCCGAGATGGCCGTGCGCGAAAAAACCGGCATGCGAACCGGGCTGAAAGTGACCCATCCGCTCAACGGCCATCTGATTGATGTCTGGGTGGGCAACTATGTGCTGATGAGTTATGGCGACGGTGCGGTCATGGGTGTGCCCGCGCACGATGAGCGCGACTTCATCTTTGCCAAGAAATACGACATCCCGATTGTTGAAGTCGTGTTGGTGGACGGCCTGATCTATGACTACGACCACTGGCAGGAGTGGTATGGCGACAAGCAGCGCGGCGTCACCATCAATTCCGACAGTTTCAGCGGTTTGCCCTACCAGGATGCGGTCAACGCCGTGAGCCATGCCTTGCAGGTCAAGGGCCTGGGCGCAAAGAAAACCACCTGGCGCCTGCGTGACTGGGGCGTGAGCCGCCAGCGCTACTGGGGCACACCCATCCCCATCATCCACTGTGAGGAGCACGGCGCGGTGCCGGTGCCCGAGAAAGACCTGCCGGTGGTTTTGCCGCTGGACTGTGTGCCTGATGGTTCGGGCAATCCCCTGCACAAACACGAAGGTTTTCATGCGGCCAGCCCGGGCAGTGACAAGCGTGTCGCGTGCCCGATTTGCGGCAAACCCGCCCGGCGTGAGACCGACACCATGGACACCTTTGTCGACAGCTCGTGGTACTACATGCGCTATTGCGACCCGAAGAACACCGAGGCCATGGTGGCCGACGGGGCCAACTACTGGATGCAGGACCCGAAAAGTGCCACCGGTGGCAGTGGCATGGACCAGTACATTGGCGGCATCGAACACGCCATCCTGCACCTGCTGTACGCCCGCTTCTGGACCAAGGTGATGCGTGACATGGGGCTGGTGTCGGTGGACGAGCCGTTTACCCGGCTGCTGACCCAGGGCATGGTGCTCAACCACATCTACTCACGCAAGGGGGACAAGGGGGGTGTTGAGTATTTCTGGCCGCACGAGGTGGAAGACGTTCATGACGCTGCTGGCAAAGTGACGCACGCCACCTTGAAGCAGGTCAAGGGCAACCTGCCTGCCGGCACGCACATCACCTACGAAGGTGTGGGCACCATGAGCAAGAGCAAGAACAACGGGGTTGACCCCCAGGATTTGATCGAGCGTTACGGTGCCGACACCGCCCGCCTGTACACCATGTTCACCGCGCCACCCGAGGCCACGCTGGAGTGGAACGATGCCTCGGTGGAGGGCAGTTACCGGTTTCTGCGCCGCGTCTGGAATTTTGGTGTCAAGCTGTCCGCTATGGAAAACATAGCTGGTAGCGCCCAGTTGACGGGGGCTTATGGCCAGTTTGGCAAGGAAGCCAAGGCTTTGCGGCTGGAAATCCACACCGTGTTCAAGCAGGTGGACTATGACTACCAGCGCATGCAGTACAACACTGTGGTCTCGGGCGTCATGAAGATGCTCAATGCACTGGAAGACTTCAAGAGTGATGGCTCGCCAGGCAGCCAGGCGGCCATCACGGAAGGCTTTGGCATGTTGCTGCGCTGCATGTATCCCGCCACGCCGCACATTGCCCATACCTTGTGGACCGAACTGGGCTACGCGGCGCAACACGGCGATCTGCTGGATGCCCCCTGGCCGCAGGTTGACGAAAACGCCCTGCTGCAAGACGAGATCGAGCTCATGCTGCAAGTCAATGGCAAGCTGCGCGGGTCCATTCGGGTGCCTGCCGGTGCCAGCCGGCACGCGATCGAGGCGGCCGCGCTTGGCAGCGAGGCGTTCCTGAAATTTGCCGAAGGCGCGGTCGCCAAAAAGGTGATTGTGGTGCCGGGGCGGCTCGTCAACGTGGTGCTGTAAACATGCGCCGGCGCCTGTTGCTGTCTTGCGCACCCGGTTTGGGCCTGACCGCCTGTGGTTTTCGGCTGCGGGGATCGCCTGACCTGACGTTTCGGTCCCTGTATGTGAATGTGGCCGACAACTCGTCCCTGGGTGACGAGCTCAAGCGCAGTCTGGGTGCGCTGGGCAATTTGCAGCTCATTCGTGATGTTGAGCAAAAGAACAAGGCGCAGGCTATCCTGGATGTGTTGTCCGAGCAGCGTGAAAAGACGGTGGTGGGTGTCAACGTATCGGGTCAGGTCCGGGAGTTCCAGTTGCGCATCCGGCTCAGTTTCAGGCTGCGAACACCTCTGGGCGTGGACCTGATCCCGGTGACCGAGATGTTGCAGCAGCGTGACATCAGCTTCAGTGAATCCGCGGTTCTCGCCAAAGAGGCCGAAGAGGGGCTGTTGTACCGTGACATGCAGACCGATCTTGTGCAACAACTGCTGCGCCGGCTGGCTGCGGTCAAGACACTGTAGAGGCGCACCCCATGCAACTCGCCGCCGGTCAGCTTCAGCAACACCTGCAACGCGGGCTCAAAAGCCTCTATGTGCTGCATGGCGACGAGCCGTTGCTGATTCAGGAGGCCGGCGACACCATTCGCGCCTTGGCCCGCACCCAGGGGTTTACCGAGCGCACGTCCCACACTGTGGCCGGTGCCCATTTCGACTGGAGCGAGGTGCTCGCGGCCGGGGGATCCCTGAGCCTTTTTGCCGACAAACAAATTGTTGAAATCCGCATTCCCTCAGGCAAACCCGGCAAGGACGGAAGCGTCGCCATCCAGCAACTGGCCGAACAGTCGCGCGACAACGACAGCACGCTCACGATGGTCATGTTGCCCCGGCTGGACAAGCTGGCCAGGACCAGCGCCTGGTTTCTCGCGCTGGAGGGCCTGGGTGTGGCGATTGGTGTGGAACCGGTTGAACGCCAGGCCCTGCCGCAATGGATTGCGCAACGGCTTGCCGGTCAGGGCCAGCGCGCACGCGCAGGTGAAGAAGGGCAGCGCACGCTGCAGTTTTTTGCCGATCGGGTCGAGGGCAACCTGCTCGCCGCCCACCAGGAGATCCAGAAGCTCGCGCTCCTGTTCCCGCAAGGTGAACTGACGTTCGAGCAGATTGAGAGCGCCGTGCTCAATGTGGCCCGCTACGACGTGTTCAAACTCTCCGAGGCGGTACTGGCGGGCCAGACCGCGCGGGTGCAGCGCATGCTCGACGGCCTGCAGGCCGAGGGCGAGGCCGAGGTGCTGGTGCACTACACGCTGGCCGAAGACATCCGTGCCCTCAAGCGCGTGAAAGACGCCATGGCGCAGGGCCGCCCCCTGCCGATGGCCTTGCGTGAGCAGCGCGTCTGGGGCGTCAAGGAGCGTTTGTTTGAACGCGTGTTGCCGCGCCTGACCGACACCGCGGTATCCAACCTGCTGCACGCCGCGCATCAGGTGGACGGCATCGTCAAAGGCCTCAAACAACCCGATTGGCCTGCCAATGGCTGGCAGGCCCTGCACCGGCTGGCCATGCAACTGTGCAACCAGTGCGCCCCGCAACGAGGACAATAGACCCATGCGACTCACTTCCACTGAACAACAAGCCTTGCGCGACGCCAGCCAGCGTTGCTTTGGCGTGCGCCCGCGCCTGTTTGGTTCACGGGTGGATGACTCGCAGCGCGGTGGCGACATTGACCTGTACATAGAGGCCAATCTGTCGCCGCAGGATGCCTTCCGGTGCGAAACCCGGATGGCCGCCGAGCTTTACCGCATACTGGGCGAGCGCAAGATTGACGTCGTCGTCAATACGGGCCAGCTGGATTTGCCCATTTACCGTGTTGCGCGAGAGCAGGGAGTTTGGCTATGAGTTTGCCGTTAGACGTTGCGCTCAGACAATGCGAGCGGCAGGCGCTGGCGTTGTCTGCTGCGCAGGTAGCTGCGCGCCAGTTGATCATGTGGTTGCAAAAAATCCAGGAACGCTTGAAAGCTTGACCATGAATGCGCTCAACATCGCGGAATACGCCCAAACCCTCGGTTTGCAGGCAAAAGTGGCATCAACCCTCATGGCCGGTGCGTCAACAGCTACGAAAAACATAGCACTTCGCACTCTCGCCCGCCTTTTGCGCGAGAACGTGCAGGCCTTGCAGGTCGAGAATGCGCGAGACATCACACGTGCGGTGGCGGCCGGCCTGGCCGCACCCATGGTGGACCGCCTCAAGCTGACGCCCGCGGTGCTGGAGACCTGCGCCCAGGGCTGTGAGCAACTGGCCGCCATGCCCGACGTGATTGGTGAAATCATCGGCATGAAGCAGCAGCCCAGCGGCATCCGCGTGGGGCAGATGCGCGTGCCGATTGGCGTCTTCGGCATGATTTTCGAGAGCCGCCCCAATGTGACGATCGAGGCCGCCAGCCTGTCCATCAAGAGCGGCAACGCCTGCATTTTGCGTGGCGGCTCCGAGGCGATTGAATCCAACAAGGCGCTGGCGTTGCTGGTGCAGCAGGCACTGCAGGCCAGCGGTTTGCCGACGGACGCGGTGCAACTGGCGCAAACCACCGACCGCGAACTGGTCGGGCAGCTCATCACCATGCCGCAGTTTGTCGACGTGATCATTCCGCGTGGTGGCAAAGGCCTGATCGAGCGCATCAGCCGGGATGCCAAAGTGCCGGTCATCAAACACCTGGACGGCAATTGCCACGTCTATGTTGATGACCCGTGCGACATCGAGATGGCGGTCAAAGTCGCCGACAACGCCAAAACCAGCAAATACAGCCCCTGCAACGCGACCGAAGGTTTGCTGGTGGCGCGTGGCATGGCGGCCGAATTCTTGCCAAAAATTGGTGCCATCTATGCCGCAAAAGGCGTGGAAATGCGCTGTGACCCGGAATCCCTCGCTATTTTGCAAGGAAATCGGCCTCCAGCCCTCGCGGAATATGCGCGAGTAGCTATAAATTCAGTAGCAAACGCGGTTACTACAACTACCGTGGCCGCCAGGCTGGTACCAGCGCAGGAGAGCGACTGGTATGAGGAATACCTGGCCCCCATCATCAGCATCAAGGTGGTGGCAGATGTTGACGAGGCTATTGGCCACATCAACAAGTACAGCAGCCACCACACTGACGCCATCCTCACCCGTGACCACCTGCATGCCCAGAAATTTCTGCGTGAGGTTGATTCTGCGAGTGTCATGGTGAATGCGAGTACACGCTTCGCAGATGGTTTTGAGTTTGGTCTGGGTGCCGAAATTGGCATCAGCACCGACAAGTTTCATGCCCGCGGCCCGGTGGGTATTGAGGGGCTGACCTCGCTGAAATACGTGGTACTGGGCAACGGGGAAATCCGAACCTAGCCATGAAGGGCATTCATGGGCGGCGTTTTTGCGCATTGGTCGCCCGGGTGCGCCTTGCAACCGGGCAAATTGCCCTCAAGTCCCGGTATTACCCACTGACCGACACATCGTAAAGAAGGCTGCATGGTTCCCCATCTTGTCACGGCGCTCACGGGCCCCATCAACGAACTCGAACAACGCATTCTGGATTCCACACCCGCCATTGAGCGCTGGTTCAGACTGGAATGGATGGAGCACACGCCCCCGTTTTACAGCTCGGTGGACTTGCGCAATGCCGGCTTCAAGCTGGCACCTGTGGACACCAACCTGTACCCCGGTGGCTGGCACAACCTCACGCCCGAGATGCTGCCGCTGGCGGTGCAGGCGGCGATGGCGGCGATCGAGAAAATATGCCCCGAGGCCAGAAACCTGCTGGTGATCCCGGAAAACCATGCACGCAACACGTTTTACCTGTCCAACATTGCCCAGCTGCGCCGCATTTTTCACATGGCCGGCCTGAATGTGCGCATTGGCTCCATCGACCCCCAGATCAAGAAAATCACCACGGTTGAGCTGCCCAATGGCGACAGCATCACGCTGGAGCCGGTGATCCGTGGCAAGCGGCGTTTGGGTGTCAAGGATTTTGACCCCTGCACCATTTTGCTCAACAACGACCTCAGCGCGGGGGTGCCGGGCATTCTCGAAGACATTCACGAGCAGTATTTGCTGCCGCCCCTGCACGCCGGTTGGGCCACGCGGCGCAAGAGCAAACACTTTCACTGCTACGAAGAGGTTTCCAAGCGTTTTGGCAAGCTGCTGGGCGTGGACCCGTGGCTGATCAACCCCATGTTCAGCAAATGCGGCGAACTGAACCTGGCCCAGCCCGCGGGCATGGAGAGCCTGACCACTCAGGTGGACGCCTTGCTGACCAAAGTCAGGCGCAAATACAAGGAGTACGGCATCAAGGAAAAGCCGTTTGTGGTGGTCAAGGCGGACAACAGTGCGCAAGGCCTGGGCATCGTCACTGTGCGCGATGTCAAAGACCTTGACCTCTCCGGCCTCAAGGCCCGGTCCTCGATGGGAACCTGCGAGTTGATTGTTCAAGAGGGTGTGCAGACCTATGAGCGCATGAATGACGCGGTTGCCGAGCCGGTGGTCTACATGATGGATCGCTACGTGGTGGGGGGGTTTTACCGCGTTCACGCGGGTCGGGGCATTGACGAGAACCTCAATGCCCCGGGATCGAGTTTTGTGCCCTTGGCATTTGAGCAAAGCACCCATTTGCCGCAGCCCGGCATCAAGTCCGGTGCCAGTGCACCCAACCGCTTCTACATGTATGGCGTGATTGGCCGGCTGGCCATGCTGGCGGCCAGCTACGAGCTGGAGGCGACCGATCCGGACGCCGAGGTTTACGCATAAGGGCGGCAAGTCTCCGCCTTAAAGTTGCTGCGCTGCAACATTTCGTGAAATAGTGGTGATTTAGAGGCATCTCCCCGGATTCAGTACGGCCGGGTAAGCGCACAATGGCGCTCTTCCAGGCAACGTAATCCTGCCAGACATGATGGCGGGATGGTTTTGTGTCAGCATCCAAATCCTCCCTCACGGCGCTCACATTGGGCGCCATCGGTGTCGTCTACGGCGACATCGGAACCAGCGTCTTGTACGCGGTCAAAGAAGTTTTCGGTTCAGGCCACGTGCCTTTTACCCCCGACAACGTCTATGGCATCCTGTCCATTTTCTTCTGGACATTGACGGTCATTGTTTCCATCAAATATGTGGTGCTGGTCCTGCGGGCGGACAATCACGGCGAGGGCGGCCTGGTGGCCATGCTGGCACTGGCGTCACAGGCCGTCAAGCACAAACCCGAGTTGCGTCGCGTGTTGCTGATTGTGGGTATTTTTGGTACCTCCCTGTTTTATGGTGACGGGGTCATCACCCCGGCCATCTCGGTATTGTCTGCCGTGGAGGGTCTGGAGGTGGTGTCGCCCACCTTCAGGACCGCCGTGGTGCCGCTGACCCTGGTGATCCTGTTTTTCCTGTTTGTCGTGCAAAAACGCGGCACGGGGGGCATTGGCAAGTTTTTTGGCCCCATCACCCTGGTCTGGTTTGCTGTGATTGCCTTGCTGGGTGTGGCGCAAATTGCGACCAACCCGGTCATTCTGAAAGCCATCAGCCCGCACTACGCGGTGGGTTTCATGTTCACCAACCCGGGCATCACCTTCATCATTCTGGGTGCGGTTGTGCTGTGCGTCACCGGGGCGGAGGCGCTGTACGCCGATCTCGGGCATTTTGGCAAAAAACCCATTCGTCTGGCCTGGTTTTCGGTGGTCATGCCGGCCCTGACACTCAATTATTTTGGTCAGGGCGCGCTGCTGCTCAAGAACCCGGAGGCCGTCAAGAATCCGTTTTACCTGATGGCTCCGGATTGGGCCCTCATTCCCCTGCTGCTGCTGGCCACCATGGCCGCCGTGATTGCCTCCCAGGCCCTGATCTCCGGGGCCTTCAGCGTCACCAAGCAGGTGATTCAGCTGGGCTACCTGCCGCGCCTGAACATTCAGCACACCAGTGTGCGCGACACCGGGCAGATCTATATCCCGCTGGTCAACTGGGGCCTGTTTGTGACCATCGTGCTCGCGGTGGTGATGTTCCGGTCGTCCAGCAACCTGGCGGCGGCCTATGGCATTGCGGTCTGCACCGACATGCTGATCACCACGGTGCTCACCTTCTATGTGATTCGCTACAGCTGGAACTATCCGCTGGCCCTGTGTGTCGCCGCGACCGGCTGGTTCTTCGTGGTTGACTTTGCATTTTTTGCCTCCAACCTGATGAAGCTTTTTGCCGGAGGCTGGTTTCCCCTGCTCATTGGCGGCGTGATCTTCACCCTCATGACGACCTGGAAAGACGGGCGAAAGTTGCTCAACGACAAACTGCGTGCCGATGCCATTGACCTCAGCAGCTTTCTGGAGGCCGTGTTCGTCAGTCCACCGGCACGGGTCGAAGGCACGGCCGTTTTCCTGACAGCGGGGCCCGGCACGGTGCCCAATGCGCTGTTGCACAACCTCAAACACAACAAGGTGCTGCACGAGAAGAACCTGTTTGTGACGGTTCGCAACCACGAGATTCCCTGGATCGGCCTGGAAAGACGCCTTGAAATAGAGTCTTTGGGCCACCATTGCTGGCAGGTGGTGATTCATTACGGGTTCAAGAATGACCCGGACGTGCCCAAGGCGCTGCAACAGATCAAGGGGCGTGGCTGCGAGCTCGAGGACATGACCACCAGCTATTTCCTGTCGCGCGACACGGTGATCCCCACCATCGGCGGTGGCATGGCGCCGTGGCGGGAAAAACTGTTTGCGCAGATGCACCACAACGCCAGCGCGGCGGCCGACTTCCTGAACCTGCCCAATAACTCTGTGGTGGAACTGGGTAGCAAAATCGAGATTTGAGCCCGGCGCGCTAGACTCCCGCGATGCGCTTTTTCAAAGATGTCTCGCTTTCGGCGTTTACCGCCGGGTTCGTTGCCGTTCTGGTTGGCTTCACCAGCTCGGTCGCCATCGTTTTCCAGGCCGCTCAGGCGTTTCAGGCCTCACCCCAGCAGATTGCCTCCTGGATGTGGGCGCTGGGCCTGGGCATGGGCCTGTGTTCCCTGGTTCCTTCGCTGTGGTTGCGCAAACCGGTGATGGTGGCCTGGAGCACGCCCGGTGCGGCGGTGCTGGCCACAGCCGGGCTGGCGGGCGGGTTTTCCATGGCCCAGGCGGTGGGCGCCTTCATGGTCTGCGCCGCGCTGGTGACCCTGTTCGGGGCAACCGGCTGGTTTGAAAAACTCATGGGCCGCATCCCGGCGGCCATTGCATCGGCCCTGCTGGCGGGGGTGTTGGCCCGATTTGGTCTGCAGGCGTTTGCCGCCGCGCAAACCGCTTTGCCCCTGGTACTGCTGATGCTGGGCAGTTATTTGCTGGGAAGGCGTTTTTTGCCACGTTATGCCGTGGTGATCACCTTGCTGGTCGCTATTGTTTTTGTAGCTGCTAACGGCCAGTTGACGGGGATTGACATCGGATTTTCTCTCGCAGTGCCGGTTTTCATGACACCGGAGTTCCATTGGGGAGCCATCGTCAGCCTGGCCATTCCGCTGTTTGTGGTGACCATGGCGTCCCAGAATTTGCCCGGTGTGGCGGCCATCCAGGCGGCAGGCTACGGTGGCAAAGACGGTATTCCCATCTCCAAAATCATCACGCTGACTGGTGTGGCAACGCTGGTACTGGCGCCTTTCGGGGCTTTTGCCCTGAACCTGAGCGCCATCACGGCCGCCATTTGCATGGGGCCGGAAGTCCACGCAGACCGTGACAAACGCTACACCGCCGCCGTGTCATGTGGGGCCATTTATGTGGTCATCGGTATTTTTGGCGCAGCCATTACCGGCCTGTTGACGGCCTTTCCCAAAGAGCTGGTGGCGGCCATTGCCGGGTTGGCGCTGCTGGGCACCATTGGCTCGGGGCTGGCCGTTGCCGTGAAGGACGAGTCACACCGCGAAGCGGCGCTCATCACGTTTTTGGTCACACTCAGTGGCGTGGTGATTGCGGGCGTGGGCTCGGCGTTTTGGGGCGTGGTGGCCGGTGCTGCAGCGCTGGGTGTGCAACAGTTCAGACGAGGATATTGATATGCAGATTCTTTTTGTTGCCGATCCGCTGGCGTCTTTCAAGATTCACAAAGACACCACCTTCGCCATGATGCGGGAGCTGCAACAGCGCGGCCACACGCTCAGCGCCTGCGAGCCCAAAGACCTGATGTGGCAGCGCGGCGGTGCCGTGACCGCCCGGTTGCGGGAGATCACCCTGACCGGCGCGCCAGAGAGCTGGTTTTCAGTGGTGCAGGCGCGGGTGCAGGCCCTGCATGAGTTGGGCGCGGTGGTGATGCGCAAAGACCCGCCGTTTGATTCTGAATACTTCTACGCGACACACCTGCTGGAGCAGGCCGAACGCGAAGGCGCCAGGGTGTTCAACAAGCCGCGAGCCTTGCGGGATCACCCCGAAAAACTGGCGATCATGGAGTTTCCGCAGTTCATCGGCCCCACGCTGGTCACGCGGGATGCCGACGACATCAAGCGTTTTCATGCCGAGCACAGGGACATCATCCTCAAGCCGCTGGACGGCATGGGCGGTGCGGGCATTTTCCGGGTGAAAGCCGATGGGCTGAACCTGGGCTCTATCACCGAGACCCTGAACCGCGATGGCGCCCAGTCGGTGATGGTGCAGAAGTTTTTGCCCGAGATTGAGTTGGGCGACAAGCGGGTTCTGGTGATTGGCGGCAAGCCGGTGCCGTTTTGTCTGGCGCGTATTCCGCAGGACGGTGAGGTGCGTGGCAACCTCGCCGTCGGTGGCAAAGGTGTGGCCCAGCCGCTGTCGGCGCGGGACCGTGAAATTGGCGAGGCCCTGGGGCCTGTTTTGATGGCGCGGGGCCTGTTGCTGGCCGGCGTGGACGTGATTGGCGACTGTGTAACTGAAATCAATGTCACCAGTCCGACCTGTTTTCAAGAAATTTACAATCAAACAGGCTGTGATGTGGCTTCCCTGTTCGTGGATGCACTGGAGGCTGCGGTATAACAGCAGCCTTCACTATTGCCCAAGGTAAACCCATGAAAGCTTTGTTACTTGTTTTTTCTCTGGCTGCATCCGCCGTTACCGGTCTGTCGGCCCAGACGCTCACCGGCGTCAAACTCGACCCCGCCCAGGGCATGGCCAGCCAGAACGTGACCGCCACGATTGCGCTGGACGCCAAAGACACCGCCTACTGTGGCCTGCGCGTGAATTGGGGTGATGGCGCCACCCAGGAGATCAAGGTGGCCGATCTTGCCGCCATTCCCTACAAGGCCACCCATGCCTACGCCAAGGGCGGCGACTATCAGGTGATGGTTGAGCCCAAAAAGGTCGGCAGCCATCTGGGATGTGTTGGCAAAAAAGTCTCGGTAGCCTACAAGGTGGTGGCGGCTGCGGTTGCTGCCGCGCCCGCTGGCGCCGCGTCTGCCGCCATGAAAGTGGCTGGCCCGTCCTGCCCTGAAGGCTGGAAACTTGACACCAAGAGTGTGGTCAAGAAAACCGGTGCCTACAACTGCACCGCCAAGCCTGGCACTGCTGCCCCCGAGAAAAAGCCGGTTTGCCCGGGTGATTTGACCTATTCCGAGAACAGCAAAAAAGGCATGCTGGGCTGCAAGCCCTGAGTGGCAACTAAACGAGCGGACCGTCCAGGCGGCTTGTCTGCAGGTTTGCAGGCGTCAGAGGGCTGCCGTCTACAAACGTCATGAGTTGCCCGGCTGCCAGCGGTGTCCAGGCCTCGTTGGTGGTCAACGGCTCGGTCACCACAATGGCCAGCCGGTCATCCGGGCCGTTCAGGTCAGCCAGATCGACCTTCACATCTTCGTCTTTGAGTTGAACCTGCGCAAAGGGGTGCTCGCGCACGACGTAGTAAAGCCGGGTGCTGGCGTGTGTCCATAACGCCTGGCCGTTGCTGAGCAAAAAATTGAAGGTGCCGTGTCTGGAGATTTGGGGAACCAGGTCCTGCAGCGTCAAGCTGAGTTCCCGCACACTGGGAACACCTGCATGGGATTTCGCCAGCTCCTGCATGAGCCAGCAAAAAGCCGCTTCGCTGTCGGTATCCCCCACGGGCTTGAAGGCGCCGTGCAGGCTGGGGGCAAAGTCCTTGAGGTCCCCATTGTGGGCAAATACCCAGTACCGGCCCCACAACTCGCGCACAAACGGGTGGCTGTTTTCCAGCTTGACGGCACCCACCGTGGCCTTGCGCACATGGGCCACCACGTTGTGGCTTTTGATGGGGAAGGTGCGCAGCATCTGCGCAATGGGTGAGCTGGCGGCACTCTCTTTGTCCACGAAGTAACGAATGCCCTTGCCGGGTTCGGTGCCTTCACTCTCAAAAAATGCGATGCCCCAGCCGTCTGCATGGTGATCGGTACTCCCGCCGCGCTGTGAAAAGCCGGTGAAACTCAAGGTCAGGCTGGCGGGCAGCCGACTGTTCATGCCCAGGAGCTGGCACATGGTGTCAGGTGCGGGGTTCGGTCCACAGCTTGCCGCCGGTGGACCAGTTTTCGCGTTTGACATCGGTAATCAGAATGTCAACCGAATCAGGTGAGCCACCCAGCACCTCGACGCTGACCCGCGTGATCTCTGCCACCAGCTTTTTCTTTTGCTCCAGCGTGCGGCCTTCGAGCATTTCGACGTGGTAGGTGGGCATGAAGGGTTCTCCAGTTAAAAAATCCGGGCTTGGTGGTCATCATAAAACCAGTCTGGCCGAAACCGGGTGAGGGCAAGAATTTCTTGTCGCCTTTGGCGTGCGGAGTCTGGCGTGAATAGCTATCGAATCAATAGCGATCACTGAAAAACCGCATCAAGCCGTCCCCGCCTTCACCTTCAACCGCCAGGCATGCAGCAGCGGTTCGGTATACCCACTCGGCTGCGCCAGGCCTTTGAACACCAGGTCACAGGCCGCCTTGTAAGCCGCTGACGTCGCAAAATTGCCCGCCATGGGCTTGTATTGGGCATCACCCGCGTTCTGGCCGTCTACCACGGCGGCCATGCGCTCAAAGGTTTCCTTCACTTGCGCCCGGGTCACCACACCGTGATGCAGCCAGTTGGCCATGTGCTGGCTGCTGATGCGCAGCGTGGCGCGGTCTTCCATCAGGCCCACATTGTGGATGTCGGGCACTTTGCTGCAGCCCACGCCTTGGTCGATCCAGCGCACCACATAGCCCAGAATGCCCTGGGCGTTGTTGTCCAGCTCCTGCTGTTTCTCTGCGGCGCTCCAGTTGGGGGTGGCCGTCACGGGGATGGTGAGCAGGCCGCCCAGGATGGTGTTGCGTTCTTTTTTGGCGTCGGCCCTGGCGTCCAGTTTTTCCAGACCCTGCTGCACTTGGCTGACCTTCACCTGGTGGTAGTGCAGGGCGTGCAGCGTGGCACCGGTGGGGCTGGGCACCCAGGCGGTGTTGGCACCGGCCAGCGGGTGGGCCACCTTTTGCGCCATCATGGCGGCCATCAGGTCGGGCATGGCCCACATGCCCTTGCCGATTTGCGCCTTGCCACGCAGGCCGCATTGCAGGCCCACCATGACGTTGTTTTTTTCGTAGGCGGCGATCCAGGCGCTGGTCTTCATGTCGCCCTTGCGGATCATGGGGCCGGCCAACATGGCGGTGTGCATCTCGTCACCCGTGCGGTCCAGAAAGCCGGTGTTGATGAAGGCGACGCGGCTTTTGGCTGCGGCAATGCAGGCTTTCAGGTTGACGCTGGTGCGGCGCTCTTCGTCCATGATGCCGAGCTTGACGGTGCTGTCCGGCAGGCCCAGCATGGTCTCGACGCGGCCAAACAGCTCGGCGGCAAAGGCCACTTCTGCCGGGCCGTGCATCTTGGGTTTGACGATGTAGACGCTGCCTTTGCGCGAATTGCGGATGCCGGGCTGGCCACCTTTTTTGGCCTTGCGCCGGAGGTCGTGCAGGGCAATGGTGGTGGTGACGACCGCGTCCAGAATGCCTTCGGGGATTTCGCGCGTCTTGCCGTCGGCAGCGGTGTACAAAATCGCCGGGTTGGTCATCAAGTGGCCGACGTTGCGCACAAACATGAGCGAGCGGCCATGCAGGGTGACTGTTTTGAGGCCGCTAGCCGAGGTGTAGACCCGATCCGGGTTCAAGCCGCGGGTGAAGCTGCTGGTGCCGCCGTTGCCATCCGGCTTGTTGACGGTTTCCGTCAGCGTGCCTTGCAGGATGCCCAGCCAGTTGCTGTAGGCCAGCACCTTGTCGTCGGCGTCCACCACAGCAACCGAGTCTTCCAGGTCCAGGATGGTGGACAGGGCGGCTTCCAGCACCAGGTCGCTCACACCTGCCGGGTCGGATTGGCCGATAGCGGTTGAAGCATCAATCTGGACGTCGATGTGCAGGCCGTTGTGCTGCAGCAAAACGCTGGCAGGCGCTGAGGCCTTGCCCTGGTAGCCAATGAACTGGCTGGTGTCTTGCAGGGCCGTGTTTTTGCCGTTGGCGAGCTTGACCACCAGCTTGCCGCCGCGCACCGAGTAGCCCACCGAATCAAGGTGGGAGCCCTTTGCCAGCGGCGCAGTGCGGTCCAGCACGTGGCGCGCGTATTCGATGACCTTGGCGCCGCGTGCCGGGTTGTAGCCCTTGCCCTGCGGGCTTACTTTGCCCGCCCCATCGGCCTCGGAGATGACGTCGGTGCCATACAGTGCGTCGTACAAAGAGCCCCAGCGCGCGTTGGCCGCGTTGAGGGCGTAGCGCGCGTTCAGGATGGGCACCACCAGTTGCGGACCGGCCTGCCTGGCCAGCTCGGCGTCCACGTTGGCGGTGGTGATCTTGACGTTTTTGGGCACGGGCACGAGGTAGCCGATTTTTTCCAGAAAGGCGCGGTAGGCCTTCATATGGGGGGGGCTTTTTGAATCACCTGCGGTTGGGCTTTTGAAATCACCTGCGGTGATGGGCCCCGGATTGGCCTTGTGCCAGGCGTCCAGCTCGGTCTGCAGGCGGTCGCGCTCAGCCAGCAGGGCGATGTTTTTGGGTGCGAGATCGGCCACGATGGCGTCAACACCCTGCCAGAACGTGGCGCTGTCGACGCCAGTGCCGGGCAGTACCTGGCCTTCAATGAAACGGTGCAGGTTGCTGGCCACTTGCAGGCGGTGAACGGGGGTACGTGATGTCATGGGGGCTTCCTCTGGTCTGTCAATCGGTAACTTAATCAATCTCTGGATTTTTCCATGGCCTCAACTGTATTTGATACTTTGCCGAAGATTAATGACCTGAATTCAGGTTAATCCATGACCAAACCAGGACTAATCGATGGGCTCACAATAACGCCCATGTCCGACACGCGTGCCATGCCGTCCACCTCACCCCATCTGGCCCTGCTCGGACGCATCCTGTTTCTGACGAGCAACCCTGAGCGCATGCAGGCGCAGTTGCAGGGGGCGAACCTGTCGCCCGCGCAAGCTGGTGCCCTGCGCGACGACGTGTCTACCGACGAGATCACGCCCGTGGCCATCCTCAGCCACTTTGATGGCAAGCTGGCGCGTTATCCCTATACCGGGCTCAAGCTGGGTGACCAGCGGCCAGTGGGTGTGAATGCGGTGGCCCAGGGCGGTTTTTGCGTCACTGTGGCGGGCCGGCGTTATGGCAAGGGCTCGTCGCGCGAGCACAGCCCGGCGGCCGAAAAGCTGGCGGGCATCCAGCTGGTGATAGCCGAAAGCTTTGAGCGCCTTTACCGGCAAAACGCCGACAACATCGGCCTGTTTACCTCGACGGATCCGGGTTTGGTGGCACGTATCCAGCGCGGTGAGGCCATTCTGGTGGACGAGCTGGTGGCCGGCCGCGACGCCCTGGCCGCCACGATTTTGAGAAGTGGCGGCCTGCTGCGGTTTGGGCAAGTGCACATGGGCGCGGTCAGCGCGGCCGCACCGCAGGTGTTCACTGCGCTGGCAACGGCGCAGGCCGCAGAACAGCCCGCCAGGCCGCCGCAAACCCTGTTCCAGAAAATCATTGCGCGACATGCATTGCCGATTTCTTTTGCGGGCCCGGCCGCGGCACACCCCGGCCATGTGGCCGATGAGCCCGTTCCCGGCACCGGCATGTTTGTGCGGGCCGACTGGCGCTTCATCCACGAGTACTACACCGGCATGTGTGCCCACATGTTGCACACCACGTTTGGCAAGCCGCTGGTGTTGAACGATCCGGCGTCGGTCATTGTGTTTGAAGACCACACCTCTTATGTCAGCACCAGCCCGGCCCACGTCACCAGTGGCCTGGTGCCCAACGTGCTGGCCATGTGCCAGGCGCAACGCGATTTTGTGACGGACTACGGCCTGCGCTGTCACCACACGCTGACCGAGGAAGAGGCCGCGCAGGAAGACCGCAGCAGTCTCGCCACCAATGTTGCAGGGAATATTGCAGGCATTAGCCACGCCATGATGGCCGAGCACTACGCGCTGCCCGGCCAGGTGGTGGTGGGCACCGATTCGCACACGCCGCACAGCGGCGCTTTGGGTTGTGTGGCGTTTGGCGTGGGGACCACCGACATGGCCAACGCCTTCATGACCGGCGCCGTGCGCATGACCGTGCCGGAGTCCTTGCGCATCGAGTTGCAGGGCCCGCTGGCCGCCGGCATCACCGCCAAGGACATCGTGCTGCACCTGCTGGCCATGCCCGCCATTCGCGCCGGGCTGGGCGTGGGCCGGGTGTTCGAGTTTGTCGGCTCCGCGGTGGACCGTATGGGGGTGGATGAACGGGCCACCCTGACCAATATGACGGCTGAACTGGGCGGCCTGACCGGCATCGTGGCGCCGGACGTACAGACCGTGCAGTTTCTACGCGAGCGCCGGGGTATTGATTTCCGGATCGAGCCCTGGATGTGCAGCGACCCCGGTGCCGTGTACGCGGATCACATCAGCCTGGACTGCGCCCATCTGTCGCCTATGGTGGCCTCACCCGGCGACCCCGGCAATGGCTTGCCGTTGAGCGAGCTGGGCGAATCGGGCCGGCACGTCAAGGTGGACATCGCCTATGGGGGCTCCTGCACGGCTGGCAAGCGCGAAGACTTTGACCACTACCACGCGGTTTTGGCATGGGCGCGGCAGCACGGCCTGAGTGTGCCGCCGCATGTGAAGCTGTACCTGCAATACGGCACCACCGCCGTGCGCGATTACTGCATCAACAAGGGATACGACAAAACCTTTGCCGCCGTGGGGGCGCAGATCCTTCAACCCTCGTGTGGGGCCTGCGCCAACTGCGGGCCGGGCTCATCCACCCAGGCCGATCAGGTGACCGTGAGCGCCATCAACCGCAATTTCCCCGGCCGTTCCGGCCCCGGCCAGGTCTGGCTGGCCAGCCCGCCGACCGTGATGGCCAGCGCGCTGGCGGGGGAGTTGATGTCGTTTGAGGGCTTGCAGGCGCGGCTGGCCAATTCCTCTGATCAACACCCTGATTTGCTATGAAAAAAGTAGCTATTCATGCAATCTGGACGAGGGCTTGAGGCCGATTTGTTCTATATTTGAACGCGAGTTCCCAGTTCAATCACGCAATTGTTGGGCAACCTGAAAAAGCCCGCCACACTGCCGGCATTGCGCGACATGAGGGCAAACAGCGCTTCGCGCCAGTGCGCCATGCCCTTGCCCCGGGTGGGCACCACGGTTTCGCGGCTGAGAAAGTAAGACACCTCAAACAGATTGATGGCGAGCCCCTGCGAGCGGCACAGCTCCAGCGCCTGCGGAATGTTGGGTGTATTTTTGAAACCATAGTTCACCTCTACGCGCCAGAAGCCGGCCACCAGCGGGGTGATCTGCACCCGCTCTTCAAACGCGATCCACGGCACTTCGTGGAACACCACGGTGAGGATCAGGTTTCGTTCGTGCAAAACCTGGTTGTGCTTCAGGTTGTGCATCAACGCCTGGGGCACGGTCTCCGGGTTGGCGACCGCGTAAACGGCTGTGCGTGATACGCGGTGCAGGCTGTCAGCGGAAAGTGCCGTGATGAAGGGCAGCAGCTCGGGGTCATCGTTGCGCAGGCTCTCCATCAGCAACTCACGGCCCCGCTTCCAGGTGGCCATGACGGTGAAAATCGCCATGCCCAGCACCAGCGGAAACCAGCCACCCTGCCAGAACTTGAGGGAACAGGCCACCACCAGCAGGGCGTCCATCGCCAGAAACATGCCGGTGGCGGCAATGGCAACGGGCAGCGGGTAGCCCCAGCCATGGCGCACCACAAAGAAAGTCAGCACCGTGGTGATCAACATGGTCACGGTGACGGCAATACCGTAAGCCGCCGCCAGTGCCGACGAGCTGCCAAACCCCACCACGGCCAGCAGCACGGCCACCAGCAGGGCCCAGTTCACCTGTGGCATGTAAATCTGGCCAGCCTCCCTGGCGGAGGTGTAAAGCACTTGCAGGCGTGGCAGCAAGCCCAGCTGCATGGCCTGATTGGTCATGGAATACGCACCGGATATGACGGCCTGCGAGGCGATCACGGTGGCCAGCGTCGCCAGTACCACCGTCGGGATCAGCCAGGCCTGCGGGTACATGCGGTAAAACGGGTTTTCCAGCGCAGACGGGTCACGCATCAGCAGTGCGCCCTGGCCCATGTAGTTGATGGCCAATGCAGGCAAGACCAGGCCCATCCAGGCCATCTGGATAGGGCGTTTGCCAAAATGGCCCATGTCGGCATACAGCGCCTCGGCCCCGGTGAACGCCAGCACGATGGCCCCCACGGCCACAAACATATGCCAGCCCTGTGATTGCAGAAATGCAAACGCATTGAGCGGGTTCAAGGCCGTCAGGATGACGGGCTGCTGCACGATTTGCGCAACGCCGGTTGCGGCCAGTACACCAAACCAGATCACGATGATGGGGCCAAACAGTTTGCCCACCAACCCCGTCCCATAACGTTGCATGGCAAACAGGCCGACCAGCACCGTGATGGAGATGGGCAGCACATAAGGTTTGAGCAGCGGGGTGACCACCTCCAGGCCTTCCACGGCGCTCAGCACGGAAATGGCGGGGGTGATCACGCTGTCGCCATAAAACAGGGAGGCACCCAGCACACCCGTCAGCAGCAGCACCGTGCGCCGGTGCTGTGTTTTGCCGGCGGCATGGGCCGCCAGCGCGGTGAGCGCCATGATGCCGCCCTCGCCCCGGTTGTCAGCGCGCAGGATCAGCAGCACGTATTTCAGGGTGACCACCATCATCAAGCCCCAGAAAATGACCGATACAGCCCCGACGATATGCGCCGCGTCCAGAGGAATTCCGTTTGCGGGGCTGAAGATTTCCTTCATGGTGTAAAGCGGGCTGGTGCCGATGTCGCCATACACCACACCCAGGGCACCGAGTGTGAGCACGGCCATGTTTTCGCGGCCCATGAATGGGCTTGTTGTTTGACTCATTGCAATTTTTGATGGATGAACAGGGCTCGACTGTCGTCGCCTGTTCATCAGGAACGCATAAGTGTCTAAAAATAGTCGCTGTTTGAGTCGGCGTTCCGTGGGTAGACGCGCCAGAGGCAGCCCAAGGCGGCTGCGTAAGTGTCACCCGCCGCGACAACCGGCTTTTTACCTTGCCAGGGCACAGCGCGCGGCTCCTTCTTGACCTCCCGCAGCCGCCTTGGACTGCCTCTGGCGCTTGGTGGGTGTTTGGCCGCGCTGCGGGGGATGACTTGGAAATGAAATCAGCTGTCTGCCAGCCGGTAGCCCACACCCGTATCGGTCAGCAGGTGCCGGGGCTCTGCCGGGTCACGCTCCAGCTTGGCGCGCAACTGGGCCATGTACAGGCGCAGATAGTGCGTGTGTTCGGTGAATTCAGGCCCCCACACATCGGTGAGCAGTTGCCGGTGCGTCACCACCCGGCCCGCACTGCGCACCAGCCGGGCCAGCAGATTGAATTCGGTGGGCGTGAGGTGCAGGGCCTCACCGTCACGCGCCACCACCCGCGTTGCCAGGTCAATGTGAATATCTTCCAGCGTGTGCGTGGTCACGGCGGCGGCCACGCTGGTGCCGCGGTGGCGCAGGGTCACCCGTATGCGGGCCAGCAGCTCACCCACGCTGAACGGTTTGGTCAGGTGGTCGTCTGCGCCCGCGTCCAGCAAGGCAATCTTTTGGGCTTCCTGGTGCCGGGCCGACACCACAATGACGGGTGTGGCATGCTGTTTGCGAAGTTCATGGACCAGCTCTACGCCATCGCCATCGGGCAGCCCCAGGTCCAGCACGATGACATCGGGCGGGTTGTGTTTCAGCAGCGCGCGGGCTTCGCTCAACGACACGGCGGTTTGCACGCCAAACCCTTCCACTGACAGGGACGACTGCATCATCGCCCGTATCTCGCGATCGTCTTCCACCACCAACACCTTGAGGCTCATGACGACTCCTCTGATGACGACGGTGATGACGGCGACAGCGTTTGAATCTGGGGCTGTGGCCCGCCCAGCGGCAAGGTGACGTTGAAGCTGCTGCCACCCCCACTGCGATGTCTGACGGTGAGGCTGCCGCCATGTGCCACCGCAATGGCGCGACACAAAGCCAGGCCCAGCCCCGCACCCCTCGATTCGCGTGGGCCGGACTGGTCGCCACGGCGGTAGGGCTCAAAAATCAAGTGCTGATCGGCAGGCGCTATGCCGGGGCCCCGGTCTTTGACGGAAACCACAATAGCCGGTTCACTGGTACGGGTGTCGGTGCTGGTGTCGACTGTTGCGACGAGGTCCACATCACCATTGCTGTAGGCCAGCGCGTTGTCCAGCAAATTGCCGATCAGTTGCGCCAGCAGAACCGGGTCTGCCTTGATCAGCGGCAGGCCAGCCGGAATGGCCGACTTGATGCGGCGGGTCGGGTCACGCTGGCGCACCCGGGCCAGCACGGTGCCGACGATTTCTTCCAGCGACTCCCAGTCGCGTCGAAGCGCCTGCTGGGTACTGGTGAGCCGTACCAGTTGAAGCGTGTTCTCCGTCACGGTGGATAGATAAGTGGCCTCGCTGACGATGCTGCCCAGCAGCCTGTTCTGCTCTGCGGGCTTGAGCTTCTCGGCTTGAGTTTGCAGTGATGACGCTGCGCCCACGATCGCGGCCAGCGGCGTGCGCAGATCATGCGACACCGCTGCCAGAAAGGTGCTTTGAAGCTGCTGGCGCTGCACCTCCAGTTGTGTGGCCTGCACCGTGGCCGCCAGACGCACACGCCACAAGGCCTGCGCCAGTAGCCCGCACAGGGCTTGTGCGTGCTCGCAGCCATCGGTATCGCTGGCGAGTGCGGGCCGCACACACACCGCACCCAGCGCCCGGGTTTTGTCACCCAGGGGCACATACCAGGCATTCAGGCCGGGCCACCGGCCCGTGCCTGGCCCCAGCACGGCAGACTCTTTCATGCAGCAGCGCAAACCATCCCGTACCGCATCGGGCTGATCGGCATCAACGATCAAGTTGTCGGCGCCATCACCCGGTGCCAGCGTGTTGGGCCCGCCAAATGCCGCATCCAGTGCCTGCCGACCCAACGCGACGACCCCGTCAGACGTTGTGGTATCGGCCAGGCTGGATGCCAGGGCCTGAAGCTGGCGTGCCCGTTGCTCGTTCAAAGCCGCATGGTGCGTTTCGCGTCGCAGCCCGGCAGCCAGATGGCTGATGACCAGGGCCACCACCAGCATCGCGACCAGCGCAATCAGGTGCTCCCGGCTTTCTACTTCAAACGTCCAGCGTGGCGGCACAAAAAAGAAGTTCAACGCCGTCACGGCACCCACTGCGCACACGGCAGACTGAATCCAGTCCAGCCTGTACGCCGCCAGCACGACCACCAGCACATACAGCATGGCCTGGCTGGTCAGCGACACATAGGGGTCCAGCACAACACCACACGCCGTCGCCCCTGCCAGCAACCCCGCGATGGTGGCCCAGTTGCGCACCGGATGCGCGCCCGGCTTTTGAGTGGCAGCGGCGCTGGAAGTGTTTGAAAGACGGACCATGTGTTCAGCGTACCACTGGCCGTATCAGGATTGCATCAGGAACGTCAAGCGGGCGTGGAGGCTTGTGCTTGTGTTTGCAGGTGCGTCATCAGCAAACGCGCGGCCGGTGACAACCCCGCCTCATCGCGAAAGCAGATGGCAAACCGGCGCAGCGCCCAGGACTCATCCAGCGCGATGACCCGCAGGTTGTGGGCGGCGGCATAGGGCTGGGCCACCTCCTGCGGCACCACGCTGATGGCCAGGTTGGCGTGCACCACACGCAGGGCGGCTTCGAAGTTGGAGACGATCACGCGGTAGTGCAGCGTCTGGTTCAACGCGGCGGCGGCGCGTTGCAGCATCACCTGCACCGCGCTGTTCACGGGCAGGCTCACGTGTTCATGGTCCAGCGTCTGCTCAAAACGCACCGACGCATACCCGGCCAGCGGGTGGGACGGGTGGGTCACGATGGCCAGGTGGTCGCTGCGGTAGGGGCGTGACTGCAGCGCGCCCAGGTCGGCCCCATGTTCGCTGGCCCAGCAGATGCCCAGCGAGGCACTGCCCTGCCAGACACCGCGCACCACCTCCGGGCTGATGCGCTCTTCCATGTCCACCCGGATGTCGCGGTGCATGGGGTTTTTCAGAAACGCGGCAACGTCATCGGCCAGAGATTCGGCCATGACAGAGGCTGTTGCCAGCATGCGAACCTGGCCCTTGATGCCCGAGGCATAAGCCGCCATGTCGCGCTCAATCCGGTCGGCACTGGCCAGCATGGTGCGGGCGTGCTCCAGCAGCGTTTCGCCCGCCGGGGTGGGCTCAACCCCACGGCGCCGGCGCACCAGCAAGGGCGTGCCCACCGTGGTTTCGAGCTGGGCCAGGCGTTTGCTGATGGCCGAACCCACGATGTGGGCCTGCTCACCGGCCCGCGCGATATTGCGGGTTTCGCAGACCATCACAAACAGCCGCAAGGTGGTCAAATCGAGATCATGCATGGCAGGCCCCGGGGTGGCATAAGCCGGAATCCGCTGAATCCGGTTTATAGAGAAGTTCTGAATGGGAATCATAAGACTTCCAATAACTATTGTTTCGCCTGCTGCGGAATACCTAAAATCAGCTGATGACGTCTCCCACCACGCCCACTCCGGTTGGTTTTCCCCGCCACGCGGTCATTCGCGAAGTGGGCCTGCGCGACGGCCTGCAAAGCATTGCGCGTGTGCTGCCCACCGCGCAGAAACTGGCGTGGATCACAGACGCCTATGCGGCCGGTCAGCGCGAGATCGAGGTGGGCTCGTTTGTGCCGGCACGCCTGTTGCCGCAACTGGCCGACACGGCCGAACTGGTGGCGTTTGCCAAAACCCTGCCGGGTTTGGTGGTCTCGGTGCTGGTGCCCAACCTCAAGGGGGCCGAGAAGGCCATTGAAAGCGGGGCACATGCCATGATCGTGCCGCTGTCGGCCAGCCATGCGCACAGTCTGGCCAATCTGCGCAAGACGCCTGACGACGTGGTGCAAGAGGTGGCCCGCATCCGCGCCGCGCGGGACGCGGCAGGCAGCCAGATGGTGATTGAAGGCGGTGTGGGCACGGCCTTTGGCTGCACGATTCAGGGTGAGGTGAAAGAGGGCGAAGTCATCCGCCTGATGCTGGCGCTGCTGGACGCGGGTGCCGACTGCGTCAGCCTGGCCGACACCGTGGGTTATGCCGATCCTGGCATGGTGGCCCGCCTGTTTGGAAAAGCCCGTGCCCTGGTGGGCGACAAGCTCCACTGCGGCCATTTCCACGACACGCGTGGCCTGGGCCTGGCCAATGTCTATGCCGCCCTGCAAACCGGCGTGACGCGGTTTGACGCCTGTCTGGCCGGTATTGGCGGTTGCCCGCACGCGCCCGGTGCCAGCGGCAATGTGGCCACGGAAGACCTGGCGTACCTGCTGGCCAGCATGGGCATTGCCACCGGCCAGGACATCGACCGCCTGCTGGCCCTGCGCCAAAAAGTGGCGAACTGGCTGGACGGCGAACCCCTGCATGGCACGCTCTGGCAGGCCGGTTTGCCCAAGACCATGCGACCGGCGCAGGCCGGCCTATCTGTCTGATTGCTATAAAAATAATAGCTGTTCGCGCATATGATACGAGGGCTACAGGCCCTTTTTACCTGAATCCAGTCAATCCATGAATCAAACTCCCGATGCACCCCGCCCACTGCCCCTCAAGGGTCTGCGCGTGGTCGAATTCACCCACATGGTCATGGGCCCCACCTGCGGCATGGTGCTGGCCGACATGGGGGCCGAGGTCATCAAGGTCGAGCCGATTGACGGTGACCGCACGCGCCACCTGCTGGGCGCAGGCGCAGGTTTTTTCCCCATGTTCAACCGCAACAAGAAAAGCATTGCGATTGACCTGCACAAGCCCGCCGGGGCCGAGGTGGCGCGCAAGCTGGCGGCCAGTGCCGACGTGGTGGCCGAGAACTTCAAGCCCGGCACCATGGGCAAATACGGGCTGGACTACGCGGCGCTTTCCCAGGTGAATGAGCGCCTGATTTACGTCAGCCACAAGGGCTTTTTACCCGGCCCCTACGACCACCGTGTGGCGCTGGACGAAGTGGTGCAGATGATGGGCGGCCTGGCCTACATGACTGGCCGACCCGGTGACCCGCTGCGTGCGGGCACCAGTGTGAACGACATCATGGGCGGCATGTTTGGTGCCATTGGCGCACTGGGCGCACTGATCCAGCGGGGCATCACGGGCAAGGGCCAAGAGGTGCAAAGTGCGCTGTTCGAGAACAACGTGTTCCTGGTGGGCCAGCACATGCTGCAATACGCCATCACCGGCAAACCGGCCGCGCCCATGCCCGACCGCATCTCGGCCTGGGCGGTGTACGACGTGTTCACGGTGAAAGACGGTGAGCAGATTTTTCTGGCAGCGGTGAGTGATGCACAGTGGGCCACGTTTTGTGACGGGCTGGGCTTTAATGACCTCAAGGCCCGGCCCGAATTCCAGACCAACAACCAGCGCGTACAGGCCCGCACTACCCTCATGCCCGTGTTGCGCGAGCGTCTGGCCATGCGCAGCGCGGCTGATCTCACGGCGGTGTTCGAGAAAGTCGGCCTGCCGTTTGCGCCCATCCGCAAACCCGAAGAACTGTACGACGATGAACACCTGCTGGCCACTGGTGGCCTGGCCGACATCACCCTGCCAGATGGTGACCGCGCCGGGCAGACGGCCAAAACCACCTTGTTTCCGTTCACCATGGACGGCCAGCGCCTGGGCGTGCGCCTGGACCCACCCACCCGGGGCCAACACACGACCGAGCTGCTGGCTGCGCTGGGTCTGGATACCCCGCAAATAGAATCCCTGAAAACACAGGGCGCCGTTGCGTGACCGCCAGTTACCCCGGGCAGGCACTGATTTTGACAACCAGGAGACAGACATGACACACCCATTCACACCCGCATCCCCACCCCTTTCCGGTCGTGAGGCGGCCCGCCGTCAAACCCTCGTTCGCCTGGGTGCCGCCGCTGCGGGCATTGCGGCCTTCGGTGCCCCGGCCACCTTGCTGGCACAGGCGAATGACCGGGTGGTCCGGTTCATCCTGCCGGTGTCGGCGGGCTCGGGTGTGGACGGCATTGCCCGCGCTTCGCAAAACGCGATTGCCAAAGCCCTGGGTCAGACCGTGGTGATCGAGAACCAGCCCGGCGCCGGTGGTGTGGTCGGCACGGCGGCCATGATCAAGTCTGCGCCTGACGGCCTGACGCTCAGCATGGTGTCCAACAACCACGTGATCTACCCCAGCGTGCTCAAGTCGGTGCCGTTTGATCCGGTGGCCGACATCACACCCATCGCCATCATTGGGGCCACACCGCTGGTGCTGGTGGTCAACCCCAAGGTGCCGGCGAACAACATGAAAGAGCTGGTGGCGCTGTTCAAGGCCAACCCCGGCAAATACAACTACGCTTCCAGCGGCAACGGCACCATCCTGCACCTGGCGCCCGAGATGTTCAAGGACGTGACCGGCACCTTCTCCACCCACATCCCCTACCGGGGTTTTGGCCCGATGCTGCAAGACATTGTGAGTGGCCAGGTGGATTGGGGCGTAGGCGCCTTGCCCGCTGTCATGGGCCAGGTCAAGGCCGGCAACCTGCGCGCCATCTGCGTGTCGGCGCCCGCGCGCATTGCCGCCGCGCCGGATATTCCAACCTCGACCGAGCAGGGCTACCCCGCATACATGGTGGAAGGCTGGATCGCCGTGGTCGGGCCCAAGGGGCTGCCGGCCGATCAGGTCAAGCGCATCCACGACGCCATTGCCACGGCGTTTGCCACGCCGGAAGTCAAGGAGTCCATGGCCAGGCAGGGCAACACCATCAACATCTCCACGCCCGAGTTTGCGCTGGCGCATTTCAAGTCCGAGCTGGTGAAATACGCCAAGCTGGTCAAGAAGGCGGGTGTGGTGCCGCAGTAGGGCG
>JBEEMW010000004.1:0-54992 GCA_041192445.1 Pseudomonadota bacterium | reverse complement strand
GTCACCATCAGCGGGTCCGGCATTGAATGGCACGACCTGGCGTCTTACTTCCGGCCCGACGGGCTGCGCAAGTTCACCATCAATGGTGACAACGAGCTGGTCTTCAGAAAACCGGGCAAGCTGTTTGATGCCGTCATCATGATGGACTGCAGCCAGTGCCCCATCCATCCGCAGCTCAAGGATGATTTCCCCGCTTACATCAAGAAGCAGATTGACACGGTTGTCAGCAACGGGGCCCGGCCAATTCTGTTCATGTCATGGGCCTACGAAGACAAGCCGGAAATGATGGCGCAACTCGCCGAGCAATACACCATTGCCGGCAATGCCAACGATGCGCTCGTGATTCCGGCCGGCATTGCGTTCGCAAGGGCCATCGCCACGCGGCCGGACATTGGGCTGTACCAGCAGGACAAACGCCATCCGAGCATGCGCGGCACCTATCTCGCCGCTTGCACCGTTTACGCGGCAACCACCAGAATGTCACCTGTTGGCCTGGCGTACACAGCCGGTATTGACCCGGCAATCGCCCGCTTTCTGCAAACCATTGCCTGGGAAACCGTGCAGGTGTTCTACGCCAGGTAGTGCTTTTTTCAGTGGGGCATCCACTTGAACAGAAACTGTTTCTTCACTGCCAGCCACGCCACCAAAAGCGCCCAGACGTGAATCGCGCTGTTGACCCAGAAGTTGTGCAGGCTGGGCAGCGGTGTGTTGGACACCACCACCAGCAGGAAAACGTGGACGGTGAAGACATAAAGTGACGATTCACCCAGTGGAATGAAGAACCAGCCCAATGCCCGGTTGATGGGTTGCCAAAACCGGGTCAACACCGCAAACACCGTTACAAAAAGAACGACCTCATTCAGGAGGCGCCCCGGCCCGAGTTTGTATTTCTGGAAATAGCCGTTGAATATCTTCTTGAAAACCTCGTCATCGATGTAGTTCAGTTGCGCCCAGGCCGGAAACAGGTCGATCGGGTGGTTCAGCGAGAAAAACATGAAGCCCAGGCTCATCACCACGCATAGCCAGATGAGCCATTGATTTTTAGGCTGAGCAAGGTAGTCAACGATTTCCCGTTTGTAATACCCGGCAATGACTGAATGCACAAACAGCACTTGCCAGGCCACCAGTGGAAACCCGAATTCGAACTCGGACCCGGTAATGCGGATCTGCGCCGTACCCGGTGTGGTTTCGGGCACCAGAAAGTTGCCAATGTAAATCAGGCAGCTGATGGCCGACAGGATGATGGTTTTCTCCTTGCTGATCATGAACAGGATCACGGGCGTGAGCAGAAACAAATAGCAGTAAAGGCCGATCACCTGGAACTGGTGCGGGCCGCTCTTCAACAGCAGGGCATCACCCACCATTTTCCAGAAACCGGCGTCAAGGTGTGCGTAAAGCGGGTAGTTGGTATCGGTGTAGGGGTCATGAAAGGTGGTGACTGCCGTCATGTCGATCCAGGGCTGGTAACGCATGAGGCCGATCAGCAGAATCACGATGACGCTGGTTTTGTACAGGTCTCCGGCGCGGCTGACCAGACCCGGCAGGCACGAGCCCACCCCTGTCTCCTTCAGTTTTCGGCCAAAAACCAGCCCGGTGACAATGCCCGCCAAAGCGATGAAGGTCTCGGCCGAAGACACCACCCCGATCCGCTCCCAGGCCACGAAAGTGAAGATGGAGAAGTAGTCAAAGTGCACGGCGAACAGCAGGATGAAGACCAGCCCCCGCATGAAGTCCAGCCGGGGGTCACGCGTGTGGCCGGTGTCCGGGTATATCCATTCCTGGGTTCGGCTTAACCAGCCGGGCTGCGAAAGTGTGTTTTCAAGTTGCATAGCTGAACGTCCCGTGCCCAAAATGGCCATTGTGGGAGTTGTATCGGCACAAAAGCCGCTGAATAAAGCGGGTTTAGCTGCCTACTTTTCGCGCACACACCTGCAAACAGGCAAGTCGGCACAATGCAATATTCGCCATGTCCTTTTGATCTTGCTACCCATGCCCACCCTGCTCACCGCGCAACAACAGGCCCAGTACCAACAAAACGGTTACCTCGTGTTGCCAGATTTCAAGACGGCGGCCGACATTGCCGCGTTGCGGGCACGTGCGGAAGAAATCGTCAATGCGTTTGATCCGTCCGGGAACATCTCGGTCTTCACCACCCGTGAGCAAAGCCGCAGTGTGGACGATTACTTCATGGGCTCGGCCAACAAGGTGTCCTGCTTTTTTGAAGAAGAGGCTTTTGACGCGACCGGCCAGCTCAAACAGGACAAGGCGCTGTCCATCAACAAAATTGGCCATGCCATGCACGACCTGGACCCCGTGTTTGACCAGTTCTCGCGGGGGCCGGCGTTGGCGTCATTGGCGGCAGGCCTGGGTTTGGAGCAGCCCAAAATCTGGCAATCCATGTACATCTTCAAACAACCCGGCATCGGCGGGGAAGTGCGCTGGCACCAGGACGCTACTTTTTTTGACACCACGCCCCTGTCCGTCACCACCTTCTGGTTTGCGCTGGAAGACGCTTCTGTACGCAACGGCTGCCTGTGGGTCGAGCCGGGTGGCCATCGGGGTCCGCTGCGGGAGCGGTTTGTGAAACAGGGCGGCATTGGCACCACGGGTGCGGGCCCCGCGGCGGCCATCGAGACGCTGGACAACAGCCCCTGGCCGGATGACCACACCGCTGTTCCCGTGGAAGTGAGTGCCGGCACACTGGTGGTGTTTCACGGCCTGCTGCCACACTACAGCGCACCCAACCGGTCACCCGTTTCGCGCCACGCCTACACCTTGCACGCAACCGATGGACGCTCGGTTTATTCACCTCAAAACTGGTTGCAGCGAGGTGCTGATTTGCCGGTTCGGGGGTTTTAACGCTGCGGCTATTGAGCGCAAACGGCAAGGCACATTCCTTACGGTTTGTGCCATTTGGTGAAATGATGTATATTTTGTACACCATGCAAACCACGCACAACCTTGCACGCACCCAAATTTACCTGACGCAAGCCCAGCAAGCACGTCTGGAAGCCGCCAGCAGGCGGGCTGCCGTTACCAAAAGCGAGCTCATTCGTCGCGCGGTAGACCAGTTTCTGGACCAGCAGAGCATCACCAGCCCCATTGACAAAGTGCAGCGCCTTGAAGGCATCGCCGGATTGTGGGCCCAGCGCGACGACATGGCCGACCCCGCCGCTTACGTGCACCAGTTGCGAGCACCGCGCTTTTAATGGCGGGCCGGATAGTTGCCGCCAGCGGCGTGCTGATCGACTCCGACGTGCTCATCTGGTACGCCAGGGGCAACACCCAAGCCATTGCCGCTGTCAACAACACGGCCGACTGGTACATCTCGGCGGTGTCTTATATGGAACTGGCGCAGGGCTGCCGCAACAAGACCGAACTGAATGCCATGCAAAAGGCCTTCAAGTCGGGTGATGCCGACGTGTTGCCCATCACCCAGGCCATCAGCGACGCCGCTTGCACGCTGGTGGAGAAATACGCCCTGTCGCACAGCGTGCACCTGGCCGATGCGCTGATCGCCGCCACCGCCATGAGCCACGCGCTGCCGTTGCTGACAGCAAATACCAAGCATTTTTCTGCGGTAGCGGGGTTGAGGGTTCTGGTGTTCAAGCCTTGACGGCTGTGATTGTCGAAATTGGTGTACGGCAACACACCACTCCCATAGCCCCTATCAATCCTTTAGCCAAACTCAATTGGCTAAATAAATAGCATGTGGCTACCATTCATCCTGTGCTGATAGAAAACCTCTACCAGAGAATGATTCAACCCACAGGAGCCCATGATGACCACGACACAACGCCCCGAAATCAAGACCATGGCCAACCTCGAATCCGCCTTTGCGGGCGAGTCGATGGCGCACATCAAGTACCGCTATTTCGCCAAACTGGCCCGCGAAATGGGGGACGAAGACACGGCCCGCACCTTTGAGGCAACTGCTGACCAGGAGGTGATGCACGCCTTTGGCCACCTGGATCTGCTCTACCCCAAGGCGACGATGACACCGGCCAAGGCGCTGCAGATCGCCATCGACGGTGAAACCTATGAGTACACCGAGATGTACCCCGGTTTTCGCAAAACCGCTGAGGCCGAGGGCAATGCTGCTGCCGTGGCCGAGATGAACGAGCAGATTGAAGAGAGCAAGGTGCACGCGGCGCAGTTCCGGGCCACGCTGGAAAAAGCACAAAAGCGCTTCGCCGCGCTGGCCAAAGTGGAAGAAAGGCACGCCAATCACTACAAAGCCCAGTTGGCTAAAGTCACGGCCTGAATGAGCCGGCAAGCCAGCAGGTCGCTCAAGTCACTTAATTTGCTATCTATTTAATAGCTACTCACGCATATTCCACGAGGGCCAAGGCCCGATTTGAACCTAATATTGAAGGAAACCCCATGAAAACCTACCTCTGCATTGTTTGCGGCTTTATTTACGACGAAACCGCTGGCCGCCCCGAAGACGGCATTGCGCCCGGCACAAAATGGGCCGACGTGCCCGAGAGCTGGGCCTGCCCGGACTGCGGCGTGGCCAAGGCCGACTTTGAAGCCGTAGAGATCTGACCGGTCCACCCGGCCTGAGCCCCAACCCGACGCCTTTGCCCATTGAATGGAAACCAGCATGACGCACCCCCTCATCATCATTGGCACCGGGCTGGCAGGCTGGAGCACGGCCCGCGAATTCCGCAAGCTCGACAGCGCCACGCCGGTGCTGCTGATCACCGCAGACGGTGGCCACTTTTACGCCAAACCGTCGCTGTCCAATGCGTTTGCCCAGAAACGCACACCGGAGCAATTGGTGAGCACACCGGCAGCCAGGATGGTGGAGACGCAAAACGTCACCCTGCTCGCCCACACGCGGGTGGAGGCCATCAACCCGGCCACCCAGACCGTCACCACCTCAAAAGGCGTGTTTCATTACAGCCAGCTGGTGCTGGCCACGGGTGCGCAGCCGATCCGGGTGCCTGTAGCGGGTGACGCGGCCGATCAAGTGCTGTCGATCAACTCTCTGGATGATTTTTCAGCGTTTCACGCCCAACTGACGGGTGCGGGCGAAAAGCACGTCCTGATCATGGGCGCAGGCCTGATTGGCTGCGAATTTGCCAATGATCTGGCGGCCTCGGGTTATCAGGTCACGGTGGTGGACCCGTCGGACGGACCGATTGCCGCGTTATTGCCCGCTGCGGCTGGTGCGGAGTTGCGCGAGGCGCTGTCCCGTTTGGGCGTGACCTGGCACTTTGGTGCAACCGTGAAGTCGGTGAACCGGGCGCCCGGCATCGGCGGCGGCTTGCCCCGTCCTGCCCTGCAAGTTGAACTGTCAAATGGGCAGTTAGCCCCCGTAGATATTGTGTTGAGCGCTATCGGTTTAAGAGCAAATACCGTGCTGGCACAAGCGGCCGGGTTGGCCTGCGAGCGCGGCGTGGTGGTCGATGCCGCCCTGCAAACCAGTGCCCCCCACATCTATGCGCTGGGTGACAGCGCGCAATACGCCAGCGCGGGCAGCCGCACCCTGCCCTATGTCATGCCCATCATGAGCGCCGCCAGGGCATTGGCCGCCACGCTGGCGGGCACGCGCACCGAGGTGGTTTTCCCGCTGATGCCTGTCGGCATCAAAACCCCGGCCCTGCCCATCGTGGTGGCGGCACCGGCACCGGGCACACCGGGCGAGTGGCGCAGTGCCGCGCCCACTGTTCCCGGTGAAATGGCTGAATCAGGCATTTGGCATTTCATGGGCTTGAAGGGCCAGCATCTGGGCTTTGTGCTGACAGGCCAACAGACGAGCCGACGTGCGGAGCAGGCGAAGCTGGTGGTGGCATGACAGCTCGGCAGGTTTTAACCCTCAGGTACCGACCCAGGGGTTGAGAACCACCACGCCGGTTGACTCAAAATCGGCCACGTTGCGCGTCACCACCGTCATGCCGTGCACCAGCGCCGTCGCGGCGATCAACCCGTCACGAACCGGACGTGGGTCGGGCACGTGCAAACGGGCGCTGCGTTGCGCCACCGCTGTGTCGACGGCCAGAATTCGACCGGTGAAGGCAGGCAACACATGCGCGTTCAACCAGACCCGGAGTACCGAGCCTTGAGAGGGGTCCCGGCGCTCAGCCAGCAAAACACCGATTTCCAGCTCCTGCAAGGTAATGACCGACAGGTATAAATCACCCGCCTCCACGCTGTCGGCCCAAACGGCTACGCGAGCGTCTGCCTTACCCAGGCGGACCTTGCGCAGCTCGGACACCACATTGGTATCGAGCAAATACATCAGGAAAGATCGGCGGGCTGGGCCAGATCACGCAATGGCGCAATCTCCAGGTCAAACGCCGGAGCACCTGTGGGCATCGCCAGCAAATCGGCAATTTTTGTGTGAACGCAGGTGATCTTTTTGTACTCGTCAAAGGTCAGCAGCACGTGGGCGGGTCGGCCACGGTCCGTGATGATCACCGGGCCAGCCATGGCAGCTTTCTTGGCTTTGCTGGCGTCCTGGTTGAACTGGCGGCTGGAAAGGGTTGTGATGGTCATGGTGACACCCCGTATATTGCTAATGTAGGTACGTTACCACAATAATGAAGCTGGCTGTTTACCGATACGATTTCAGCGTATCCATGACGGCTCAAACGCCACGCGGGTGAGCCGATTGCGGTGGGCCCCGCGCTAAAGCCCTTTCAAAAACGCCAGCAACAAGGTGTTCACCGCCGCGGCACGCTCGTTCTGAATCCAGTGGCCGGCACCTTCCAGAATGTGGCAGCCACGCAGGCCAGGCAAGGTGCGCGGGTAATGCGCAATCTGCGATTGGGATGCCGGGAACTTCAGCACGCCGTCTTTTGCTCCCGCGATGAACAGCGACGGCTGGTGAATGACGCAGCCGCGCCAAGGCGCGAGCAACTCCCATGAGCGCTTGAGGTTGCGGTACCAGTTCAGCCCGCCGCGAAAACCGGTGCGCTTGAACTCACCGGTGTAATAGGCAAGGTCGTCAGGGCCCAGCCAGGGCGGCAGCGTCTCGGGGTCTACCGTACTGGCCAGAAACCCCTGGCCCGGCTTCAATATGCTGAAGGTGGTGCCTTCGGGTGCGTCGCCCGAGCCGCTGAAGTAAATGCGCCTGAGGGTTGTCTGCACATCCTTTTCAAACTCGGCCTCAGCCACGCCGGGTTCCTGAAAATACTGCATGTAGAAGGTGTCTATGCCCTGCTTTTTGAGCGCGGCCAGTAGCTCGACGCGGCCCGGCGGCGAGAACGGCACGCTCATGCCCACCACCGCGCGAAACAGGTCTGGCCGCAGCAGGGCGGCGTGCCACGCGACCGGTGCACCCCAGTCGTGGCCCACAATCACGGCCCGGGTTTCGCCCAGTGCCCCCACCAGCTCCACCATGTCGCCCACCAGATGAAGCATGGTGTACTGGTCGATGTCGTATGGTGCCCCGGAGCCGCCAAACCCGCGCATGTCCGGCGCGACCGCGCGGTACCCGGCGGTGGCCAAAGCAGCCAGCTGGTGCCGCCATGAATACCAGGATTCCGGCCAGCCGTGGCAAAACAAAACCAGCGGCCCGCTGCCCTGCACGGCCACGCGCAGGGTGATGCCGTTGACAACGTGTTCCTCGAATCGGGGCTGGTCGGCTTGTTCGTTCACCGTGTCACCCATATGGGCCTTTCAGCCTGGCAGGCTCAGGCTGGCCGCCACATCACGGTCAAACTGGGCCATGGCGCTCTGGGTGAGGGCATCACCGGCCCAGGCAATCAGGCTGGCTGGGGGCAGGGTGACGGCCGCTGCGCCACAACCGATCAGCCGCGCCAGCACATCGGGCGACTTGATGCTGGCGGCCAGCAGCGCAGGACCGGCGGGTTGGTGGGCCTGCACTGCCACGCAGGCCTGCATCAGCGCCCAGACATCACGTCCGTCTGCGGCGAGGCGGCCAACATACGGCGCAACATAGGCCACCTGCAGTGACTGCGCCCACAGCAATTGAACGGGGTTGGACAAGCCTGTCAGCAAAACCGCCTGCCCGGTTTGCTGCACCGCACGGATGCAGGGCAGCCAGTCGGGGTGGCAGGGCAGTTTGATGGTCAGGCGTACCCGGGATTGTTCGGCAGCAGGATGCAGCTGCGCCAGCCAGTTCAAGGCCTGCACGGGATCGTTCGCTGGCAGCTGCAGCATCAGCTCGGCCATGCCGTGATCGCCGGCGGCTTGCAGCAAGCGCAGGTAGGTTGCCAATGTGACCGGCAAACCGGCCTGGTACACCAGGCTGGGATTGGTGGTGACACCTTGCACAGCGGGGCAGCCGGGGGGCAGGGTCCAGGTACTGACCTGGGCTGAATCAAGATAAATGTTCACACGAGATCCTGCTTGAGGAAGGTGTCTTTGAGAGGGAAAAACTGGGTGTGCAGCGGCAGCAGTGAGCCCCCCAGTGCCCGCGCATGAGCCCCCGCCTGGCCAGCTATCACCGTGGGCGGATGCAGGCCTTCGAGGTTGTAGTGTTGAAGGTGGTCACGGGTGGTCCGGATCAGGGCCTCAATCAACGAGCGGCCCAACGAACCATCAATCACGGCGGCGTCCAGGTCGATCAGGGCGGTGGCACTGATCACCGTCATGGCCAGCGCACGGCTGGCCTGGACCAGCCAGGGGCCGGTGTAGGCGGCATAGGCGGCATCCATGATGCTGTCCTGGTGCACCAGCTGCGGATCGAAGCCGGCTTTTTCCAGCGCCTGTTCAAGCTGCCAGCCTGAGGCCAGTTGCAGCAGCTGCGAGGGCTTGTAACCGCTGTCGCCGAGCCCGGTCGGCATGGAACCAATGGCACCGGCATTGCCCCGTGGACCGGCCATGATGTGCCCGGCCAGCACCAGGCCGCCACCGACAAAAGTGCCTACAAACACGTACAAAAAGCTGTTGATGCTGCGCCCGTGGCCTTGCAGCATTTCGGCCATGCAGGCGGCGGTGGTGTCTTTGGCAAATTCAACGGGCAGGTCGGTCAGGGCCTGAACTTTGGCCAACAGATCAATGTGCTCCCAACGCTCCAGCGCCTGCGCGGCGGCCCCCCCCAGCAGGTCAGACCACTTGTGCAATGACAGCGGCGCCGTCAGCCCTATGCCTACCGTACGGGCCCACGATGGGCCCATGAGGGCCTGCATGTCGGCCAGACCTTTTTCAATGTTGGGCAGCACCACATCCGGATCGGGATACGGGTAGTGAAACTGCAATCGGTGACAGGGGTGGCCCAAAAAATCGGACACCAGCACCTCCAGACTGCGCCGACCCACCTGCAAGCCCAGACTGAAGGCACCGTCCGGTTTGAGCGACAACGGAACCGATGGCTGGCCGATCTTGCCCCGCACGCGTGCCTGCTTGATCAGCAAACCATCCTCAAACAGGCGGTTGACGATGATGGAAACGGTCTGCGTGGACAACTGCGTCAATCGCGCCAAATCGGCTTTGGCGATGGCGCCGTTGTGGCGAATGGCCTGCAACACGATGCGCTCATTGAACTGGCGCATGCCGGTGTGGTTGGAGCCGCGCATCAGGCGCGGGTCACGAACAAAAGCAGGCGTGGCGTTCAAGGCGGCATCCGGTCTAATCAGTTGAGAATCACGCCTTTGCAAAACATGGCATTGCCAAAGGCGGTGGCTTCGCCGCTCTGAATAATCAGGCTGGCACCCTTGATCTTGTCATAAAACGCAAAACGCTCCACCGGCTCGATGCGCTCCGCCGACAAACCTTCACGCGCCAGTAACGCCACCACCGACTGCTGGGCCGGTGTGCGGTAACTCTCGGGCTCGTTGCTCACACGCATGTAGAGCGCCGGCTGGCTCACATCTTCGGCCAGTGGAATGACCGATAACACCGCCTGACAGACACGCGCCAGACTGTGCCCCGGAAGACGTATGACGGGTTTGCCCTGACTCAGGAAATCAGCCGTGAAGTTGGCATCCACCACCGCCGCCCACTCACCATGCCCCATGGCCGACAGATGCATCAACAGCTCTGGCGTCAACAGGGGATCGATTCCTTTCAGCATGCAACCGCCTCTTCCTTGACCAGGTTGGCGGGGTCGATGGCGCCGGTAATCAAACCAACAATTTCTTCCGGATTGGTCTGGCTGGTCAGACGGTTGCAAATGATGCGCCCCTGACGGAACACCCAGATGCGGTCTACCAGATCAAACACCTGGCGCAGGTTGTGGCTGATGAGGATCAGCGGAACACCCTGTTGTTTAAGCCCTTTGATGATCAGCTCGACCCGCGCCGTCTCTGCCACCCCAAGCGCGGCGGTGGGTTCGTCCAGAATGATCATTTTTTTGGCAAACCCGGCGGCCCGTGCGATCGCCACACACTGACGCTGGCCGCCTGACATGCCGCGCAGGCTCTCGGACATGTCCTGAATCTTCACCCCCGTGGTGGACAGCATCTCGGTTGACTTTTCACGCATGGCTTTGTGATTGAGCACCGACAGGGGGCCCAGATTGAGCCGGGTAATTTCCCGGCCCAGGAAGATGTTGGCGGGCACATCAAGGTCTTCGGCAAGGGCCAGCGTCTGGTAAACCGTCTCGATGCCCTGGTCACGTGCGTCCAGTGGTGAGTTGAAACTCACTTTTTGGCCGTCCAGCGTGATGTCGCCCTCATTGGGTTGCTCAACCCCTGTGATCAGGCGAACGAAGGTGCTTTTGCCCGCCCCGTTGTCACCGACGATGGCCGCGTGTTCGCCCGGCATGAGGCGAAAACCGGCGTCCGTCAAGGCTTTCACACCGCCGTAGTGTTTGGTCAGGCCGCTGATGTGCAGTACAGGATTCAGAGAAGTCATGTCAGTCTCGGTTGGGGAAATTGGCGCTAAGCATGCCAGAAGTGCCAGATTATCGTATTAGTAAAACTACTAGGTTTATTTAATCAGCGTTTCTGGTTTAATCTGACTCCAGCAGGCTTCAAGAGTATTCATGCACTGCTACACCTAACCCAAATGGAGATAGACAAATGAGCATCAAACGCACAATGGGCCGCCTGGCCATCGCAATGGCTACCGCCGGCCTGATGACGGCCGCCATGGCCGAGACCACGATTGCCTACATCACCAACGGCAATACCAACGAGGGCTGGACCCTGATTAACGGCGGCGCCAAAGCTGCTGGTCAAAAAGCGGGTGTGAAGTTCATCGAGCTGGCCGCTGAAAAGGGCGAACTGTCCAAGCAGCTGGCCATCGTTGAAGACATGATCACACGCAAGGTTAACGCCATTGCCATCGCCCCTGTGGACAGTGCAGGCATTGCACCCGCCATCAACAAGGCACTGGCTGCCGGCATTGCCGTTGTGGCTGTGGACACCGGCATCACCGGCGCCAAAATCACCTCTTATGTGGCAACCGACAACATCAAGGCCGCCATGGTTCAAGGTGACTGGGCTGCCAGCCAGGTTAACGACGGCGACACCGTGATCTATGTGACCGGCGACCAGGGCCAATCCACCGGCCAGGAGCGCAAAAAGGGCTTTCTGGACGGTCTGAACGCCAAGCGCAAGAACGTCAAAGTGGTTGAAGTGGCCACCACCTGGGATCAAACCCAGGCTCAAAATGGCGTGGAAACCGCTCTGCGTGCCAACCCAGCGGCCAAGATCATTGCCTGCGCATGGGACGGTGGCGCGCTGGGTGCCAAGGCCGCGATGATGGCCGCCGGCAAAAAAGCGGGTGATGTGAAAATCGCCGGTTTTGACGGTTCACCTGGTGGTCTGGACATGATGAAACAAGGCTGGCAACAAGCCAACGCCGCGCAAATGCTGGCCAAAATCGGTCAAGTTGGCGTGGAAACGGCCATCGCTGCTGCCGAAGGCAAAAAAGTTGATGCCCGCATCGACACCGGCTCCTTCCTGGTGCTGCCGTCCAATGTGGACAAGTTCGCAATGGACTCCGGCGTGGTCCAGTTCATGAAGGTGAAGTAAAGTGAACCGCAGCTCGTCAGATCTGGCGGCTGCAGAGAGAAGTTCTCACAGCGTGTGAGAAGAAGACGACCGCTGCCCAGCGGTCGTCCTTTTTATTTAGGAAAAGTATTCATGAAGTCCATCACCCGGCAAGAGTGGTATGGCGCCCTGGTGGCCGTCCTGGTCCTTGGCGCTCTTTTGACCCTCGCATCCCCCTATTTCCTGACCACCGGCAACCTGTCCAACATTCTGGTTCAGGCTTCGGTCATTGCCTTGCTGGCTGGCGGACAGACTTTTGTCATTCTGACTGGCGGCGTTGATCTGGCCGTGGGCGCCCTGACGGCTCTGGCGGGTGCCATGGCCGGTCACCTGATGATCAAACTGGGTGTGAGCCCTTATCTGGCCATCACCGCAGCCCTGGCCATCGGCGCCGCAGTAGGCGTGTTCAACGGCTACCTGGTGGCTTTCGTCGGCATCCCCTCTTTTATCGTCACGCTTGGTGGCCTGACGCTGTGGCGTGGCCTGGCGTTTGAGTCAACCGGTGGTTTCGACAACTCCGGCATGCCTGCGCCCCTGCCCTTTATTGGTTACGGTGAACTGCTCGGCATCCCCATGCCCATCCTGATTGCGGGCGTCTTCTTTGTGGTCATGGCCTTCGTGCTGTCCAGCACCAAGCTCGGCCGTTATGTGTACGCGATGGGTTCCAATGAGATGGGCGCACGCCAGGTGGGCATCAACATCCGCTGGTACAAGCTGAGCGTGTATGTGGTGTCGGGCCTGAGCTGTGCCCTGGGTGCCGTGGTATTGATGGCGCGCATGGATTCGTCGAGCGGCAAAATGGCCCAGAATTTCGAGCTGGATGCCATTGCTGCCGTGATTTTGGGTGGCACCTCACTGTTTGGCGGGCGTGGCAGCATTTGGGGCAGTCTGCTCGGCGCCGTGCTGATCACCATGATCCGCAACGGCATGAACCTGATGGAAATTTCCCAGTTCAGGCAAATGATGGCCATTGGTGCGGTCGTGATCATCGCGGTCTGGATCGACGTGATTCGCCGTCAACGCCTGCTCAGAAAATGAGCCGCACCGTCTGGGTTCTTGGCGAGGCCTTGATGGACTGCGTGGCCCAGGCCGACGGCAGTCTGCGCCCTTTTATGGGTGGCAGCCCGTTCAATATGGCACGGGCCACGGCCCTGCGCGGTGCGTCCGTGGGGTACCTGAATCCCCTGTCAACCGATACTTTTGGTGGGCAGATGCGTGAGCAACTCGGCCGTGACGGCGTCCGCCCGTTGTTGCCCGCAAGCCGCTTGCCAACCTCGCTGGCTGTCGTTCAACTGGACAACGGCCAGCCCAGTTACGGTTTTTACCGCGAAGGCGTTGCCGATCGCGACTATGGGGTTGATCAAATTTTGACCGCCCTGGCAAGTGTTGCCCCGGGGGTGTTGCACACCGGTTCACTTTTGCTGGTGCCACCCGAGCACGAGAAAGTCATCACCATTCTGGGCGGTGCCAAAGCGCTGGGCTGGACGATCAGCATTGACGTTAACCTGCGTCCCAAGCTGGCATCGGATCTGGCGCAGTACGTACTGGCAGTGCAAACGGTCGCGGCACTGGCCGACTGGCTCAAAGCCAGTGACGAGGACCTGGAATTACTTGGTTTTGCCTCGCCTTCGCGCGCCAACGCTGCCACGATTGCCCGCTATTTCACAGCCCAGGGCGCGAGCCGGGTGGCGTTGACTTTCGGTGGCAACGGTGCCTGGCTGGAGGTCGATGGCGCACAGGCCCAACAGGATGTACCGACCGTCACGCTGGCTGACACGGTTGGTGCGGGTGATACGTTCTGGGGAAATTGCCTGGGTGATTGGGTATTGCAGCCTCAGGGTGCCGCCGAACGTGTGGCCACCACACTGACCGAAGCCATGAATGCGGCAGCCATCAACTGCACGCGAGCGGGTTGCCAGCCACCCACTTACGCCGAGGTACTGGCAGCCAGTCCGGCAATACCTGCTGAAAAGTAAAAACTGAAACGCCGCCCCGTTTGAGGGTACGCACATTCACGTATCGGGAGCGCACCCGATCGGGGCCTACAATTCTTCTCCCACATTAAAGCTGGTGCAGCGGCCTTTCGGCCTTGCCGATAGCAGCAGGAGACACATATGCCCCAGATTACGGCCAATGCCGAAGAAAAACGCGCCGAGTTGCGTCGCGCCGCCCTCGAATACCACGAGTTCCCAACGCCCGGCAAGATTGCCATTGCCGCGACCAAGCAGCTGATCAACCAGCACGACCTGGCGCTGGCTTATTCGCCAGGTGTCGCCGCACCTTGCGAAGAAATCGTCAAAGACCCGAACAACGCCTACAAATACACGTCGCGCGGCAACCTGGTGGCGGTCATTACCAATGGCACGGCGGTGTTGGGGCTGGGCGACATTGGTCCGCTGGCAGCCAAGCCGGTAATGGAAGGCAAGGGCGTACTGTTCAAGAAATTCGCCGGGATTGACGTGTTTGACATCGAAATCAACGAGAAACACGATCTCGACAAGCTGGTGGACATCATTGCCTCGCTGGAGCCCACTTTTGGGGGTATTAACCTGGAAGACATCAAGGCGCCCGACTGTTTTTACGTCGAACGCAAGCTGCGTGAGCGCATGAAGATTCCGGTGTTCCATGACGATCAGCATGGCACCGCCATTTGCGTCGGTGCGGCCCTGTTGAACGGGTTGAAGGTGGTCGGCAAGGATCCCAAACAGATCAAGCTGGTGACCTCTGGCGCCGGTGCGGCCGCACTGGCCTGCCTGGGGTTGCTGGTCAAGCTGGGCATTCCCCGGGAAAATATTTTTGTGACCGACCTGGCCGGTGTCGTCTACGAAGGCCGCGTCGAGCTGATGGACGAAGATAAAGTCGTTTTCGCACAAAAGACGTCGGCGCGCACTTTGCGCGACATCATCGTGGGTGCCGACGTCTTTTTAGGCTTGTCCGCAGGCGGCGTGCTGAAAGCCGACATGGTGAAAACCATGGCAGCCAGACCACTGATTTTTGCCTTGGCCAATCCGACACCTGAAATCCTGCCTGAAGAGGTGAAGGCTGTGCGCGATGACGCCATCATGGCGACAGGCCGCTCGGACTACCCGAACCAGGTCAACAACGTGTTGTGCTTTCCTTACATCTTTCGCGGTGCTCTGGATGCGGGTGCGTCGACGATCACGGTGGAGATGGAAATTGCTGCCGTGCACGCGATTGCCGAGCTGGCGCAAGCGGAGCAAAGTGAGGTCGTGGCAGCCGCTTATGCGGGTGAACTACTGGCCTTTGGGCCGGAATACCTCATCCCCAAGCCATTTGATCCCCGGTTGATGATGAAAATTGCTCCCGCAGTTGCCCAGGCGGCGGCGGACAGCGGCGTCGCCTTGCGACCGATTCTGGACATGGATGCCTACCGCGAGAAGCTGCAAAGCTTTGTTTACGCGTCTGGCACGGTCATGAAACCGATCTTCACCGCCGCCAAAAAGGCATTGAAAAAGCGGGTCGCCTACTGCGAAGGCGAGGAAGAGCGTGTCTTGCGCGCCTGCCAGGTCGTGGTGGACGAGGGCCTGGCACGACCCACATTGATTGGCCGGCCGGCCGTGATTGCCCAGCGTATTGAAAAATTTGGCCTGCGCCTGAAAGAGGAGCTCGATTACGACGTGGTGAACGTAGAGCAAGACCGCCGATACCGCGAGTTCTGGCAAACCTACCACCGCATGACCGAGCGCAAGGGCGTGACCGTGCAGGGCGCCAAAATCGAGATGCGTCGTCGACTCACCCTGATTGGCTCCATGTTGCTGCACAAAGGCGACGTCGACGGCATGATCTGCGGCACCTGGGGTACCACGGCCATGCACCTGCATTACATCGACCAGGTCATCGGCAAGCGCGAAGGCGGCAGCCCCAGCACGCCGCAAGATGTGCAGATCTATGCCTGCATGAATGGCCTGATGCTGCCCGACCGGCAATTGTTTCTGGTGGACACTCACGTCAATTACGACCCCACGGCCGAAGAGCTTGCGGAGATCACCGTGATGGCGGCCGAAGAGATGATGCGTTTTGGCCTGCATCCCAAAGTAGCATTGCTGAGCCACTCCAACTTTGGCTCAAGTAATCAGCCCAGTGCCATCAAGATGCGTCGTACGCTGGAGATACTTCGCACGGAAGCGCCGTGGCTTGAAGTGGATGGTGAAATGCATGGCGATGTGGCCCTGGATGGTGCTGCCCGCGCTGCATTGATGCCCAATAGCGCCCTGGTTGGTGACGCCAATTTGCTGGTATTGCCCAACATTGACGCCGCCAATATTGCCTATAACCTGCTTAAAACGGCCGCGGGTGGCAATATCGCGATTGGCCCTGTACTGCTGGGTGCCGCCAAACCGGTGCACATTCTGACGGCCAGCACCACCGTGCGACGAATTGTAAATATGACGGCGCTCACGGTGGCAGACGCAAACGCTTCCAGATAGAGCAAATCCAATAAGCGAGTACACACTTACTCGCACAAATACCCCTCAATGCCTGCCTAAATTTTGGGCAGGCCCTTGCGCTTTTTCTGTAAATCAACGACACTAGTGTCTGTGATGTTTACGGGTTAACCCGAAGTACGAGGGGCATTTGATGGTGCAGAGAAGCAGCTTGAAGCTAGCGCTTACTGGCTTATTGATGGCTGTCGCGTCCATGTCCAATTTGGCGCAAGCCAAGGCGCCTTCGGTTTCGGATGTTTCTGCCACAGTGTCTGTTGCCCAGCTGCCCACGCAGGGGGTGACGACCTACGGCCTGATCCGTCAAGGCGGCCCGTTTCCTCACGAAAAAGATGGCGTGGTATTTGGCAATCGGGAGCGCGTGCTGCCGACGCACCAGCGTGGTTATTACCGCGAATACACCGTAGATACACCCGGAGTCAGTCACCGGGGAGCCCGTCGCATTGTGTGTGGCGGCCGGCCCAAAGCACCGGATGCCTGTTATTACACGGCCGATCACTATGCGAGTTTTCGCAAGATTGTGCCCTGAGTTTTAGTTTTGTCATTATGGAAAGAGAAGCGGGGATCAATATGCCACTTCGTCAGGAAAAAGAAGTTCTGGCGCCATCACATGGTGCAACCGAGGTGCCTTTGCGGGGCATCCGGACAAACATCGTTCAGTCGATCCGCGCCTTCAGGGTTCAGGATCTGCAAGACGCGGCCCAAGGCCTTGGACAGCATTTCTTGTATGCCAATCTGGCCAGCGCCCAGACCAAACAAGACGTGCTGGACTTGATTGGCCAGCAGTTCATGCTGCCCACCCACGTCGGTAAAAATTTCGACGCGTTGTACGACAGCATGACGGATCCGGTGCACAAGTCGGGCCCGCAGCCAGGCTTTATTGCCGTGCTCGAGCACATTCCGGCCAACGCCAAGTTCGACAAGGAAGCGCGCGAACAACTGCTGGACATTTTCCGTGATGCCGCCGACTACTGGGGAGATCGAAAGATACCGTTTCGATGTTTCTATTCTTTTCTGTAGCCCGTTCTGCACACACCAGCCAAGCAGAACGGGCGAAAGAGGCAAAGATCGACGGACAAGGCAGCGATGCCATCTCCGGAATCGAACTCATCACGGAGAGCGGCGAAAAGATGCCAACCGACAAGTTGTTGGATGTTTCGCCATTGGCGTTGCGCATGAGCAGCCCTTTCAATGCGGGCTACTGGCTGGCAGCCGCCTGAGACCAGTCGCCCACGCTCAATAAAAAGCCCGTCTTGAAGACGGGCTTTTTATTTATTTTTTTGTGGTCAACGCCAGCGCCAGGTATTCCTCAACCGGCACCTCCTCGGCGCGACGCTGCACATCAAATGTGCCTGAAAATCCCCGGTCTTCAAGCCAGCGGCCCAGCGTATGGCGCATGAGTTTTCGGCGTTGACTAAAGGCCACCTGCACAATTTCACTCAAGTGCTTCACATCAACCGGCACAGGCGCCTCGCGCGGCACCATGCGCACCACGGCACTGTTCACCCGCGGAGGGGGGTCAAACGATTCAGGCGGCACAAACAGCACACTCTCCATGGCGTAGCGCCACTGCAGCATCACGCTCAAGCGGCCATAGTCCGAGGTGGCAGGGTGGGCCACCATGCGATCAATCACTTCTTTTTGAAGCATGAAGTGCTGATCTTCAATCCAATCCACGCTGTCGAGCAAATGAAACAGGATGGGCGTTGAAATGTTGTAGGGCAGATTGCCCACCACACGCAACTTCGCGGCAACCGTGGACGCTGATTTTCCCGGGTTCGATTGACCCGGAGATGGATCCGCAAATAGCCGCTGCGCGACTTGTGAAAAATCGACTTTGAGGACATCCGATTCAATGACCGTGAGTTGCGGATGGGCACGCAGGCCTGCGGCCAGATCACGGTCGAGCTCAATGACGGTCAAATGACCCAGGCGCTCCACCAACGGTTGTGTCAGCGCCGCCAGACCGGGGCCAATTTCAACCATGACCTGCCCTGGCCTGGGACCAATCAGACTAACGATGTCCTCAATGATGGCGCGATCGGCCAGGAAATGCTGCCCAAACCGTTTTCGGGGGATGTGATTGCCGTGTTTCACGTCAGGCGTCTTATTGTGGCGCCTCGCGCACGTCCACGTAGGCCCGCGCACGGATGTCCTGCTCCCACACGGCAAAAGCTTCATCAAGCCTGGTGCTGCGCAGGATCTCCCGCACGGCGTCCCGCTGCTCCCGTTGGCTCAATGTCACGTTGCGGCGCTCATTCAGCTGAATCAGGTGAACGCCAAACCGTGAGGTGAGCGGCTCGCTGATTTGACCGGGTGCCAGGGCATTCATGACTTCTTCAAACTCTGGCACAAATTGTCCGGGGCTTGCCCACCCCAAATCACCGCCCTGTGCGGCACTGGTGTCTTGCGAGTTTTCGCGTGCCAGCGTGGCGAAATCTGCCTGCCCCGCCACAACACGTTTTTTGAAGTCTGCCAGCTTGCCCCGTGCCGCGGCGTCACTCAAGCCGGCATTGAGACGCAGCAAAATATGACGTGCATGGCTCTGGGTCATGGTTGTGGCAGGCATCCCGGCCCCCCGCTTCTCGATGACCTTGAGTATGTGAAAACCGGCGCCGGAACGCACCAACCCCGTCAGCTCCCCCACGCCCAGCGCTTGCGTGGCATCGACAAAAATAGGCGGGTATTTGTCGGCACTGCGCAACCCCAGCTGGCCACCGTTGGCCCGGTCCGACGCCTGCGACAGCTCGCGCGCAAGGGCCGCAAAATCTTCCCCGGCACGTGCACGGTCCAGTGCGCGCTGCGCTATGACCTGCAGTGCTGCGATTTGCGGGTCTGTTGCGCCATCGGGCACAGCAATCAGCACCTGGGCCAGGTTGATCTCCTTGGCCAGCGCGTTGGCACTGTCCGATTGGCTCAAAATGTACTGATCGACTTCAGTGTCAGACACACGAACCTTGGAGTCGACCTCGCGTTCGCGCACACGGGTCAAGGTCAACTGGTCACGGAGCTGCTTGCGAAACTGGTTGACCGAGATGCCATCTGCCGCCAGGCGTCGATATAACTCGGACTGGTCAAGCTTGTTTTGGGCGGCTACGGACTGCTCCGCCTGATTCACGTCGGCATCGGACACCCGAATGCCTGATTCCCGGGCGAACTGCAATTCCGCCTTGTTGCGAATCAGGCGCTCCAGCGCCTCGCTGGTCAGCGCATCAACGGCCGGTTGCGGCCTGCCCTGCTGGTTCAACTGCTGCGCCAGGCGCTGCATTTCGGCCCGCACTTCATGGCGTGTGATGGGCTCCGAGTTCACAACGGCCACGATGAAGTCGGCCGCCTGCTGGCTGGTTGGTGTCGCCCGCACCCCTGGGGCAGCGAGCGTGCCTGAGGACTGCAACCGCAGGGCTTGCGCGTGGGCGCCGGGGTCCAGAAAAACATTCAGGCCCACCAGGGCAAAAGCCAATGCGCGATGATTCATGTTGTTTAGTCGTAATTGCTGAAGCGGCTGGGCAAGCTGGTTTGCTCGCGCAGATACTGGTAACGCGGGATATTGTCTTTCAGCGTTTTCAGGGGGTTCGACCCCAATTTGGAAAACCCGACGAATTCCAGCTGAAACATCACCCGTTGGGTGGCCGATGTGGTTCCGGTTTGCAACCGTTCCACGACCACCCGGCTGATCCAGCAGCAGGCATCGTACTCAAGGCCAATCACCGAGTCGACCAGTTTGCCGTCTTTCAGGCTGAAGTTCAATCGCCCCACACTGTACCAGCGCCCGCCACCCTGGCCCTTGCCCGGACCCAGGTCTTGCCCCTTGTCACCCCACAAGTCATTGATGGGCCATTGCCACCCTATATCAAGTTGCTCGCTCAGACCCCGTTGCAGCCGGTAAGCCGCGCTGACCACGCGGTAGTTGCCCGGGCTGTATCGGGCACCAATGGTTGAGCGCTCCGAGAGCCGGGTCTTGGGATTGAATTGAACCGTTGAGTCCAGCGTCCATTTGGGGTCCCAATTGACGGTTGCGCCCAGCAACACGTCACTGATCCGGTCGGCAACCGGCGCGCCACCCGGCAAGGTGACGTTCTGATTTTTAAACCGCAACCGTTGGGCAATGCCAAAACGCGCGGCCTCGGCACCCGTGTCCGGGTCCAGCAAGCGGGAGGTCAAACCCAGCGTCAGCAGGTTGCTGTCTGAAATGCGGTCATTCCCGACAAAGGCGTTTTCCGTATAAATATTGGAGAAGTTGAAGTCGGTGGCGCCGGAGTCGTAAATGGGCAGGCTGGCCTGGTCCCGAAACGGCGTGTTGACGTAAAACGCACGTGGCTCCAACGTCTGGCGCAAGGCACGACCAAAATATTGGGTATCGCGCTCAAAAACCAGCCCGCTGTCCACGCTCAAGGTCGGGACAACACGGCTTGCCGACATGGCCCCGCTGGCCAGGGGCGCATCAAACTGGTAATGGGTGGTGTGCAGTTGCAGCTTGGGCGTCAAGTACCCGGCCGGGGTCTGCCAGGACCGGCTCACCTGGGTCAGCGCAAAGGCCCTGTGTGCATTGGGCTGACCGGTCAGGACCCGATTGGCCTGGAACTGGGTGTAATCGGCATTGGCAGACACATCCAGCCCATACGGACTCACGCTGTGGTACAGCGAGGTCACTTGCGGCAAGCGGTCGTAGGGTGGCGTAATCGGCGAGGCCACGTCTTGCAGGGTTTGCCACTTCAGCAACCGCAGGCTGTTGGAGAAGCCCGCGCCGGACCAGTTGAGCGACAGGTCATTGGATAACAGGCGCTGGGTCAACGACGGTGTGACACGGGTGAAGTCCCGCCAGTAATTGTCATCGCTGACCCGATTCAAACTGAGATTGAGGCCAATGCCGCTGGCCGGCACCATGTCACCCGTGATGCGCCCCTGATGGGCGTAAGACAAGCCCCAGCGGGTACGCTGGCGCAATTGGTCGGCAGGCATCAGGTCGGCCCGGAGCTGGCCGGAGTAGGCCGCCTCCAGGTAGCGGAATTCTGCGCCCAGCTCAACGCCACGCTTGGTCATGAGCGTGGGAAAGAGGGTGGCATCCCGGTTGGGTGCGATGTTCCAGTAGTACGGCAGCGTTGCTTCCCCGCCGTTCACGTTGCCCAGGCCAAAAGTGGGAGGCAATACCCCGGACTTGCGCTTGTCACTCAAGGGAAAGCTCAGGATGGGGATGGGCAGGATGGGCACGCCCTTGAAGGTGAGCAGCGCCCCCTTGGCCAACCCCGTATCCTCTTCCGTATCCACGTCAATGCTGGCCGCACGCAGCACCCAGTCCGGCATCCAGTCGAGCCCGGGCATGCGCTCACAGGTGGTGAATGTGGCATTGCGCACGACCATGCGCTGGTCGCTGAGAAAGTCGATGCGATCCGCCTCACCATGCGCACCATTTCTCAGGAAACGATAACGGGGCGCCGTGAAAAAGCCTTCAAACGCGTCCACTTTAAGCTCAAGCAAGGGGCCCTCATAAACATTGCCCGCCTTGTTGATGTGCACATTGCCCTGGGCACGCGCCAGATCGTCGGGCACAAAGTATTCCAGCCGATCGGCGCGGATCACCATGCCTTCACGACGAAGCTCGGCATTGCCTTCGACGACGGTTTCGAGATCCGTGTGTCCCATCGTGCGGTCTCCGGTCAAGAATGTCGGGAAAACCTCATTCTTTGCCGCGCCCGACCGATCTTGCAGCAAGGGGCTGCTTTTGAGCGTGAGCCCTTCCTCGGGCCCCGCTGTCTGGGCATTGGCAAAAGACACCGGCAGCAACACACCCACCACCAGGGCAATGGGTGTGAGCACAGGTGACGCCCATCGCACGCGGGAAGCCCGTCGTTTCACGGCTGGGGTCAAGAGGCGCATCGGGCAGGGAGCTGAATCTGGAGAGGCAAACGGGTCAGGCGGTTGGGTTTGTAGAATGGATTATCCATGAGCCCACATAATGCCCCGCCCCCTGCGATGACGCCCGATGCCAATACCCCGCTGACCTGGTCAGATCCTGATCGGGAGGCCGCCTTCAACAACTGGTTTGCCGGTGTGGCGCACACCCACCAGCTTGCGCGTGGCTCCTTGCGCATCGCCTCTGCCGATGCCAGCTTCCGGCGTTACTTTCGTGTGGACGGCGCGCCGGCATCTGGCGCAAACCCGGCTGGTGGCAGTTGCATCATCATGGATGCCCCCCCTGACAAGGAAGACTGTGCGCCGTTTGTGACGGTGGCGCAATTGATGGCCGATGCGGGGCTGAACGCACCCAGGGTGCTGGCCTGGGAAAAAGCGCAGGGTTTTATGCTGCTCACCGATCTGGGCCACCGGACCATGATGCAACTCATCAACCGGGACAATCCCCCGGCCAACCACGCGCTGTACATGCAGGCCGTGGACACCCTGATTGCCTGGCAGACCGCCTCTCGCCCGGATGTGCTGCCACCCTATAACGAAGCCCTGCTGCGTCGCGAACTGGCGCTGTTCCCCGACTGGTATCTTGCCCAGCACCGCGGGGTGGCGATCCATGAGGCCATGCAGCGCACACTGGACGAGGCCTTCAGGGTGATCATCCAGCAAAACCTGGCCTGGCCCAGCGTTTACGTGCACCGCGACTTCATGCCGCGAAACCTGATGGTGGGTAACACCCCCACACCTGACACCCGTCTTGGGGTGCTGGATTTTCAGGACGCGGTGTACGGCCCCATCACCTATGACATCGCCAGCCTGATGCGTGATGCCTTCCTGAGCTGGGATGAGGACTTCGTGCTGGACATCACCATCCGCTACTGGGAGAAAGCCTGCGCCGCAGGGCTGCTGGGCCCCACAAGCCCGTCGGGCAGGGGCGCTGATTTTGGCGAGTTTTACCGGGGCGTGGAATGGATGGGCCTGCAACGCCATCTGAAGGTGGCCGGCATTTTTGCCCGGCTGACCCTGCGCGATGGCAAGCCGCAGTACCTGGCCGATACGCCCCGCTTTATTGGCTACATCCGGGCCACCGCCAGCCGCTACCGTGAGCTCAAGCCCCTGCTGCGACTGATTGACCAGGTTGAAGGCATCCAGGACGTGGGCGGCTTCGCTTTTGGCCGGGTATGAAGCCAAATCACACCTTAGCCCCCGTGAAATATGCGTGAGTAGCTATTAATTTCATAGCAACTATCGCCATGCCCCGTTTCTATTGCCCCACTGCTTTGGCCACTGGCCAGCAACTTGACCTGCCCGCCGGTGCAGCCCGCCATGTGCAGGTGCTGCGCCTGCAGCCAGGTGACTCCCTGACGGTTTTCAATGGCCTGGGCGGTGAGTTTGAAGCCACCGTTGAGCGCATGGGCCGCAGCGACGTGGGCGTCCATATCGGGGAACATGCGCCGGTTGAGCGCGAAACCGGGCGCGCCATTCATCTGGCGCTCGGCATGCCGGCCAACGAACGCATGGACTGGCTGGTAGAAAAGGCCACCGAACTGGGTGTGGCCAGCATCCAGCCCCTGATGACCGAACGCACCGTGCTGCGGCTGGACTCTGAGCGTGCAGCCAAGAAGGTGGCGCATTGGCAGAGTGTGGCCGTGTCGGCCTGCGAGCAATGCGGGCGCAACCGTGTGCCCGTCATTCACCCGGTCATGGGCCTGTCGGCATGGGTAAAAACCAGGGTGGGGGCCACGGACAGCGCCAACTACCTGCTGTCCTTGCGGTCCGGCACGCAGCCGCTGCATGACCTTATGGCCGTTGCCCACACCACGCATGGCGCAAGCCAGAAAATCACCTTTTTGTCAGGCCCGGAAGGCGGTCTGGGCGGCACCGAAGAAGACACCGCACTGGCGGCCGGCTTTGTCAGCGTGTCGCTGGGGGCGCGCGTGCTGCGGGCCGAAACCGCCGCCCTGGCCGCACTGGTGCTGCTGGCATGAACCGCAACCTCTGGCTGCTGGCCATTTGCCAGGGCCTTTTTCTCACCAACAACGTCACCTTCATCGCCATCAACGGGCTGGTCGGCCTGGGCCTCGCGCCACTGGGATGGATGGCGACACTGCCGGTCATGGGTTATGTGGTCGGTGGTGCCCTGTCCACCGGGCTGGTTGCCCATACACAGGCCCGGTTTGGTCGCAAGGCCTCGTTCCAGCTGGGGCTGGCCGTGGCATTTGCCTCAGCCCTGTTGTGCGCCTACGCCGCCATTCACAAGGACTTCTGGCTCCTGTGTTTTGCCACGGTGGTGGCCGGTTATTACAACGCCAACGCGGGCCTGTACCGTTTTGCCGCGGCCGAGCTGAGTGACCCGGCATGGCGCGAAAAGGCGGTGTCTCTGGTCATGGCGGGCGGGCTGATGGGTGCCGTCCTGGGCCCCAACCTGGCCGCACAAACCCGCACCTTGATGGATGCACCCTTCGCCGGTGCCTACCTCGCGCTGGCCGGCGTGGCCCTGGTGTCGATGGTCATGCTGTCTTTCATCACCTTTGCACCGCCGCCCGCGCGAAAAGCCGGGTCAGGTGGCAGGCCCCTCAAGATCCTCATGCGCCAGCCGCTGTTCGTTGTCGCGGCGATTACCGGCTCTCTGGGGTATGGCGTGATGAACCTGCTGATGGCGGCCACCCCCATTGCCATGCAGCAATGCAAGCTGCCTTTTTCGGATGTGGCGCTGGTGCTGGAATGGCACGTGATCGGCATGTTTGCGCCGGGCTTTTTCACCGGCCACCTGATCCGGCGTTTTGGCGCGTTGCCGGTCATGGGTGTGGGGGTTCTGCTCAACGCCTTGTGCATCGTGATTGCCCTCTCGGGCATCGATTTGCACCAGTTTGTGGCGGCCCTGTTTTTGCTGGGCGTGGGCTGGAATTTCCTTTTCACGGGCAGCACCACACTCTCCCTGCAAACCTATACCCCCGAGGAAAAAGACCGGGCACAGGCGGCCCTGAATTTCTTCATGTTTGCGACCCTGGCGCTGAGCTCGTTCGCCTCCGGCGTGTTGATCACCACGCGGGGCTGGGCTTTGCTGAACCTCGGCTCGCTGGTGCCGGTGGCAATGACGGGTCTGGCGCTGGTGTGGTTGATGATGAAAGCCAGGCCGGCCCGCGCCACCTGACCAACCGGCCAGCGCATTGCCTAGAAACGGCTGTCCAGCCACTGTTTGAGTTCGGCAAACACGGACTCTGGCCTGAGTTCATTGAAGATCTCGTGGTACATGGCCTCAAAGCAGCGTGAGGTCACCACCGACCGGGGGGCTGCGGCAGCAAAGGCGCGGCTGCCGGCCGGGTTGACCAGTTTGTCTTTGCCCGCATACATCAGCAAGGTGGGCGTTGTCCACTGATGCGCCACCGCCAGTGTGGCGGGCCCGCCGTCCGCAATGAATTTGGCCAGCCTGCCGGACACCCGGTCATGCACCAGGCGATCGGCCTTGTAAGCGGCCACCACTTTGGGGTCATGCGAGATGCGGGACGGATCCAGCCCGTTGCCCACGCGCAGGTTGGGGGCAAAACGCGGCATGACCGCCAGCAGGAATTTCTGGAACCGGTTGAGCCCGGGGTCCAGCGCAGGCGACGACAGGACCAGCGCCTCCACCGGCCGAACGCCCAGGGCCACAAAACGCGCAGCAACCAGACCACCCATGCTGTGGCCCAGCAAAATCAGGGGCGTGCCGCTGGCCGTGTGCACACGTGTGCTGTCCACGATGTCGGCCAGATCGTCCAGAAGACGCGAACTGGAGGTCAGGCCGCCACGTGTGCCGCCCGATTCGCCGTGCCCATACTGGTCAAAACCGCGCACACCAAACCCCCAGTCGTTCAACCGGTTGGCCACGTGGTCATAACGACCCGCATATTCACCCAGGCCATGAACAATGATGACCACACCACGCAGTTTTTGGCGCTTGTCCAGGGGCCAGTCCTGTATGGCAATGTTGTCACCGTCGTGGGCAACAAACGTGGACAGGGTCGAGGCATTATTGGTCATGGGCAAACAAAGGTCGGGTCGGTCGGCGTATTGTGGTGTATCGCCGGTTCAAGGCATGTGCGCGATCACCTCGGCCACCGCGGCTGTCAGTTTTTTGGCGTAGGGCACATGCAGGAATTCATTGGGGCCGTGGGCATTGCTTTTGGGGCCAAGCACCCCGCACACCATCATCTGCGCCTTGGGAAAGCCCTGGGACAGCATGTTCATCAACGGGATCGTGCCGCCCTGGCCGATGTAACCACACGGTGCGCCAAAGTGCGCGTTGGAGGCGGCATGCAGCGCCGACTCGAACCAGGGCGCCGTGGCCGGTGCGTTCCACCCGGTGGCGCTGCCGATGCCGTCAAACGTCACTTTGGCCTGATAGGGGGCGTTGTCTTCCAGCAGGGCTTTCAGGGATTGCACCGCCGTGGCGGCGTCAACCAAGGGTGGCAACCGCAGGCTGATCTTGAACGCGGTATAGGGCCGTAGTACGTTGCCAGCGTCTTTGAGCGCGGGCAGGCCTTCGGCGCCCGTCACACTCAACGTGGGTATCCAGGTGCGGTTGAGCAAGGCCTGAACCGGGTCAGTTGTAGTCGGCAGGGTGAACATGCTGGACCCGCCGCAGTCGTAGTGCGCCCACGGGAAACGCTTGTAAAGCTCGTCGCCCAGAATGGCGGCCGTGGCGCGGGCCTGGTTCAGGCGCTCGGGCGGCACCTCGCAATGAAAACTGGCCGGCAACAAACGCCCGGTGGCACTGTCCTCCAGGCGGTCCAGCACCTGGCGCATGATGCGAAAACTCGACGGCACCAGACCACTGGCATCCCCCGAGTGAATGCCTTCGGTCAACACCTCCACCTTGAGCGTGCCGCTGGCCATGCCACGCAGGCTGGTGGTCAGCCACAACTGGTCGTAATTGCCGGCGCCCGAGTCCAGGCAAATCACCAGCGCCACATCTCCGAGCCGGGGGCGCAGCACATCCACATACGGCAGCAGATCGTAGGAGCCACTTTCCTCACAGGTCTCAATCAGCCCCACGATGCGCGGATGGGGCACGTTCTGGCTTTTAAGCGCCTGCACCGCCGCAATGCTGGCGTACACCGCGTAACCATCGTCTGCCCCACCCCGGCCGTAAAGTTTGCCGTCTTCCAGTTTGGGCGTCCAGGGACCGAGATCATTGCGCCAGCCGCTGAACTCGGGTTGTTTGTCGAGGTGGCCATACATCAGGACGGTCTGTGTGCTGTTGGCTTGGGTGGCGGCAATTTCGAAAAACAGAACCGGCGTGCGCCCGTCCAGCCGCACGATTTCCAGCGTCAGGCCTGGCACCTTTTGCGCCTCAACCCAGGTTGCGGCATTGCGCATCACCGTGTCGATGTACCCCTGCTGTGCCCAGTCTGCGTCAAATCCGGGTGATTTGGCAGGAATCCCGATGTAGTGGGTGATTTGTTTGACGATGTCGTCATCCCATTGCGTGCTGACCTGGGACAGGGCACGGGCACTGTCGGGCAGACCGGCAGGAAATTCACGGTGCAGGGGGGCGTTCATGGGTGTTTCTCCGGGGGCAGATGCAGGGCAGGCCTGCCATGGCCGCTACTTTACCTGTGCCGGCACAAGTGCGCCAGAGCCAGATCAGCAGGCGGAAGACCGCCTTAACTCCGGACGCTGGCACATGCTGCGCATGTACACTGGAATCATGCCTGAACTGGTCGACAACCTCGCCAATTTGACTGCTCACAAGGATCGGGATGATCTGGAGCTGGCGCTCGTCCAGACCCTCGCAGATTTGCTCTCACCGCTTGGTGTTGCCTTGTTCCGCGGTGTCGGTGAACGCCACAACGAGCGCTGGCTGACGTGCGCCCGGATCAGTCCCGACGAACCGGTGCCCCAGACCAATTCAGCCTGGGTTGATCTTGAATCACTGCCCAAACTGGCCGAGCATCCGTTGCGCCAGCAAGCCATGGCGTCACAACAGGTCATACAACACGCAGGCCCGTCCAGCCTGACCCTTTTCCCGCTGACCCGCAGTGTCGACAGCTGCGGTGTGATCGAAATCGAGACCACCACCCCCCTGTCGGAGGAGTCCCGGCGTCTGGTTACGGGTGTGTTGCGCCTGTACCTGAATTTCCAGAACCTGCTGGACTACGGCGAGCGGGATGCCTTGACCGAGTTGCTGAACCGCAAGACCTTTGATGGGGCTTTTCTGAAAGCCACCATCGAACAAACAAAGACGTCGGGCACGGATAACGACGACCGCCGCCACGGCACCGACATGGGCAGCTACTGGCTGGCCATGATTGACATCGACCACTTCAAACGGGTTAACGACAGTTTTGGACACCTCATCGGCGACGAAGTGCTGCTGTTGCTGGCACGCCTGATGCGCCGCTGTTTTCGCTTTCACGACCAGCTCTATCGCTTTGGTGGAGAAGAGTTTGTTGTGCTGATGCGATGCGCCAGCGAGACCGATGCCACACTGGCGCTGGAACGCATGCGGGCCAGCACCGAAAACCATCTTTTCCCGCAGATTGGTCACATCACCATCAGCATCGGATTTTCAGCGGTTCGGGCTGGTGACACCCCCAGCGGTGCCTTTGAACGCGCCGACAAGGCGGTCTACCACGCCAAAGAGCATGGCCGCAACCAGGTTTGCAGCCATGCCGCCCTGATTGCCCAGGGCGTGCTGGTCGAGCAGGTGGCCAACGTCGGCGACATCGAGCTGTTTTAGGGCGTCTTTCAGGGGGCCTTGCGGGGCGTGAGTGAGATGCTGAGCCCTTGCGGTGTGACCTGAAACCCGCCGGGTGCATAACCCCAGCCATTGACCACGCCCAGGTCTTTGGCGCTGATTTGGTGCAGGCTGAAGTCGTTGAGCAGGCGCTCAGCCAGAACCGGTGCCAGGCGACCCACCAGGTCTTGATAACGATCGGGGACCCCATTCACCACCAGGCTGCTGACCTTGACGTCGGTCATGCGAATGGAGTTGTCCGACGGTTCGAACCGCAGGCCATAGTTCATCGCCAGCGACCCCTTGAAAGCGGTCCGCAACAGCCGCTCGGTCAGGTTGACATCCAGCTCGGTTGCAATGCGGTTGCTTTCGGGCAAAAGCTTGATGCGTGGCGCCACGGCCTGCAGATCCAGCAACTCGGCAACACGCTCATTGAACGGAAACCGTTTGGCGATGATGTCCAGCAACTGGGCCTGACTGATGATGTAGGACCGCGGGCCCGGGTTGAACAGCGAGTTGGCGCAGGCTGCCAGAAGCAGGGTGACGCCAGCCCATGCGAGGAAACGAACAAAACGAAACATGAAAATCTCCCTTGAATACCGGGCCACGGGCCGCTCAGACTCCCCGCCTAAACCCCCACAAACTTCACCGCCCAACCCGCCAGCGCACACAGGGCAATGACCGGGATCACGCCGACCTTGTACCGCAACAAGGCCACGGCCGCAGCCGCCGCTATGGCCAGTGCAGCCCAGTCAAGTTTGGACAAAAATGAGCCGTCAGCCCCCGTCTTATATGCAATGTGCGCTATAAAAAACAGAGCAAGACTTGCAATGACACCGACCACGGCGGCCGTGATGGCAGTCAGCGGTGCGGTGAACTGCAGCTTGCCATGAGTCGACTCTACCAGTGGACCACCTGCCAGAATGAACACAAACGAGGGTAAAAACGTAAACCATGTCACCACGGTGGCGGCCAGCGCCGCACCCAGAAACAAGGCGTCAGGTCCCAGCACCTGTTTGGTCCAGCCGCCTAAAAACCCGACAAAGGCCACCACCATGATCAACGGGCCGGGCGTGGTTTCACCCAGAGCAAGGCCGTCAATCATCTGCGGCCCGGTGAGCCAGCCGAACTGTTCGACCGCGCCCTGGTAGACATAGGGCAGCACGGCGTAGGCCCCCCCAAACGTGAGCAGCGCCGCCTTGGTGAAAAACCAGCCCATCTGGGTGATGGCACCACTCCAGCCCTGCCAGGCCATCAACGCCGCCACCGGCAACAGCCACAAGGCCATGCCGATGAGCACAACCCGGGCCAGGCGGGACTTTTTGAAGCGGGCGTGTTCGGGTGTGGGTGTGTCGTCGTCGATCACCGCCGCCCCATAAGTCGCTTTGGCAGCCCCGTGCCCGCCACCGCCAGAGAACTGTGCCGGCGCGAATCGGGAACCCAGCCAGCCAACAACCGCCGCGCCCAAAACGATCAATGGAAACGGGGTGTCCAAAAAATAAATTGCTATGAAACTCATAGCTGCTATCGCCCATAACACGGGGGCTGAGGATGGGTTTCTCAATGTTTTTGAGCCAATGCGGTGCACCGCCTGCAACACGATCGCCGCCACCGCCGGCTTGATGCCGTACAGCAAACCGGCAACCCAGGGCACCTGGCCAAACACCACATAGACCCAGCTCAAACCGATCAGGATAAAGAGCGAGGGCAGCACAAACAGCACCCCCGCCACAACGCCGCCCCAGGTGCGGTGCATCAGCCAGCCAATGTAGGTGGCAAGCTGCTGGGCTTCCGGCCCGGGCAACAGCATGCAGTAGTTCAGCGCGTGTAAAAACCGTTTCTCGGAGATCCAGCGTTTTTCTTCCACCAGCTCGCGGTGCATGATGGCAATTTGCCCGGCCGGGCCACCAAAACTGATGAAGCCCAAACGGAGCCAAAACTTGAGGGCTTCACCAAAACGAACGCCTTGCTGCCCGGAATCAGCGCTGGCCTGAATGATTGTGCTCATGCCCGGGCTCCTGTCATGGTTTCGGGTTTCCAGTTGTGCGCCTCGTCCTGGGCACGGGTCTTGTCAAGACACCAGGCGTACAGCGCGTCGTACAGGACAACCGCGGCCTCCAGCATGGCGTGGTCGTCCTGGGCGTGAAGCCGGGACAGGCCAAGCGAAAAAGCCAGCAGGCCTGCCGATTGCGGTGTGAGGTCCAGGCGGTCGGTGTCGGCCCCGCGCACGATACCCGCGAGAAGGTCCAGCGCCGGATCGTGCAGCCCGAAACCGGTGATGAGTGCGTCAAAGCTGCAGCGCTCGCCCACATGCGATACCGGTGCACCGGGTATGTCGTAGGCCACGGCTTGCAGGCGTGTCGCTTCGTCAAATACCTGAGCCGTGGGCACATAGAAGAACTCGGCACGCGGGTCCACAAAGCGGCGGATCAGCCACGGGCAGGCAATGCGGTCAATCTTGGGCCGCTCGCGCGTGATCCAGCGTGAGGAGCGCTCACCTGTCACACCCCAATCGGGCCGCTTTGTCATGCTGGGCATGGCATTGCCGCGCCACTGCGCGATGTCTTGTGGCGTGTCCACGCCCTCTTCGCCACCTTCCATGCCCCCCGCCAGCGCATGGGCGTTCCAGCCCGCTGCGCGCAGCGTGGCCACCGCATCGGCGCTCACGTTGTGCCCAAAAACACAATACACCACGACCTCGCGGGGTGGTTGGGAAGCGGCGAAAGCCGCCACATCCTCAGGCGCACATCGCTGCGCGCCGGCCAGCATGCGTGCACTGGCCTGGAATTTTTCGTCGCGCCGGACATCCAGCAACAACGGTGCGCCCGTGCGACCCATGCGGGCTGCGAGGATTTGGGGGGGGATGGAAACTGAAGAAGAAAGAACAGAATCGGCAGAGGTGTCCACGTGATACTCCTGTGAGTTACCAGCGCTTGGACGGGACACCGTCTATTCTTTCGAAGATTCGGGAGGCTGTGTTCCCGATGCCGGAATCTTAACCCAAAGTCTGGACGTCAGCGCGGCCGCGCTGGAACTTGAACACCGCCGTCCCCGCCCGCGCGTTGGGTGCAAACCGTACCTCCCGACCGTCCTGAAGACCAAACGCGTCAAGTACCTGCAACTGGTTTTTTTGTGCCAGTGCCTCGAAATCACGGTAGGTTCCCACCCGGATATTGGGCGTGTCATACCACTGGTAGGGCAGCCATTTGGTCACGGGCATACGGCCGCGCAACACACTCAACCGGTTGGGCCAGTGGCCGAAATTGGGGAATGCCACCACGCCCACACGGCCCACGCGCGCGGTTTCCTGCAACATGACTTCGGCGTTGCGCAGGTGCTGCAGGGTGTCGATCTGTAACACGACGTCAAACGAGGCATCGTCAAACAGGGCCAGACCTTCGTCCAGATTGAGCTGGATGACGTTGACGCCGCGCTTCACACAGGCCAGCACGTTGGCGTCGTCCAGCTCAATGCCGTAGCCGGTACAACCCCGGGTTTGCTGCAGGTGGACAAGCATTTCACCATCGCCACAGCCCAGATCCAGCACCCGTGCGCCTTGCGGCACAAGGCGGGCAATCGCTTCCTTGGTGGCGCGGTCACTCATGGCGGGACTCCAATGCGTGATGGACGCTATCAAAATAAGAGCTGATCACGCCCATATACCGGGGGTCATCGAGCAAAAAGGCATCATGGCCGTGTGGCGCATCGATTTCGGCGTAGCTCACGCTCAAACGGTTATCCAGCAAGGCCTTCACCAGCTCGCGGCTGCGCTGAGGGGCAAAACGCCAGTCGGTGGTGAAGCTCACGAGCAGGAATTTGGCCTGCGCACGGGCCAGCGCCAGGCTGAGGTTGCCGCCAAAGCGCCGCGCCGGATCAAAATAATCCAGGGCACGGGTGATCAGCAGGTAGGTGTTGGCATCGAAGTACTCGGCGAATTTGTCGCCCTGGTACCGGAGGTAGCTCTCGATCTGGAACTCAACATTCTGGGTGCTATAGAGATAGGCGTCTGCGGCTTGACGGTTGACGGCGGCGCGCAACTGTCGCCCAAATTTCTCGTTCATCACGTCATCACTGAGGTAGGTGATGTGGCCAATCATGCGGGCGATGCGAAGGCCGCGTTTGGGCTTGGTCTCGGGCTGATCGCCCTGGGCATAAAAGTTGCCGCCGTTGAAATCAGGGTCGGTCACGATGGCGCGCCGCGCGACTTCGTTGAAGGCGATGTTCTCGGCCGTGAGGTTGGGCGCACTGGCAATCACCACCGCATGACGCACGCGCGTGGGGAATTGCAGCGCCCAGCTCAGCGCCTGCATGCCGCCCAGCGACCCACCCATCACGGCGGCCAGCGTCTGAATGCCCAGCGCATCCAGCAAGCGCGCCTGTGCGAGCACCCAGTCTTCCACCGTGACGACCGGAAAGTCTGCACCATAAACCCGGCCGGTATCCGGGTTCAGGTGCATCGGGCCGGTGGAGCCAAAACAGGAACCCAGGTTGTTCACACCGATGACAAAGAACCTGTCTGTGTCCAGCGATTTGCCGGGGCCGATCATGGTGTCCCACCAGCCCTCTGATTTGTCCTGGCCCTGGTACACCCCCGCCACGTGGTGCGAGGCGTTGAGCGCATGGCAAATCAAGACGGCGTTGGACTTGTCGGCGTTGAGCCTGCCATAGGTCTCGAAACTCAGGTCATAGGCGCGAATCGACGCGCCACTTTGCAGGGGCAGCGCTTGCGCAAAATGCATTGACTGTGGCGTGGCGATCATGTTTAAAAATCAAAAAACCCGGCGACGCTACTTATTGCTAAGGGCGAGACCGGGTTGGCAAGCGTCTTTAGCTGAACTTATTACGCGCCCGCAAGCTGTGGCAAATCGGCGCATGGGCAGTATATCAACCCCAACCCACCAACGCCACCAGGCCCAGCACCACAAAAATGGCCGCCGACACCCGGTGCACGATGTGGATAGGGACGATGCGCGTCATGCGCTCACCCAGCCACACCACCGGCGCATTGGCCAGCATCATGCCCAGTGTGGTGCCGGCCACCACCCAGGCGTAGGTGTTGTAACGCGCGGCGAGCATCACGGTGGCGATTTGGGTTTTATCGCCCATTTCAGCCAGGAAGAAGGCGACGACCGTGGTGCCGAACACGCCAAGGCGCGATATCCCGGCTGCTGCACCGTCATCGAGCTTGTCTGGGATCAGCATCCACAAGGCCATGGCAATGAACGAGGTGCCCAGAACCCAACGCAGGATATCTGGCCTCACCATGCTCGTGACCCACGCACCCAGCGCTCCGGCCAGGGCATGGTTGGCAACCGTGGCCACCAGAATGCCCCAGACGATGGGCCAGGGCTTGCGGAACCTGGCCGCCAGAACCAACGCCAGTAACTGGGTTTTATCGCCCATTTCGGCGAGGGCCACGATACCGGTTGAGACAAGAAATGCTTCCATTGACCCATGCTACCGGATCAAGCGCTCACCACAACTCCGCACGCTTATGGCGCATACATCCCGTTATTGGCGCGTTTATTGCTTTAATTTGGTGCGATTTTATAAAATTCATTGAAAACGCACCATTTAAAAGCATTTCATCTAAAGAGGTCATCATGGAAGCACTAAAACAGGGCTCAGACGCCTTGTTCATCTTGTTGGGCGGCATCATGGTGCTGGCCATGCACGCTGGTTTTGCGTTTCTGGAGCTGGGTACCGTGCGTAAAAAGAATCAGGTGAACGCCCTGGTCAAAATTTTGGTGGACTTCTCGGTGTCCACTGTCGCTTATTTCCTGGTCGGGTATGGCGTGGCTTACGGCACCAGCTTCTTTGTGGGTGCGGAGCAACTGGCGGCCAGGAACGGCTACGAGTTGGTGAAGTTTTTCTTTTTATTGACCTTCGCCGCCGCGATCCCCGCCATTATTTCTGGTGGCATTGCAGAACGGGCCAAGTTTTGGCCGCAATTGATCGCAACCGCCGTTATCGTCGGCTTTATATACCCCTTCTTCGAGGGAATTGTCTGGAATCAGCATTTTGGGGTGCAGGCCTGGATCAAGGCAGCCACGGGCGAGGAATTCCATGACTTTGCCGGATCCATCGTGGTGCACGCTGTGGGTGGGTGGCTGGCCCTGCCGGCGGTTATCCTGCTGGGTGCCCGCGCCAATCGTTATCGCAAAGATGGCTCTATCAGTGCTCATCCACCTTCTAATATCCCGTTTCTGGCATTAGGTGCGTGGGTTTTGACGGTAGGCTGGTTTGGCTTCAACGTGATGAGCGCCCAGACCATTGACAAACTATCGGGCCTGGTCGCGGTGAACTCGCTCATGGCAATGGTGGGTGGCACACTCGCAGCCTTGGTGCTGGGCAAAAACGACCCCGGCTTTATTCACAACGGCCCGTTGGCCGGCCTGGTGGCGGTTTGCGCGGGGTCTGATCTGATGCACCCATTGGGCGCGTTGGTGGTGGGCGGCGTGGCAGGTGCCATCTTTGTGGTGATGTTCACACTCACACAGAACAGATGGAAAATTGACGACGTGTTGGGCGTATGGCCGCTTCACGGCCTGTGCGGCACCTGGGGCGGGCTGGCTGCCGGCATTTTTGGCAGCAAGGCATTGGGCGGCCTGGGTGGCGTAAGCCTTGGTGCACAAGTCATCGGTACCGTGATGGGTGTGGCATGGGCTGTTTTGGGGGGCCTGGTGGTTTATGGTTTGCTCAAGGCTTGCATGGGCCTGCGGTTAAGCCAGGAGGAGGAGTACGAAGGGGCCGATTTGTCCATTCACCGGATTGGCGCGACGCCAGACCGCGAAGTGAACTGGTGAGCGGCCGGCAGGCCTGGATTTTTGCACGCAATCAGGGCCTGGAGAAGTCCCAGGCCAAGGCATGGTGATCAAAGCCCGCGTCCAGCGTGGGCTTGATGATCTGAAAATACGGTGACACGTCGAAGTCCCGTGGCACGTACAGGCTGTAGTGGCGCACGTGCAATATTTCGCGGGTGACTTCATCACTGCCCGGGTTTTCCGCTGAAACCTGCTCAACCCGCGGCAAGATGGGGTAACGCACCGACTCAAAACACTGGGCGAGCAGGGTCGAGCAAATGGCACGTGTCGGGTCGCCACTGCCCAAGGACAGCAGTCGCCGGCGCCAACGCACCGGCACTGGCGGCGTGGGAACCAGGTAGCGCACCAGATCAAGCACATTCTTCATGTCGTATTGTTCGCCCAGACGACTCACGGCGAAGTCGCAGAGCTGGCGAACCTCGTCGCCGGTCAGGCTCACCGGGCGGCACACCCGACAATGCAGGCCCTTGAAGCTGGACAGTGCAACCGCACGCACACCCTGCACAATGTCGGCCTCCACAAAACACAAGGCGGTACCATCGGGCGTCTGGCGGCCCACGGCATCACCCACATATAAAGCAGCATGGGACCAGGTTGATTGGGTCAGGTATTTGATGGCCGTGCTGACCCGCGTGGTGCCCTCTACCAGCAGCACATCGCCAGGCAGCAGGCATCGGGCCAGCTTTTGCTGGTCAGTGGCAATGGCAGTGCCGCCGGTACGCCCGGGCTGGCTCAGGTAGCGGGCCAGCCTGCCGCTGAGTCGGCTCATCAACAAGTTCATGGGCCAACGCCTGCTGAAGACTGCGTTCGGGTCAATCGCCGCCCCAGCCAGGAGTCAACCGACCACTTGCCACTGCCATAAATGGCCAGTGCAGCAAGCAAAACGCCCCAGGTGATGTGTTGCTGCAAGGCGGCCGGTGCAATCTCGCTCAGGCTGATGACGGCCACCGCATTGACCACAGACAAGCCCAGGGCGGCAAAACGCCCGCCCAAGCCCAGCAGCAGCAGCACCGGCAACCCCAACTCGCCGGCTGTGCCCATGACCGCGGCCACCTCGGGCGACAAAACCGGCACCTTGTATTCGTCGGTAAACAAGGCCACCGTGGTTCCCCAGTCGCGTACCTTGGTCAGTCCCGACAGGAAAAACACCTGTGCCAGGTAAACCCGCGCCACGCCTGCGGCAAGCGGTTGCGTGCTGTCCAGCAGCCGGGTCAGCAAGGCCCCCAGCGCACGAATACGCAGGACCAGGACAGGTATGGTGGTGGTATTGGAATTTGACATGGTGTTTCCTGTTTAAATCGGTCTGGCACCCAGCACCAGGCCACTTTGCACGGCGGCAGGCAGCCAATCGTCAAAGCTGAAATCGCCCGCATCCGTCAGCGCCGACAGCAACGAGGCCCCCGACTGCACCGCTGTCACAAATGCCGCCTGCGCCGCGCTGCAAGCAGCGACCTGGGGCCGAAAGCCCTGCCGCCACACCAGGGCACTTTCAAACACCCCTTCGCGCAGCCTGCGCCCCACTTCATCAAGTGCCGGGCTGTGGCTCAGGTGTGCCGTGACGATGCTGGCCACCGGGTAACCACTGGAAATAACCGCGACGCCGCTTGACAAAACCAGCGTCAGCGTATCGGGTTCGTTGGTTGACAGCAAGGTGAATGTTGACATATCCGGCTCCCGGTCGGCCGCACCGGCGGCCCGGTGCAGGGCCCACTCCACCCGGCAGACGTCGCTCAGGTAGGGCTCCTCAGCCAGCTGGGCGTTGCACTGCACAAAACCAGCCAGCTCGCCACCCCACTGCGTCAAGTCACCGCACACCGGTGGATGGCAGAGCCAAAAGTCATGCGCCAGCGAGGTGAAGCTCTCGTCACCCAATAACCGGGCCATCACCGGATACGCGGCCTGCAATGTGCGTTGGGCCAGCGCAAGTGCATTGGATTGATAGGCTTTCAGGCCTCTAGCCCCCGTAAAATATGCGTTATCAGCTACTGTTTTAATAGCATCTGCGGCAACCGATTCAACTGGCCGGACAAACAGGGCAGCCAGCAAGGCTTGCTGCTGCGCCGCCAGCGTGGTTGCGGTAGCCGCAGGGCTCATGCCTGACTCCCTGGCGCACAGGCCCCGTTGCCCGGCAAGGCTTCTTGCCCCAGCCTGCGCGCATGGGAAGCCTCTTCCAGCAGCACGTCCAATTCGGGAATGTCCGTGTCCCATTCAATCAATGTGGGTACGGTGCCAAAGCGCGCAAGGGCGTGCCGATACACCGACCAGACTTCCGCACACACGCGGCTGCCATGGTCGTCAATCACGATGTCGCCACAGTCCGCATGACCCGCAAGATGAATTTCCGCCACAGCAGCCGGGGGAATCGCATCCAGCCAACTGCGGCAGCTTTGAACGGCGTCAACGGTCATGCCACCCAGCCGCCCGTTGAGGGCATTGACGTAAATGTTGTTCACGTCCACCAGCAACCCGCAACCTGTACGTCGCGCCAGCCCGGCCAAAAATTCGGGCTCACTGCAGTCACAGGCCGACCACGTGATGTAGGCCGACAGGTTCTCTATACAAATGGGGCGCCTGAGCCGGTCTTGCACCCGCTGCACGTTGGCGCACATCACATCCAGCGCCTCGGCCGAAAACGGAATGGGCAGGAGGTCACAGGCGTGAACGTCGGATGCGCTCCCTGGGGCATGCAGGGTTCCGCGCGCAAAACACGCGTGGTCACTGACCCGGACCGGGTTTATCTGCGCGACCAGCCGCGCAAGTTGATCCAGATGCCACACGTCAACACCTGCCACCGAGCCCAGAGACAGGCCCACGCCATGCAGGCTGACAGGATAATCGCCGCGCCCCTGGTGCAGCACCGCGAGCGCCGCCCCACCGTCGGCAAAAAAATTCTCTGAATGAACTTCCAGAAAATCGATGGCCGGGCGTCGCTCGAGCAGCTCCCTGTAATGAGGGTGCCGCCAGCCTATTCCGACGCTGGTCAACTCTTTTTCATCATTTTGGCCTCGTCCATAGACATGCCTTTCATGTCCTTGCAGGTTCCTTTGGCAACATATTTCCACTCGCCTTTGTCCATATCGACCTTGGCTTGGCCGGCGCAGGAGTGCACACCGGCAATACTGGCGCAGTCATTTTGGCCCGCCTTGGCGATACCAAAACATTTTTCTTTTTCCTGGGCCGCAACGGGTGCGGCAACAAGCGCGAGGGACACCAGGGATGCGGCAGCAGCAGCGATCATGGCACGTTGGTTCATTTGGAACACTCCTAAAGTTGGCAGGTTAAAAAGTCTGAGGAATCAACCAGCCTGTCCTGGCCCCATGTGGGTCGATTGTTCGACTGGTTGAATGTTGGTCTTTTGACCTTATCACTTCTTACAAAACAAGCCGTGAAAATTCAGGATCACCGACCTCAAAGCAAATCGGCAATTTTGTCCCAGGCTTCTGACGGAATGCGGCCTGTATATTTATCAATCACAGTGCCGGACTTATCCAGTAGATAAGCTGTTGGCAACTGCGCATGTTTGCCAAAGGTGTCGCGATACCCGGAATCGCCAGACCAGATTAGTGAGAACCGCTGGCCTGGAGGAACCACGCGGGAAACGATCTTCTCGTAATCCAGCGCGTCCTGAAGCTTTCGGTCGACGCTCACACTGACCAACTCAAACGGCTTGTTCACCCATCCCTGTACGTTGGCGCGAAGTTCAGGCATCTTGTCACGACAAACCGCGCAGTCGGTTGACCAGAACAATACCAGCACCACCTTGCCGCGTAAGGAATCCAGACGAAATGTAGTGGCTTCAATCGTTTTACCGTCGAGTTGTGGTTTGTCCCCTTTTTCCGCAGCCCAGGCTGGGGCGACGCCCATCAACACCAGCAACGCGATCATTGGCGTCAAGTTTTTCATTGTTCATCCATTTTTAAATTGCATAAAACCATCCCTACACGTGCACGGGCCGAGATTTTTATGTCGGATTAGCGAAGCCGTTTTTTACATTTCATTTTCAAACAGAATGAAATGAAATTCCAATGAATGCAAAAAAGTTAGCCAAGCCCGCCCATTTAGAGCATAATTGTGTGGTATTGCTGAATGATTGGCAGTATTAGTTTGCGGTGATAAGTCAGTTTCGCGTCTGCTTTAAGTCTTCATTGGTTTGTTGATTGCGGTTATCGGACTCCATCGCGTTTTGAGTCATTTTGAGGAGTCCTTTCATGGGCAACAAACTTTACGTAGGCAATTTGCCTTATTCTTTCCGTGACGAAGACCTGCAACAGGCATTCGCAGCTCACGGTACCGTTTCCAGCGCCAAAGTCATGATGGAACGTGACACCGGCCGCTCCAAAGGCTTCGGCTTTGTGGAAATGGGCAGCGATGCTGAGGCACAAGCTGCTATCAACGGTCTGAACGGCCAACAATACGGTGGTCGTGGCTTGGTTGTCAACGAAGCCCGTCCGATGGAGCCACGTGCTCCTCGTAGCGGCGGCTTCGGCGGCGGCGCTGGCGGCGGCGGTGGTGGTGGTTACGGCGGTGGCGCCGGCGGCGGCCGTAGCGGCGGCGGCGGTGGTTACGGCGGTGGCGCCGGCGGCGGCCGTAGTGGCGGCGGTGGTGGTTACGGCGGCGGCGGCGGCGGTGGCCGTAGCAGCTACTAAGCAACGGTTTGGCGTAACGCCAGCTGACGCAAAAAAGGGCCCGAGGGCCCTTTTTTCATGGTCATTGCGATAGTTGGCGAATGTGTAGGGTGCGGGGAGGTGCCGCACTTTTGCCAATGCGGCGTTACCGGACGACGCCGGGTACCAGTCTGCCCTTGACCCGTCCGGTCAACTCAACCACATGCCCCAAATTATCAAACACCATTGAATCACCCGAAAACCGGTCCTGGCCACGTGTTAATTCAACGGGTTTATGCGACATGACCCGTTCCGTATTCATGAAGGCATGCAAAAAATCGCTACGGAATTCAATGTGTTTTGGAATCTGGCCCTGTGCTGTGGCGGCTAGCTCCCGAATCACCAAGGCATTCCCCATCAACTGAACCTCGGATGCATCAGAATTGGTCAACGCCCGGTTGGCCGTTGCCGTCGTCAGTTGACCCTGTTCGTCGAAGGCCCGAATTCGGATGTGATTGATTTCAAGCGTATCGGTGTCCGGGTAATGCCAGGCCTCTGCACCCAACACCTCGCTCTTCAACTGTCCCGACGCGTGGAATGACTTGACCGAGAAAGTTTGCATGAAATAGTCAGGATCATGCGTGGGGGGCTTGGAGGCATCAGGCGCCCCGAAAACCGGGGTATTGCGAACCAGCAAATAACTCCCCAATGCCAGCGTTCCCATCAAAATAATGGGCAAATAGAGTGATAGATGGTCCCAACTGGTCCTCAGTAAACGATTCATTGTGTGTAGCTTCCCAACAGGGCGGCGTACTGGCCACTAGCCACCAGCAAGACATCACAAAATTCACGTGCCGCACCCTCTCCGCCTCGGGCACCCGTGACAAAGTGGGCCTGCGCCTTCACCTCGGCGTGCGCGTTAACGGGTGCACAGGAAAAAGCAGATCGGCGCATCACGGCCAGATCTGGCCAGTCATCGCCAATAGCGGCACACTGGCTCCAGTCAAAACCCAGTGTTTTCAGGGTTTGTTCTGCTGCGGGGCGCTTGTCTTCTGTTCCGTAATGCACATGCTCAATACCCAGCGCGTGCAATCGAACACGCAGGGGTTTGGAATCCCGCCCGGTAATCACTACCGGCACGATGCCCGCGCGCTGCAGGAGTTTGAGCCCCTGGCCATCCAGTGTGTTGAAGCGTTTGAGGGATTCGCCATGTTCCGAGAAGTACAGTCCCCCATCGGTCAACACACCGTCCACGTCAAAAAAGGCAACCCGTACACCCTGTGCCTTGAGCAGCAGTTCGGGTGGGTAACTCAGCACGGGGAGCGACACCGTATGCGAGGCAACAAGCGTGGTGGTCATCTCTAAATGACTTTCGCCCGCATCAGGTCGTTGCTATTGACCGCGCCACACAGCAAACCGGTGGTATCCACGACCAGCACGCTGGTTATGCAAAACTGCTCCATCAATTCCACCGCGTCAACCGCCAGCGCGTCGACCGAAATGGTGTGAGGGTTTACATGCATGACATCTTCGGCGTTGGCTGATCGCAAATCAATACCTTTTTCCACCAGACGGCGCAGGTCACCGTCGGTAAAAATGCCCCGTATGCGGCCATCTGCCCCAACAACCGCAGCGGCACCCAGGCCCTTTTTGCTCATCTCTCGCATCAGCTCAACAAAGCTCGCGCCGGGCCCCACTTGTGGAACCTCCTGGCCCGAACGCATGACATCACCCACATGCGTCAGCAACTTGCGCCCCAACGAGCCACCCGGATGCGATCGCGCAAAGTCTTCCGCCTTGAAACCTCTGGCATCCAGCAGGGCTACCGCCAGTGCGTCGCCCAGAGCCAATTGCGCAGTTGTGCTGGCAGTAGGTGCCAGGTTCAGCGGGCAAGCCTCCTTTTCAACGCCACAGTCCAGCACCACGTCCGCATAACGGGCCAATGTCGAGTCCAGATTGCCGGTTATCGCGATGACCGGCACACCAAGTCGCTTGAGAACTGGCAGGATGCCGATCAGCTCCTGAGATTCGCCGCTGTTGGAGATCGCCACGACCACATCGACGGTTTTGATCATGCCCAAGTCACCGTGGCTGGCTTCGGCCGGATGGACAAACATCGCGGGTGTGCCAGTGGAAGCCAGCGTCGCAGCCGTCTTGCGCCCGATATGGCCACTTTTGCCCATTCCCATCACCACCACGCGGCCGCGCACGTCAAGCATCAATTCGACAGCATGAACAAAAGCCTCCCCAATCCGGGTTTTAAGACCCAGCACCGCCTGGGCCTCTATATCAAGGGTTTCGCGGGCCAGGCGAATGACCTGTTCGACCCTTGCGCCGGGTTTAAATGGTGGTATTGACATTTGGGTATTTTATCGGCGAGGCGCACTCTTGCTAGTATGCGTGCATGAACGCTCTGGAACTCACCCTGTTGTATCTGCTTGCCGCCGTGCTGGGCGTGGTGGCATGCCGCTCCCTCAAGTTGCCGCCGATGCTGGGTTATCTGACGGTAGGCGTCGTGATTGGTCCCAACGCGCTGGCTCTGGCTAAAAACTCCGATGGTGTCCGCCATCTAGGCGAGTTTGGCGTGGTATTTCTGATGTTTGTGATTGGTCTGGAATTCAATTTGCCCAAGTTGCGGGCGATGCGTCGGCATGTCTTTGGTCTGGGTATGTTTCAGGTTTCACTCACCATGCTGGGCGCCACCCTGACGACACTGGGCCTTGCCCATTTGGCACCAACCATCTGGAGCATGAGCTGGCAAACGGCTTTGGCGTTATCGGGCGCCTTGGCGATGAGTAGTACGGCCATTGTGGTGAAACTGATGGTGGAGCGACTGGAAATGGAGTCTGAACACGGCAAGCGGATCATGGGTGTGCTGCTGTTTCAGGATTTGGCAGTGGTTCCCCTGCTGGTGTTGATTCCGGCACTTGGTGCCTCGGGTGAACGGCTTTTTGAAGCGCTGGCGCTGGCGGCATTCAAGGCCACGGTATTGATTACCGTCCTGCTGGTTGGGGGACAGCATGTGATGCGGTGGTGGCTCACTCTGGTCGCGCGGCGCAAAAGCGAAGAATTGTTTGTCTTGAATCTTTTATTCATCACGCTGGGGCTGGCCTGGCTGACAGAGCTGGCAGGGTTAAGTCTGGCGTTGGGGGCCTTTATTGCAGGCATGCTGATCTCGGAGACTGAATACAAACATCAGGTGGAGACCGATATCCGGCCGTTTCATGACGTCTTGCTGGGCCTGTTTTTTATCAGCATCGGCATGCTGCTGGACTGGCGGCTGGTCCTGGAGCGCTGGGCACTGGTGCTATTGCTGCTAACTGTGCCCGTGGTGCTCAAGGCGGTGTTGGTTGCCGGATTGGCCAAGGGGCTTGGCGCCTCGTCTGGTGTTTCACTGCGAACAGGGCTTTATCTTGCCCAGGCAGGGGAGTTTGGTTTTGTGTTGCTCACGCTGGCACAGGAAAATGCGCTGGTTCCACCCGCACTGTTGAACCCCATTCTGGCCAGCATGGTGCTGTCCATGCTGGCCACACCTTTCATCATCATGTACAGCAACCGCATCGTCATGAAACTGGTCTCCAGCGAATGGTTGCAGCAATCGCTGCAAATGACCACAATCGCCCGCAAGTCCATCAACGCCAACAAACACGTGATCATCTGCGGCTATGGTCGCTGTGGCCAAAATCTGGCACGTATGCTGGAAGGAGAAGGCATTCCGTACATGGCGCTGGACCTTGACCCGGACCGGGTCCGTCAGGCCGCCGCCGCGGGTGACTCCGTGGTGTTTGGAGATGCCGTGCGACTTCAGGCCCTGATGGCCGCCGGTCTGGCCCGTGCCAGCGCCGTGGTCGTCACCTATCTGGAAGTGGCCGGCGCCGTCAAGATACTGGCACACATCAAAACGCATGCACCGCACGTTCCAGTCATTGTTCGCACCCAGGACGATCTCAATCTGGAAGTGCTCCAACAGGCCGGTGCGACCGAGGTGGTGCCCGAAGCCATTGAGGGCTCGCTGATGCTGGCAAGCCATGCACTGGCACTGGTGGGCGTGCCCATGCGCAGAGTGATTCGCATTGTTCAAGATCAGCGTGATGCACGCTACGGCTTGTTGCGGGGGTATTTTCACGGTGCCGACGATGACTCGGTTGACGAACTCCAGCAAGAACGTCTTGCATCTTTCACACTGCCGCTGGCTGGCAAATTGAATGGCAAACCGCTCAGCCATATGGCGTTCCACGCCCTCGATATCCAGGTTCTCAGTCTGCGGAGGAAAAGCGGCAAAACCGCCAACCCTGCAGACGATCCACCGCTTGAAGAAGGCGATACGCTGGTGCTGCGCGGTAAAGCAGAGGCACTGGCCGTCATCGAGCAAAAATTGCTGAGGAGTTAGATACCCGCACAATGGGGCACCTGGCCACAAAAGAGTCTTTTATGCAAAATATCAGCGTCAACCAATACCTCAGGGAACACATTCGCACGGTGCCCAATTGGCCCGCACCGGGTGTCCAGTTTCGCGACATCACGCCCTTGCTGCAAGATGCCAAAGTATTTCGCGTCCTGATTGATGCGTTTGTACACCGGTACATGGACCCCGGCATGCGGCCTGACGTTGTTGCAGGCCTGGACGCACGGGGCTTCATCCTGGGCTCTGTGGTGGCTTATGAACTCAACGTCGGTTTTGTTCCAATCCGGAAAAAAGGCAAGTTGCCGTTTACAACCGTTGAAGAAACCTACGAGCTGGAATATGGCAGCGCAACGGTAGAGCTTCATACTGACGCAGTCAAGCCGGGTGCGCGCGTCTTGCTGGTCGATGACCTGATCGCGACCGGGGGCACCATGATGGCAGGTAAAAAATTACTGGAAAAGCTGGGTGCTCACGTCATGGAAGGTGCTGCCATCGTTGATCTGCCAGAGCTGGGCGGATCAGACAAACTCAAAATGTCAGGCCTGCCGCTGTTTACCCTGGTTGATTTCGCCGGGCACTAGCAAATCGCCTAATTCAAGTCCCCGTACTGGGTGGCACTCAATGGTGACGTCAACTGGCCCGGCTGAATCAACTCGGTGTCTTCAAAATCAGCTGTGTTCGCCGTTTTGCTTCGCACCGGCTGCGCCAGCTTGGCAAATTCCCCATCGGACCTGGTTTGACCTGGCTTGGTTATGGCTTTTTTGAATGCGGCCACCTCTTCCGGGCGCAACGGTTCATAAGCCGATGCCGGTAGACGTTGTGGCGTTACCTGGGCGACCGCAGACGGACGGGCCTGAGTCAATCCGGCGGTTACATGTTCGTTGATTCGCCAGTAAACAGCCGTTACAAGAATATCGTGGCGGGTCTTTGCGTGCTGGGCAATCAGCGCTTCTATTTCGGCGAGACGTCCGGCGTCGCCGGCAAACCTGTTGGCCAGGTCCATCATGATCAAATACTGGCGTCCCCGGGGATCAAGCGACAACACCTTGAACTTGTAGCTTGCCGACAGTACCCCGGCCCGATTCATCGACTCCCGCACGACACCGTACAGTAATTCACGCCGCTCAAGTCGCTCGGTTTTGCGCGTTGCGGCATTGCCAATCGCCACGGTTGCCGGAAGTGGGGACGGTCTTGAATTTGGACGGGCAACCGGGCTTGGCACACCGCGTGGCGGCATCATTGGCAGGGTTGCATCCAAATGGCCTAACCCGCCACTGTCTTCATATGCGGGCACGGTCAAAGGCGTCTTAAAGGAGAACCAGTTAAACAGTGACATCAACTTCTTTCTTCTGAAATGGCTACCTCTACAAAGCGCAGCTTCTTCAGTCAAAACAGTGTAACCGTCACGCCAAAAACACCGCCGCTTTCGGGCGTGTAAGTCCGTGTATCAGATGTATCAAGTCACCGCTATTCGCTTGCGCTGATCCAGCATGCGCCGGGAAACAAGGCCTCCCAAACCCATCACCAATGCCAACGCAACACTTGGCTGGCGGTTTGAGAGTTCCGCAAATTTGATCGGTGTCAGCCGCCACAGCTTGCTGGCGCCCACGGCTTGCACGCTCGCACTGCGCGGTAAATGGGAGAAAAATCCACCCTCGCCGACGGCAGACCCGGCACCCACAATAGCCAGCCGAACACGTCCAGCGTCATCTTCATAGTGCACGCTAAGGCTACCTGTTTCAATAAAGTAAACCGTGCGATCCTGAGATCCTTGCGTGATCAGGACCTGGCTTTCGACAACAAGGAATGGCTGCAAATACGTACCCAACATCTCCCACTGCGGTGGCGTGACAGCACGACTCAAGGCATCGTCTGACGTGTTTTGTGACAACGCCTCAACGAGGCCTTTAACGTCGGGTTTGTTTGAAGAAGGGAAATACGCGCTCATATCTTTTTAACCATACCTTGAATTTTCGTGACGTGCAACCTTCAGCCCGGACATTCTGTTGCAGGAACGGAACGCTATTTACCAATGCAAAACCGGGAAAATATGACTCCAAGCAGATCATCTGAGGTAAATTCGCCCGTGATGTCGTTCAACGCGTTTTGTGCCAACCTGAGTTCTTCGGCAAGTAAATCAAGGGACCTGGTCCTGCTGGCCAGGTGGTCGCTTGCTTCACCCAGATGTCCCTCAACCCGGTTCAAGGCCTGAATATGTCGTTCTCGCGCCATGTAAACGCCCTCTGGCGTTGTCTGCCACCCGGCAATCGCCAACAACTTCTGCCTGAGGTCGTCAACGCCATCACCCGTCTTGGCCGAGAGCGTAATGCCGCCAAGATCTTCCAGTGACAAAACGGCATCCGCCTTGTTCCAGATATCGAGAACCGGCACCCCAGATTGCAATTTCTGCCGTAGCGTCAGGGCAATTTGTTCATCTGCCAAGGCATAACCCGCGGTCGACCGCCGCGTCAGGTCGTGCAAGAACAACACTGCATCGGCGGCTTCTATCTCTGCCCAGGCCCGGGCGATGCCAATGATTTCCACCTCATCGTCACTCTCACGTAAACCCGCCGTGTCAATCACATGCACGGGCACACCTTCAATCTGAATGGTTTGTTGCACTTTGTCACGCGTCGTACCCGCTACGGGCGTCACGATCGCCAGCTCGGCACCCGCCAACGCGTTGAGCAAAGACGATTTGCCAGCATTCGGTTGACCGGCAATAACGACCTTGATGCCCTCCCGAAGCAACGCGCCCTGCCTGGCCTTGCCCATCACCGCCGCCAGCACTTGCTGCAGTTTTAATAGCTGACCACGCGCGTCTGCTTTGTGCAAAAAGTCAATTTCCTCCTCGGGGAAATCCAGCGTGGCCTCTACCAGCATGCGCAGATGAATCAAGGCATCACGCAGGGCATGAATTTCGCGGGAAAACTCACCCGACATCGAGCGGCTGGCGCTGCGGGCTGCCAGCTCAGTGCTGGCATCAATCAGATCCGCAATCGCCTCGGCTTGCGCCAAGTCAATTTTCCCGTTTAGAAACGCGCGCTCGGTAAACTCCCCCGGTTGGGCCAGCCGCAAACCAGAGAGGCAGGGCAGACCGGCAACATGATCAACGCTTGCTGCGACCTCCAGGCATCGACCCAAAAGCAGTTGAAGCACCACAGGGCCTCCATGGGCCTGCAGCTCCAAAACGTCTTCTCCCGTGAATGAGTACGGGGCCGGGAAATAAATGGCCAGACCGCGGTCGATGGCTTCGCCGTGAGCGTCGCGAAAGGCGAGGTAGGTGGCCTCTCTTGCCTTGAGTTCACGGCCACAAAATGCATGAACAAGCGGGCCAAGGCCCTTGCCGCTGACCCTCACGATACCGACCGCACCCCTCCCGGGGGCGGTGGCGATGGCAACAATGGGATCTTGATGGCGCGGCAGCATGATGTACCCGCCCGTTCAGCGCGGCCACTAGTCCGGACTAAGCCTTGAACTTTGGCAGGTTGAACTGTGGTGGCACACCCATGCGGGTGTTGATGATCCACTGCTGCGCAATCGACAGGATGTTGTTTGTAATCCAGTACACCACCAGACCCGCCGGGAAAAAGAAGAACATGACCGAGAAAGCCAATGGCATGAACCACATCATTTTGGCTTGCATCGGATCCGGTGGCACGGGGTTCAGTGCCGTTTGAAGCATGGTCGTCGCGGTCATCACCAGCGGCAGAATATAGAAGGGGTCCGGTGATGACAAATCATGAATCCACAGCATCCAGGGCGCGTTGCGCATTTCAACACTGGACAAAAGCACCCAATACAAGGCAATGAACACCGGGATCTGGATCATGATGGGGAAGCAGCCACCCATGGGGTTGACCTTTTCTTCACGGTAAATCCGCATCATTTCCTGCTGTATCTGTTGCGGGTTGTCCTTCAGCCGCTCACGCATCTCCATGACCTTGGGATTGACCGCCTTCATCTTGGCCATGCTGGCGTAAGCCTTGGCATTGAGCCAATAAAAAGCTGCCTTGAGCAATAACACCAGTGCAACGATGGACCAACCCCAATTGCCGATAAAGGTGTGCAATTTGTTGAGCAGCCAATACAGTGGCTTCGCCAGAATGGTGAGCCACCCATAGTCCTTCACCAATTCCAGCCCAGGAGCCAACGACTCCAGCACCTTTTCTTCTTGTGGGCCAACAAAAAACGTTGCCTCGATGGACTTGCTCGCCCCAGGAGCGATCGACTCCATCGGCGCAATCATGGTGGCGCGATAACAGCAGTCAGCCATTGACGACCCAATATCAACCGCGTCAAGCGAAATATCCCGCTTCACGCCCTCTGGCAGGATCCAGGCACTTGCAAAGTAATGCTGCACCATGGCGATGTAGCCGTTCGACGATTGCTTCTCGTAGTCGGCGTCTTTCTTCTTGATTTTGGTGAACTCTACTTTTTGGTATTTCTTGGCATCGGTATACACCGCAGGGCCGGTAAACGTGGAGTAAAACGAAGACTCGCCCAGCGGCTTGTTACCGTCGCGCACCAGTTGCAGATACAGCTGCGGTGACACGGCAGCCGTGCCGGTATTGATCACCTCATGTTTGACAGCCATGTCATATGCGCCACGGCGCAGTGTGTATGTCTTGACCAGCTTCGCACCACCCACGTCTGGCGAGGTGAATGTGACAACCAGCCCGTTTTCACCTTCTTTGAGTTCACGTGCGCCCGTCACGGCCATCACTGTTTTGTGAGTCGGAAACACATTTCCCGCAGCACCCCCGATTAGCCCCGACTGGGCAACATAAACACGGGTATTGCTGTCGTCCAGCAGCACCACGTTTTTGGTTTTGTCAGCCAAATCCACCTGGTTGAGAAACTCGGTCTTGACCAACGATCCGCCTTCGGTGTCAAACGTCAACTTGAGGACGTCGGTGGTCACGACGATGCGTTCTTTGGGTGCCGAGGGTGCTGATGCCGCAGGGGACGTCAACGCCGTTTGTCCCACAGGAACCGCTTGCACCGAGCCCGAAACAGGTGCGGCCGGAACGCCGGAAGCACCCGTGGCAGGAACTGCGACTGTTGCAACGGGCTTACCCGGGACCGGGAAAAAGGAGGCTGGCTTCCCATTATGAATTTGCCATTGGTCCCACAACAGGACCATAGAAAAGCCAAAAATCACCCACAGAATGGTGCGGCGAATATCGTTCATGAAGATTTCTTTAGAGAAGAGGAAGACGGGGAATGAAAGAGAAATCGGCCAAACAGCCTGGGCTTCTCTATCGGCACGGGATCGAGTCCGCCCACACACCAGGGATGACATCGCGCGAGACGCGCAAGCGTCAAATAGCTGCCGGTGGTGGCATCGTGCATTTGCAACGCTTGCAATGAATACGCCGAGCAGGTGGGTTCAAACCGGCATGCCGAGCCCAGCCAGGGACTCAACAAAAGCCGGTAGGTTTTCACCAGACCAATCAAAGCAGACTTGATCATTGCGCAGGATTGCCCGCAGAGACCGTTTTTGCCTTCACTGCAACCGACAAAAACAGTTGGTCCAGTTCTTGACGTACTGCCAATTTCAGCGCATCCGAAGTTGCGCTGGCAAATTTGGTTTTATCAAAACCCAGGCGCAGGCGCACCAAATGAGCCGCCACGGGAAGTGCCGACTCAAAACTTGCACCGATGGTGTAAATCTGGCGTTTGATGGCGTTACGTGTCACGGCCCTTTTGGCCCATCGTTTGGGAACCATTGCACCGATCCAGACGTCGTGCGTTGCGAACAACGTGGGCGTCAACCAGGGTTTTGCCAAAGGTTCTTCAGCCTTTTGCCCTACACCATCAATGGCACAGCGGTGCAATGCAAAGTGCACCGTACGCGCAACTGTAGAACCTGCGAGCACAGCTTGAAACTGGTTTCGCGTCTTCAGTCGCTGCACTGTCAAACAGGGCCAATGCGGCTAGTGAGCAAAATTCGGCGACCTTGCCAGGCCTGTTTAGACTGCGAGACGCTTGCGGCCCTTGGCACGGCGTGCGTTGATCACGGCGCGGCCGCCACGGGTTTTCATGCGAACCAGAAAACCGTGTGTGCGTGCGCGGCGAATTTTGGAAGGTTGGTAAGTGCGTTTCATTTTGAAATCCTAGGGGAGCTTTAAATCCGGGTAACCCGCGATTATCGCAAATTTATCAAGCCCCGGCAACACCTTACAGCCGGTACAGCTTGTAAAGCAGGAAGTGCCGCCTCATGAGCGCCCTCACGACCGCGAGGGTTGTGGATAAATTCTTGGTAATTTACAATAAAGACTACAACAATAAATAACTATCCACAGAAGCTGATACCCAGAATGGCAGAGGGACAATTCAACAGTGCAGCCGGCATGGCAGGGCAGGGCATGGGTCAAAGCCTGTGGCAGGCGTGCGTTGACCAACTGGCTCAAGAGTTGCCAGAGCAACAGTTCAACACCTGGATCAAACCCCTTTCTGCACAGGTTGCAGACGACCTGTCAAAGGTCACTATTTTTGTTGCCAACCGATTCAAGCTCGACTGGATTCGGGCCCAGTACAGCACCCGCATGTCCGGCGTACTTGAAAAATTGTATGGTCAGGCTGTTATCGTTGAGTTAGCACTCGCTCCGCGGGAACCCATTGCCAGATATGACTCTGTAATTTCTACAAGAAACCTCGCGGCAGCTGAAGAAACGGGTGATACCGCTGAGGACCGGACCCCCAGCGGACCCAAAAACAGGCTCAATACCTCCCTCACTTTTGACAGTCTGGTTGAAGGTACTGCAAACCGCATGGCACGTGCGGCAGCCATGCATGTGTCAACCATGCCTGGGCATCTGTACAACCCCCTTTTCATCTACGGCGGTGTGGGTTTGGGAAAAACCCACCTGATGCACGCCGTCGGCAATCGCCTGCTCGTCGACAAGCCGGGGGGCAAAGTTCTCTACATCCACGCCGAGCAATTCGTGTCCGATGTGGTTAAGGCCTACCAGCGCAAGACATTTGATGAGTTCAAAGACCGGTATCACTCGCTCGACCTGCTGTTAATCGATGATGTGCAATTCTTTGCCAATAAAGAACGCACCCAGGAAGAGTTTTTCAACGCATTTGAGGCCTTGCTGGCTAAAAAATCGCACATTGTGATGACCAGCGATACCTATCCCAAAGGCTTGACAGACATTCACGAGCGGCTTGTTTCACGCTTTGATTCAGGCCTGACCGTTGCAATCGAACCCCCCGAGCTTGAAATGCGGGTGGCCATTTTGATCAATAAAGCCCGCGTTGAAGGTACCGAGATGCCCGAAGAGGTTGCCTTCTTCGTGGCCAAAAACGTGCGTTCCAACGTACGGGAGCTTGAAGGTGCCTTGCGCAAGATTCTGGCGTACTCCCGCTTCAACCAGAAGGAAATATCGATCCAGCTGGCGCGTGAAGCCCTTAGAGACCTGCTGTCGATCCAGAACCGCCAGATCTCAGTTGAGAATATCCAGAAAACAGTGGCCGACTACTACAAGATCAAAGTCGCTGACATGTATTCCAAAAAGCGCCCGGCCAGCATTGCCCGCCCGCGCCAGATCGCCATGTACCTGGCCAAGGAACTGACCCAGAAAAGCTTGCCTGAAATTGGCGAGCTCTTTGGTGGCCGTGATCACACCACCGTTCTGCATGCTGTGCGCAAAATTGGCGGCGAACGCCAGCAAATGACTGAGCTCAACCAGCAGCTCCATGTGCTTGAACAAACGCTCAAGGGTTAGGCATCACATGAATTTGCTGCATCAAGTTGCTTACAGGACAAGTTTGGGGATAGTTTTGGGACAAGTCGGTAGTTATCCACAGGCCGGTCGCCATAACGAAAGTTATTCATATTGGGGAAGCACTTCGGAAGCATGGCTGCACACAGCATTCAACCGCATCCAAGTCCTTGATAAAAAAGGGGAAAATGCGGCTATCCACAGAAAAGCGCTGCCCTTATCTACTACTATTAATTTAAATTAAAGAAATTAAAGAAGAGGTTGACATGATCGTCCTGAAGGCAACACAAGACAAAGTACTATCGGTTTTGCAATCGGTAGCCGGTATCGTCGAGCGTCGACACACCTTGCCCATCCTGGCAAATGTGCTGATTCGCAAGACCGGTTCCTCGCTGCAAGTCACCACCAGTGATCTCGAAATACAGATCCGCACGTCGGCTGAGCTGGATGGGGACACAGGTAGTTTCACCACCACGGTCGGTGCCCGCAAGCTGATTGATATTTTGCGCACCATGCCGTCAGACCAGACGGTGTCGCTTGAGTCAAGTGCGAGCAAAGTTATTCTCAAAGGTGGCAAAAGCAAATTCACCTTGCAGACGATGTCTGCAGAAGACTTTCCGCTGGTGCAAGAATCGGCCAGTTTCGGGCCCGTGTTCAGCGTTCCGCAAAAAACACTGAAGGATTTGCTCAGCCAGGTGTCTTTTGCCATGGCCGTGCATGACATTCGCTACTACCTCAACGGCATCCTGTTTGTGGCTGAAGGCAAGCAATTGAGTCTGGTTGCCACTGACGGGCACAGGCTGGCATTTGCGTCTGCCACGCTGGATGTTGAAGTGCCCAAGCAGGAGGTGATTCTGCCGCGCAAAACAGTCATCGAATTGCAGCGTTTGCTCAGCGATGCCGAGGGCGCGATTGAAATGCAGTTTGCCAACAACCAGGCCAAATTCACGTTTGACGGCATGGAATTCGTTACCAAGCTGGTTGAAGGCAAGTTTCCGGATTACAACCGCGTCATCCCGAAAAACCATAAAAACAGCATCACGATGGGGCGCGTGGCCCTGCTGGCTACGCTGCAGCGCACGGCCATTTTGACCAGCGACAAGTTCAAGGGTGTTCGCCTGAACATTGATCCCGGCACGCTGCGTGTGGCATCCAACAATGCCGAGCAGGAAGAAGCGGTTGATGAGCTGGACATTGACTACGGTGGTGACAGCATCGAGATCGGTTTCAATGTGACCTACCTGATTGACGCGCTGGCCAACATGGATCAGGAAATGGTGAAACTGGAGCTTTCAGATGGCAACAGCTCAGCCCTGTTCACCATTCCCGACAACACCACATTCAAGTATGTCGTGATGCCCATGAGAATTTAATGCTGCAAAAACCCTAGCGTTTCAAGATGTCAAACCCCCGGCCTTCGGGGGTTTAGTCATTCAAGAGTTTGAGAAATCGTGAGAGAAGTTAGCCATGACCGAAGAAAACAAGCCTGTTCAAACCCCTGTAAACCCGGATGAATCCGTCCATACCGGGGAGAGCACGGCTGACAGTTCCAATTTTCAGCCCACCATCGATACCAACCAGGCCGGTGCGACCGAGGCCTATGGTGAGGGTTCGATCCAGATTCTGGAAGGTCTGGAGGCGGTGCGCAAGCGCCCGGGCATGTACATCGGCGACACCTCGGACGGCACCGGCCTGCACCACCTGGTGTTTGAGGTGGTGGACAACTCGATCGACGAGTCTCTGGCTGGTCATTGCGACGACATTCTGGTCACCATCCACTCGGACAACTCCATCAGTGTGGTTGATAACGGCCGTGGCATCCCCACCGGCATCAAGATGGATGACAAGCACGAGCCCAAGCGCTCGGCCGCTGAAATCGCCCTGACCGAATTACACGCCGGCGGCAAGTTCAACCAGAACAGCTACAAGGTGTCTGGTGGCCTGCACGGCGTGGGCGTGAGCTGCGTGAACGCGTTGTCCAAGATGTTGCGCCTGACCATCCGCCGCGATGGCAAAGTGCACACGATGGAGTTCAGCAAGGGATTTGTGCAGAACCGCATCATCGAGGTGGTGAATGGTGTGGAAGTTTCTCCGATGAAAGTGACGGGTGAAACCGAAAAACGGGGCACTGAAGTTCACTTTTTGCCCGATCTGGAAATTTTCCAGACCAATACCGATTTCCACTACGAAATTTTGAGCAAACGCCTGCGCGAACTCAGCTTTCTGAACAACGGCGTCAAGATTCGCCTGAAAGACGAGCGCAGCGGCAAGGAAGACGACTTCTCCGGTGCCGGTGGTGTCAAGGGCTTTGTCAACTTCATCAACAAAGGCAAGACGGTGTTGAACCCCAATATCTTCCACGCCATGGGTGACCGCCAGTCGGACCAAAACACCAACATCGGCGTCGAAGTGGCCATGCAGTGGAACAG
>JBEEMW010000003.1:0-11314 GCA_041192445.1 Pseudomonadota bacterium | reverse complement strand
TCTTCCTATTGCTATGTATTTTGTAGCTCTCTGCGCATATTCTGCGAGGGCTGAAGGCTGATTCTCTGTAAATTACGTCGTGAGGGCCGAGTACAGGCCGGTCACCCGGTCCATCACGGTCAGCAGGTTTTCGCTGGTCACGAACACATCCGCCATGGACCTGGGTTGTGCGCCCTGTTTCAGCTTTTGCAGCGCAGCGTCAAAGAACAGCCACTGGGCATCTGCAAGCACCAGCTCGTCCTTGATGCGTGCCGTGGCCTCGGGCGCATTGCGCAACAGGGTCATGGCGGCGATGAATTCACTACGGGCCTTGGCGATTTCGGCGGCGGCGTCGCTGGAATCCACCGGCAAGGTAGCCGCCAGGTAGAACTTGGCCATGCGCTGCGTCAACATGCGCTGCCGGCCTGCCACGTTCACCAGCTTGCCCACGGGCTTGTCCAATACCGCTTCATACTGCACGGTACCCTGTTGGGCCAGGCCCAGCACCCGGCTGTCAAGTTGCAGCAGGGTCGCCGCGTTGGCGCGCTTGGGGAGTATGCCTACCAGAGCTGCCTTGTAATCGGACCAGGTGATTTCCAGCTTGCTGTAGGTGGCCTGAATCTCCGGTGTGGGCGCAAAGCCCTTGAGCTCAACCAACTGGCGATCAAACAGCGCCAGGGACCTGTCCAACACCGACTGGGCGTTGGCTGTCTCCACACCCTGCAGCAGTGCCAGCCAGGCCTTGCCCAGACGCTGGCTGAGCATGCGCTGGCGCCCGGCCTTGTTGATGGCGTCATTCAGGTTCATCACCTGCGCGCGGGCCGGCGGCAGGCCCAGGGTGCAGGCGCCCGCCACAGCCAGGGACAAATAGGTTCGGCGCTTCATCGTGGCGACCCTCAGGCCTTGACCGCTTCAAACTGGCGGGTGTCCACCGAGGCGTCCTTGAAGTCAAACCAGGGGTCGGGCTCACCGTCCAGCGCAAACTGCAGGCGTTCCCACAGGGTTTTGCGGCCTTCGTGATCGTCCAGAATTTTCTTCTTGACGTAGTCCAGCCCGACGCGGTTCACGTAGTGCACGGTGCGCTCCAGGTACCAGCCTTCCTGGCGGTACAGCTCGCAAAACGCGCCGGTGTACTCCAGCACCTCTTCGGCGGTTTTGAGCTTTGTGAAGAAGTGGGCCACTTCGGTCTTGATGCCGCCGTTGCCAGCCACATACATCTCCCAGCCGCTGTCCACGCCAATGATGCCCACGTCCTTGATGCCGGCCTCGGCGCAGTTGCGCGGGCAGCCAGATACGGCGAACTTCACCTTGTGCGGCGCGTACATGCGCCACATTGCGCGCTCCAGGTCCTTGCCCATCTGGGTGCTGTCCTGTGTGCCCATGCGGCACCACTCGGAGCCCACACAGGTTTTGACGGTACGCAGGGCTTTGGCATAGGCGTGACCCGATGGCATGCCTATGTCTTTCCAGATGCCGACCAGGTCTTCCTTCTTCACGCCCAGCAAGTCGATGCGCTGGCCGCCGGTGACCTTGATGGTGGGTACCTTGTACTTGTCGGCGGCGTCGGCAATGCGGCGCAGCTCGTCGGCCGTGGTCTCACCGCCCCACATCCGGGGGATGACGGAATAGGTGCCGTCTTTCTGGATATTGGCGTGGCTGCGCTCGTTGATGAAACGGCTTTGTGGATCGTCTTTGGCTTCTTTGGGCCAGCTGGAGATCAGGTAGTAGTTCAGCGCCGGGCGGCAGCTGGAGCAACCGTTGGGCGTTTTCCAGCCCATGCCCTGCTGTACTTCGGCAATGGTCAGGTACTTGCTGGCCACGATGGCCTCGCGTACAGCCTGGTGGCCATGCTCGGTACAGCCGCACATGGCCTTGGTCTTGGGCGTGGCAGAGTAGTCGCCACCCGCTGTGAACATCAAAATCTGCTCGACCAGGCCGGTGCAGGAACCACACGAGGCACTGGCCTTGGTGTGCTTCTTCACCTCGTCCAGCGTGAACAGGCCTTTTTCCTTGATGGCCTTGCAGATGGTGCCCTTCTTGACACCGTTGCAGCCACAGACTTCGGCATCATCGGGCATGGTGGCGGCCTTGTTGTGACCTTCGTGGCCGGTGTCGCCGATGTTGGACTCGCCAAACATCAGCTTGTCGCGAATATCGGCCACCGAGCGGCCATCGCGCAGCAGCTTGAAGTACCAGCTGCCGTCCACCGTGTCGCCGTACATGCAGGCGCCAATCAGCTTGTCGTCCTTGATGACCAGCTTTTTGTAGACACCGCCAAAGGGGTCGCTCATGACGATTTCTTCGCAGCCTTCTCCGCCCTGGAAATCTCCCGCGCTGAACAGATCGATGCCGGTAACTTTGAGCTTGGTCGACGTGAGAGACCCCAGGTAGCGCCCGATGCCGAACTGCGCCAGGTGGTTGGCCGCCACCTTGGCCTGCTCGAACAGCGGGGCCACCAGGCCATAAGCAATGCCGCGGTGTGCGGCGCATTCGCCTACCGAGTAGATGCGGGCGTCGGTGATGGTCTGCATGGTGTCGTTCACCACGATGCCTTTGTTGCAGTGCAGGCGCATGGTTTCGGCCAGAGTGGTGTTGGGGCGAATGCCCACCGCCATCACCACCAGATCGGTTGGCAACTCCAGCCCGTCCTTGAATTTGATGGCCATGACCCGCCCGTCCTTGTCGGGAATGAGTTCCTGGGTTTGTGCGCCCATCAGGAACTTCAACCCGCGGTCTTCAAGGGACTTTTGCAGCAGCTTGCCCGCCACACTGTCCAGTTGGCGTTCCATCAGCGTGGGCATGACGTGCACCACACTGACGTTCATGCCGCGCAACATCAGGCCATTGGCCGCTTCCAGGCCCAACAGGCCACCGCCAATGACCACCGCGTTTTTGTATTTGGTGGCGGCATCGATCATCTCGTTGGTGTCGGCGATGTCGCGGTAGGCAATCACGCCCTTGAGGTCTTTGCCGGGAACGGGCAGGATGAAGGGGTTGGAGCCGGTGCACATCAACAGGCGGTCGTATTCCACCTCGGTGACGCCGCCTGCCGAATCCACCGCGCGAACAATGCGCTTGACGCGGTCGACCTCCACCACTTTTTTCCCGGCATGCAGGGTGATGTTGTTTTCTTTGTACCAGTCCCACGAATTGAGGACGATCTCGTCCAGCGTCTGCTCGCCGGCCAGCACCGGGCTCAGCAGGATGCGGTTGTAGTTGGGGTGTGGCTCGGCACCAAAGACGGTGATGTCATACAGATCGGGCGCCACCTTGAGCAGCTCCTCGATGGTGCGCACACCTGCCATGCCATTGCCCACCATGACCAACTTTGATTTTTTCATCGCAACGACTCCAGAAATTGATTCACTTGATTGAGTGCAAGCCTTTTGAAGGGGGCTCGGGAAAATGGATACCCCGGCTGCAGGGCCGGTCAGAGGCGCGCCACAATAAGGCATGCCCCTCCAATACGTACGCACGTCTTTATGCGCAGAACCCATGGCGCTATGGCCAGGGTCGGACGCTCCGTCACGTCCGACTCAAGTTATGCAAGACTTGTGCCATATGATCAGGTGCCGGCGCTTTCAGTCTCAATCAGCCCGCGCGACGGGTGCGCGACGGCGAGCCGCATGCCCAAACCCTTGTCTTCTTGTTTTCCCGTAAGTTCTTGATTGTTATGACGTCCGTATTGGTATTGTTGAATGGCCCCAAGGGCCCGCCGTCGCTCGCGTCCGACCTTGCTGCAGCCGGTATTCATGTCCTTGATGTGACAACGGACCGCAGCAAATTGGTGCGGGAAGTGGTGCGCCATGCACCAGACCTGGTAATTTGTGATGACCCGTTGCCCGGTGAGGCCTTGTTCAGGGCGACCCAGGCCCTTGCAGAAACCGCTCCGCGCCCCGTGATCGTGTTCACCAGCGATACCGATGCCGATCACATTGTGCGGGCGACAGAATCCGGCATACACGGGTATGTGATCAATGGCTACAGCGCCAGCCGCCTGCGACCGTTGATCCACCTGGCGCAGGCCCGTTTTAAGCGCGAACAGGCCTTGCGCGATGAGCTGCTGGATGTCTCCAGCCGCTTTGAAGAGCGGAAAATGGTGGATCGTGCCAAAGGTATCCTGATGCGCGCCCGCCAGGTGTCGGACGACGATGCGTTCCTGATTCTGCGTACGGCGTCCATGCACACCAATCAGCGTCTGGGCCAGGTCTCGGAGCACATCATCCATTCAGCCCGTTTTGCCGAAGGCGTCAACCGTGCCGGGCAGTTGCGCATGTTGTCGCAGCGCCTTGTCAAGCTGTACTTGCTGCAACTGGCGGGGGTGCAAGTTGAACAACAACAGGCGTGTTTGAAAGATTCTGTGCAGCGCATCGACAGCAATCTGGCCTTGCTGGCGAAAAGTCTGTCCAAACCCACGTTTGGCGATTTGCTGGGGCAGGTGGTGACCACCTGGAAGCGGCTGAAACAGGCGCTGCAGGGCGAACCCCAGGCCGCGCACATGGCGCAGATTGATGAGATGGCTGAAGCGCTGCTGCAGGAAGCGGAACGGCTGACGGGCAGTCTGGAAAGCGCCGGCTCGGTAGCGCCGCTGCAGGTGCTCAACATGGCCGGCCGTCAGCGCATGTTGTCACAACGGTTTGCCAAATACGCTTTGCTCGGGGTGCTGGCTACACAGGATGAGCAGGGTGACGCCAGTGCGAAGCTGCGCAGCGAAACCGGTATGGTCGAGTCACAGGCGGCGTTTGAGCAGGCGCTTGGCTACCTCAACGACATCCCCCTGAGCACACCCGGCATCCGCAGTTCGCTAGCTGAAGCCGCTGTTGGCTGGCGGCACATGCTGGCAGGTGCCCGCGATGCCCGGCGACCCGCAGGAAAGGAGCAACTGGCCAATGCCAGCGAGAGCCTGCTCGATGTGTTTGAGCAACTGTCCGCGCATTACGAGCGCAGCATGCAGATGCTTGTGGGCTAGTCGCACCAATATTGGGCATTAATCTTGCTTGTTGTGGTGCATGGCATTTGAACTAGACATTGGTTTTGCGTGTGCTGCCGGCCGCAAAGACCTCAACGAAGACTTCTGCGCAGCCATGCTGCCGCAAAAGGGGCAGGAAGACATGGGCTCCATCGTGGCGATTGCCGATGGCGTGAGCACTGGCGGCATGGGCAAGGAGGCGGCCCAGACCACCGTTACCAGTCTGGTGCGTGACTACTTTGGCACACCTGAGACCTGGGACACCACGGTGGCGCTGGACCGCATCATTGGGGCACAAAATGCCTGGCTGGCGGGCATCAACCGCCGTCGCCACCCCATTCTGGGCCTGACCACACTCACCGCACTGGTGCTTCGCGGCCAGTCATACACGCTGGCGCACGTGGGCGATTCACGCTGCTATTTGCTGCGCGATGGCAAAACCATTCAACTCACGCATGACCACGTGGTCAATCACCCTGATTTCAAGCACCAGCTTTTGCGCTCGGTCGGGGCAGAAGACCATTTGGTGGTGGACTATGTGCAGGGTGATTTGCATGTGGGCGATGTGTTTATATTGCTGACAGACGGTGTGCACGGTGAGGTGCGTGAGCGGCGCCTCAAAGACTTTGCCGAACTGCCCGATGCGCATGAAGCCAGCCAGAAACTGGTGGACGCCGCGCTGGCTGCCGGCAGCGAAGACAACGTGACCGCCGTGGTGGTGCGGGTGCTGGGTTTGCTGGAAGCAACGCTGCAGGATGCCAGCCGCATCGCGCAGGTGCTGCCGATTCCACCGCGATTGAAGGTGGGTGAAGTCATCGACGGACTGAACGTCACGGCCACGGTGGCTGACAACGGCATCAACGTGTTGTACCAGCTGCGGGACCCCAAAACACACGTCCTTTACGCCCTGAAAACCCTGAACCCGGCCCGTGCCCATGACAGCGAGGAGCGGGCGATGCTGGCGCATGAGGCCTGGCTGGCCAAGCGCATGCAGTCGTCGCGCGCGGCCGACAACCTGGTCAACATCCATGACAACCTGCCCACGGGGCGGCCACGCTCGGCTTTTTACCTGTTGTACGACTGGCATGGCGGCGAGACGTGGCAGCAAATGCTGGACCACAAACACAAATTCAGTGCAGCCCAGGCGGTGAGTGGTGCCATTCAGGCGCTTAAGGCGCTGGGCCGCCTGCATCGCCAGAGCGTGATTCACCGGGACATCAAACCCGCCAACCTGCATCAGGGTGATGACGGTGTGCTGCGGGTGCTGGACCTGGGGGTTGCCCTGAGCGGGCGCGAACCCAAGTCCATGCGTGAATTGCATGCGGGCACACCCAGCTACGTCAACCCCGAGCAGTGGGGCTATAACGGCAAAGGTCAATCAGGCGGTGGCAAATCCGGCACAACCGAGGACCCGGCCCAGGAGCTGCCGGATGCGCAAAGCGACCTGTTTGCGCTGGGTGTCACCCTCTACCAGTTGCTCACCACCAAATTGCCTTATGGTGATGTACTGCCTTACCAGGTGGGGCGTTATTACCGCGACCCCACACCGCCCAGCCGCCACAACCCAGAGGTGCCGATCTGGCTGGACCACGTGGTGCTCAAGGCTGTGGCGCGCGACAAGCGCCTGCGGTTTGAAACCGCCGAGGAATTTTTACTGGCGCTGGAGCGGGGTGCGTCGCGGCCCCTGACGGCACCGGCCTCATCGGCACTGATCCAGCGAGATCCGACGGCGCTGTGGAAGCTGTTGCTGGCCTTCAGCGCGTTGTTCAACCTGCTGCTGATCTATTGGCTGCTGTTTTTGCCGAAGTAAGCGGGGTTCAAGACGTCAATTCACGCAGTTCAGCGTCATCAAAACCGGCCAGACGGCGCGCTTCCAGGTTGAACGGTGGGCGCAGCCGGGGTGCCTGGTAGGTCTGGGTCAAGGTTGCATAGGTGCTGATGGGGTCAAGACCGCGTTGGGTGCAAAGCCAGCGATACCAGTGGTTGCCCGTCAAAACATGACCGATTTCATCGTGGAGAATCACGTCGAGAATTTCACCCGCCTTGAAGTCGCCAACACTCACCAGCTTGTTTTTAACGGCGGGTGATGCATCCAGGCCACGCGCCTCCAGGGTTCTGGGCACCAGTGCGACTCTCGCCAGGACGTCATCTTTGGTCTTTTCAGCCATTGCCCACAAGGTGTTATGGGCGTCGAAGTCACCGTAGTCGAAACCGAGCGTGACCAGGTGGTTGCGAAGGAGGGTGAAATGACGCGCCTCTTCTTTGGCGATGGTCACCCAATCCCGGTAAAACTGCTGGGGCATTCCTGAAAAACGCCACACGATATCCAGCGCCAGATCGATGGCATTCAGCTCGATGTGCGCGATGGCATGTATCAGGGCGGCACGCCCCTCAGTGGTTTTGAGGGAGGCCTGTTTGATGTGTGTCGGCAGGACCAGGATCGGCCTGGCTGGCCGCCCTGGAATGCCCGCAGGGGGCGAGATGTCGGATTCGGTGTCGACTGGAAGCTCAAGACTCAGTGCGAGTGCGCCCTGGGCTTTCGTGACGGCATCGCGTGCAAGCAATGGGCCAATGACAGACGTGCGCAGTGACAACATGCCCGAATTGTAGGGGTCGCCTGCACCATGGCCGTCAGGCGCTGCGTGCCCGTCCGCCTTTTTCAGCCCAGGTCCGCGTCCACCGAATCTGCATCACCCGCAGCATGGCCAGCATCACCAGTGCCAGGCCGGCAAACACGATAAAGCCCCAGGCATAGGTGCCTGTATATTGTTTGGACAGCCCCATGGCGTTGGGAACCAGTCCGCCACCCAGGGCCCCGATTTCACCAATCATCGAGCCCGCCACGGCAGTCGCCAATGGCCAGCGCAGTGGCACCAGTTGAAACACGGCACCATTGCCTGCACCCAGGGCGGCAAAGCAGAGCATGACCAGCAAGGTGGTTGCGACCAGTGATCCCGTGGACAGGCCGCACAGGACGAGGGTGGTTGCCACGGTGATCAGCACCACATTGAGCGTGTTGACGCCACCCCAGCGGTCCGAAATCCAGCCACCCAAAACACGCACGGCCGCGCCCATGAAGGCTGCCAGCATGGTGAGCTGGCCCGCCTGAATTTTGCTCACGCCAAACTGGTCGTAATAGTAGGTTGGCAGAAAAGTTGCCAGTCCGATGAAGCCGCCAAAAGTTACCGCATAAATCAGGCTGAAGGCCCAGCCGTCTTTCTCAAACAGGCAGGCAATGTGCTCCCTGAATGAGGCGTGTTTGTTCAGATCGGCGGGCTCCCTGGCCAGCACAATCATCACGATCATCGGAATGCTGATGGCCGCTGCCGCAAAACCATAGACCGCGGTCCAGCCAAAGGCTTGCGCCAGGGGTGGGGCGACCAGTACCGACAGGGCCGTGCCGACATTGCCTGCACCCACAAGTCCCATGGCCAGACCCTTGTGCCGGGGCGGGAACGAGCCCGAGCCCAGACTCAGCGCCACGCCAAAGCTGGCACCGGCAATGCCCAACAGCACACCCATGGCCAGCAGGTCATTGAATGTCTTGACGAAGAAGAAGCCAAACATCATGGCGACCGCGATCAGGCTCATCTCCACCAGCGTGGCGTTTTTACGGCCAATGTATTGCGACAAAATACCCAACGGGAAACGCATCAACGCCCCGGCAATGATAGGGATGGAGAGCATCAACCCCTTCTGGGCCGGGCTCAGGTTGAAGGTCTCGGAGATAAACGGTGCCATGGCCCCGTTGAGCACCCAGATACAACACGAAAACGAAAAATACAAAAACGCTGCAAACAGCGTGGGTGAATGGCCGCTTTTCAGAAAACTGCGAAATCCCGACATAACTTCAAATCCCTCAGTACAAATAGGTGCATGCACTATTGCGAGACTCGTGCCAGTTTGTGGGGCAGGGAACGCACTGTTTTTTGCGGAAAATTCAGCGAATCAGTCCGGAATTGGGCTTGAATCAGGCCGAAATGCGGTGCGCAGCCGGTTCGACAAGGTCATAAATGGTGCGACGCACAATTTGCGTGCGCACCATCCTGGGTTTGTCGCTGACGGGGACTACGCGGCCTGCTTTTCCACGTGTGACTGGCGGGTATAGAGAAAGTTGATCACAGCCTTGCGGTAATGCAGGTATTGCGTGCTCTCGGCCAGTTCCACCCGGTTGCGTGGGCGGGGTAATTCGACCGGCAGGACTTCGCCAATGGTGGCTGCGGGCCCGTTGGTCATCATCACGATCTTGTCGGACAGCAGCACGGCTTCGTCCACGTCGTGCGTCACCATCATCACCGTGCTTTGGGTTTTGTGCACGATCGCCAGCAGCTCGTCCTGCAGTTTGGCGCGGGTCAAAGCGTCCAGCGCGCCAAAGGGCTCGTCCAGCAGCAACACCTTGGGCTCCATGCACAGGGCGCGGGCAATGCCCACGCGCTGCTTCATGCCGCCCGAGATTTCGCCGGGCCGTTTTTGTGCGGCGGCGGTCAGGCCGACCAGGGCCAGTGCGGCATCGGTACGGGCCTTGAGCTGGGCCCTGTTCTCTGACGGTGCGCCGGTGGTTTTGTCACCTGCACCAAAGACGCGCTCCACGGCGAGGTAGACGTTCTCGAAACAGGTGAGCCAGGGCAGCAGCGAGTGGTTTTGAAACACCACGGCGCGGTCGGGCCCGGGGCCTGCAATTTCGCGGTTGGCGCAGATCAGGTTGCCGTTGGTGGGCAGGGTCAGACCGGCAATCAGGTTGAGCAGGGTTGACTTGCCACAGCCCGAGTGGCCAATCAGCGCCACAAACTCGCCCTTGGCCACAGTCAGGTTGACGTTTTGCAGCGCGCAGAACGGGCCTTTCCTGGTTTTGAAGGTTTGTTCCACGCCCTGGATTTCGATGTATTTGGTGGTCAGGTTGTCGCTCATGATTTCACCTCTTCAAACGTAAATGCGGTTGCAATCTTGATCAGCGCGTATTCGAGCATCAGCCCCACGATGCCGATCACAAAAATAGCGATGATGATGTTCTTGACGTTCAGGTTGTTCCACTCGTCCCATACCCAAAAGCCAATGCCCACGCCACCCGTCAGCATCTCGGCAGCCACAATCACCAACCAGGCCGTGCCCACCGCCAGGCGTACGCCGGTCAGCATGTAGGGCAGCACCGAGGGGAACAGGATCTTGGTGACGATCTTCCACTCAGACAGGTTGAGCACGCGGGCCACGTTCATGTAGTCCTGCGGTACACGTTGCACGCCCACCGCGGTGTTGATGATCATGGGCCAGATCGAGCAGATGAAGATGGTCCAGATGGCGGCCGGGTTCGCACCCTTGAACACCAGCAGGCCAATCGGCAACCAGGCCAGCGGCGACACGGGCCGCAGCAGACTGATCAGCGGGTTGAACATGCGGCTCAGAAACTCAAAGCGGCCGATCATGAAGCCTGCAGGAATGCCCACCGCCGCCGCCAGACCAAAGCCTAGCGCTACGCGCTCCAGCGAGAACAGCACGTTCCAGCCCACGCCCTGGTCGTTGGGGCCTTTGCGGTAGAAGGGGTCGCTGAACAGCACCACGGCCTGCTTCCAGGTTTCCCAGGGGCTGGGGATGCTGCTCTTGGTGCCAATACTCACCAGTGCCCAAATGCCCACCAGTAACGCCAGGCCCAGAACGGGTGGCAACACCGCCAGGGTCAGGCCGCGCCAGTCGTAGCCCGGCTTGACCGACACCGGGGCAGCCACCGCGGTCTGTTTTACGATATTTTGCATGCCAGCCCCCGTAGATACTGCGCTAGCAGCTTCTTTTTTGATAGCAGACCCTTCGACCGATGCGACCAAGGGGGAGTGAAAAACAGCGCTGACCATATGAATCTCCTATTCAGTTGAGGACAGAGCAACTCTTCGGGTTGGTCCGTCCTGCAAAATCTCAAGCCTTGACCTTGAAGCTGTCAGCGTATTTTTTGGGGTCTTTGCCATCCCAGACCACGCCGTCCATGAACTTGGCTGTGCGCATCACGTCCTTGGGCACCGGGGTTTTGGAGGCTGCCGCCGCCTGCTTGTAGATCTCGATCTGGTTGATCTGCTTGGCCACGGCCAGATAGTCTGGGTGCTCTTTCAAAATGCCCCAGCGCTTGTGCTGGGTCAGGAACCACATGCCGTCCGACAAATAGGGGAAGTTCACCGCACCGTCGTTGTAAAACTTCATGTAGTTGGGGTCATCCCAGGTCTTGCCCATGCCATTCTGGTAGCGACCCAGAATGCGCTGGTTGATGGCATCCACACTGGTGTTCACATACGATTTGTCGGCGATGGTTTCGGCCATCTTGTTCTTGTTTTGCAAGCCAGAGTCAATCCATCGACCAGCTTCGAGAATGGCCGCCGTCACGGC
>JBEEMW010000002.1:0-9422 GCA_041192445.1 Pseudomonadota bacterium | reverse complement strand
CTCGGTGGTGGTTGAAATTGGGCCCCGTTCCTGTCGGCGAGCAACAATCGCCTTTGCAATGGACCCAGCAAACCGTTCTTCACCATAGTCACGTATCACCTCCGAAATTTCCTGGACCTGTGCAGTCGCCAGCCATTGCGCCACGCTTTGGCCCCGCGTCGTGTCCATGCGCATGTCCAGCGGCCCCTCGAACCTGAAACTGAAGCCCCGTGCAGCCGTGTCGATTTGGGGTGAGCTCACGCCCAAATCCAGCAGCACACCACCTACGCTCGCCGCAGGGAGTTCGCCAAGATGCCGGAAACCTTCGTGCCGGATCGAAAATCGGGGATCGGCAATCTGTGAAGCGTGCGCTACCGCGTCGGGATCCTTGTCGAAAGCGATCAACCGCCCCTGCGGCGCCAGACGGGACAAAATCAGTTGAGAGTGCCCGCCGCGCCCGAACGTGGCATCCACATAGGTTTGCGCAGACGCACCACCATCCGGGCCATCGGCCTGCGGATCGTTGAACAAAGCGTCCACAGCTTCGTTCAACAATACGGTGGTGTGATTCCATGGGGCGTCCACCACGGCCCTTCAGAAAGAAAAGTCCTTGAAGACGTCCGGCATATCCCCTTGCATTGCCTTGGCCTCCAGCGTGTCATAGATGGCTTTGTCCCAGAGCTCGAAATGGTTGCCCATGCCGAGCAATACCGCGTCCCTGGAAATGCCTGCCGCCTGGCGAAGCTCGGGCGACACCAGCACGCGACCGGTGGCATCCAGCTCGACATCCATGGCGTTGCCCAGAAAAATGCGTTTCCACCACTGAGCAGCCATCGGCAACGCAGCAATGCGTTCACGAAATTTTTCCCACTCCGGGCGCGGAAACACCATCAGGCAACCGTGCGGGTGTTTGGTGATCGTGAGTTGCCCTGCAGCCGTTGCACTCAGGACGTCACGATGCCGCGTCGGCACCGACAGGCGACCTTTGGCATCCAGACTGAGAGACGACGCTCCTTGAAACACGGCAACACACCTTTGATTGAGACTTGCTGGAAAAGACAGAAAATTGAAGTGGAATTACCACTTAATTGCACCTTTTCCCACTGTATCAGCAATTCACATGACAGCAAGGTGAGTTACAAGATTTTTTACAATGAAATCAAGGACTTAGAAGCGATTTCAGAGGTTATAAAAACTGAAAAACGTTCTAAATTAAGCACTTAGAGCATCATGTGAATGTGATGCTTGAAGATACTTCTCCGGCTCAGGTCATGCGGCGAATCACGCTGGCGTGTTCATGAATGCCAATGACATTGAAAAATGCGGCAACCAGGCGGTGCATGTCCCTGAACTGAACCTGACAGCCTTCACCCTCCCGTGCAGCAACCCAATTCAAAATGGTACCTGCGGCGGCAAAGTCCACCCGTATCAACTTGGAACAGGACACCACGAGGCGCTTGGAGCCACGCCGACTGGTCTCGAGTTTTTCCAGCGCAGCAGCCGCATCGCCCAGAATTTCACCAACCAACTCAACCAGAACGGCCCCAGACGGCTCAAGCGACATGGGCGCGGTCAGCGCGTTGCGAGGATCGGGGTCCAGCCCGGCAAAACCGGACTGTTGCATCAATGGGCTGGCCAGGCCATTGCCTTCGCCAACACCTTCTTGCGCATACTCACACCGAGGCAACTGCCACGACGGCGGCGACACCTCATAGGTCACACAAAAATCCAGCGCAACCAGCTCAAACTCATCCTGACGCCGCATGATGCGCAGCGCGTCCATGCGCAAACGCCACCACAAGGGGTCGCATGATGAATCGCCCGAAACGGTCAGGGGCCGCAGGACCTGCTCCAGCGCCTGGGCACCCGAAAAACGCAACAGGACGTCCTGGGTACACCAGGTGGCAAACAAACGCCCCAGCGGAGGGACGGCATCAACGTGAATCGACACGATGGGTGTCCAATCCAGATGCCAGGGCGATGTCACATTGGCAATGGCCAGACGCAACTCGCCAACGGACTCGGTATTGAGCCGGGCCGGACTTTTCCAGAGTACGGCATCGGGTTCCAGCCCCGGACTGATTGATATTTGAACGGCGGGTGCACCATGCCCCAACATTTCAGGCATCGAGAACCAGGCCGGTGCCGAGCGGCCGAAGCGTTCCGCAAACTCAACGGCAACGCCCTCAAACTTCATTTGCTGGCCGGTGGCACGGTAAAGATCAAAGAGCGCAGCAGTCCAGATGCCAGCGGACTCGCGGCTCACGCTGCCACCACGCAATGCACCCAGCAGACCGGTTTCGGCCCCGGTGTCATCCCCATTGGCGAAACGAATGGCGGCCTCTTCCAGTTCGGGGTCGGTTGTGGCATCGTCGGATTCACCCGCGTACAACCTGGAGGTCGAAAAACCGGCCCCACCGACATCACCGACCCTCGGGCGCTGGGCTGGTAGCTGCTCCGCCCCATAGGCTGTTTTGGTATCAGAATTGCGTGCTGAAATCGACGCCCTGGCGTCACCCGACAAGGCACTGGCACCCGCCTGGGTATCTGAAAAATCACGCGCGCCGCGGGCCCTGGTTTCACCGTAGAGACTGGCGGCTTCGGTCGCGACGAACCGGCTGGCCCGGATTTCCGGCGCCACGGTGACGGGCGCATGCTCTGCGTCCGCCACGGGCGTGCGGGACAAGGGTGCAACCGATGCACGTGGCGGGGTTTCTGCTTCTTCTTCCTGCTTGCCCTTCCACCACTGCTTGGACATGTGGGCTTCGATCTCGTCGATCTTTTTCAGGGTGCTGGCCCGGTCGTCCGATGAAGACGACAAGCTGCTGTGAAAAAATGAGGGGCGCCCGACTTCGGCCTGCAAATCAGCACCGCCGCGCTTGCGCAGCTTGCGCAACTGATCAAACTCACGCTTGCGGACAAAGTCGTTTTGCCGCTTGCGCTCAATCATTTCCTTCAACGCCTGCTTGCTGAACGCGCTGTCGGTTGCCGTCTCCATCTGGTCCAGATCGGACCAGTTTGTCGTCGGGTTACGAACAAACATGGCCACTTTGGACAGCAGACCAGGGCTATTGTCTTTGGTGGCCATGAAATGAAGTTTGAGAGCGTGTGGGCAAATCAGCGACCGGGATCAATCCCCAAACATCTTCTGCTTGAGTTCCCGGCGCTGCTGGGCTTCAAGCGACAGGGTAGCCGTTGGACGGGCCAGCAAACGCCCCACACCAATCGACTCACCGGTTTCATCGCAGTAGCCGTAGTCGCCTGCGTCAATGCGGGTAATCGACTGCTCAATCTTTTTCAGCAACTTGCGCTCCCGGTCCCGGGTACGCAACTCAAGTGCATGTTCTTCCTCGATGGTGGCGCGGTCTGCCGGATCGGGCACCACCACGGTGTCTTCGCGCAAGTGCTCGGTGGTTTCACCAGCGTTGCTCAAAATATCCAGCTTGAGCGTGATCAGTTTGAGCTTGAACGCCGCCAGTTGGGTGGCATTCATGTATTCCGAATCCGGCATCGCCATCAGTTCCGCATCGGTCAATTGATCGACGGGTTTCGTTTTCCAGTTGTTGGCGAGTTTCGGGTCTTTTTTGACCGCCGAGGGCAGCGGCGGGACGATCAGGGGAGACGATTGGGTCTGGGTATAACTGGCCTTGGCGGCGGTAGAGGCTACCGATTGCGCCATGGACGGCACAGTCAGCGATGCCAGACGCGACGAAGGCCGGCCTGCTTTTGGCGGCACAACCGGGCTGGCCACGGGGGCGGGCATCGGCTTGGGCGCTACAACTGCGGCAGCGGCCAGTTTAACTTTCACGGCGGATTCTTTCACATTCCCTTTCGGTTCTATTTTTATAACTGGCGTGGTCACAACTTTTTGTGGCTTTGCCTTGACAACTGCTTTAGAGGCGACTTTAGCGGCTACTTTGGCAACAACTTTAACGGCTGCCCTGGCACTGCTTTTCGCGGCCACCGGCTTGGCGACAGACTTCGCGGCAGGCTTGGGGGCCAGCTTCGAGATGGGCTTGGCCGGCACTTTTGAGGCCGGCTTGGCCACAGGCTTGGCAACCGCTTTTTTCAAAGGCTTGGCGCTCACCACGGCTTTTGAGGCTTTGGCTGGCACTTTGGAAGGCACTTTGGCTTTTCCAGGTTTAGCTTTCAATTCTTGTCTCCTCACAGAGCTGGCCTGCGCATGCACTTCGCTGACGGGCTGGTTTCGGGCTATTTCTGCACGACCGTTTGTATCGCCTGTTATACCCCTTTGGCTGGCCTTCTCAGGCTTGCTGTCAGAGTTTTCTTCGGCGCGCGAGTGTACCGCCTTGACCACCGGGAAGCCGAAAAGTTGCAAAAGCGAGACAAACATGGGGACTGAGCCTAGGGGGTCGCCAACGCTTCAGGCGTCGACCAGGCATTGCGCCATGCCCTGCAACAAGATGTCTTTGGGCAGATCAATGCCAATGAACACCATTTTGCTGATGCGTTGCTCATCCGCGCCCCAGGTCGGGCCCAAATCGCTGCCCATCAACTGGTGCACGCCCTGAAAAATCACTTTGCGGTCAGTGCCTTTCATGTAGAGCACGCCCTTGTAACGCAGCATGCGGGGGCCGTAGATGTTGACGATGGCACCCAGAAAGTCTTCCAGCTTGGCCGCATCAAAGGGCTTTTCTGACTTGAAGACAAAGCTTTTCACATCGTCATCGTGGTGGTGATGATGGCCGTGTGCAGCGTGGTCATGGCCAGCCTCATGGGCGTGCGAGGGGTGATCGCAGTGCTCGCCATGTTCGTGATCATGGCCCTCATGCTCATGTTCGTGCGCGTGGTCATGACCGTGGTCGTGCTCTTCGTCTTTCAGGAAATCCGGGTCAATATCCAGCTTGGCATTCAGGTTGAAGCCCCGCAGGTCAAACACCTCCGACAGCGCCACCTCGCCAAAATGCACGGCTTTTTGCGGTGCCCGCGGGTTCATGTGCTTGAGGCGGTGCATCAGGGCATCCACCTCGTCCTGGGCCACCAGATCGGTCTTGCTGATAAAAATCTGGTCGGCAAAACCCACCTGGCGACGTGCTTCCTGGCGGTCATTGAGCTGGGTGGCGGCGTGTTTGGCGTCCACCAGCGTCAGGATGGAATCCAGCAAATAACTCTCGGCGATCTCGTCGTCCATGAAGAAGGTTTGCGCCACCGGGCCGGGGTCGGCCAGACCCGTGGTTTCGATCACCACACGGTCAAAGTCCAGCTCACCCTTGCGTTTTTTCTCGGCCAGGTCGCGCAGCGCGCCGCGCAGGTCTTCGCGGATGGTGCAGCAGATGCAGCCGTTGCTCATCTGGATGATCTGCTCCTTGGTCTCGGAGACGAGGATGTCGCTGTCGATGTTTTCTTCGCCAAACTCGTTCTCGATGATGGCAATTTTCTGGCCATGCGCCTCGGAGAGGATGCGCTTGAGCAGCGTCGTTTTGCCGGAACCCAGGAAGCCGGTGAGGATGGTGGCAGGAATGAGGCTCATGGTGGGTATTCAGTCTGTAAGGAGGACGGGAAACACATTGGAAGGTGGGGAGTTTAGCGGTCTATTCAACCCCTCCTGCCAACTCAACATTTAGCCCGCGGTTGCCTGGCTATTTGCGCATGACGACCAGCCCCTTGAGGTATTCACCCTCGGGGAAGGCAATGGTCATGGGGTGGTCCGGCGCGCCACCCATGCGCTCGGTGATAAAACCATCCACACCAGCGTCCGAACCGGCCGAGGCCACAATTTTGTGAAACAGGTCGGCACTGATGCCGCCCGAGCAGGAGTAGGTGAACAACACGCCGCCGGGCTCCAGAATCTTGAACGCCAGGCGGTTGATGTCTTTGTAGGCCCGCGCCGCACGCTCTGCATGCGCGACAGTGGGCGCAAACTTGGGCGGATCGAGCACGATGGCGTCAAAAGTACGGCCCTCGGCCCCAAACTGGCGCAAGGACGCGTTCACATCGGCGTCCATGAAGCTGGTCTGGCTCACATCAAAGCCGTTCAGCACCACGTTGGCGCGGGCTTTTTCAAGGGCCGGGCCGGATGAGTCAATGGAGGTGATGTGGGCTGCGCCGCCAGACAAACCACGGGCGCGCAGGCCAGCGAGGGCCGCCACCGTGAAACCGCCGGTGTAACAAAAGCAGTTAAGCACCCGCTGGAAATTGAGGCGGCGGGCGTAGTCGGCAAAGCGCTTGCGGCTGTCGCGCTGGTCCAGATAAAACCCGGTTTTGTGGCCTTCGTCGATGTTGAGCGACAGGCGCCAGTCGTGTTCGCGCAATTCGAGTTCAACCGGTGGCATGGGCATGCCCTGGGCCGGCAGCCCGCCCCGCAACCAGCCCTTGACTTCGGGCAAACCCTCCAGCGCGCGCCCGCTAGCGTCTGATCGCTCATAGAGTTTGACAAGCCCGGTCTCGGCCAGCAAGGCATCGGCCAGCACGTCTTTCCAGCGCTCGGCACCGGTGGACAGAAACTGCGCCACCAGCGTGTCGCCATAACGGTCCACGATCAGCCCGGGCAAACCATCGGATTCGCCGTGCACCAGCCGCATGCCGTCGCTTTGTATGTCAAATCGGCCTCTAGACCTTACCGCCGTTGCGCAAGCAGCTATAAAAAACGGAGCATCTATGCGCTGAGCCTCATCAAAACTCCAGACTCTGGCGCGGATTTTCGAGGTGGGGCTGAAGGCCGCCCAGGCCAGAAACTGGCCACCATGCGACTCCACCCGCACAGTTTCACCGGCGTCAGCGCCGCCCCCGGCGATGGCGGATTCAAAAATCCAGGGGTGGCGGCGCAACAGTGACCGCTCTTTGCCTTCTCTCAGCCGAATGATTTTCATGCCCCTATTGTCGGGGCAGGCAGGCCTGCACAGGTCAGGGCTTTGGCTCGGGCTTTGTTTTGCCGATGCGGGCCCGGGGGTGTGCCGCGTCGTAGGCCTTGGCCAGATGCTGAAAGTCCAGCCGGGTGTAGACCTGTGTGGTGGCAATATTGGCGTGGCCCAGAAGCTCTTGCACCGCGCGCAGGTCGCTGCTGGACTGCAGCAGGTGACTGGCAAACGAGTGACGCAGCATGTGCGGATGCACCGGCATGGCCAGCCCGGCCTGCAAACTGCGCCGCTTGAGGCGCTGCCAGATGGACTGGGGGGTGAGGCGGGTGCCGTGGCGCCCGATGAAGAGCGCCGCTTCGGGCTTGTTGGCTTCGGGCTTATCGATACCTTGCCCGCGCACCGCCAGCCAGGCCTGCAGCGCCGCAAGGGCCTTGCTGCCCACCGGCACGGTACGGCGTTTTGAGCCCTTGCCCAGCACGTGGGCCTCTGCCGCGTCCAGATCCACCCAGCCCCGTGCATCCCGGCTGGCCACGGCGTCCAGGCCGGTCAGCTCGCTTACGCGCAGGCCACTGCTGTAGAGCAGCTCCACCATGGCGGCGTCGCGGGCTTCCAGCCAGGGGTCGTTATCGTCACTGTGGAAACTGGCCAGTTGCACCGAATCGTCCACACTCAGGGCTTTGGGCAGGGGTTTGGGCGATTTGGGCGTGCGCACGTCTTGCACCGGGTTGCTGACGACCCGCCCTTCGTGGCCCAGCCAGGTGTAAAAACCGCGCCAACCCGAGAGAATGAGCGCAATGCCGCGACCACTGCGGCCTGCGCTGTGCATCTGCGCGACCCAGCGGCGGATGTGGGTGTTTTGAACCTGCAGCAGTTCAATCTGGGCCGCGGCGGCGAATTCGGCGAGTTTTTGCAGATCGAGGGCGTAGAGCTCGACAGTGCGCTGGGCCAGGCGCTTTTCGACGCGGACGTGTTCGAGGTAGCGCTCGACCAGCGTGTTGGGGGGCAACGTATTACTTACCTCAGTCTGGACAGCGCGGCGCTGGCCAGCTCGGCGATGTGCTGCAGGAAATCGGTACCCATGCCGCTGTTGAAACGCTGGGCATCGGGTGAGGCCAGCACCAGCAGGCCAAACGCGGGGGAAACACTGCCCAGCGGGCCCACACGCAGGGGCAACAACGCCAATGACGCGGCGGCTTGCGGGTCGTCCAGCCAGCCCACCGCCTCAAAGCCGGTGTTCACGCCGCAAAAGGGCTCCCTCAGAGACGAGGCGAACAGTTTGGCGTCGTCACTCACACCCAGCGCAAACCCATTGCTGGCAAAGGCCGGAGCCACGTCCCACACCTTGATGCCCACCTGCGGCACACCAAACTGCTGACGAATTTCATGGGCAATCTCGCCCGGCATGGCGGCCGTATCGGCGTTCTGGAACAGCGAGGCCGCCCAGCGCAGCAGCTTGTCCGACAGCAGCGTGTTGTCGTTGCCGTGACGAAACATGTCCATGATGCGGTGTTCCAGCACCTTGATCTTGTCGCGCAACATCTCGGCCTGGCGCTCCTGCAGGCTCACCGCGCGCTTGCTGTGCGGACTGGTCAGGTGCACAGCGGCCAGCAACTCGGCGTGACGTTCGAAAAAATCGGGGGTATTGGCCAGAAAGTTGGCAATGTCGTCTTCGGTGACAGGGTTGTTCAGTGAATGGTTCATGGCTTGTCTGGTTATTCGGGAATGTCGATCTCGCCTTGAAAAACAAGGGTGGCCGGGCCGGTCATCATCACGGGTGCATCACCGCCCGCCCAGGAAACAGTCAGCACGCCGCCGTGGGTTTGCACGTCAACCGTTGAATCCAGCAAGCCCCAACGGATGCCCGCCACCACGGCCGCACAGGCCCCGGTGCCGCAAGCCAGCGTCTCGCCCGCGCCGCGTTCATACACGCGCAAACGGATGTGCGAGCGGTCCACCACCTGCATGAAACCCACGTTCACGCCGCGGGAGAAGGCAGGCAATTGCTGGACCTGCGGGCCCTGGGTGAGCACCGGCGCGGTGTCCACATCGTTCACCCGCATCACTGCGTGGGGGTTGCCCATGGACACAAGTGCTACAAAAACAATAGCTGGTGGCGCAGTGCTGGTGAGGGCTAGAGGCCATTTTTGCCATGAACCGGAGGGTTCCGGCGTCAAACCGGTGGCATCAAACGGCAGGGCGGCCAGGTCAAACACCGGGGTTTCCATGTCCACCGTCACCCGGCCATCGGACTGCCATTGCAGCGTCAACACGCGGTTCATGGTTTGCACCTTGACGACGTCCTGGCGGGTGAGGCCCCGCTGGCGCACAAAGCTCAAAAAGCAGCGCGCACCATTGCCGCAGTGTTCCACCTCGTTGCCATCGGCGTTGTGAATCACGTATTCAAAGTCAATGCCCGGTGCGGGGGATGGGCGTACGGTCAGGATCTGGTCGGCACCAACGCCGAAGTGGCGGTCACCAAGGAAGCGGTACTGCTCGCTGGTAAGGCCCAGGCGGCCACGGGTTTCATCGAGCACGACGAAATCGTTGCCCGCACCCTGCATTTTGGTGAATGGGATTCGCCTGGTGAGTTGCATGGCTGGATTATCTCTTTTTGTTTTTTCTCTT
>JBEEMW010000001.1:0-3041 GCA_041192445.1 Pseudomonadota bacterium | reverse complement strand
TGCTGCAGATTTGTTGGCCCGGGGTTGCCCGCTGGATCTGCACCCGCGTGTTTTCAAGGCGGGCAGCCTGGCCCAAACGCATATCGCCAAGGCCGGCGCCATTGTGTTGTGCCTGGAGGCGGGCACACGCTTTGAGCTGACCGTGCGCCGCAGTTTTGCCGATTACCTGTTTCGGTGGTTATGTGAGGCCGGTGGGGAAACGAGTGGTCAGGTGGGGGCATGAATCCGTTGGCGCAGACCTGAAGCCATGACCTATTTTCTGGGGATTGACACCGGTGGCACCTTCACCGACGCCGTTTTGCTGGATGCCGACAAAAAAATTGTCGCCTCTGCCAAAAGCCTGACCACCCGGTTCGATCTGGCCAAAGGCATTGGGGCTTCGCTGGACAAGCTGCCGGCCCCGTGGTTAGCCAGGGTCGGGCTGGTCTCGCTGTCCACCACACTGACCACCAATTCGGTGGTTGAAGGCAAGGGCTCACCGGTCTGTGTGCTGTTGGCCGGGTATGACGCGCCACAAATCAAGGCCAGTGGTCTGGTCGAGTTGCTGGGGGCCGAGGCCATCGTCGCCTTGCCCGGCGGACATGATGCCGGCGGTTTTGCCATCCAGGCGCTGGACGAGGCCGCGTCTCGCGCCGCCATTCTCCGCCACGCCCCACGTGTCTCGGCGTTTGCCATATCGGCCAGTTTTGGCGTGCGCAACCCCGAGCATGAGCTGCAGTTGCGCGCCTGGGTAGAAGCCCTGTGCGACAAACCGGTGACGTGTGGCCACGAGCTGGCATCCAGCCTGGGCGCACCGCGCCGCGCCATGACGGTGGCCTTGAATGCGCGCATGATTTCGCACGTCAAGGCGCTGATCGAATCCGTCAAAACCACCCTCCATGAGCGCCACATTGATGCGCCGCTGATGATGGTCAAGGGTGACGGCACCCTCATTAACGTGGCCAGCGCGCTGCAGCGGCCAGTGGGCACGGTGTTGTCCGGCCCGGCCGCCAGTGTGCTGGGTGCCTGTGCCTTGAGCGGGTTGCAAAATGCCATCGTGGCCGACATGGGCGGCACCACCACCGACATTGCCGTGGTGCGCCATGGCAAACCCGAGCTGAGTTTTGACGGTGCCATGATTGGGCAGTGGCGCCCCATGGTGGAGGCAGTCAAGGTTTACGCCATAGGGCTGGGCGGCGACAGCGAGGTGCGTTTTCTGGGCGGCGAAGGCATGGCGATTGGCCCACGCCGGGTTGTGCCCTTGAGTTTGCTGGCCCATGAGCACCCCGCCGTATTGGCGGTTCTGGCGCGCCAGCAAAACGAGTCGCCCCACGCCAGCCAGATCCGGTTTGTGCAGCGCCTGCAAGCCGATGACGCCGTGATCGGGCATTTGCCGGATGATGAGTTACGCGCCTGGGAGCGCCTGGCCAAAGGCCCGGCGGACATGGAGCGCGCCAACATCGAAGATCGCCAGTTGTCGCGCGCGCTGGCCCGGCTGGAGCGCAAAGGCCTGGCCATTTACAGCGGTTTTACCCCGAGCGACGCAGCCCATGTGCTGGGCATGTCAAACCACTGGTGTGCAGAGGCCGCCATTTTTGGGGCCCGCATCTGGGCCCGGCAAATGCGGCATTTGTACGGGCTGGGCACCTGGACGCTGGGTGACGCCCAGGCCCCCGCCCGGCAGGTGGTCGACAAGGTCATGGACACCATTTGCCAGAAGCTGATTGAAGCGGGCCTGAACGACGCCGGGCAAATGAACGAAGGCAACGCCAGCAAAATGGCGGCCTTGCTGACCCAAATGGCGCTGCACCAGCGGCCGGCCAACCGTGCCTCTGGCCAGCCGACAAGCCAGAGTGCCGTGTTCAGCCTGCAATTTGCGCCCGAAGTGCCGCTGGTGGCTGTGGGTGCGCCCGCCGCCAGCTACTACCCCCAAGTGGCGCAGGGTCTGGGCGTGCAACTGGTTTTGCCGCCCTTTGCCGACGTGGCCAATGCGGTGGGCGCAGTGCTGGGGCAGGTGTCGCAACGGGTGCACATCACCGTGTCGCAGCCGGTGCAGGGCGTGTTTCGCGTCTTCACCCACGCGGGGCCGCGTGATTTCAACACCGTGGCCAGCGCCATCAGCCATGCGCAAGCGCTGGCCGCGGTGGAGGCCACGGCGCGCGCCACCGAGGCCGGGGCCGCCAGCGCCCGTGTCGAATTCAGCCAGGAAGACAATCAGGTGAGCAACGACATTGATGGCAACATGTTTTTTGAAGCACGGGTGACGGCCACCGCGTCCGGGCCGCCGGTGACCAAGGTCTCCACGCCTTCGCGCCTGGCCCTGCAGGAAGCCCTGTCCGCGCACGGCCTGTGCCTGCGGGGCGGCTGGCAGCCGGCTGCGCTTGACGCCCTTGCGGCATTGCCTGACGGTCGGCCCGCCGCCGTGGTGTGGATGGTGGGTGTGGTGGGCTCGGCGTTTTGGCCTTCATTCAAGGCCTCGTCTTTTTATCAGGACGGCCTGGCCGATCCGCTGGACCGCTGGAGCCGCGCCATCGGCAGTGAATTGGCCCGGCGCTGGGGCGGCGTCGCGTTATTCCCCTTTGAGGGCCCGCCGTACCACCCGTTTCAACAATGGGCGACGCGCGCCGAACCCCTGCAGACCAGCCCGCTCATGCTGCGCATTCACCCTGAATATGGCCTGTGGCACGCCTACCGGTTTGCGCTGGCCTTGCCAGCTGTTTTGCCGGGCGACTTGTTCGCCAACGCTGTCAACGCCGTTGACTCCGTTGCCTCCGCCGCCCCGGCCACGGCAAGCCCTGATCTGTGCCTGAGCTGCAGCGGTCAGCCCTGCCTCACCGCCTGCCCGGTGCAGGCCTTCACCGGCACCACGTACAAGCTGGATGCCTGCGCCACCCATCTGCATGCACCACAAGGCGAGGCCTGCATGCAGTCCGGCTGCCTGGCGCGCCGGGCCTGCCCGGTGGGGCAAGCGCACCGGTACACGCCAGAGCACGCCGCGTTTCACATGACAGCGTTTGCAGGCCGGCATTAGCCTTTAAATGTGGGTCATTTAGGCCTTTAGC